>NZ_JAETXJ010000001.1 GCF_022508225.1 Desulfovibrio sp. UIB00 | reverse complement strand
GATAGGCTTCGCCTTTTTGGAACTCCCCGCTTAGCGGGGAGTTTTCTACATACAAAAAAAGAGCGGCCAGGGATTCTGCTCCCTGACCGCTCTTTTCAAGTATTTATTGGGCGATTACTTGCGACTGCCGCCCAAGCAGGTCAACATTGAAAATACCTGTCTGCTCTGCGCCGATTCAAAAATCCGCGTCATGGCGTGCCTACCTGAACAGACCCGGCTCCTCACGCACAAGATTGGCGGCAATAAGCTTGCTGTCAGGCTTGTAGGTGCCGTTGGAGACCTGAATACGCAATGCTTCCACCTTTTCGGCGCGCACATCGGGCGTATTCTGGGCTGTGCGCCGTGCTTCCGTCAGCAGCAGAGCATCCTGCGATACACTGACGGTATCCCCTTGCGAGCCTTCAGGAGGTGTGGCGCTGGCTCTACCCTTAAGTCTGGCCTCGCCGCTCTTTTCAAGGTTGGCCGTGTTGCTGTAGGGATCAAGAAGCGTATTGATCTTTCCCTGAATTTCCATAGTTCTCTCCGCTTGCTCAACCTGCTGCCGACCTAAATGGCAGGCGGTTCGTCAAGCATGCTTTCGTCAACTTTTTTTCGTGTGACGCGCCACAGGGCGTTACGGGTCGCACGCAGTTTTTCATCCGATAAGGGTTCCAGGCCTTCCGGCCCTTGCCCCACTATACGCAGTCTGCCGCCTGGCGGATAGGTAAACTGCACTTCCTGCCCCACCTCACGGCCAAGTTCCTGGCGGATTTCCTCCACCACAGGATTGTCGCTTCCGGTATAGAGCAGGGTTTCGTAGAGTTCGCGGGCGACCGTCTCAACCATCATGTGGCGGCTGACAGAAGGATCAGGGTCGCTGGGGTCATCGCCTTCGGCAACTCTGCGCCGCATTCTGAGCCTTGCAAGACGCCGGGCTGCCAGCAGCTGCTGTTCATACCCCTGTAGCATCATGCGCAGTTGCGCGGAGGTTGCGTCGGCCATGGCGTTATCCGTCCTTCAACCTTTTTCGGCAGAACCGATAAAAACTTTAGATTTGCCCCGAGGCATTTTTCTCTGCGGCCCTGATGCATTTTTTGCAAAAGGCGCGGCATGGCTGTCCGCAAGGGTACAGACAATCAACGGGCGATATAAATGGCGATCAACGGCGGTTGCGGGCCAATGCGCAGCCCACAGCCAAGAGGTTGAGCACGCCAAAGATTATCAGGTCAACGCGCATGGCTCCCATAAAGGCCTCAATATTATGCGTGCCAGCTGGCTCGCTGCCAAGAAAAAGCCCAAGGGTCAGCGTTATGAGCGTCATATTGAAGAGCTGGCCGCCTGTACGCACAGCGCCCGTGAGCCCTGCGGCCTGCCCCACCCGGTCGCGTCCTGCGCTCTCAAGAATAATGGTGGTATTGGGCAGCGCAAACAAACTTATGCCAACGCCGAGCAGGCATTGGGCCAGAACCAGCACGTACATGGGCGAATCCACCCGCAAAAGCCCGCACACAACAAGGCCCAGCCCGCACAGGGCAATGCCCGCCGCGCTGACCTTGCCCGGTTCAAACCTGCCGCACAACCGCGCGGCAACAGGGGTGGTCATGACCTGCATTACAGACTGGAGCGCAAGAAAGAGCCCGGCCTGCTGCACGGTCATACCGCGCCCGAACTGGAGGTACAGACTGAAAAAAAACACGATGCCGAAAAAAGAACTATAGTTGATGAACGCGGCCAGTGAAGACAGGGCAAAGACCCTGTTGCGGGCAAGCAGCCGCAGATCAAGCAGGGGATAGTCGCTCCGCAGCTCCTTGACGCAGAAAGCAGCCATCAGCCCCACAAAGGCCACCAGCAGGCCGCCAGCCAGAGCCGGAGCATCGGCCAGCTCGGACGAGCCAAAAGTCAGGGCCGTCATGGCTCCCGCATAGATGCAGCACCCCTTCCAGTCAAAGGGCTTGCCCTTGGCCATGCGCCATTCAAGCTTGACGCGATATTTCATCAGCAGCAGCACACCCACGGACGCCAGAGCGCTGCCCCAGAACAACCATTGCCAGCCAAGCCACCCGGCCACAAAGCCCGCAACAGGCGGCCCGCAGGCAATGCCCGCGTACACTGATGATCCGCTGTAGCCAAGATAGGAGGCGCGGCGCCCCTCAGGAGCCGCCGAGGCCAGCAGGGCCAGACCGCAGGCGTTGAACATGGCCCCCCCCACCCCCTGCACAAAACGCAGCAGCAGAAACAGCGGCACAGAATTGACAAAACCCAGCAAGGCTCCGGCAAGGGCAAACAGGGCGATGCCCCACAAGAATATGCGCCGATACCCCCAGATGTCGCCCATGCTGCCGCTGGCAAGCTGAAACACAGCCAGGCCCATAGAATAAAAGGCCCCCATGAGGCCCAGTTCGCGCGCGCTGGCATGGAGGCTTTGCCCCAGCGGCGGCAGCACAGCGTTCACTCCGGCCATCATGAACGGCATAAAAAACAGGGAGGTACACACGGCCACAAGCAGCCAGCCGTGTCCTTTTTCGATGGATGAACTCATGTCGGCAGAGTAGCCTTGAGCACGCGGGGTGGTCAATACGCCCCGCATGCATGGTCAATTTGAGCTTTTCAGGGCCAGAGCGAACGCCCTGACCCCTTGAAAACGCACACCTTCAAAGGCAACAGGTCTAAAGCGTACCAACGGCTTCAGCCAGCCGCAGGCACATATCAGCCTTGTTCAAGGTATACAGGTGGATGCCCGGTGCGCCGGCATCAAGCAGACTGCGTATCTGCCGCACCGCGTAATCAAGGCCCACTTGCCGCACGGCTTCCGCACCTCCATCATTATTGGCCTTCTCAAGGGCAAGGTAGAGCTTGCCCGGAATATTGGCCCCGCATAGCGAGAGCACCCGCCGCAGCGAGTCAAAGCTCTGAATGGGCAGGATACCGGGGATGACCGGCGTGGTAATGCCCTGCCCGCGCAAATGGCTTACCAGATCTTCATACTCGCGGGCGTCAAAAAATAACTGGGTCAGGGCAAAATCCGCCCCGGCGCGCATTTTTTCAGCCGTGCACCGCCTGTCTTCCGCAAAGGTGGGCGATTCGGGATGCGGGGCGGGATAGGCAGCTACGCCTATGCCCAGGCCGGGCTGCTGCTCGCGGGCAAAGGCCACCAGATCAGAGGCATGGCGAAAGTGGGCTTTGTTCCAGTCCCACGGTTTGTCTGCGGGCGCGTCGCCGCGCAGGGCCAGCACATTGTTGACGCCGGAAGCCTGCAAGTCATGCAAAAATGCGGCGATGGATTGAGGCTCCGCGCCCACGCATGTGAGATGCGCCATGGCAGTAATGTCCCGCCGCGCCAGCTCTGCCGTAACGGCAAGGGTATTCTGCTGACGCGCACCTCCGGCACCGTAGGTTACTGACGCAAACAGGGGGTTGAGCGCGCGCAGGCGATCCACCGTGGCATAAAAATCAGGCAACTGGGCCGTGTCAGAAGGAGGAAAAAACTCCAAAGAGTAAAAAGGGGCCGAAAGTTCCCGGATCATTTTGCCGATATGCATGGAAAGACTCCTTGGCGCGATATGCCCGCAGCCCACTAAATTACTGCGGCGTGATTGTTTATGTTTATATCAAGATAAATTGATATGTCAATAAAAATGTGCCATCGCACCTTGCCAAATGGCAAAAGCGGTCGTAATGCAGGTTACGGACAATAAAAATAGACGGCAAGACATGAATACCCGGCAGTTTTTCTTTATAGCAACGGACGCAATCCGGCCCGCATGTCGGGTAATCCGCAGTCTGCCGTCCACTTGGCTGGCTGCCCTGATTGTCTGTTGCACTGTAGCCATGCCCCGGCCCGGCCTTGCCGCGCCAGACCAGCAGGGCAATCAGCCCCCAGGAGCGGTATTGCCCGCCGAGGGTTACGCGCCTGTGCTGCCTGCCGCCCCGGCGTTGCTTGCCGCTGACCCCCACGCCATGCAGCCCGCTGACGCAGCAGCCAAAGGCGGCGTGGACGATCAGGGCCGAGCCGACTGGCGGGAGCTTGAACCGGGCCTTCTGTTTGGTGAATTTCAGCTCAATGAAGGCGATGCCCGCCTCACTGTCCTGCGTATCGACCCTGCCGCATTTGACTTTACGCTCTGCTCCCGCTCTCAGGATGGCGGCCCCTCCCGCCAGCTGAACCAGTGGGGCGAACAGTACAACCTTGTTGCGGCCATCAATGCCAGCATGTACCTGCCCGATGCTTCCACCAGCACAGGCTACATGCGCCAGGGTTCGCATGTGAACAACGGGCGCGTGGTACAGCGTTTTGGCGCTTTTTTTGTGGCCGGGCCGGACGAACCCACCCTGCCCAAAGCAGCCATCCTTGACCGCGATAGCCCGCTGTGGCGGCAGCAGATGGATCATTATGATCTTGTGATTCAAAACTACCGCATGATCAATGCCGACAGGCGCATCCTCTGGTCGCCCGGCGGCCCGCACTACTCCATTTCCGCAGTGGCGCAGGACGGCGACGGGCAGATTCTCTTCATGCACTGCCGCCAGCCCGTGGAAGCCTATTCCTTTGCGCAGCAGGTCCTGCACCTGCCCCTCAACGTGCGCACCGTTATGTATGTGGAAGGCGGGGGCCAGGCTGGTCTGCTGGTTCGATCCGCAGCGCTGACCCGCGAACTTGTGGGCCTGAGTCCCAGCGGCTTGCTGGTAACTGGCGATCTGCGGGCCGTGCTGCCCAATGTGCTCGGCGCGCGCCGCAAAAATGCTGAAGGAGATTCCGGTGGCAACGCTGCCGGCACTCCCGGCGGCATGGACACAAGGCCCGCTGCACCGGTGGAAACACAAGCGCCGCCAGCCTCTGCGCCCACCCCCACAACAAATGAGGGGCAAGCCCAGCCCGCAACAGACACGCCTGCGCAACCGGCACAAACCAACCTCTCCGGGCAAGCTCCTTCAGGCACAGCCCCCAGCGTGGCTGCACCCACCAAGCCAGCAGCAGCCTCTGATGCCGAAGCCGCTCCGGCAAACGCAACGCAACCGGAGCAAGCCCAGGGTGCAGCAACAAGCCCCCCTGCCGCGCCTGAAGCGCCCAAGGTTTCCCCGGCGGAGTCGGCTCCCCCGAATGCCCCGCTCACAGAACCGGGTACGTCCCTTGCCCCTCCGGCATCCAGCCCGGAAGGAGCAAGCTTGTCCAAGGGGCAGAACAAGTAGGTTTTCTCCCAGCTCAGACTCCAGAAAATCGGCTTTTCATGCGCTTCTCCCGAACTACTCCCCCTAGTTATCTTGATGATAATAATTATCAATGCTAAAAAAAAGACTTTACATCGGGGGCCACTTCTTTCACAATATTTCTTGGTAAGGGGCTGAACGCGCTGATTGCGGCATGCTCAGCAGCCTCCACCCAAGCTAACCTGTCAAAACAAGTGAGGGACTCATGCCCACGCAACTCGAAGTGTATAAGTGTACCCACTGCGGCAATATCGTTGAAGTTCTCCACGGCGGCGGCGCAGACATCGTCTGCTGTGGCGATCCCATGAAGCTGATGGTCGAAGGCGCAACCGACGGCGCGCTCGAAAAGCACGTGCCTGTTATCGAAAAAGTTGATGGCGGCTACATGGTCAAGGTCGGCAGCGTTGCCCACCCCATGGAAGAAAAGCACTACATTGAATGGATCGAGCTGCTGGCCGACGGCAGGAGCTACACCAAGTTCCTGAAGCCCGGCGATGCGCCCGAAGCATTCTTTGCCATTGACGCTGCCAAGGTTACCGCCCGCGAATACTGCAATCTGCACGGTCACTGGAAGGCGGAAAACTAGTTTTTTCTGATGCAGGAACCACGCGGTTCCCATTTATTACAACGGCATCAAGCCACAATTATATATTCAGGAGACATGCCATGCAAAAGTATGTTTGCGGCGTTTGCGGCTACGAATACGACCCCGCTGAAAACGACAACGTGCCTTTTGAAGATCTGCCCGATGACTGGACCTGCCCCGTTTGCGGCGTGGGTAAAGACCAGTTCACCCCTGCCTAATTTTTTTCTTTCCCCGTTCTTTCCCCCGCTTTGCCTTGCCCTAAGGCAGGGCGGGGATTTTTATAGAAGGGGATTCCCCAACACTGCGGAGACACATCATGCAGCCAGTAGAAATAAAAAAAGATATTTTCTGGGTCGGCTTTGTCGACTACGACCACAGGGATTTTCACGGTTATTCCCGTTCGCCTGACGGATCGACTTACAACGCCTACCTGATCAAGGACGAAAAAAACGTCCTGCTTGATACCGTGGCCTCGGGCTGCGAGGGCACCCTGTTGTGCCGCATGGCCCAGGTGCTTGAGCCGGAAAAGATCGACTACATCATCTGCAACCACATGGAACTTGACCACGCTGGCGCGCTGGAAGCCATTATTGAGCGTTGCAAGCCGGAAAAGATTTTTGTGTCGCAGACCGGCCTCAAGTCGATGGCTGGCTATTTTGACTGCAAAGACTGGCCCGTGCAGGCCGTGAAAAGCGGCGACAGCATCAACATCGGCAAGCGCACCATCGTGTTTCAGGAAACCCGCATGCTGCACTGGCCCGACAGCATGGTTTCGTACATTCCTGAAGACAAGCTGCTGGTCAGCAACGATATCTTTGGTCAGAACATAGCCAGTTCCGCACGCTTTGTTGACGAATTCGGCGACGACGGCGAATACACGCGCCGCGTCAAAGAATACTACTTCAACATTGTGTTGCCTTACTCCCCCATGGTTCTCAAGACCCTGCCCGTGGTGGAAAAGCTCGATATCGACATGATCGCCCCTGACCACGGCCTCATTCAGAGGGGTGAAAAGGCCGTGCGCGGCATCATCGATATGTACCGCGCCATGGCCGAGCAGAAGCCCCAGCAGCGCGCGCTCGTTTTTTACGACACCATGTGGGAATCTACGGAAACAATGGCCTACGCCATTTGCAGCGGCCTGGAAGAAAACAACGTTCCCACGCGCATCATGAGCGTGAAGCAGAACCACCACAGCGCCGTCATGACCGAACTGGCAGACTGCGGCGCGGTCATTGCCGGTTCGCCCACCCACAACAATACAGTGCTGCCCCTCATGGCCGCCCAGCTTACCTACATGAAGGGTCTGCGCCCCCTGAACCGCATTGGCGGCGCGTTTGGCTCCTACGGCTGGTCGGGCGAAGGCCCCAAGTTCCTGCACGAACAGCTTGCCTCCATGAACATGGAAATGCCCGCTGACCCAGTGAAGTGCAACTGGCGGCCCGATCACGAGGCCCTCAAGGCCTGCCACCAGATGGGCGCCACCATTGCCGAAGCCCTTAAGAAGAAATGCCAGGGCTAAGCCCAGGTTGCCCTGACTGAAAACAGCAGCGCCCGCATATGCGGGCGCTGCTGTTTTTTATGGCGCGCGTGCCAGCCCGGAGTGCCGTGCACAACTCTGCAGACCCAAACCGACGCCTGCGGCACACGGTAATCAGACCATACTATTCCGACAGCCCAGCCCTTGCGGCAAAAGGATCCCATGAAGGATCACGGTGGGGCTCGTACTCCGTCACAAGCGCCACCCAGTCGCTCAGCGGCTGACCGAACAGGCGGGCTATGACCGCAATGGTCATGTCCATACCGGCAGAAACTCCCGACGACGTCACAACCGAACCGCCGTCAACCCAGCGAGCCTTGGCGACCCAGCGCACCTTGGGGCCCGGCGCAATGGAAGCCTTGAACGCCATCTTGTTGGTGGTGGCGAGTCTGCCGTCCAGCAGTCCTGCGGCGGCAAGCAGTGAAGCCCCGTTGCATACAGACATGATGAGCTTGGTATTTTTGGCCTGCGCACGTACCCAGCTCAGGGTTGCTTTGTCTTGCAACAGGGGGATAACGCCGATGCCGCCAGGGACAAGCAGATAGTCCAGCGCAGGGGCGTCAGTATAGCTGTACTCCGCCAGTGTTTTTGGCCCCTGATTCGAAGCTACTGCCCCCTTCTGCGCCGCCACAGTCACGAGCCGGATGTCCACGCGGTCTGATTCTTCTCCCCAAAATCTGGTGGGGGCGTTTTTGAGACTGCCCCACATCTCCATGGGGCCATAGGCATCCAGCATCTCAAATCCGGGGAAGAGCAAAACGCCAAGAGTAAGGTGCCTTGAGGCAGGTTTGGGAACGGCATCGTACATATCGCCATTTTCCACCTGAGCGGATGCTTGCCCGGCTTGCGCCTGTACGCCAATGGGCCAGAACGCTGCAAACAGAGCCAGTAAAAGGGCCAATGGTTGCAGACTGCGCTGAATATTCTGGTGCATACACGTCTCCCTGTTTGCCGGGCAATGGAATACCCCGGCGTTGAAGTTATGCACCCATCCTAGGGCATGCTCGTGGTTGGCAACAATGACAATAAACTTGCCTTTTCTGCCAATGACGATGCAGGCGTACCAAGGCGAATAATATACGTGCGCGCAACAAAAGGCGGGAGCGTAAACCAAACAAAAAAGCCCTCCGAAGCGGAAGGCTTTTATCGTGACTGGGGGAATGCAGAGCACACCGCCCAAATCCTAGCAGGGGAACCCCCCAGAACTAATTGCGCACGTCATCATCATTGTCAGCAGGGCGCGCAGCGGGGCGCTGCCCCTTCTGGGAATCGCGCTGCTGCATGTCGCGCGGGGGACGGCGGTCATCGCGCGGGCGGCCCATCTCGTCGCCACGGGGGCTGCGGCGGTCTCCCTTGTCGTTGTCGTAGCGGGGCTTGCCCATTTTTTCGCCCTGTGCGCTACGGTTGTCGTGGCGCCCGTCCATGCGCCCATTGGGTTGGTTCTTGCTGTCCTTGCGGTCATAATGGCGCCCGCCACGATCAGCGTCCTGACGTCCGTCACGGTCGCCCTTCTGTTTGTACCCTTGGGGGACATCTCCATTCTGGGCCGCCTGCACGGCAGGGGTGCCCACCAAGAGCAGGCCCACGGCAAGGGCGCTCAGTGCCAACGGTTTCAACACATATTTCATACGCATAAAGTTCCTCCTTGGGTGGGCATTTCGCCCATTGCCTCCTTACGCCAGCTCGAGCCTGTGCGCAAGATGGCAGTTATGCTATGGAACTTTATGTTAAAAAGCCGTTAGTGCGCCAACCCGCAGAATGCAAGGAGCAGGCGGTGCGCCCCGAGGCCCATCAATTTTTGGCGCATGCATTGCGCAGGGCCGGGACGCCCACGCCGCTCCGTTGGGCTGCGGCCTTGAGCGCGTCTGCCTCGGGTCGCACATAATTTTGCCCTTCAATGGAATACTCCTTGGCTGCAAGGCTCTGCCCCGCCATCTCCACTGAAACGGCGCGGCGCGGCGCAACCACGCGATCAAGCGTCTGCACGCGCAGACCCAGCGTATGGGTGTGGCGCAAAACGGCATTTTCCACACAAGCTCTCTGGCTGGGCAGGCACAGCACACGCAACAATCCGGCAGGGCGATTCTTCTTGCCCACGCCCGGCAGCCACAGCACGTCAAGAACATCCGGCATGGAGGAGAGCGCCTCCAGCGCCATACCCAGGTCTTCCCCGTTAAGATGATCAATGTGGGTCTCGAACTGCATGACCTTCTCGCGCCCGCCAAGCGCATGGTCTGCGCCGCCTGCTCCGTCTTCCACAAGCCATGCCCGCAGGCCCGTAGGCGCAGGGCGGGAGCCGTAGCCGGTGCCAAGCGCAAGTGCAATGCCCTCCGGGCCGGGAACAAACTGGTCTACCAGGGCGTGCACCAGGGCAGCGCCCGTGGGTGTAACAAGCTCCTCGCGCGCATCTGTGGCAAAAACCGGCTTGCCGCGCATAAGGTACGCCGTTGCGGGCGCGGGCAGCGGGATGCGCCCGTGGGCGCACTCAACGCTTCCGGTAAACCACGGCAGGGGCGAGGCGCATATTCGGCTCACGCCCAGGGCCTCCACGGCATAGGCCGCACCCAGAATATCCACGAGGGTATCGATGGCCCCCACCTCGTGAAAGTGCACCTCAGCCGGTGCAACATGGTGCGCGTGCGCCTCAGCCTCGGTCAGCGCGTGCAGGGCTGCCAGTGCACGGGCGCGCACACCTGGCAAGACGTCAACCCTTTCAAATATGGCGGCGATATCCGCCGGATGCCGCAGTGGCTGCTTTTCGGCATTCCAGCTTACGGCAACCATCTGCCCCGGCCCGCCGGGTCGTGTTTCGCCCCTGGCGTCAATGCGGCAATCCACGCCTGCGCGGGCAAGAGCAGCAGACAGCGGGGCATAATCCACCCCAAGGTGCGCAAGGGCCGCAAGGGTCATATCCCCGCTGATGCCGCCAGAGCAATCAAGATATAAAAACATATCGGCCCCTTCCAAATGTGTCTGCGCGCGCAAACTGAGCACGCGCACTTGTGCAGCCTCGGCACATTGGTGTATAAAAGGATCGTGCGGGTCGCTGCGACCACGCCGTTATAACCTGAAACATATCCCCCCGGAGGGAAGCATGCCTGTACAGAATTGGATGACCACCGATGTTGTCAGCGTTGGCCCCGATACATCGCTGCTCAAAGTGGGCAAGCTCATGAAGGATCACCACATCCGCCGCATCCCGGTTGTTGATGAAAATGGTCAGGTAATTGGCATTATCTCTGACCGCGACGTGCGCGACGCCTCCCCCTCCAAGGCCACCACGCTCGACATGTACGAAATGCACTATCTGCTGGCTGAGCTGAAGGCCAAAAACATTATGACGGCCAAGCCCATCACCGTCAAACCGACCGACACTGTCGAGCAGGCAGCCCTGATCATGCTGGACAACAAGGTTGGAGGCCTGCCGGTGGTGGACGACAGCGGCAAGCTTGTGGGCATCATTTCCGACCATGATGTGTTCAAGGCTCTGGTCGACATCACCGGCGCACGACTGGGCGGCTTGCAGTTTGCCATAGAATTGCCCGACCAGCCCGGCACGGCGCGCCCCCTGTTTGACCTGCTGCGCGCGCACAATGCCCGCTTGCTCTCGGTGCTGACCGTCTCTAATGACGATGGCAACCGCCATCTGTTCATCCGTGTGCGCGACCTCGAAAATACCAAGGCCGAGCAGGAGCTTATGGACGGGGTAGGCAAGCTCGGCAAAGTGCTCTATTGCCAGCACTAAATCCCTACAATTTAATCATATTTATTCTATGGCATCTGAATTACTCAATAAAAGCCTCAACAAAAAAAGTGGGGCAAGAGCAAAAAAGATGCACAGGACTTGCCATCAAAAATTATTTGTGTCATAAGGACTCTCGTTGTGATTGCGGTATGCTTTCGCGCCCAACGGAGGAATTCGGCCGGAAATATCCGGTTGTGCAACGCCTGGGCGTCCGCCCCGGCGAGGTTGAGCAATAGCTGTCCAAGGAGGACACACGCATGGCTGAGATCACCTATAAAGGTAAAAGCTTTGAAGTTGACGAAGACGGTTTCCTTCTGCGTTTTGACGACTGGTGCCCCGAATGGATGGACTATGTGAAGGAATCCGAAGGCATCTCTGAGATCAACGCTGATCACCAGAAGATCCTTGACTTCCTGCAGGACTACTACAAGAAGAACGGTATCGCCCCCATGGTCCGTATTCTTTCCAAGAACACCGGCTACAAGCTGAAGGAAGTGTACGAACTCTTCCCCTCCGGCCCCGGCAAAGGCGCCTGCAAAATGGCCGGCCTGCCCAAGCCCACTGGCTGCGTGTAGTCCAGCCGCAACATTTTGGAAAAAAGCGGAAGGGAAACCTTCCGCTTTTTTTTGCCCATACCGCCCTGCGCGGGCATGCGCCGCCCATACCGTGCGGCGCGCCCGCCGGGGCTTGCCTTTCTGGCAACATTTCATATCTTCTCATCAGCCCGCGCTCCGCTCCCCTCCCTTTACGCCGGGCCAAAAAAACGGTATCGCCCTTCCATGAAAATTCGTCTGTCCCTGAAAAAATGCGCCCTCTGGTTTATGGGCATCGTTATAGTCTGCGGTCTTTTGGGCGGCGGCGCGGTGGCCATGCTTTTTTACTGGGCCTCGCGCGACCTGCCCGACCTGAACCGTATCGCCGAATACAAGCAGCCGCAGGCTACTGTCATTCTGGCCCGTGACGGCTCAACCCTTGGCACCCTCTATCACGAAAAGCGATTTGTCATTGGCCTCAAGGACATGTCGCGCTATCTGCCCATGTCCTTTCTGGCTGCGGAAGACGATGCGTTCTACAGGCACATGGGCATTGACCCCGTAGCCATCGCGCGCGCCGCCATCAACAACTTCCGCAAGGGGCGCCAGGGCGAGGGCGGCAGCACCATAACCCAGCAGCTCATCAAGCAATTGCTGCTCACATCCGAGCGCAGCTATACCCGCAAGATGAAAGAGGCCATTCTGGCCTATCAGCTTGAAAGAAACTTCACCAAGGATCAGATCCTTACCATATATCTGAACCAGATATATCTGGGTGAACACGCCTTTGGCGTGGAATCGGCTGCCCGCACCTATTTTGGCAAGCACGCCTCAGACATCACCCTGGCCGAAAGCGCCGTCATCGCGGGCCTGCCCAAAGCCCCCAGTTCCTACAATCCCTTCCGCAGGCCGGAAGAAGCCAAGAACCGGCAGATGTACGTGCTTGGCCGGCTGCGCGACCTCAAGTGGATCACCCAGGCCGAGTATGATCAGGCCGTGGCCGAACCGCTTGTCTACTGGAGCATGCCCGAGGGCATGGGCGGGGCGGCGCAGTGGTATCTTGAAGAAGCCCGCCGCCTGCTGGTGGAATTTTTTACGGAATCCAACCTCCGCGCTCTGGGGGTGGAAACCACCAAGTACGGCGCGGATTACGTGTATGAAGCGGGCCTGACTGTGCAAACCGCCATGGATCCTGCACATCAGACTGCGGCTGGCGCGGCCTTGCGCCGTGGACTGGAAGAGCTGGACAAACGCCAGGGCTGGCGCGGCCCAGTGGAACAGCTTGACCCTGCAAAGCAAAAAGAATTTCTGGCCAAAAACCAGTTTTCTCCCCTTGATCTCGCTGGCGGCGACTGGGTGAAAGCCCTTGTGACCGCCGTGGACACCAAGGAAGTTAAGGTGGCGCTGGGCCAGGGCTATACGGGCATCGTGCCTGTTTCGGCAATGTCCTGGGCGCGCAAGCCCAACCCCAAGGTTGCGGCTGCCAACGCGCCAGCCATCAAAGACCCCCGCCAGGTGGTGGCGGTTGGTGATGTGATCTGGGTTTCCGCTGAAGAAATCACGGTTACGGAAACCAATGCCAAGGGCCGCAAAGAACAGAAAACCATTCCTTTTGATTCCTCTACGGTCAAAAAGAATACCCCCATCCATCTACGCTTGCAGCAGGACCCGCTGGTGCAGGGGGCAATCGCCTCCGTGGAACCGCAGAGCGGCGACGTTGTGGCCCTTATTGGCGGCTACCAGTTTGGCGACAGCCACTTTAACCGCGCAACCCAGGCTCGCCGTCAGCCCGGCTCCAGCTTCAAGCCCGTGGTCTATTCCACGGCTATGGACTTTGGCTTTACGCCCGCCTCCACGGTGCTGGACGCGCCCTTTGTGTATGTGAACCCCTACACCAATGAAGTGTGGCGGCCCTCAAACTACGAACACAACTACAAGGGCGAGCTTCCCCTGCACACGGCTCTGGCCCTTTCCCGCAATACCTGCACCGTGCGCGTGGCGCAGCAGGTGGGCATAGCAAATGTGGTGCAGCGCGCCAAGGCTCTGGGGCTTGAACCGCATTTTCCGCAGGAGCTGGCCATCAGCCTCGGCGCAGTAGCCGTGTCGCCGCTTAACCTTACGCAGGCCTACGCAGCTTTTGCCAACCAGGGGTTGGGGGTGCGCCCGCGCATCATCACCTCCATCAGCGACCCGCAGGGCCGGGTGCTCTACAGGCAGGAAGTGGAACACTGGCAGGCTGTCAGCCCCCAGAACGCCTACATTATGGACACTCTGCTCAAGGAAGTTGTCAATTCCGGCACTGGCGGGCGCGCCAAAATCGATGGGCGCATCATAGCGGGTAAAACCGGCACCACCAATGATGAACGCGATGCGTGGTTCATGGGCTTCTCGCCCTACCTCGTGACCGGCGTCTACGTGGGCTACGATCAGGTGCAGAGCCTTGGCCGCCTTGAACAGGGCGGGCGTACTGCCGCCCCCATCTTCCGTTACTACCGCAGTGAAGTGGAAGACCGCTACCCCAAGGACGACTTTGTAATGCCCGAGGGCATTGTGATGGCCGATGGCCTAGCCTTCAAGGCCGACCAGCCCATGCAGGGTGCATCAGCCACCTCCCCCACCACAGCCGATGGAACGGCAGTGGATACCTCGGAAGGCGGCGAAGACCTGATGCGCCAGATGTTCTAAGCCAGAACTCGGAAGTCAGACGTTTAAAGCCAGCGTCACGCACGGAATTGCACGGGCCGAGAGGCTATGCAGCTTCCGCGCGTGACGCTGGCGCAGACAAGACCACACGGCAAAAGCCGAAATTCCTATCCTGCAAGCGCTCCGGCGTGGTGCAGCCAGCCCCTGCGGGGCGGAGACCGCCATGAAAAACCGCATCAACATGGCCGCCGGAAGCGAACCGGCGGATATACTCATCACAAACGCCAGAGTTGTTGATGTTTTTTCCGGTCTGGTGCGGCAGGATTCCGTAGCCATCGGCGACGGCGTTTTTCTGGGGTTCGGCCAGCGCGAAGCCCGCGAAGTGGTGGACGCCCAGGGGGCCTATCTGCTGCCCGGCTTCATCGATGCCCACATTCATCTGGAATCCAGCATGGTCACTCCGGCGCGCTTTGCCGAAATGGCCCTGCCCCACGGCACCACATCCGTGGTGGCCGACCCGCACGAACTGGCGAATGTGTGCGGTACTGCGGCCTTGCGCTTCTTGCTTGCCAGCGCCCAGACCCTGCCCCTGAGCATCTTTCTGGCCCTGCCCTCGTGCGTTCCGGCCACGCCCTTTGAAGACAGCGGCGCTGTGCTGCAAGCCAAAGATCTGGCCCCCTTCATGGACGACCCGCACGTTGCCTCGCTGGGCGAAATGATGAACTACCCCGGCGTGCTCAGCGGCGATCCCGAAGTGCTGGAAAAGATTGCCCTGAGCCGTTCGCGGCGCAAGCCCGTTGACGGGCACGCCCCGGCCCTGCTGGGCAGGGAACTTGACGCCTACCTGTGCACAGGCATTGCCAATACGCACGAATGCACCACGGCTGAAGAATTTCACCAGAACCTCATGCGCGGCTGCCGCATCTTTTTGCGTGACGGCTCCGCAGCGCGCAACCTGCCTGCGCTGGCTCCACTGGTCACACCCGGCAACTGCCACCGCTGCGCCTTCTGCTGCGACGATCGTCACGCCTCCGAGCTGCTGACGGCGGGACATATGGATGAAGTGCTGCGCAAGGCCGTGGCTCTGGGCATGGACCCCGTCACCGCAGTGCGCATATGCACCCTCAATGCCGCCGAGGCCGAGGGGCTGCAAGGCAAGGGGGCCATTGCCCCTGGCTATGACGCCGACTGCGTGCTGGTTGACGATCTGGCGTCCTTCAATGTGCGCATGACCTTTGCGGGCGGTCGACAGATCGCTGCGGAGGGCCGCATGCTCGCCCTGCTGGCGGATCCGCCACTGAACGACCTGACCAATACCGTGCGGCTTGCGCCCCTGCCGGATGATGTATTTGCGCTGCCCCTGCCATCGGGCCGTGCTCGGGTTATCCGCCTGCACCCCGGTTCGCTGGTGACGGATGCCGAAGAGCACGACGTCACCTGCACCAATGGACTTTTTGACACCCGCCAGAACGATGGCCTGTGCAAACTGGCCGTTGTGGAACGGCACAAGGCCACGGGCAAGGTGGGCGTGGGCATTCTGGCCGGATACGGCCTGCGCAACGCGGCTGTGGCAACCTCAGTAAGCCACGACTCGCACAATATTGTGGTCTGCGGCGACAACGATGCAGACATGCTGGCCGCCGTGCGCCGGGTTGCCGCCATGGGCGGCGGCATCGCCGTTGCGGGCGAAGGCCGGATTCTTGAGGAGCTGCCCCTGCCTGTGGCAGGGCTGATGACCCACGAAGCCCCGGAAACCGTGGTGCGCGCACTGGATGCCATCCACGGTCTGCTGCACGGGCACGGCATTCCGGCCAATGTGGCTCCGCTCATGGCCCTGAGCTTTATGGCCCTACCTGTGATTCCCTCACTCAAGCTGACCGCGCGCGGTCTTTTTTCCGTTGCCGACTGGCGCTTTGTTTCAGTAGACGCGGCAGCGCGGCCCTGAAGCATTTTTTTTTGACACCTGAGGGAAGCGCCCCTTGCGCGGCCCTGAAGCAGCTAATAAAGGAACCTCATGATTCCCTTCGGTACGCTCGTCGTTTATGTAACCCCCAAGGGCCGCCGCTATGTCAAACGCCTCGTTGAAGGCCAGGATTGGCACAGCAACGATGGCACCCTTGTTTCCGCCGATGTGGCGCAGGCCGATCTTGGCTCTGTGGTCTACACCAACCAGAATGTTCCCATTCAGGTGATGGAAGCCACCCTGTACGATCGGCTCAAGGGGCTCAAACGCCAGACGCAGATCATCTACCCCAAGGATATCGCTTACATCTGCCTGCGCCTCGGCGCTGGGCCGGGGCGTACCATCATTGAGGCGGGGTGCGGTTCCGGCGGCCTGACCACGGGGCTTTCGTGGTTCTGCGGCCCCACTGGGCACGTGGTGAGCCATGAGGCCCGTGAGGAATTCATGAAGCTGGCGCGCCGCAACCTTGAGTGGGCTGGCGTGGGCGAAAATGTGGAACTGCACAACCGCGATGTGGCCGAAGGCTTTGCCGTGACCGGTGCGGATGCGCTCTTCCTTGATGTGCGCACCCCATGGGAATACCTCGACCATGCCCTGGCTGCGGTGCGCCCCGGTGCGAGCTTCGGCTTTTTGCTGCCCACGGTGGATCAGGTGAGCAAGCTGCTGCTGGGCTTAGAGCGTGGCCCCTTTGCCGATGTGGAAGTGTGCGAGATTCTTATTCGCCGCTGGAAGCCCGTGGCTGACCGCCTGCGCCCCGAAGACCGCATGACAGCCCACACGGGCTTTCTGGTCTTTGCCCGCCAGCAGAATCGTAGCGCGGATTTTGATTCGCGCAAGCCCATGGGCACGCGCGAGCGCAAGCAGGAAGCCGCCCGTCAGGCCCGCCTGGGCCTCACTGACGAAGCCCCTGAAGCTCTTGAAGGCGATATGGAATGAATCCCTGGGTAGCGCTCATTGCAGCGGGCTTGTGCGAGATCGGCTGGCCCTCGGACTCAGGGCAGCACACCTAACAGCCTCCGGGCAAGAGTCGACCATTTTCTTCAGGCACGCACTGGGCGTTGCCATGGTTATCGGCAGCGTTGTTGTGCTGAAAGCAATGACGCCCTGATCCCGCACGTAGTGCATATAACGAAGGCCCGCCAATTGGCGGGCCTTCGCTTTTATTCTTCCCGGCATTGCCACTTGATGGAGCGCCCCCACAAAAGCAGGAGCAGCACGCACACGCTGCAGAGCGCCAGAGCCGGAGCAAAGCCGCCTAAATATTCGCGCACCACGCCCAGCAGCAGAATCAGGCCCACATTCACGCAGTTGGCAAGCATGGACATGAAGCCGATGCCCGTTGCCGTATGGCTGGCCCCAGCGGCCTCGATGGTCAGGGTAAAAACAGAGGCATAGGTGCCGCCGCAGCACACAGCCAGTGCAAAGGCGCAGGCCAGCAACATCCAGGTGCTGCCCGCCAGAGCTAAAAGCAGATAAAAAAGCCCGATGCCGAGCACAAGGCTCACAAGAAGTTTCTGCTTGGGCACGGCGCGGCCAAGTTCACCGCCTGCAATCCGCGCCATTGTACCCGCCAGCAGCACAAGGCTTGTTGACAAGGCCCAGGCTTCTGCGTTGCTGCTGCCTGCAACGGCCCCAGAACTGGCGCTGTCTGCCAGCATCACGGAAAGCCAGTTGCCCAGAGCCGTTATGGTGCCGAAAGAAAATCCGTGGCAGCAACCGATAAACCACAGCCGCCTGTTGCGCGCCACCTGCCCCAGCACGCGCAGCACATTGCCCGCAGAGCTTGGTGTTGTTCCGGTTTCGCGGCGCAGCGGCGCAAGGGGCGGGCACAGGAGTGACGCCAACAAGGCCACGGACATAAGAGCACCCAGAATATAGGCTGCCGCCCAGCCGTTTTCGCCAAAATATGGGAGCACGATAAAGGGAACCATTGTCCCCAGGCTGAATGCCGCACCCTGCAAGCCTTGCGCCCGGCTCATGAAGGCCGGGGGACACAGGGTCTTGACGGCTGAAACCATTGAAAGAAACAGCAAGCCCGTAGCCAGCCCGATGAGCATGCGCATACACACGGCCAGAACCATGTTGTGCGGCAGGAGCAATGGCACAAAGCCCCCAACGGCGCACAGAAGAGCCGAGAGCGCCAGTGTGCGCAGTGTGCCCAGCCTGTCCACCACAAGGCCAGCAGGAACCTGCACCAGCGTGTGCGCCCAAAAGGGCGCGCTGAGAAAAACACCAAGCCCTGCGTAATTCAGGCTGAAAAGACTCCTGAACTGCTCCGCCACGGCAGATACGTTCAGAAACATAAAACCCATGCCCAGACAGCCCAGAGCGGGAAGCCAGTAATAAACGGGAACCATGCTGTATCCTTGCCGCGAAACAGGTGCATGCGGCTTTTGCCCGCAGCCAAACAGCTATTTCATGCGGTAACAGTTCTAAAAAAATAAGGTTGCGCCCCAATGGAACGCAACCGTGTGGATGTATACTTCTGGACGCTGATCCGCAATGCCTGAAACAGGGGCCTTGCCTAGCGTGTAATCTTGAAAAAACGCAGACGCAGGGCGTTGGTAACTACGGAAACAGAAGACAGCGCCATGGCCGTGCCCGCCAGCATGGGCGAAAGCATAGGGCCGCCAAAAGCATGCAGCAGCCCTGCCGCCACAGGCAGGCCGAGCACGTTGTAGCCGAATGCCCAAAAGAGATTCTGGCGGATGTTGCGCATGGTCGCTCGCGAGAGCGCCAGAGCCGTGAGCACGGCCTCCATGCCGTCCCGCATGAGCACTATGTCGCCCGCCTCGGCGCTCACGTCCACTCCCGTGCCCACTGCCATGCCCACATTGGCGGCAGCCAGGGCCGGGGCATCGTTGATGCCGTCGCCCACCATGCCCACCACATGCCCTTCATCCTGCATCCGCCGCACATAGGCGGCCTTGTCTGCGGGCAGCAGCCCGGCGGCAATTTCCTCCACGCCAGCCAGAGCCGCCACGGCTTTTGCGGTGCGCTCATTGTCGCCCGTCAACATGACCACGCGCACGCCCATACCGCGCAGGGCCGCCACCACAGAAGCGGATTCGGGCCGCAGGGCGTCCGCAAGGGCCAGAATACCCGCAAGGCTTGTACTGCCATTGTTTTCAAGAGCCAGCAGCAGGGGCGTCTGCCCGGCCTCTGCCAGCAGGGCCAGCCTTTGCTGCGCTTCTTCCGACACGACGAGCCCGCGCTCAGTCATGAAGGTTATGTTGCCCACGGCAAGGCCGTAGTCCACGCCATCCAGCTTCACCCGGCCCGAAATACCCATGCCGGGCGCTATCTGCACATCATCCACGAGCAGGGATGCGAGATTGCGCTCCCTTGCAGCGCCCACAAGGGCCAGTGCCAGCGGATGCTCGGAGCGCGCCTCCAATGAGGCGGCCATGCCCAGCAGCGCATTTTCGTCCATGCCAACGGGAGCATCCAGCAGGGTCATGCCTGTCATCACGGGTTTGCCCGTGGTGAGGGTGCCTGTTTTGTCCACGGCCAGCACGCTGATATGCCCGGCCTGCTCCAGGGCAGCGCCGTTCTTGATCAGCACGCCAAGCTGCGCGCCCCGCCCCGTGCCCACCATGATGGACATGGGCGTGGCAAGGCCCATGGCGCATGGGCAGGCCATGACCAGCACAGCCACAAAAATCGTCAGCGGCGTTGTAATGGGTTCAGAGCTGAACACAAGCCATGCAAGGGCCGCCACAAGGGCAATGGCCATGACGGCGGGCACAAAATAAAAACTTACCTTGTCGGCCAGTCGGGCGATGGGGGCTTTGCTGCCCTGTGCTTCGCGCACCAGCCGTATGATGCGGGCAAGGCGGGTGTTGCCACCCACGGCGTCAGCCACAAATGTCAGCGAGCCTTCGCCGTTTACGCTGCCCGCCGCCAGCCTGTCCCCCGGTCCGATGGGTACCGGGATGGATTCACCCGTGAGCAGCGACAGATCAACAGCGCTTTTGCCGGTCAGCACGGTGCCGTCAACGGGCACGCGCCCCCCAGGCCGCAACAACAGATGATCGCCCACGCGTATCTGGGCCAGAGGCATTTCTTCCGGCGCGGCGGCGGTATCGTCAGGGTTGAGCCGCAAAGCAGTTTCCGGCGTCAGGCTCATGAGCGCGCCCATTGCATCGCCAGCGCGACGTTTGGCAACGGCCTCCAGATACTGCCCGAATTCGATCATGGTCAGCAGCACGGCGCAGGATTCATAATACAGGTTCATGGCGCGGGTCATGGGTTCGCTGCCAGCAAGCCCCAGCAGGGTGTTGCCAAGGCTGAACAAAAAAGCCGCGCCCGTGCCCACAGCCACAAGGCTGTCCATGGCCGGGGCCTTGCGCATGAGAGCCTTTATGCCGTCCACATAGAAATGACGCCCCAGCCATACCACGGGCAAGGTGAGCACAAGCTGCGCCAGCATGAAGGCGCGTGGAGAAAGGTGCGGATCAAGCGCCTGCGGCAATGGCAGGCCGAGCATGTGTCCCATGGAGATAACCAGCAGAGGGGCGGCAAAGGCAACCATGGGCAGCAGACGGCTCAGGCGCGCCTTGATATCTGCCGCAGCTCTGGCCTTGCCTTCTTCAAACTGACGGGCGGCGTCATCGTCCGCAGCGGGAGCCGCGCTGAACCCTAAGGCGGCTACGCGTTCCATGATCTTTTGCTGCAAATCGCTGTCCTGCCCATCGCCAGGCCAAACTTCAGCACTGGCCGCAGCTAGGTTCACGCTGATTTTTTCCACCCCTTCCATGCGGCCCACTACCCGCTCAATACGTGAGGAGCAGGCGGCGCAGTGCATGCCGCTGATGTCAAAACGCAAAGGGCAGGCTTTATCCGTCGTTGTACTCATGGGTTCTCCACTTGTCATTCCGTATGGCGGCGAGTAAGCTGTAGATGAAAATGAAAACTCATTCCTGCATGGAGGATATGATGAAAACCCTGAAAGTCAATGGCATGCGTTGCGGCCACTGCAAGGCCGCTGTAGAAGAAGCTGCGGCAAAAATATCTGGCGTTGCCAATCCCCAGGTCAGCCTTGAGGATAAAGAACTGCGCTTTGAAGAAAGCGGGCCGGTGGATTTGCAGGCCTTGAAGACAGCCATCAGCAACATTGGGTTTGACCCTGAATAAGCTCTTGAATCTGTGATATGCGTCACAGAGCTGCACCTTTCGCGGCGCGCTGCCCGATTGCTGGCTTTCAAACCATGCACGGCAGCGCGCCCTTGTTTCATGCTGTCACCTGTGGTGTTTTTGCAGACGCCGCGCAGGCAAGGGCGCGCAAAATTCCTCATGCCATCGCGCCGCTAGTTGCCTCAGCATTGCGCGTTCAGACCCCGTTCATCTTGCCGTTTTCTGCCGAATAGCGTAGTTCTTGGCAGGCAAATACGGTCACTGATCCCTTGCACCTTCAGCGCGAAACACCACAGGCATGCAAACACAAACCACACGCATCATCAGCATATTTTGGGCGGGCAAGGGCCGTTTTCAAGCCCTTCTGTTCTTTTTCCTGTGCTGTTTTTTGGTGGCTGCGCCGTCAGTGGCGGCACCCGGCAACTTCACGCTGGACTTTACAACCATCCGGCTGGGCGACGATGCGCTGGCGCAGGCCATCCCCGCAATTGTGCGCACTGAGGATAGTGTTGCTGCAAACGCCGGTACTGATGCCGCCGCGCAGCTGGCGACTCCTGCTTCGCCAGTGGTGCTGGTGGTTGGCGGCATTCAGGGTGACGAACCGGGAGGATTTTCTGCCGCGACCTTGCTGACCACGCACTACACCATCCGCAAAGGCGTGTTGTGGGTGGTACCCAATCTCAATTTTCCCAGCATTATCAAAAGGTCACGCGGACTGCACGGCGACATGAACCGCAAGTTCGCCAAACTTGACGACCGCGACCCCGAATTTGGCACTGTTCGCCGTATTCAGGAACTCATAAGCCACCCCCGCGTGGCGCTGGTGCTCAACCTGCACGATGGCAGCGGTTATTACCGCCCCTCCTTTGAGGACAAGCTGCGCAACCCCAATCGCTGGGGGCAGTCTGTAATCATTGACCAGGAAGCGCTTGACGGCGTTTTCATGGGTTCACTGGGGAATGAAGCCCGGCAGGCCGCAGAATCGGCCAACAGCAAGCTGCTCTCTCCGCAACACGCCCTGCACGTGCACAATACCAAAACCGCCGAGGGCGATCACGAAATGGACAAAAGCCTTTCCTACTATGCCGTGCGGCAGGGAAAGGCTGCCTTTGGGCTGGAAGCCAGCAAGGAATTTCCTGTTGAAGTGCGGGCATACTACCACCTGCTGATGGTGGAGTCGTTTCTTGCCCAGGCTGGAGTGGAATTTACACGCGGCTTTGCGCTTACGCCCGAGGGAGTCCGCGAAGCCCTGCTGGACAAGCTTGACGTTACTTTTGCCGACAACAAGGTCTTTCTGCCGCTTGAAGATGTGCGCCCAGCCATCAATCTGCTGCCACTCTCCAAGGATGCTCCAGCACAGGCTGTCACATCCAAGCCCATCATGGCAGTGCTGCCCTGCGCCAAGGGCGAAGAAGGCCAGTACTGCGTGCACTATGGCAACCGCATGATCACGCTTATCCGCCCCGACTGGCGCGAAATGGATCATAGCATTACAAGTATGAAGGTGCTGGCGGACGGACGCGAAACCGAAGCCCCCTTCGGGCAGGTGCTGGAAGTGACCAAAAGTCTGCTCGTGCAGCCAGCGGAAGGCTACCGCGTCAACGCCATTGGTTATGACAGCGGCCGCAAGGACGAAAGCGGCGAGACCATGACCCTCAAGGATTTTCAATCCCGCTTTTCCGTTGATCGTCAGGGCAGGCTGTATCGCGTTGAAGTGTACAAAGACCAGCGCTTCAGCGGCATGTTTCTGGTGCGTTTTGGTTCGGGCAGCAACCGCCTGACAAGCAAGGAAACTCCGTCCGTTCCCACGGACAGACTGCCCGACAAACCGGGGCAGGAATCAAATCTGGGGTTCTGAGCCGACCATGTCCAATCCTGAAATCTGCGTTGCAGGCGGCGGAAGCTGGGGCACAGCCCTGGCCCACCTGCTGGCAACAAACGGCTACAAGACCAGCCTCTGGCTGCGCGATGCCGCAGTGGCCGAGGCCGTGTGCAAACAACACGAAAACCCGCGCTATCTGCCAGGCTTTGCCCTGCACCCCAGCCTTGCAGCAACCACAGACCCTGCCGTTTTGGGCCGGGAAATCGTTGTGCTGGCAGTTCCCTGCCAGCAATTGCGGGGCTGGCTTGCCGCCAACGCCCCCTTCTTCCGCCAAAAGGTGGTGCTGGTAAATGCCGCCAAGGGCATTGAAACCGCAAACCTCGCCACCTGCGCAGAGGTAACGGCGCAGAGTCTGGGGCATCTTGCACCCCGCTACGCGGCGCTTTCAGGGCCGTCTTTTGCGGCGGACGTTCTGCGCGGTCTGCCCACGGCTGTGGTTCTGGCTACGGCGGACGAAGCTCTGGGGCACCTGCTGCGACAGATATTTTCCGGCAGTGCCTTTCGCTGCTACTCCAGCACCGACGTGATGGGTGTTGAAATGGGCGGCGCGGTCAAAAATGTCATGGCCATTGCAGCTGGCGTCTGCGACGGCCTCGGCCTTGGACACAACAGCCGCGCGGCGCTCATTACCCGTGGGCTGGCAGAAATGAGCCGTCTGGGAGTTGCGAGAGGAGCCCATCCGCATACCTTCATGGGTCTTTCCGGCCTTGGCGATCTCACCCTCACCTGCACGGGCGACCTTTCGCGTAATCGCCAGGTAGGCCTGCGGCTGGGGCGCGGCGAAAAGCTTGAACATATCACGACCAGTCTTGGAATGGTGGCCGAAGGTGTTAAAACCACAGCTGCCATTCACGAGCTTGCCCGCAGGCTTGAAGTTGAAGCGCCGCTTACGGACGCTGTGTACAGCATTCTGTATGAAGACAGCGACCCCCAAGAAGTGCTGCACAATCTTATGTCGCGCCGCCTGCGTGACGAATAACGCAGCGCACTCCACACCAGCATTACACCATTCCATGTAACATGCATTTTGCAGTGCAAAATGCATGTTTCCTTTTTTCTGATGCAGCAAATTCAGGAACCTCACGCCAGGCGAACGCCCGGGCCAAGGAGCGGTTTCTTCACCCGCTCCACCCCCTCTTTTTTCCTCTTCAAAAAATATTTTCCTTTTTTTTCGATGGCTCAAAATTTTATTTCACATTCCTTGTGCCCCTCACACACTGGTAAAATAAATCACAAAAAAGGTGACTGCGCGCAATGGAATTATTATCAATTTCAGCGCAATTTTAACACGATTTTTATTTTTGTATTACTTCATTTTTTGCGCAATCATCACGAATTAGCGATAGTTCAAAAAATCACATTTCAACATGGCGTTGTCATTGAATTTCACAACGTTGCACAATGCATTAGCGCTTTTTTGCACAATTTGTTTGTGTAACCAGTTAAATCAAGACTAACATACCGATTTCACAGCCTCCCAAAATCGCGCAAATAGCAAACCGTTTATTGCTCCCACCCTCACATTACCCATTTTGATACCATTTTTTGCAATCTACCTGTTCTTCTTGGAAGAGTTGTTGCTTGCAACGGTTTGGAAAGTGGGCTAAGCCAAAAAAACTTTTTAAGATCAATTTTTCACGACATGGTATGGTGGTGATACCACGATGCCATTTAGGAAGTGCGGCCCGGACTTGACCGGGTTGATCCGCCGGGTACATCCGAGAGACCCGCAAACCACGGGGCAAACTATGACGGAATCACTGTTTTCGGCAGGCGGCTTTCTTGTGCCGCTTCTCGTGGGCATGGCCCTTATGCTGTATGGCGCGGCGCAGTCCGTGCGGCAGCGCAACAATCCCCGCAGCCTGATCCTATGGGGTTCGCTGCATGATGCAGGCATTTTCTGCCTGGGTCTTGGAGCAAGCGGCGGTATCAACAGCACAGGCCTGTGGCTTTTTGTGCTGTTCCAGGCAGCCGCGCGGCTGCTGGCCTGGGCCGCCCTTTCACGGCTGACCCCCCCGGCGCTCAACGCACCGGTGCAGCTGCAGGATTTGCGCGCCACTGGCAAACGTCAACCATGGACAGCAGCCTGCTTCGGCCTTGGCATGCTGGCTGCGGTGGGCGGTTCGCCCTTCCTGGTGCCTGAAGCCCGCATGTTCATCAGTTCTGGCATTCTGGGCAGCATGCCCGGCGCCATGGCGGCGCTCTTGTGCATGGCCCTCGCCACCACAGTTCTCATCTGGCTGCATGTGGAAGCAGTGCGCATTGTCGTACTGGACACCACAGGCGAAGAAACCCCGGCTTCATGGGCAGCGCCTTCCGGCAATGTTTTTGTGATGCTGGGCCTCGCGGTAGTTGTGGCGCTGTTGGGCCTGTTCAGAGGCCCCATCACCGAACTGTTCGCTTCTGCCTACAATGTGGCTGTACCGCATTCGGCAACGCACCCGGCATACTGGTGTTATTACGCCGGTGCGTTCCTGACCGGCATAGCATTCCTGGTAAAGTTTGACCGCGCGCCCCTGGTGGGCGTGGCCTTCTCCGCCTTGGCGCTGGCGACCACCATCGCCACCCCGGCGGGCCCAACGGCCAAGCTTTTCCTTGTTATGATCGCCGTTGTGGGTCTGGTCGTCAGCATATACTCGCTGAGCTACATCCATGAGCGTCAGGGCCGCTATTGGTTCTTCCTGCTGCTGACATTCGCATCGCTGGCGGGCATTGTCTCCGCTGCCGACTCGGCGACCATGTACGGCTACTGGGAACTCATGACCTTTGCCTCCTACTTCCTGGTGGTGCATGAGAACAATCGCAGCGCCTACGACGCCGGCCTCAAATATTATGTAATGTGCGCGGGCGGCGCGCTGTTCATGCTGCCCGGCCTCCTGCTGCTGGGCGATCCTTCGCTTTCGTTCGGGTTGATGCAGGGCGCGTTTGTGCTCTGCCTGGCTGGCTTTGGCGTGAAGATGGGCCTTGTGCCCCTGCATTCCTGGCTGCCTGACGCTCACCCCGCCGCGCCATCTTCTGTGTCTGGTCCTCTTTCGGGTATCATCACCAAGATGGGCGTGTTCGGCATAGTGGCCGTGCTGCTCATGCGGCCCATGATCATGGGCATGCCCGGTATGTTCGGCCTTTCCTGGCTGGGCACCGGTCTTGTGGCCATGGGCGCGGCAACCCTGATCTTTGGCGAGGTCATGGCTCTGCGCCAGGACGACATCAAACGCATGCTGGCCTATTCGACCCTCGGGCAGATTGGTGAAATCGCCCTGGTGCTCGGCGTAGGCACATGGCTTTCGACCACCGGCGCGCTGTGGCACATGCTCAACCACGCCATCATGAAAGACCTGCTCTTCCTTGGAGCCGGCGCTCTCATCATGCGCGCGGGCAGCCGCAAGCTTGCAGACCTGCGCGGCCTTGGCCGCCAGATGCCCGTGACCGTTGCCTGCATGGGCATCGGCCTTGTGAGCATCATGGGTCTGCCGCCTTTTGGCGCTTTCTACAGCAAGTTCCTGATGATTCAGGCGGCCACCACCGCCGGGCACATCTGGCTGGCGGCCCTCATTCTGGGCGGCTCGCTGGTGGGCCTGATCTACTACACGCGCATTCTGAAAACCCTTGTGTTTGAAGAACGCCCCGCCGACCTGCCCACCGTGACCGAAGCGCCGCGCAGCATGCAGATCGGCCTGATCATTCTGGCGGGCATTTGCGTTATCATGGGCCTTGCCCCGCAGCTCGCCATGAACCTTGTGGTGCCGGTGGCCTCCATGTGCTTCACGCCCAACCTCAACGACCCCGATGTGCTCCTGGCCATGAATGTGTCCTGGCCCATCTTCGTGGTTGTTCCTGTGTTTGGCGCCGTGCTGCCCGCTCTGTTCTACCGTGACCGCAAAAAGGCCGGATGGGCCAGCGTGGGCGTGATGCTGTTCACCGCGCTGCTGGTCATCCTGTTTGGCCGCGATCTGGATACGCTTTCCTTCTGCTTTGCCCTGCTGGTTCCTGTGCTTGGCGCGGTCAATATGGCCTACGCCCTTGGCTACATGGAACACAGCCACCGCCAGTGGCGCTTCTACTGCGCCTTTACCGCCATGTGCGGCGGCCTGGTCGGCATGGCCGCCAGCCAGTACATGCTGAGCTTCTTCCTGTTCTGGGAAATCATGAGCTCGTGGACGCTGTACCTGGCCATTGCCCATGAGGGCGATAAAGACTCGCTTCGCGAGGCGTTCAAATACTTTATCTTCAACGTGTTCGGCGCGGGCTTCATCTTCCTGGGCCTGTGCGTTGTGGGGCCGTTCACGCCTTTCAACGCCACCCTGCTCACGGGTGCCGCACCCTACATTCCCCACGGCGCGGCATGGCTCGGCATGGCCCTGCTGGCTGCCGGCTTCCTGATGAAGGCGGCCCAGCTGCCCTTCCGCATTGATTGGCAGATGCACCCGGCCCTGGCTCCCACGCCTGTTTCCGGCTACATCTCGTCCGTGCTGCTTAAGAGCGCCATCTTAGGCCTCATCAAGCTGTTCATGCTCATGGGCGGCGGCTTTATGCTGGCTGGCGTGCTGGGCGGCATGGAGCAGAACATCATCAGCACTGTTTCCATGTGGATCGGCGGCATCACCATCATCATGGCTGCCGTGCAGGCCTTGCGCACCAACGTCATCAAGCTTGTGTTCATCTATTCCACGGTGAGCCAGCTTGGGTACATGGTGCTGGCGGTTGCCGCTGGCGGCGCGCTGGGTTACGCGGGCGGCATGCTGCACGTGATCAACCACGTGTTCTTCAAGGATCTGCTGTTCCTTGTGTGCGGCGCAGTCATGTTTGCCACCCACAGGGAAACGCTGGAAGACCTCGGTGGCATTGGCCGCCACATGCCCTTTACCCTTGTCATGTTCGCCATTGCCGGGCTTTCGGTTGTGGGCGTGCCGCCCACCAGCGGATTCTCGTCCAAATGGCTTATCTACCATGCCCTCATGGAAGCGGGCCAGCCCTTCCTGGCGTTGCTCTCCCTGATCGGCAGCGTGCTGACCATGGCCTACATTGCCAAGTTCCTGCATGCGGCCTTCCTGGGCCAGCCCTCGCCCAACCTGCACGAAGTGCATGAGGCCCCGCTGATCATGCGCGTGCCCATGGGCATTCTGGCTGCCGGTTGCGTGATCACGGGCGTGTTCCCCGGTCTGGCACTTGGTCCCATCAACAACGTATTGGCTGAATACGGCTTTATGCCGCTCAACGTGGGCCTGTCCGGCGTGCTTTCCGGCCCCGGCGCATGGAACGCCACAGGCATGTTCGTCATGATGGCCCTTGCATTTGCTGGCGGACGCTGGTTCGTGCTGCGCTTTACCCGCCTGCGCGAAATTGACGTCCACACCTGCGGTCTGCCGGTCGAAACGTCCACCAGCCGCATGAAGCCCTCCAGCATTTTCGGGGAAATCCTCGGCCTTATGGGCGGCAATAAGCCCGCCAAGGAGAACCGCTGATGAGCGACACCCTGCTTGCCATACTGCACATGTGCATCTTCCCCGGCGGGGCCTTTGCCCTGCTGGTGGCGATGTTCTTCAAAGGACTTGACCGCCGGGTCGAGGCGCGGCTGCAGCGCCGCGTCGGCCCCCCGCTGATCCAGCCCTGGCTTGACATTGCCAAGCTGCTGACCAAGGAAACCCTGATTCCCAAAACCGCCTGCCGTTCGGCCTTTTTGATGGCCCCGGTGTTCGGTTTCACGGGTATGGCCGTGTGCGCGGCCTTCATACCGATCCCCGGCGTGTTCAACGGCCTGTTCAACATGGGCGACCTGCTGGTGATCTTCTACCTGCTGCCCATCCCGGCCATGGCCATCATGCTGGGCGGCTCGGCCTCCAGTTCGCCCTACGGCGCTGTGGGCTTCTCGCGCGAAATGATGTTGATGCTGGCCTACGAAACGCCGCTG
The DNA here is from genome assembly GCF_022508225.1 of Desulfovibrio sp. UIB00. Taxonomy (NCBI): domain Bacteria; kingdom Pseudomonadati; phylum Thermodesulfobacteriota; class Desulfovibrionia; order Desulfovibrionales; family Desulfovibrionaceae; genus Desulfovibrio; species Desulfovibrio sp. UIB00. Next base: position 600,167 of record NZ_JAETXJ010000001.1, on the reverse strand, counting down.
CTCATGATTCTGCTCTCTGTCGCCATGCTTACGGGCAAGGTACTGAGCGGCGGAGCCTGGGGCGCGGAATTCTCGCTGCTCAAGATCGTCGCCATGCAGCAGCAGGTGGGTTCCTTCGGGTTCAACCCGACCATGATCCCCGCCTTGCTGGCCTATCTGATCTTCCTGCCCGGCACCATGGGCGTTGTGCCCTTTGATATCCCCGAGGCGGAAACTGAACTTATCGAAGGCCCACTGCTGGAATACGGCGGCCCCCTGCTGGCCTTGTTCCAGATCACGTCCGCGCTCAAGACCTTTGTAGTTTTGGGCCTGGGGGTTGCGCTTTTCTTCCCCGGCACCATATCTGACATATGGCTGGTGAATCTGGTCTGGTTCCTGCTCAAGTGCCTTGGGCTCATGCTGGTTTCGCTTACGCTGGTCAAGTCGGCCACAGGGCGCTTCCGCATTGACCAGGCCTTCCGTTTCTACATAACTGTGCCCACGGCGCTTGCGCTGTGCAGCCTTATACTGGTCTGGGTGATGTAAGGAGGCCGACGTGTCGCTGGATAACATGCTTAAAAAACTCTCCGTGCGGTCGCCGTGGCTTTTCCGCATCAACGCAGGCTCGTGCAACGGTTGCGACGTGGAACTGGCAACCACTGCCTGTATTCCGCGCTATGACGTGGAACGCCTGGGTTGCCGCTATTGCGGCAGCCCCCGCCATGCCGACATTGTGCTTGTAACAGGCCCTCTGACCACCAGGGTGCGTGACCGCGTGCTTAAAGTGTGGAACGAAATTCCCGAACCCAAGGTCACTGTGGCGGTGGGCATCTGCCCCATCTCGGGTGGCGTGTTCCGCGAAGGCTATTCCATTGAAGGCCCGCTTGACCGCTACATCCCGGTAGACGTCAACGTGCCCGGTTGCCCGCCTCGCCCGCAGGCCATTCTTGAGGCTGTGGTGCTGGCGCGTTCCATCTGGCTGAAAAAACTGGGCGTGGAGGAGTGATATGGCGGGCTTTCTGAAAGTTCTGTTCCGCAATTTGCTGGAAGGTCCAAGTACCGACCCCTTCCCCTTGGGCGAAACCTTCACCCCCGAAAGGCTGCGCGGCAAGGCTGTTGTGGATCCCGACCTGTGCATGGGCTGCGGCATCTGCCGTCACTCGTGTGCGGCAGGGGCCATCAACATCTCGCCGCTGCCCGACCGCAAGGGTTTTACCATCACCATATGGCAAAACTCCTGCTGCCTGTGCGCCTCGTGCCGCCATTACTGCCCCACCGGGGCCATGAGCATCACGACCGACTGGCACACCGCGCATCCGGAATCGGAAAAATTCAACCGCATCGAACAGCAGACAGTTCGCTACGAGCCCTGCGCCGGTTGCGGCGAGCTTATGCGCCCCCTGCCCAAAAAGCTGGCCGAAAAGCTCTATGCCTATAATGACGAAATCGACAGGGATCTGACGCGCAGGCTCTGCCCCAAATGCCGCCAGCTTGAGGACGCCAAGCGCAATGCCTGCGTACTGCCCGCCGCCAGCGGCGATGCAGCGGCGACCAGCGTCACTTCTGCCGCTCCCACCAAGGATTAGCGGTTCATACCCGCGGAGAACATATGCAAGAGACAATTAACGGCAACGCCAAAGTCATCGAGGGGCTCTCAGCCCTGTGTACCGAAGACGACGCCGTACACCACAGCACGGACAGCTTCGGCAACGCTTTTCACTGGTTCAGGCTGGGTACGCCCCGCATGTTGCAGGATGCCGCCGCCATCATGAGCGAAGCCAAGGCGCGCCTGTGCATGACAACCGCTTACAACCGCCGCCAGCTCAGCGAACCCATGCAGGAAGTTTGCTACCACTTTGAGCTGGACGGTGTGGTCTACAACATGACCGTGACCCTTAACGGCGAGTGGCCCACCGTGCCCTCCATCACCCCCCTGTTCGCCAATGCCGACTGGCACGAACGGGAAATGATGGAACTCTACGGCATTCAGGTTACAGGCCACCCCAATCCCACGCGCCTGTTTCTGGATGAAGAGCTTGACGCAGGCATTCTCAACGAGGCCGTGCCCCTGTCCATCATGATGAACGGGGCCTGCACCACCGACCTCTGGGAACGCATTCTCAATGACAAGGAGCGCAACCATGAGTAACACCTTCACCATGCCTCTGGGCCCCGTACACGTGGCCCTTGAGGAGCCGGTATATTTCCACCTCACGGTGGAGGGTGAAACGGTTCGCCACGTGGAGCTGACCTCCGGTCACGTGCACCGCGGCATGGAAGCCATGGCTACCCAGCGCAACCTCGTCAAGAACGTCACCCTTACCGAGCGCGTGTGCTCGCTCTGTTCCAACAGCCACTCCTTCACCTACAGCATGGTGGTGGAAAACGTGCTCGGTATCACCATTCCCGAGCGCGCCTGCTACCTGCGCGTGGTGGCCGAAGAAATCAAGCGCATTGCCTCGCATCTGTTCAACACTGCCATTCAGGCGCATATCATCGGCTTCAAGTCGCTGTTCATGCACGTGATGGAAGTGCGTGAAATGATGCAGGACCTCAAGGAAACCGTTTACGGCAACCGCATGAACCTGGCGGCCAACTGCATCGGCGGCGTTAAGTACAACGTCACGCCCGATCTGTTGGATTACATGCTCAAGACCCTTGCCAAGGTTGAACCTCAGGTGGATGAAATCCGCGAGATCTACGCCACCAACGGTATGGTTCTTGGCCGCACCAAGGGCCTTGGCCTGCTGCCCAAGGAAGACGCCGTCAACCTTGGCGTGGTTGGCCCTGTGGCCCGTGGTTCCGGCGTTGCCATCGACGTGCGCAAGGATTCGCCTTACGCCGCCTACGGCAAGCTGAACTTCAACCCGGTTCTAGAGCATGGCTGCTGCGTGAACTCGCGTACAATGGTGCGGCTGCACGAGATATTTGAATCGTTCAGCCTCATCCGCCAGTGCATCGAAAGGATGCCCGAAGGCGAGGTCACGGCGCCCATGCGCCAGATCCGCACGGCAGAGGCCTGCGCCCGCACCGAAGCTCCGCGCGGCGAAGTGTTCTACTACATCCGCACCAACGGCACGGATATGCCCTCGCGCCTCAAATGGCGTGTGCCTTCCTACATGAACTGGAAGGCCCTGGGCGTCATGATGCGTGACTGCAAGGTGGCCGATGTGGCGCTGATAACCAACAGCATCGACCCCTGCGTTTCCTGCACCGAGCGCTAGGCATAACGGGTTGGAGAGTTTGATCCATGCATGAGGCAACGCTGGTTCAGGGACTGCTGAATATGGCCATCAAGGCCGTGGAAGACCACAATAAGGCGCATCCGGAATCTCCGGTCAGCCGTATTGCGGAATTTCAGTGTGAACTGGGCCTGCTTGCCTGCGTGGAAGCGCAAACGCTCACCGCCTGCTTTGAACTGCTGGCGGAAGGAACCCTTGCCGAGGGCGCAAAGCTTACGCTTGCATGCGCGCCCCTGGCCTGTACCTGCAATCAGTGCGGACATGAATTCAGCCTGACGCAACGGCATTTCGTCTGCCCAAGTTGCGGCGGCGAAAACATCCACTTCAACGGGGGTCATGGGATGACGCTTATGGCCCTGCACGTTGCATCCGAGGAAACGGACCATGACTGAACATATCCAGGTCGTACCCGACAAATGCCGCGCCTGCCGCCGCTGTGAAGTGGCCTGCATTGCCGCCCACCACGGCATGAGCTTTAAAGAGGCCATGAAACACCGCGATGAACTGGTTTCGCGCGTACAGGTGGTCAAGGCCGAAGGCTTCAAGACCACCGTGCGTTGCCACCAGTGCGACCACGCGCCCTGCGCCAACGTGTGCCCCACCGGCGCATTGCAGCAGGATGCCGATGGCCGCATCATCATGCGCGTACAATACTGTGTTGCCTGTAAGATGTGCATCGCTGCATGCCCTTACGGCACCATCACCCTTGACACCATCGGCATGCCCTCCGTGGACGGCGACGATGGTGAAACCCTGGCTCAGCGCGCCCGCCGCGAAGTGGCCGTGCGCTGCGACATGTGCCGCGCATGGCGCATGGAAAACGGCAAGCGCATCACCGCCTGCATGGAAGCCTGCCCGGCCCACGCCCTTTCGCTGGTGCTGGCCGACGGTTCGGTGGTGGAAGCCCCTGCGCCGGAAAAGAAGCCTGCCATTGAGGGCGCGCCGGAAAAACCCGCCGCTCCCGTGGCCGAACCCGGCCCCCGTGCATCCGTGACCGCTGCTGGTCGCGCACCTGAAGAAGCCAAGGCTGAGGAAGCCAAGGTTGAAGCCCCTGCCGCCCCTGTGGCGGAAGCGGCGGCTCCGGCACCTGCGGCAGAAACTCCCGCAGCGCCCAAGGCCGAAGAACCCAAGGTCGAAACGCCTGTGGAAGCTCCTGTCGAAGCCAAAGCCGCTCCGGTAGTGGAAGAAACTCCCGCGCCTGAAGTCAAGGCGGAGCCTGCTGCGGAAGCCCCGGCAACGGAACCCGCAGCCGCAGCAACACCGGTTGAAACCAAGCCCGAAGCTGCTCCGGCAGCGCCCAAGGCTGCGGCCTCCAAGCCTGCCAAGAACAGCAAAAAGGCCATCAAGAAGGGCGGCAAGAAGTAAGCGCTTCTGCCAATCCGCACATTCTGGCCTCGGCGCGGCAGTCGGATTATCCCGGCTTCTGTGCCGAGGCTTTGCGTTTTATGCTACAGCGCACCCTTTCCCGCAGATTGCAGTCTCTATAGCATTTTGGCTTGAAATGCTCGCTCGTGTCTGCCAAAAACCTGCCTGCTTGCATTTCTGGACAGGATTTTCAGGAACGTCCTTGCAGAGCAGTTAATTCATTTGCACCCTGCTCTAAAATCACCTTAATATACTGCATGTTACTTTAATACGGCCTGAGATTCGGCTTTGAATAGCGAGTTTTTGTGATCTCCATCACAGAATATCCCGGCCATTTCTGGTGTATTGCCTCTGTTGCTGACAACAGATCTTGCAGTCAGCCGATGGCGCTGAGGCGTTCCCTACAGACGTAAACGAAACTGCAATACCAGACTGCCGCGCCATGCAGCGGTCTGGGGGGAGACAAGATGGAAAACAGCGACCTGCAAACCATCCATGCTGCCTTGCAAACCGGCCCTTTTGCGGCCATGTCGGATACTGAACGCCAAAAGCTGGCGCTGCACGCCCGTGTGCAGCCATTCAGCCAGGGGGCGACACTATTTCGCGAAGGCGAAGCCACAGCCGATGCCATGCTGCTGCTCTCGGGCATGGTCAAACTGTGCCGTCACTCGGCTCAGGGCAAGGAATGTGTGCTACACCTTGTGCGTTGCGGCAGAATGCTGGACGCAGGGGTGCTTTTTTATGAAGAAGGCCTGCCCGCAACGGCCATCGGGGTGCAGAACGGCGTAGTTTTGCGGCTGGAACGCAAGGCACTGCTTGAAGCCCTGCGCAACGATGCGGCCCTTGGAGTAGCCATGCTGGCGGCCATGAGCCTGCGTCAGCGCCTGTTCATCAACAAGATTGCGGGATCGCAAGGCCGCATTTCCGTTTCGGGCCGGGTAGCGGCATGGCTGCTGCACAGGGCAAAAATGGAAAAAAGCGCCACCCTGAGCATGGGCGTTACCCAGGAAACCCTGGCCCGCCAGATGGGCATAAGCCGCGAGAGTCTGAGCCGGGAGCTCAGCGCCCTGGCATCAGCCGGACTCATTGACCGCGACCGCCGCCGCATCATTCTGCTCGATGCCAACGCCCTGCGCGAAAGGGCCGAGGCTTAGGGTGCTTCACAGGATACCGCTCTGTCGGCAGCAGGCGCAGCTTTGACCGGTATACAATGAAGGTGCATCCACTCAGGCTGCACCGACTTTATGAACGAGCGCTCGCCAGAGAGCGCTTTAAAGGCCTTGAGAAGGAAACTTCTCAAAACAGTTTTTCAGGATCAGCATGAACGCTTGCATTGTTTATTCTTCCTGCACGGGCAATACCCGTAAAGTGGCTGAGGCCTTGGCCGATACCTCGGGTCTTCCCTGCTTTCCCGTGCGCAACGCACCTGAGCCGGATGACTTCGATATGCTGGCCCTGGGCTTCTGGGTGCGCAAAGGCCTGCCTGATGCCCGCGCCCTTCGCTACATGGAGCGTGTACGCGGCAAGGACGTATTTTTTTTCGGCACGCTGGGCGCGTGGCCCCATTCAGACCACGCCCGCCGCTGCATGGCTGCAACACATGAAATTTTACAGGCTGGCGGCAATACGGTAGTTGATGGATTCTTGTGTCAGGGCAGGGTTAATCCGCAGGTGGTTGCCGCATCGCAGCGCAAGGGCGGGCATCCCCTGAGCCCCGAGCGGCTGGCCCGTCTGCGCGAGGCAGCACGCCACCCGGACGCGACAGATCTTGCGGCGGCGCGCCTGCACTGGCAACGTAGCCTGCAAAAACAAACTGCCAGTTTTTCTGTGACGCCAACCCCCTGCATTGCCGCAGACATTTTATCCATGCCGGAACACATCGGCAGCAATACCTCGCTGTAACCAGCCAGCAGGCCAGTATCAGGAGCTGCAAATGCGCAAACAGAACCGCGAATGCCTTGACCCGGCATTTTTTGACGAAGTTTTTTCCACTGCTGAAGACCTCTGCCTTGCCATGCACGATGGGGAATTTCCCTATGTCATTCCGCTTAACTTCGTGCGCCAGGGCAACTGCATCTATATCCACTGCGCCCTTGAAGGGCACAAGCTGGACTGTATCCGCCGCAATCCCAATGTGGCCTTTACCCTTTGCGCGGATGTGACCATTCACAGGGAAAAATCCACGACCTATTACAAATCGCTGTGCGGCACTGGCCGCGCCGTGATTGTGGATGACCCGGCGGAAAAGGGCCTCGCCCTTGATGCCCTGGCAGGGCGCTACGCCGCCCTTTGCCCCACGCCCACGCCGGATGCCGCCCTTGCCCGCACAGGCGTGGTACGCATTGATATTGTGGATCTGGTGGGCAAGCGCAAACTGCCCAAGTAAACGCCTCACCCCATGCACGGCGGCGCGTAGTAGCGCCACAACATGCCGAATGTAAAGGAAGTCTGACATGCGCGGAGCTTCCCGCCTTATCCCCTTGCCTTCTTTTCTGGCTCTGCTGACTGCCGGAGCGCACTTCTGGCGTAGCGGTCAGCCCGGCCTGGCTGCCACCTGCCTTGCACTGGCCCTGCTTGCCTGGGGCCACGCCGCATGGGTGCGCCTGCTTCTGCTGCTGGTGCTGCCCCTGCTGGCTGGCCGCTGGATATGGGCTGCGGCCCAGTTTGTACAAATGCGCATGTTCATGGGCGAACCGTGGCACAGGCTGGCTGTTATCCTGCTGAGCGTGGCCCTGCTGACGGCGCTTGCCGCCCTGCCCCTGCTGCGCGAATCCGCGCGACAACGCTACCATAAAGGCGACACTAACGCGCGCACCCAACTGACCGCCCTGTTCCTTTGCCTTGGTCTGTTGCTGCCGGTCTGGCTTATGAAGCCGCAACTGCTCGTTCTGGAACGGTTCTTCCCCCAATGGGGATCACTGCAACTTGCGCTGTCGGGCATCTGGGCGGCCTGCGCAGCCGGATGGCTGAGCGGCAAAAAGGTTCCGCAGGTCAGAATGCGCCTGTGGCGGCTCTTTTCACTTGTCTTTTTTGCTCAGCTTGTTCTCGGACTGGCACTGGAAAGCCGTTTTCTGCTCAGCGGGCAACTGCATCTGCCTGTACCAGGGCTGATAGCCGCCGCGCCCATATATCGCGGCGGAGGCTGGTTCATGCTGGGCCTGTTCACTTTTTCCACCCTGATTGCGGGCGCGGCATGGTGCAGCCATCTTTGCTACTTTGGCGTGTGGGATGCCAGCGCTGCAAAATCCTGCGCCGGCGGCCCGCACGGATTATCTGTGATAAAAAATTCCGGCTCCGGCAACCAGGCTCCATCCATTCCCCGCCGCGCTCCCAGGTGGCTGCCATATCTGCGGCTCGCCATGCTGGGCCTGACCCTTGCCGTTCCCCTGCTCTTGCGTTTTTCGGGCGCGCCGCTGGAGGCGGCTATTGCCTGCGGCCTCTTGCTGGGCCTGCTGGCTGTACCGGCTTCCCTGCTGGTCAGCCGCAAGGCCGGATACGCCGCCTACTGCCGGGGCCTCTGCCCGCTAGGGCTGCTGGCAAAGTGGATTGGGCGCATTGCGCCATGGCGCGTGCGCCGCACAGGCTCCTGCCGCCGCTGCATGGCCTGCGTGCGTGTATGCCGTCAGGACGCCATGGGCGACCCCATGACGACATCAGGCCCCAATGAGGACTGCAATCTGTGCCGCGACTGCGTGGTCGTATGTCCGCAAAGGGCGCTCTCCATAACCTGCTACGGCATGCACGGAACGCAAACATGGGCAGGCCCAACGCTCATTGCCCTGCTTGCTGCCCTGCACGCGGCCTTTCTTGCCATGGCCCGTATATAGACAGCCAGTTCATTCAACCAGGGAAGCACGGCTTCACCACCGCGACTCTCGCAACATCTAGTAACGAGGATGCCAATGATGCGTGTTTTGCGCCGCCTGCGGGCAGGCACAATGGCCCCGCCCAGGGCCGACTGGAATGAAATATTCTGGGCGTGGGCAGGCAGTTGCCTGTCCATAATCAGCCTTGCGCTGCTTGAAAAGCTCTGCGCGCAGGAATGGAATCTGCCTCTGCTCATCGGCTCGTTCGGCGCTTCCGCCGTGCTGGCCTTTGGCGCGCCCCACAGCCCGCTGGCCCAGCCCCGCAATCTTGTGGGCGGGCACGTGCTTTCCGCGCTTGTGGGTGTGAGCTGCCAGCTACTCTTCAGTGATAATCCAGTGCTGGCCTCGGGCCTTGCCGTTTCCACAGCCATTGCCCTTATGCACGCAACGCAGACCCTGCATCCTCCGGGCGGCGCAACGGCCCTTATCGCGGTCATCGGCGGCCCCGGCATCCACAGTCTCGGCTACTGGTATGTGCTCCTGCCCTGCGCAGCGGGGGCCATCTGCATGCTGGCCCTGGCCTATGCCGCCAATAATCTCGCCGCCCGCAAGAGGTATCCCCTCTTCTGGTGGTAAGGGCCTTACAAAAAACGTGGCCCTGACAATCCATATTTGCAGCACTGTTGCATAACAATTTGCCTGCCTTCGTGGAGTCTGCCCTTGCGGCCCTTCACGAAGACAGGCAAATTTCGCTTCGAGGCTGGATGGCAGCAACCGAAACACCCTGCCTTCTCCATTGCTTCTGCTTGGCTCATGCCAGACGGGCATCAGCAGCCCCCCCGCCAGCCGCCGGACCTGGAACCAATACCCGGCTCCGGCTTGCCAGCCAGGGCCAAAGGGCGTAGCCTCATTGTCTTACTTTTATCGAGGTTATGACATGTCCGGCATATCTTCCGCTTCCCCCCTGGCGGAGGGCCTGCGGCGCGCACTGCCCATTGTGCTGGGCTACCTGCCCGTAGGCTTCGCTTTTGGGGTTCTTGCCGTCAAGAACAACATCCCGCCCTCCTTGGCTGTCGCCATGTCCGTGCTCATGTTTTCCGGCTCCGGCCAGTTCGTGTTCGCGGGCATGTGGGGCGCTGGCGCAAGCGCGCTCTCCATTATGGCGGCGGTCTTTATTGTAAACCTGCGCTATCTGCTGCAATCCGCCGCAGAATCCCCATGGCTGGCGGGCCTGCCGCGCGGGCAACGCTTTCTGCTGGGCCTCGGCCTTACGGACGAGACCTTTGCCGTCCATGTCACGGCTTTTCAGAACGGCTGGCAGCGAAGCCTCACCACACTCTTTGTCTGCAACCAGACCGCGCAACTGGGATGGGTTTCCGGTGCCGCCATTGGCGCGTTCTGCGGCGAGCTTGTGAGCGATGTTAAGCCGCTGGGCCTTGATTATGCCCTCACCGCCATGTTTCTGGCCCTGCTGGTGCCACAGTGCGTCAGCCGCCTGCACGTGCTGGTGGCACTCTTTACCACCACGCTCTCCATCAGCCTCAAGGCTGCGGGCATGACTCAGTGGAACATTGCCGTTGCCACGGTGCTGGGCGCAAGCCTTGGCACATGGCTGCTGGTGCGCAAGGCGCAGCACGAGGGCACGCCCATTGACCTTGCCGACCAGCAAAACAAGGATGCAGACAGCCGCACTATCAGCAACATGGCGACGCCACGCACAGAGGAGGCCGAATCATGAACGAAAGTGGATGGTTCAGCACCCATGCGGCCCTGATGCTCTGCCTTCTTGGCAGTGTTCTGGTTACGGTTCTGCCAAAAATCCTGCCTGTCACCTTTTTGAAGGGCGACAGCCTGCCGCCGCTGCTGCGGCACTGGCTGTCCTTTGTGCCCGTCGCCGTCATGGCTGCCCTGGTGGGGCCGGACGTGTTTTTTTACGAAGGGCATTTCAACGCCGGGCCTTCCAACCTGTTTCTGATGGTGGCCCTGCCCTCTCTGCTGGTCGCGTGGTGGTCAAAGAACTATTTTCTCACCATTGCCTTTGGCCTCGGGCTGGTGATTCTGGCCCGCTGGGCCGGGTTGTACTAATGCCGCGCGCACGAGGTTCCGCTTCCGGTCCACCTTCGCTGCGCGAAAGGCGCAAGCCAGCTCCCTCACTGCCGCCGCCAACGCGCAGCGCCAGCCTTTTGGTGCGCATTACGCCGGAGCATACGGGGCTGTTCCGCTTTTTGCTCGAAGCCTATGAGCACATCGCCTATTTTACCGTGCTTGAAAACAAGACAGCCCTGCTGCGGGTTATCTTTTCACCTCACAGAGAGCGAGAAGCGCGCGAGGCTCTGGCCCAGATGGCCCAAAGCCTGCCCTTCACTGTGGAGGAATGGCCCAAGCAGGCGTAGTCGCCGCTCCCAGACTGCGCCAGTGGAGTCTGCGCAGAGCGGCCCAGGCCCTGCCGGGACTGCTGATGCAAAAACACTTTGAGCTGCGCGCAAATTCTGTTACGATTCTTTCGTTTTGGGGCAGGGCCAAAAGCCCAGCCCTTTTCCTGCGTCCGGCGAAAGCCCGCAACACCTCAGCCTTTACCAAGGCGGACTCATGCCCACACTGAAATACAAGCGCGTGCTGCTCAAGCTGAGCGGCGAGGCCCTGGCCGGAGAAAACAAGACCGGCATTGACCCGGAAACCGTAGCCACCATCTGCCGTGAAATCGGCACTGTGCTCGAAATGGGCGTGGAAATGGCCCTTGTGATTGGCGGGGGCAATATTTTTCGCGGGCTTTCCGGCTCGGCCAAGGGCATGGAACGTTCGTCCGCCGACTACATGGGCATGCTGGCCACTGTGCTCAACGCGCTGGCCGTGCAGGACATGCTGGAAAAGCTGGGCTACCCCACGCGCGTGCTTTCGGCCATCACCATGCAGGAAGTGTGCGAACCCTTCATCCGCCGCCGCGCCCTGCGCCACATGGAAAAGGGCCGCGTGGTCATCTGCGCCGCAGGCACCGGCAACCCATACTTCACCACCGACACCACCGCCGCCCTGCGCGGCATGGAACTGAAGTGCGACGCCATCATCAAGGCAACCAAGGTTGACGGCATCTACGACAAAGACCCCAACAAATATTCCGATGCCGTCAAGTACGACAGCATCACCTATGACGAAACACTGGCGCGCCATCTGGGCGTCATGGACGCCACGGCCTTTGCCCTTGTGCGCGATAACAACGTGCCCATCATCGTGTGCCGCATGTTTGGCGGCGACATCTGCCGCGCCGTCACCGGCGAATCCGTAGGCACCATCGTTCAGAACTGAGCCCCCCAAGGAGAATACTGATGGATATAGACAGCATCCTTCTGGACGCCGAAGACCGTATGGAAAAGGCCATTGCCGCGCAGGAACGCGATTTTTCCAAGCTGCGCACGGGCCGCGCCTCCACCGCCCTGGTGGACGGCATCAAGGGCGACTACTACGGCACCCCCACGCCCATCAGCCAGATGGCCTCCGTTGCCGTGCCCGACAGCCGCACCGTGACTATCCAGCCCTGGGACAAGGGCGGAATTTCGGTGATTGAAAAGGCCATTCTGAAGTCTGATCTGGGCCTTACGCCCATCAATGACGGCAAGGTTATCCGCATCATGATACCGCCGTTGACCGAAGACCGCCGCAAGGATCTGGTCAAAGTGGCCCGCAAATACACCGAGGACGCCAAGGTGGCAGTGCGCAACGTGCGCCGCGACGCCAACGACAGCCTGAAAAAGCTGGAAAAAGACAAGGCCATCAGCGAAGACGAACAGAAGAAGGCTTCTGAAGACGTACAAAAGCTGACGGACAAGTTTGTGGCTGATGCCGACAAAAAGTGCGCGGCCAAAGAAAAGGAAATCATGGAAATCTAGCCCATGGCGGATTTTCCGCCCGGGTTGCGCGCGCCCCGCAAGCACATTGCGGGGCGCGGCTTTGCCGCCGCAGACAAGGCCGCAGACCATTCCGCAGACCCGCAGGACTTTTCACCACAGGCTTTTGCATGACGGATCATCCAGACAAACTGCCCACACACCTCGCCATCATCATGGACGGCAATGGCCGCTGGGCTCAGGCGCGCGGGTTGCCCCGCGAAGCAGGCCACCGCGCTGGCGCGGAAACCGTGCGCAACATTGTGACTGAATGCCGGTCTCTGGGCATACGCCACCTCACGCTCTACACCTTTTCCAGCGAAAACTGGAACCGCCCAAAGACAGAAATCAGCGCCCTTTTCAGTCTGCTGATGGAATTTCTGAGCCGCGAGGTGCCGCGCATGGTCGAACAGGGTATTTCCATGCGCGTTCTGGGCGACCTTGACTCCATGCCCCTTGCCCAGCGCACGGCCCTACGCCATGCCATCAAACGCACCGAGGGCGGTAAGGACATGGTTCTGAATCTTGCCCTCAATTATGGCGGCAGGGGCGAAATTGTGCGCGCCATGCAAACCATGCTGCGCGAAGGTCTGCGCCCTGAAGACGTGACCGAACAGACCGTTGCCGATCATTTGTACACTGCGGGGCAACCGGACCCTGACCTGCTTATCCGCACAAGCGGCGAGCAGAGGCTGAGCAATTATCTGCTCTACCAATGCGCCTACAGCGAGCTGTATTTCACGCCCGTGCCATGGCCGGACTTCGACGCCACGCAGCTCCGCATGGCCCTTGACGCCTATGCTGCCCGTTCGCGCCGCTTCGGCAAAACACAGGAGCAAATTGATGCCCATTGATCCTTCAACGCAATCCATCGATATTCGCCGTATTTTCACAGGCCTTGCCCTTGCCGCTGTCTTGCTGCTGGCACTCTGGCTCAGGGGCCTGCCCTTGCTGTTTGTCATTTTGCTGGTATGCGCCCTCGGCCTGTGGGAGTTCTACTCCCTGTTCTGGGGTTCCAGCCGTGTGCCCAGCCGCATTTGCGCCATCGTGCTTGGCTGGTGCATGATCTGCCTCACATGGCTGCACAGACCGCAAGATGCTCTGGTCTGCCTCGGCGCAGGCTTTGTGCTGGCGTCCATGAGTTTTCTTTTCCGGTGGGATGTTGTTGAAGACGACAATGCCTTTGCCTCCAGCGGCATCTTTATGGCGGGGCTGGCCTATGTGCCCCTGCTGCTGCTCCCGGCGACCTATCTTTCCACCACCAAACTCATCTTTGTTATTGCGGCGGTGGCCATTTCCGACACCACCGCCTACTTTGTGGGCACACGCTTTGGGCACCACAAACTGTGGCCCCGCGTCAGCCCCAAGAAAAGCTCGGAAGGCGCGGTGGGCAGCCTTGTTGGCTGCGTGATCTTTTGCGCCATTTACGGCGAAATATACGGCAAGACCGGCTGGTTCTCCTTTGCTCTGCTGGGCATTGCGATCAACGCCTTCGCCCAGTTGGGCGACCTCTTTGAATCCGCCCTCAAGCGTTCGGTAAACATCAAGGATTCCGGCAATCTGCTGCCAGGGCACGGCGGTATCCTCGACAGAGCCGACAGCCTGCTGTTTGCCATGCCCATGGTGGCCGTTGTTGACCAGTGGTTTTTCTTCTTTTAGGGCCTGTTGGCACTATGACTCTTTTGCCCCCTGCTTGCGGCGGGGGGCGAAGATTCTCATCGTGTTAATGTCCCTTAGAGCCTCTTTATTTTGAAATCCTCGGTTATCCCCCACCGGGGAGCTTGAATTTTTTGCCGCAGTACCAATCTTATGCGCACACGCGCCGCGAGCACCTGCGCGCGCCCATTAAAGGACAACCTCACCATGGCGCAACTCTGGCCCGGCCTGGGCGGCCCTTCCATCAATTACATTTCTGACGCCCCCGGTGAAAGCTGGCAGCAAACTTGGCCGCGTAGTCTGGTACTTCTGGGTTCCACAGGCTCCATAGGGCGCAGCACGCTGGAAGTTGCCGCAGCGCACCCGCAGGCCTTCCGCATGGTGGGTTTCGCCTGCGCCCGCAACGTGCAGCGTCTTGCGGAACAGGCCCTCACATGGCGGCCGCCACATCTGGCTGTGCTTGACGAGGAATCCGCAACCAAACTGCGCGCGCTGCTGCCTGCGGACTACCGCCCCCGTATTCTTGTGGGGAGCGAGGGGTACGCGGAGCTGGCCTCCCTGCCCGAGGCTTCCACCGTGCTTTCCGCACAGGTGGGCGCTGCGGGACTTGCCGGAACGCTGGCGGCGGCTCTGGCAGGAAAGATCATCTGCCTTGCCAACAAGGAATCCCTGGTGCTGGCTGGCGACCTTGTGCGCCGCGTGTGCGCCCGCACAGGGGCCGTGGTGCTGCCCGTGGATTCCGAACACAATGCCATTTTTCAGTGTCTTGCCGGGCGCGGGCAGGAAGTGGAACGGCTCATTCTCACAGCCTCCGGCGGGCCGTTTCGCGGCTGGACACTCGAGGCCCTGAGCGCCGTTACGCCAGAGCAGGCCCTCAAGCACCCCAACTGGAGCATGGGAGCCAAAATCACCATTGATTCGGCCACGCTCATGAACAAGGGGCTGGAGGTCATTGAGGCTTTTCACCTCTACGGCGTGCCTGCCGAACGCATCAAGGTGCTGGTGCATCCGCAGTCCGTGGTGCATTCGCTTGTGGAATTTCACGATGGCAGCCAGCTTGCCCAGCTCGGCACGCCAGACATGCGCATGGCCATTGCGGCCTGCCTGCTCTGGCCGCGCTGCATGCCGGTGAACGTACCGCCGCTTGACCTTACGGC
This sequence comes from Desulfovibrio sp. UIB00, assembly GCF_022508225.1. NCBI lineage: Bacteria > Pseudomonadati > Thermodesulfobacteriota > Desulfovibrionia > Desulfovibrionales > Desulfovibrionaceae > Desulfovibrio > Desulfovibrio sp. UIB00. The sequence continues at coordinate 585,081 of NZ_JAETXJ010000001.1, read as the reverse complement.
AAAGCCGCTTACCTTTCATGAACCGGACGAAAGCGCTTTTCCCTGTCTTGGACTGGCCAAGCAGGTGCTGGAAAACCGTGGCGGACGTTGCGTAGTGCTCAACGCCGCCAACGAGGCCGCAGTGGATCTTTTCCTTACAGGCCGCTGCGCGTTTATGGACATCCCCCGGCTGATAGCCGCCGCACTGGAGGCGCACGGCGCTTCCAACCCCGGCCATCAGCCTTTATGCGCGCCTCTTGAAGGTGCCGCTTCCGCAGCAGACAGCGAAGCCGCACTGACAATGGAGGCGCATACACTGGCGGAGCGCATGCAGCGTCTTGACTGCCAGAGCCGCGAGCTGGTCTACGGGCTGGCCCGTGACGGAGGTTCCTTGTGCTGACAACAATTATTGCAGTCGTGGTCGTTCTTGGCGGCCTGATTTTTTTCCACGAACTGGGGCACTTTGCCGTGGCGCGTGGCCTTGGCATGGGCGTTTCCACGTTCTCCCTGGGCTTTGGCCCCAAGATTCTCAAATACCGCAAGGGCAAGACGGAATACGCCCTGTCGCTGGTGCCGCTTGGCGGCTATGTGGCCCTGGTGGGCGAAAGCGACCCCAAGGACATTCCCGAAGGCTTTACTGAAAAAGAAAGCTTTGCCCTGCGCCCCGCATGGCAGCGCCTGCTTGTGGTTGCCGCTGGCCCCGCCGCAAATATCATTCTGGCGTGGCTGCTCTGCTGGACCCTGGCCCTTGGCTGGGGAACCCCTGTGCTGCTGCCTCAGGTTGGCGGCGTTGTGCAGAACGGCCCTGCGGACAAGGCGGGCATTCAGCCAGGTGATACCATCGTAAGTATCAACGGCGCTGCCGTTGCCAACTGGCAGGCCATGGCCGACGCCATTACGCAGAGCAACGGCAAAACGCTTGCCGTCACACTTTCACGCCCGGACATGGCCCCCCAGGCTGACGATCAAACACGCACGGATGAAGCCGCACAGCCCGAGCAAGGCATGATCATCAGCGTGGAACTCACGCCTGAACGGTCCATCCGTAAGACCATCTTTGGCGAAGAAGAAAGCGCATGGCTTATCGGCATTCGTAACTCCGGGGCTGTGCGGCTTGTGCAGCACGGCTTTGCCGATGCGGCCATTGCCGGAGCGGGCCAGACCGCAGACATGGTTTCGCTCACGTGGCAGAGCTTTGTAAAACTGGCCGAGCGCGTGGTGCCTCTGGATCAGGTGGGCGGCCCCATCATGATTATGCAGATGGTTGGCAAGCAGGCCCATGAAGGCCTTGCCGGGCTTCTGGCGCTGGCGGCGCTCATCAGCATCAACCTTGGCATCCTGAACCTGCTGCCTATCCCCGTGCTGGATGGCGGACAGATTGTATTTTGCCTGTGGGAAATAATTTTCCGCCGTCCGCTCAACGCCCGGTTGCAGGATTACGCCATGCGCGCGGGCATTGCCCTGCTGGTGGCTCTCATGCTGCTGGCCACCTATAACGACTTGTGGCGCATCCTCAAGAATACCGGCTGGTTCGGGAGCGGCTCATAATGCAGAACGGCACCGGGCTTGAGCTTATTCTCAATGCCGCAGAAGGCGCGCTCCAGATCATTGTCACCGAAGACGAGCGGCTGATCTGCGTGCAGGAATGGCACAAGGCCGACAGGGCCACGGAAATCCTGGCTCCGGCCCTGGCAGAGATTTGCAGCAGCCTTGGCATCAAACCCGCCGACTTCCGGCGCATTGCCTGCGTGCGCGGGCCGGGTTCCTTTACGGGCATACGGCTGGTGCTGACCACCGCCGCAGCCCTGCGCCGCGTGGGACAGGCCCGCTTGGCGGGGTTGGACTACATGCAGGCTCTGGCCACCAGCGCCGTGCTCCAGCACAATCTGTTTTACGGCACCCCCGTATGGGTGCTCACCCACGCCCGCCGCAACCTTGTGCACTGCCAGCCCTTCATGTCGTATGGGCCGCAGATTCCCGCCCAGCCAACGCAGGTTGTTGATCTCTGCGCGCCGCAGGAGGCCCTGCGCCGTATTGAGACCGCACAGGGAGCGCCCCTGCCGGACGGCACAGACAAACACCGCCGCACGCACATTTGCGGCAGCGGCCTTGCCCGCAATGCAGATGTATTTACGGCTCTGGAAGGCATGCGCATGGTTCCCGTAGGAGAGGAAAGCGACTCGCCATTTGCCATGCCCCGGCTGGTCTTCCCGGATACGGCTTCACTGTGTCTGCTGGCCCGTCACGGCGATTATTTCGACGCAGATGTGGAGCCGCTCTATGTTCGGCCCTGCGATGCCGTTGAAAATCTCCCCCAACTGGCTCCGCGCATGGGCATGACTGGCGAATACGCGGTTGCCGCGCTCGACACCATGCTGGAACGTTCCCCTACAAGCGAAATCTGACCATTCTGCTGTAACGGACTGCTCGACCATACACGTTTGCAAAACTGTAAACTTACCTGGATTTCATAGCAAACCGCTACTGGTACAAGCCCAACCACCACACGGAGAACCCCATGATCCGTACCATCAGACACTCACTTTCCCTATTGCTGTCATTGGCGGCTCTTGCGCTTATCCCCGCCGCTCCCGCAGCTGTGAACGCTGCGGACAGCACCGCCCGCATGGAGCTGCCCGCACCCAATAAAACCGGCGGCATGCCCCTGATGCTGGCTCTGGCCCAGCGTCGTTCCATCAAAACGGGCTTCAGCGGAGCAGCGCTTTCATCCCAACAGTTGAGCGATCTGCTGTGGGCGACTTGGGGCGTCAACCGCGAAGGCGGACGCAGAACAGCGCCCACGGCCATGAATCGGCAGGATGTGCGTTTGTACGTAGCCCTTGAAAACGGCGTGTGGCTCTATGAGCCTGAGCACGTACTCGTCAAGGTGCTGGATGGCGACTGGCGCGCCCAGATGGGCGGCGGCTCGCTCACCCTGCTCTACGCCGTACCACAGGGCAACGAATGGGGTGGGGCGCATGTGGGCTCCCTATATCAGAATGCCGGGCTGTTCTGTGCCTCCGCAGGGCTGGGCAACTTCGTACATGTTTCAGGCCTGCACGCGCTGGACGGCAAAATTTCCCTGCCTGAAGGCTGGAAAATCTTTATCATCCAGACGGTGGGCCTGCTGAAATAAGGCTTTGCCGAACGTAAAGGCGAATCCCCGCTCTTCATGCGAAGAACGGGGATTTTTCATGTCTTGCACACTCGGAGGAGTGAGCAAAAGGGGCCAATAAAACTAGAACGTCAGTTCCCTGCGCTCGCGGGCCACGCAGATACGGCTGCGCGTAAATCCAAAGGATGCGGCATAGGCCGCCAGTTCCGTAAAATGCGAGCCAGTATCTTCCATACTGTGCGCGTCAGAACCAAAGCTGATGCGCAGGCCCAGATCCGCCGCCAAGCGCATGATGACCGGGCCGGGGTAGGGTTCGTGGAAGGGTTTGCGCAAGCCAGCCGAAGAAACTTCCATGGCTGTATCTGTGACGCGCATGGCTTCAAGTACGGCGGCTATGCGGTCTGTGCTGCCGGGCTGGGCCAGCCATGCCTGAAAATCATCAAAGCAGCACACCTTGATGAAATCCGGGTGGGCCACCACATCCACCATGCCGCTGGCAGCCAGCCCCCTCATGGCATCATAATAGGCATTGTAGCGCGCAAAGCGCTCTTGGGGCTCCACTTCCGGCCCCCAACTGCGGGGAGAGCCTACAGGCACGTCGTCCACAAAATGCAGCCCGCCGATGATGTAGTCAAAGGTATAGCGGCTGACCATATCGCACATCCAGGGAGTGTTGACCGGCAGCCAGTCAAGCTCCATGCCCAACAGCACACGTGGTTGGACATGCGGGCCGGATCTGGGGCTGGATGTCTGCTCTCTCAAGGCCAGCACTTCGTCGGCATAGGCAGGGAAGGTCACGGCGAGGTCGCCCTTGTACAAGGGGCAGGAATAACCGGGCGGCAGGGGGGAATGCTCTGAAAAACCGTACCAGACCAAATTGCGCGCCTGTGCGGCAGCAAACATTTCGCCCACTGTGGCTAGGCCGTGCGAAGCAACGGTATGATTATGCATGTCGGCGCAGATCATGGTTTCTCCAGCCGCCCCCGGCCCCCTAAAAAGCAGCCTGTGCAAGCAGGGAACGGGCGTCCTTCACGTCCTGGGCAATGCGCTGCTTGAGGGCGTCCACCGAGGCAAAGCGTTCTTCACCACGCACACGGCCCACAAACTCCAGGCGCATCATCTGGCCATAAAGGTTTTTGCCGTCTTCCAGCAAAAAAGTTTCAACACCAAGCTCGTTGTCGCCAAAGGTGGGTTTGCGGCCCACACAGGTCACTGCGGGCCATGCGTGGCCCTCCAGAGTGGCGCGGGTGGCGTACACGCCTTCCACAGGAAGCACCACTTCGGGCTTGCGCTGGTTGGCGGTGGGAAAGCCCAGCCCAGCCCCGCGTCCATCGCCGTGCACCACTTCGCCGCTGAAACCGTGAAAACGCCCAAGCAGGCGCGCGGCCCTCGCCACATCACCCTGGCCGATAAGCCCGCGCAGTGATGTAGAGCTGACAACCGTACCTTCTACCAGCACGGGTTCAAGCTGCTCCACGGTAAAGCCAGTCAGTGCGCCAAGCTCGCGCAGCACGGTGACCTGCCCCCCACGGTTGCGGCCCAGCGTAAAATCGTAGCCCACCACAAGGCGGCGCAGATGCATGGGTTCAAGAATGGTCTGCACAAATGTTCCGGCATCCAGCGAGGCCAGCTCTCGCGTAAAGGGCAGCTCGAGCACAAAGGGAACACCCAATGCTTCAAGCAGGGCGAACCTGTCTTCACGCGTGGTGAGGGGCATGTGCCCGCGCTCGGGAAAGAGCACCTGGCGGGGATGAGGCCAGAAGGTCATGACCACAGGGGTCAGGCATTCCTGCGCAGCAACCTCAAGGGTGCGGCGGATAAGAGCCTGATGCCCAAGATGGACGCCGTCAAAATTACCGATGGTGACGGCTGAACCCCCGAGGGCGCCCAGCGCGTCAACTGAATGAACGATTTTCATTAGATATGCCGATTCCCGAACAGATAGCGCACGCCCGGCGGCTAGATGAGCCGGTCGAAAACGAGTTTGTAAATCTTGCGGATATGCAGCACCAGTTTGAGATTGATGCTCTTGGCCTGACCGGGATCCTGCGTGGAAAAGGAGCACAGGTGCCGGGCAACTTCGCTGAAGTCGCCATCGCCCCGTGGCTCAAGCATGGCCCAGTATTCATTGGCCCGCTGCACAATATGACTGCTGTGCTTGTCCTTGTGCGCCCGCACGTATTCCTGCTGAAAAAGCTCAAACATGCGCGGAGCATCAACAGGAAAAGACCGCGCCAACGCCAGTCTCCACAGGGCCATGTAAAGCCCCATGAGTTCCGACTGCATCTGTCGGCGACGCATAAACTGCATGCGCTTGATGCCCAGCAGTTCAAGCTCAAGGGTAAAATCGGCATCGGCCAGCAATGCCTTGAAATTCTCCAAAGCCGCGCGTGCGGCTTCAGTCGGGGCACCGTCTGTCGATGCCTCCTGCGTGGTGAGATCGTCACTGTTCTGCATGGCTGTCACACTTAGCTGTTTGCTCGAATATCCCAAAATGCCTAGTCTCCGCCCTCGCGGGGCGAACCCTGGCCCTGCCCGTCGGCAGATTGCCCTGCAGTACCCTCGGTTGCATTGCCGTCACGACGTCGCGAGGAACGGCGACGGCGTTTGCCGGAATGCGAAGATTTACCCTCGCCAGCGCCGGAATCAGAACCGGAATCCGGGGCTGATCCCCTGCTCTGCCCTTCAGAGACAGCGGGGCTGGCTTCCACAGCTTCCGCGCTGCGGCCACCGGACGGCTTTGCCCGCCCACCGCGTGAACGGCCCGGCTTTGCCTGACGCGACTGACGCTGCTGACCCTCGGCGGCTCGAGGCCGCCCATCGGGAAAACGCGTTTCGCGCAGGCTTTCCTGATGGCAGGCATCCAGCAGCATGGCCAGAAGCAGCACGTTGTCTTCTTCATCGCTCTGCGTAGCCAGATCGCGCGCAAGCTGGGCATAGCGCCCAACGCGCATGCGTTCAAGCCCGGTCAGATTGCGGAACCGCCCTTCAAGAATGGCGGTCAGTCTGGCCCCGGCTACCCGGGCCACGTCTTCGTCCGAAGGCAGGGGCAGGGGCAGTATGCCGATCTTGTAGTGCTTGGCGATACGGTCAAGCTCCATGCGCTGCATCACGTCCACCAGCGAAATGACCGTACCGGCGGCACCCGCGCGGCCTGTGCGACCTGCGCGATGGATGTAGCTTTCGTGATCTTCCGGCGGCTCATAGAGAAAAACGTGTGAGAGCTGCGCAATGTCAATGCCGCGCGCCGCGACATCGGTAGCCACAAGATATTGCAGCTTGCCCTCGCGGATTTTTTCAAGCACGGCCTCGCGGCGCGACTGCGAGAGATCAGCGGAAAGCTCGTCGGCGCTGTAGCCAAAGCCCTGCAAAACGCCCGTCACATAGTGCACGTTGGACTTGGTATTGCAAAAAATAATGGCCGAGGCGGGGTTTTCCGTTTCCAGCAGACGCACGAGTGCGCGGTCTTTGTCCATGGGCTTCACCTCGCAAAAGAGGTGCTGCACTTCGGCCACGTGCACTTCTTTTTGCGAGAGGGAAAGCATGGCCGGTTCCGCCATGAATTCGCGCGCCAGCTTGAGCACATGGGGCGGATACGTGGCGGAGAACAGGCAGGTATGGATGCGCTTTTGCGGCAGATAGCTCTGGATTTCCTTCATGTCGGGATAAAACCCGATGGAAAGCATGCGGTCGGCCTCGTCAAAAACCAGAACGCGCAGGTCGCGCAGTTCCATGGTGCGGCGCAGCAAATGGTCAAGCACACGACCTGGCGTGCCCACAATAACCTGCGCGCCGTCGCGCAGGGCATCCATCTGCTTTTTATAGCCCACGCCGCCATAAACAGCGGCAGTACGGATGCCTGTTTCTGCAAAAATTACAGCGGCCTCGCGCTCAACCTGAACGGCGAGCTCGCGCGTGGGGGCCAGCACCAGGGCCTGCGGGGCCTTGAGGTCGGCAGAAATATGGGGAAGCATGGGCAAGAGGTAGCAGCCCGTCTTGCCGCTGCCGGTGCGGGACTGCACCATGATGTCGCGCCCGGCCAGCAGATAGGGCAAGGCCAGCGACTGCACAGGCATAAGGCTTTGCCAGCCGGCCCGGCGGCAGGCCGCGCTCACGGTTTCGGGCAATTCGTCAAGAGTCACCCTGGGCAGGGCATCATCGGGTTCGCTGACGGAAATGCCGTGCAACGCGGCGTCAGAAGCGGAATCCGCACAATCATTCACAGTGGAATCGTAATCGGCCATGTATTTTCCCGGCGGCACACCCGCCATAACTAAGAGTTTTGCTAACGTGCCAGCATGCCACACCCGGCATGGATTCGCAAGTTACGCCTTTTGCGGCAGACCATGCCGCCTCAGGAAAGCCGCGCTTGCGTCCTGCGGCTCTTGCAGGTAGATTTAACTGTTTGCGCGGAACAAACCGCGCCATCAGACACCGTATTTTGTCGGCACAACGCAGACGCACACTGCCCTGCCAGCCGACACAACAAAGGAGGCCCCATGTCCGCAACCCCTGACGGCAGCGCGGCTCTGGAAGGCAACCCCGGCTTTCAGCCCGATTTCAGCAAGGGGCTTTTGCCCGCCATCGCCCAGGATTGCGACAGCGGCGAAGTGCTCATGCTGGCCTATATGAACGAAGACGCATGGCGCAAAACCCTTGAAACCGGCGAGGCCCATTACTGGAGCCGCAGCCGCAAGGAGCTTTGGCACAAGGGCGGCACATCGGGCAATGTACAAAAAGTGCGTTCCCTGCGGCTTGATTGTGACAATGACACCATACTGCTGCTTATTGAGCAGATCGGCGGGGCCGCCTGCCATACAGGACGGCGCTCCTGCTTTTACAGGGAATTGAAGCAAGGTTCGGTGCGGGAATGCTCCCCGCAGGTTTTTGACCCCAAAAAAGTCTACGGTCGATAGAAGGAAACTGTCATGAGCGCGGATACCATGCCCATCATCAAGCTTGGCGTGCCCAAGGGCTCGCTGGAAGAAGCCACCATCAACCTTTTTGAACGCGCGGGCTGGAAAATCCGCAAACATACGCGCAACTATTTTCCCGACATCAACGACCCGCAGATCACCGCCTCGCTCTGCCGCGTGCAGGAAATCGGCGAATACATCGAAGCTGGCGTGCTGGACGTAGGCATCACCGGCCTTGACTGGCTGACCGAACGCAACCACGAAGACAAAGTCGTGCGCGTGTCCGATCTTGTATATTCCAAAACTTCCAACCGCCCCTGCCGTTGGGTGCTGGCCGTGGCGGGCGATTCGCCCTACCAGAAGGCCGCCGACCTCGCGGGCAAGCGCATTGCCACTGAGCTGCAAGGCCTGACCCAGCGTTATTTTGACCGCGAAGGCGTTAAGGTTGACGTATTCTATTCGTGGGGCGCGACCGAAGCCAAGGTCGTGGAAGGTCTGGCTGACGGCATTGTGGAAGTGACCGAAACCGGCACCACCATCCGCGCCCACGGACTGCGCATTATTGACGAGGTCATGATTTCCTACCCCGTGCTCATTGCCAATAAGGAAGCATGGGCAGATCCCGCCAAACGCGCCAAAATCGAACAGCTCGATCTGCTGCTCCAGGGTGCGCTCAAGGCAGAAAATCTGGTAGCCCTCAAGATGAATGCGCCAGCGGATAATCTGGCCGCCATCCTTGAAATGCTGCCCTCGCTCAATTCGCCCACGGTTTCGCCCTTGCGCGACACCCACTGGCTTTCGGTGGAATCCGTGGTGCAGATTGATGTGGTGCGCGATCTGATTCCCCGTCTGCGTCTTGCTGGCGCAGAGGGCATCATTGAATACGCGCTGAACAAGGTCATCTAGCGTTAACCGTCTGCACGGGCGGCAACACAAATACCGGCAAGGCGGCCTGCGCAAGCGGGCCGCTTTCTGCCCGCGCGGCGGGCATTTACTGTTTCCCCGCCCTGCGCCGCCGCGCCACGGGCACGCAACCAGGAGCGCCCATGTCCTCTGATGCCAGCCGTGAACTTCTCGACAGCCTGCCCGAACTGAAACCTGACGAAACCTTCTGTTTTGACTGCAACCCCGATGTTCCCTGCTTCAACCGCTGCTGTGCGGAGCTGACCCTGCCCCTCACCCCGTATGACGTGCTGCGCCTACGCCGCAACCTGGGCCTTGGCAGCGAAGAATTTCTGGGCACCTTTACCACATTGCGCTCCTTTCCCGACACGGGCTTTCCCCTGCCCATGCTGCGCATGCTTGACGGACCGGACGAACCCTGCCCTTTTGTGACCCCTGCGGGCTGCTCAGTGTACGAAGACAGGCCCGGCGCGTGCCGCTACTACCCCTTGGGGCGCGGCACGAAAATGGCAACAGACGGCGTTTCGGAACGATTCTTTGTGGTGCGCGAGCCACACTGCCTTGGCTTTGACAAAGGCACCGTGCGCACCCCCCATCAGTGGCTGGAAAATGAAGAGCTGAAGCCCTTCAACACTTCCAACGACCGCTATATGCGCCTCATGGCCATGGTACGGGCAACGGGTCAACCACTTGAACCCCGGCTGGTAACTATGATAGTGCTGTGTCTGTTTCAGATCGACAAGTTTCGTGAGCTTATCACAAACATGCGTGTATTCTCGCATGTGGACATAAGCGACCAGCGCAAGGCTGCCATCATGGAAGACAGCCAGAAGGGCGATGAAGCCGCGCTTGATTTCGGGCTGGACTGGATGGAGCTTGTCATTTTTGGCCAGAGCCAGGGCTTGGCCAGAAAATAGATTGTTTTGAATTTCACAATCACGGCGAAAAAGCGCCCCCCACAGCGATGCGAGGGAGCGCTTTTTCATATCTTGCCGAGGTTATTGAGCATTCCAGCATAGCGAAAAACTGGCGAATACCGGGGCTATTTTTTGGGAATTTGCAGACTGAGCAACCTTGCTCGTGATAAATTTCTTTTACAAATTCCGGCTAATATGTCAGAGTGACTGGGTACAGGATATTTTGAGCTGGAGATTTATAAAAAAACAAAGAATTCAAGCATATCTACTGACAGAACCCAGCTGTGTGTGACGCGACGCACGGCATTGCCTTAGACGGTTTGTTTGTATTGGGGCCACGACCTCGGCCATTGGCCGGAACAATCGTATTGGAGGAGAGTATGAGTTTTGGCAGACAGGTGTATGAGTTTCTGCTGAGCAGCTCCCAGGCTTACGCCAAATGGGATTTGGAAGTCTCCACTTCCATTCTCAAAAGCAGGAAAAAGCTGCTCATCTTGTTGGCACTTGCAGTTCCCATTCTGGCGGGCTGCTTTGCCGAAGCCTATGAGTATCACGAAATGCTGGGCGGCAAATCCGCCTACGCACCGGCTTTTTACACCAACACAATCTTTTTGGCTTCCATAGCCGTGGGCCTTGCAGCCGGTCTGATCACCGGGTGTATCGGCGCTGGCGGCGGTTTCATCATCACCCCCGCGCTTATGGCTGCGGGCGTGAAAGGTATTTTGGCGGTGGGCACTGACCTGTTCCACATTTTCGCCAAAGCCATCATGGGCACCACGGTGCACAAAAAACTGGGCAACGTTTCCACCAAGCTGGCCATCGCCTTTCTTGTGGGTTCCGGCGTGGGAACAGTCATTGGCGGCGCGATCAACAAAGGGTTGTACAACTCTGACCCGCTGCTTTCCGAACTGTTCATCAGCACCATTTACGCCGTGCTGCTGGGCTTTCTTGGTTTTTATGCCCTGTTTGACTTTTTGAAGAGCTCCCGCGGCGGCGCCGCAGCGAATCAGGACGCGCACGGCGGCAGCGCCGGAATGACAGGCGTGGCCCTGAAGCTTCAGGCTCTGGCCGTGCCGCCCATGATCACCTTTGACGAAGACCTCGTTCCTGGCGGCCGCCGGATCTCCGGCTGGATTGTTGCCGCTGGCGGCGTCATCGTGGGCCTTTTGGCCGCCATCATGGGCGTGGGCGGCGGCTTCGTCACCTTCCCCATGTTTGTGTACATCTTCGGCGTGTCGTCCATGACCACCGTTGGCACCGACATTCTACAGATCATCTTTACCGCTGGTTTTGCCTCCATCGGCCAGTACGCCATTTACGGCTACGTGTTCTACACGCTGGCTGTCGGCATGCTGCTTGGTTCGCTGCTGGGCATCCAGGTGGGCGCTCTGACCACCAAGGTGGTCAAGGGCATCCACATTCGCGGTTTTTACGCCATCTCGATCATTGCCGGTTTCATCAACCGTGCGGCCACCCTGCCCAAGAAGCTCGTTGAGCTTGAAGTGCTGAACTGGTCGCCCAGTGTGGTTGGCATTATTGAAGATGTGGGCAACGTGATTTTCTGGGTTGTTGTTGCCTTCTTCGGCATCTGGGTGTTCAGCAAGTTTTTCTTCAACCTCGGCAAGCTTAGAGGGGAGGCCTGATCATGCTTATTCATGCCAAAGCCCCTTTCTTCCGGGGCAGCTTGATGCTCATTTCGTTTCTGGTTCTGTTTGCCGCATTGCTCATGCCCATCTTGCGTGACGAAAACGGCAAGCATGTGACCGGCCTTGAATACGCCGATAACGTCTTCAACGAGCTCTCCAAGGGTTCGTCCTACTTTATCCCCGGCGTTCGGGAAAACCTGAAAAAGGTTGACGGAAAAGTAGTGACGATTACGGTCAAACTCAAGAAGGCCGCTCTTGCCCCCGTTGCCGCCATGGCCCTGCAAACTGCGGGTGCCACGGATGTGAGCGCAACTGACGGCAAGGTCACCTTTACGGGCGACCTTGGCAAAATCCTCGCCTCCGCCACTGACGATTCCGATGCCCTGTATCACAACGATGCAGACAAGGTTTCGCAGAAATACGGTGGGGAGAATGCCCTTAAAGTGGCCTCCGCATGGTGGTATCTGCTTTCGCCCAGCATCAAGGAACTGCAGAAGCAGCGCCTGATTGCCGAGTCGCAGGTGGTGGATCATGTGCTGCGCCGCGCCATTGAGCCGGGCAACAACTTCTACAGCGTGACAGCCGCCAAGGTGTCTGAGCACGTTCTGTTGATGGTTGGCATGCTGGTTTTCTACGTGCTGTACACCCTGTGGTACGGCTTTGCCATCTTTGAACTGTTCGAGGGCATTGGCCTTGCCATGACCAAGTCCAAAGTCAAAAAAGAAGGCTAAGGCATAAATCCGGAGACGCACACATCCCCATAGCTCGCGTCTGCTAAAAAATGGGGATATGCCGGCTTTGCCTGGTTGGATATTGAAGAAGGCCGTCTTCCAATGGAAGACGGCCTTCTGAGCGTTGATAGCATCAACGCGACCAGCAATCTGGAGCAGGTCGCGGCTTGCCCGCGCCGTTGCGACAGATTGATGGATTCTTATTCACGTTGACAGCCGTCTTCCAATGGAAGACGGCCTTCTGAGCGTTGATAGCATCAACGCGACCAGCAATCTGAAGCAGGTCGCGGCTTGCCCGCGCCGCCACCAAACACAACATATGCAATCTGATACATCTCGCAAAAAGCCTGTTACAAGTAACCGCTTAGGCACAATCGGACTGTATATTATCCAAGCAAATACCACTAACACATTGACATAATACCAGTATTAATATATTTACACGACTTTACCAACTCATTCAAGGCTGTCCCATGAATTCAGACGCTTCATTCTGCCTCTGGAACTCAAGCTGCCATGAGGCGCTGGCCGATGCACAAAACACCGGGGCCAATGTACACCTTGAATGCTGCCTTACCTGGTGCGGCGAGACCGCCTGCATATCTGTGGAGGGTCTGGTACGCGAAGTCAACGGCAGGGAGGCCCAGCTTGTTGTGCGCTCCATGAGCATGCAAGCCCAGAACCCCAAGGCTGTGGTAAACCATGGCAAATTTTACTTCAGCGTCAAACGGCACATTGCGCAGGATATGGCAGCGCGCCTTGGCGTATACGGTACCGCGCAGATTCTTGAAACAGCTGTCGGACCCAATGGCGAAATGCTGTATTTGAGTCTGCGCTTTTCACGCAATGTGACTGTACGGCAGTTGCGCAGCAGCAAGCGGATACCCTGGCGCGCTGAATACAGCCGCATGTCGAGCGTACTGCTCGCGCCGGAACGCCCCGACACCACCAACGATTTACGCATAATGCTTGGGGCGTACAGTCAGGTGGCCCCGCCAGCCACCCGTATTCTGGATGTTTCGGAAGGCGGAGCATGCGTCTGCATGCCGGAAGAACTGGCGATGCCTTCCTTCACCTCCGATGCAACCTACCTGTTTTTTCTCCAGCCCAGCGTGGTGCCTGTTACTGTGCCTCCCTACGTTTTTCTTGCCAAGCGGGCAGGTTTTGGCAAGCCCCCTGACGCACAGGGCGTTGCCGTGCGCCTGCGCTTTCAGGAAGAACTGGATTGGAGCGCCCGCCGCGCCCGGCTTCGCTGGCTCAACGTCAAGGGGGGCTCCCCCCGTTTGCGCCAGTGCCTCACCAAATACAACGATGCGTCAAAAAATCAGCAAGAGTCCGCCTAGGCACAAGTGCCCGCATTGTTCCATCTTTTGTCACGCTTCACTTCACTGCGCTTTCTTCCAGTTCTGGCTTTCTGGCCCCAAAATTGCATCTTTTATGGCTGTATTGCCGCCATGCGGAAAATTTGACCCCTGCAGGTCATCAACATAAAGGATACCGCCATGAAGATTTCTGGACTCAACCCCACTCCGGCCTTTGCCTTCCCTGCCATGGAAAAAGATGAAAACACCGCAGCCAGCGCGCCTTCCCGCGACGTTGTCAGCCTGAGCGCCCCCAACCTGCTGGCAGATGACGAAGTGGACGGCGTGCTTGACGACACCATGAACATGATCTCGCAAAATCCCATGGACGCGCTTTCCGTTCACGGCGGCCTGAGCGCCAGCCGCGTTGCCTCGCTGCTGAGCCTGTAGGCTGGCTGTTTCTCTGCGGCATGGTTTGACACTATCGCCGCCTTGGGGGTATCACTTTCCGTCTACGTCGGCGCATATTCTTTTTTTGGTCCGGCGTTTTTACCGAAGCCAGCACAGAGGTAAGGGTGATGACGGATATTGACCGCCAAATGGCCACAATCAAGCGCGGCATGGCCGAGCTGATTGACGAAAACGAACTGCGCAAAAAGATTGCGCGTGGCAAGCCGCTGCGCATCAAGGTGGGCTTTGACCCCACCGCTCCTGATCTGCACCTTGGGCATACGGTTGTTATGCACAAGATGCGTCATTTTCAGGAACTGGGGCACCATGTCATATTTCTTATTGGCGACTTTACGGGCCGCATAGGCGACCCTTCCGGTCGCTCGGAAACCCGCCCCCCCCTCACTGAGGAACAAGTTCTTGCCAACGCGGAAACCTACAAAAAGCAGGTTTTCAAGATTCTTGACCCGCAGAAGACCGAGGTTGCTTTCAACTCGGCCTGGCTGGGCAAGATGGATGCCACGGGCTTTATCAAGCTGGCTTCCAGCTATACCGTTGCCCGCATGATGGAACGCGATGATTTTGAAAAGCGTTTCCGTGAACAGCGCCCCATATCAATCCACGAATTTCTGTATCCGCTGTGTCAGGGTTATGACTCCGTCGCCCTCAAGAGCGATGTGGAAATGGGCGGCACAGACCAGAAGTTCAATCTGCTGGTGGGCCGCACCCTCCAGGCGCACTACGGCATAGAAAGCCAGTGCATTCTGACCCTGCCCCTGCTCGAAGGCACCGATGGTGTGCGCAAGATGTCGAAATCTTACGGCAACTACATTGGTATTGACGAAGCGCCTTCCCAGATTTTCGGCAAGGTCATGGCCATCTCTGATGAACTCATGTGGCGCTACTATGAGCTGCTTTCGGCCAAAAGCCTTGAAGACATTGCAGCCCTCAAGGCTTCCGTGGCCAGCGGCGAGCTGCACCCCAAGGCCGCCAAGGAAAATCTTGCCCACGAGATGGTGGCCCGCTACCACAGCGAAAAAGATGCCGATGAAGCAAAGCAGGGCTTTAATGCCGTTTTTGCTGGCGGCGGCGTGCCGGACGACATGCCCGAGCACCAGTGCGCCTGCGGTGAAGACAGCACTCCCACGGTGTTTCTTGAGGCCGCAGGCCTTGTTAAAAGCCGGGGCGAAGCTAAACGCCTGATGAAAGAAGGCGCGCTCTCCATTGACGGAGAACGCTGCGAAGACGCCATCACCCCGCTTGCAGCCGGGGAATACGTGGTCAAGCTCGGCAAAAAGCGCTTTCTCAAGCTGAAGGTACGCTGAAGCGCAACCAACTGAATACTTGAAAAAACGCCCTTGTGCAGCAGTTACAGACCAGCCGCACAGGGGCGTTCTTTTTATGCGCCAAAACCCTGCCCCTCCGGATTCTCCACGGCGGGCGGCAATAAATTGTCCGCAAGGCATACGCGATTACGGCCACTGTTCTTGGCACGGTAGAGGGCAAGGTCTGCCCTCTTCACCATGTCTTCCAGGGGATTTTCCACATCTACCTGTAAATCCGCCAGACCAATGCTGACGGTAAAACGAATATTTTTTTCATTGTGCCACACGACCATTTCCTCCACGCGCCTGCGCAAACGCTCTGCAATGGCCTCTGCCTGCTGGGGCACAACGCTGGCTAGCAGAATGCCAAATTCTTCGCCGCCAAGACGTCCCACATGGTCAGAGGTACGCATGGTATCGTGCAGCAACGCGCCAAGCCCTTTCAGCACGGCATCGCCCGTATCATGCCCGAACGTATCGTTGATTTTTTTGAAATGGTCGATATCAAGCATAAAGAATACCATGTTCAGTCTGTAGCGCCTGGCCCTTTCAATCTCGAACTGAATCTTTTCCAGCAGATTCCTGCGATTGTTCAATCCCGTAAGCGCGTCTGTGGTGGCCAGCGAGTACAGGTCTTCAATGCGTTTTTCCAGGCTTTGCTGTGTCTGCTTGAGTTCCGTAATGTCAGAGGCGATGACAAAAAAGCCCCGCACCTCCCGTCCGTCCATATCTGGTATGTAGCGGGACAGCACATAGCCTGTTGAGCCGTCGGCCCTGACCCTTTCCTGCTCAAAATCCTGTGGTTCGCCGCGCAGGGTCGCATCAATGAGGGGGGCGCATTTGGCAAGCAGTTCCTCGCCCAGCAAAGATTGCAAATCAATGCCGAGGATCTCCTCCTCACCTCTGCCAAACCAGGCTCTGTACATTTTATTGGCGTAATGGCACCGCCGCGCCGCATCCCAGTAGGACACCATGATGGGCGCGTGGTCCACCAGGATACTGATGAACTTATCGCGCGAGCGCATGTCGCTTTGCAGTCTTTCTGTGGAAAGTTCAGAACGGCGGCGTCTGCGCGCTTCCATCATCAGGAGTGAAGTTGAGAGCACAGCCGCAGTCAGCCATATCAGCACTTGATCGAGCAGGTCGCTACGCCAGTGGACATAGCTGTTTTCGCCGCTGATGATTGTTCCCACCACCAGAGGCCCACCCTCCAGAAAGGGTGCTGCCGCCTGCTGCAAGGTGAGCATGGACCGCGCCCCATCAGCCCGCAGGGGCTGGGTGTGCAAGGCCGCCGCATCGGGGGCCATGTTTGCAATGGTCTCCGCCAGAAATGCATTTTCAGTGTTGTCCAGGTCGGCAAAGGGCAGCAAAGGACGTCCAGAGGCTGCATAGACGGCAACCTTAGCATCTGCGCGGCTGAACGCATATGCCAGTTTGTACCTCCAGAATTCGGGTTTCAGGGCAATGCTTACAGATACGGAGAGAAGCCCGTCCTTTGCGGTGGAACGGGAAAAAACGGCTGTGGACGCAGAAGGAATTGCGCCAATGGAGGCCCGGGGTACATCGTTGGAAACGACAGATATGGCGGCGACAAAGGGATTATCCCGCACCAACTCTTGCACCTTGTCGGCAAGCTGTTCTTCGTCCCGGGAGGCAATGGCGGCGTTTTCCACCGTGTCCAGCAGAGAAGTGATGCCGCCCACTTCCATTTTGACAATATTGACGGCAATGCTGCTTTCAGAGAGCAGCAGACGCAACTCGTTTTCCTGAAGCAGAAAATAATCGTCCACCACGTTGGCGCACAGGACGGCAGCAAGCACGACCAGCCAGATACTGTGGATGGCCCAGTGCAACCGGGAAGACAGCGTTCTGAAAAAGGCCGCGATGCTCATGGCAAAACTCGGCGGGTAAATATGTTTATTGCATGATACTACCGCTATCGCGGGCAGGCAAGGAGCGCCCCGCCCCATCCCGCAGAGTTCTTTTATTTTTTTCTCTTTTCTCCTACCATGCGGCAACGGAGGTCGTATGCAGAAACTTTATGTCGCCATGGTCGGTCTGCCCGCGAGGGGGAAATCCACTCTGGCAAAACGCATCCGCGACGGGCTTGTGACCGAAGGAATTGCCGCAAGGCTGTTCAATAACGGCGACATGCGCCGCGCGCTCATTGGCGCGGAATCCACCGATCCCAATTTTTACGATCCCAACAACAAGCTGGGCCGTGAAGCGCGCGAAATGATCTGCATGCGCAACATGGAGATTGCCCGCGAATGGCTGGCCAAGGACGGCGAGGTGGCCATTCTTGACGCCACCAACGTCAGCCGCGCGCGCAGGCACCTCATTGAAACCACGCTCACCGACTACCCGGTGCTCTTTGTAGAATGCGTCAATGAAGACCAGCTGTTGCTCAATGCCTGCATACGCCGCAAAACCACCTTGCCGGAATACGCCTCGTATACTGAAGAAGAAGCCCTTGCCAGCTTCATGAAGCGCATCAGCTATTATGAAACCATTTACGAACCATTGCAGGACGAAAAATACTGGCTGCGCGTTGATTCCACAGCCAACCGCATTTTGGACGAGCGCCCCTGCGAAAGTTCGCCCTACTACCCCGCTATCCGCGAAATGGTTGTCAGCGTGTGGATTCAGTGCCTGTATCTGGCGCGCCACGGACAGACGGAATTCAACCTGCGGGGCCGCATCGGCGGAGACCCGCCACTCACAGCCACAGGCCGCGCCCAGGCGCTTGCCCTTGCCGCCCATCTGCACAACAAGCCCATTGAGTGGGTGTTTACCTCCACGCGCATACGCTCGCACGAAACGGCAACACCGTTGCTGACCGAACGGCCCGAAGCGCATGCCATGGCCTTTAAGGAGTTTGACGAAATCTGGGCGGGCGACTGCGAGGGCATGCTCTACAGCGAAATCCGCGAGCGCATGCCCGAGGTTACCCAGGGGCGCAACGCCTGCAAATACACTTACACCTACCCCAATGGCGAAAGCTACGCCCTGCTGCGCGAGCGGGTACAACGCGGCTTGCGGCGGGCGCTCTTTCTGGCTGGGGATGCCCCCCTGATCATTGTGGGGCATCAGGCCATCAACCGGATGCTGCTTTCGCTCTTTCTCCGTCAGCGCAACGAAGACGTGCCCTTTATCTACATTCCGCAAAACCAGTACTACCACATCAGCCTGACGCCGCGCCGCAAGGTCTTTGAACGCATACCCTATGACGGCGGGCCGGGGGCCAACCTGCTGGCAGAATAAAAATGGCTGCACCCACATCTGCCCGCGCGTCCATCAAACGCAGGCAGATAGGGGCACAGCCCGTGGACAGCCTGTTACGCAGGGCGCGGTGTTATGTTGGTACGCACCGCGCCCTGTTTTTATTCAGCATTCAAGGCAACCAGCCAGACGGTTGAAAACCGTCGGTTCCGCATGCCCCACCTGCACATCCAGCACATCGTGCAGCTTACGCACCTGCTTTACAATCTGCTCCATGCGCCCGTCGTCCTTGACCACCAGCCACATGCGGCAGGTATCGCCGTCTGCTTCCGGCGTAACAAGCACGCCTTCAAGGTTGTAGGCGCGGCCGGCAAAGAGACCGCATACGTGCGAAAGCACACCGGGATGATTGTTGACGCTCAAGTGCAACGTTGTAAGCGCGCTCGTCACGGAACCGTTCATGCGTTAACCCCCTCTATCATCTGACTGTTTGCCGCTCCTGGCGGCACCATGGGAAAAACTTTTTCTTCTGCGCTCATGCGCACTTCAAGCAGGCACGGGCCGGGCGTGCCCAAGGCCTTTTCCAGCACGGCCCTGGGGTCGCGCTCGTTGTTAAGACAGACGGCAGGCATGCCAAAGCCCTGGGCAATACGCACAAAGTCCGTGCCTGCCGTAAAGGTCGAGCCGAACAGGCGCCCTCCAAAGAACAGATCCTGCTGTTGTTGTACCAACCCCAGCCCATCGTTGTTGCACAGGATAATCTTGACGTTGGCCTGATTTTCGACAGCGGTGGCCATTTCCTGAATATTCATGAGCAGGCTGCCATCGCCGGAAAAACAGACCACGGTTTCCTCCGGCTTTGCCAGCGCAGCTCCTATGGCGGCAGGCAGGCCAAAGCCCATTGTTCCCAGCCCGCCGGATGTGAGCCACTGCCGGGGCTGCATCATGGGGTAGGCCTGAGCCACGCGCATCTGGTGCTGGCCCACGTCTGTGCTCACAATGCCCGTGCCGTGCAAGGCGTCCGCCACGTGTCTGATGATGCCGTAGGGCGAACAGACCTCATCCGTGCGGTCAAAACGCAGGCCATGCTCCGCCTTGCAAGCTGCCACGCGCTCAAGCCACGGCTCATGGTCAGTCTTGCGCAACAGGGGCAGCAGGGCCGTGAGAGCCTCTGCCGCGTCCGCCGTGATACCCACCTGTGGAATGCGCAGCTTGCCCACCTCGCAGGCATCAATATCAATGTGGATAAGGCCCGTCTTGGGGCAAAATCCGTCCAGCCTCCCCGTGGCGCGGTCGCCAAGGCGAGCGCCCACAACCATGAGCAGATCGCATTCGTCCACCAGCATGTTGGAAGCGCGCGCTCCATGCATGCCAAGCATGCCCACGGCCAGTTCATGCCCGTGCGGCACCGTGCCCAGCCCGCGCAGGGACATGACGGCAGGGATGCGGCGGGCCTCCATAAAGGAAATCACCGCCGCCGAGGCCTCGGGGGAAGACGTGCCGCCGCCCAGCATCAACAGGGGGCGCTTTGCGGCGTTCATCATTTCCGCCGCGCGGGCAAGGGCCTGCGGGTCTGGCTGCGGCATGGGCGCGGGGGTTCCGGCGGCGGGCAGATACTGCAATTCAGCAACAGCCACCTGCACGTCACGCGGAATATCCACCAGCACAGGGCCGGGGCGGTCGCCAGCGGCAATGGCAAAGGCCTCAGGAATCACGCGCAGCAGTTCCTCAATGGAGCGCACAATAAAGTTGTGCTTGGTGGCGGGAATGGACATGCCGTAGATGTCCACTTCCTGAAAGGCATCGGTACCGATCATGCTCAGGGGCACCTGCCCGGTAATGCAGACCAAGGGCACGGAATCCATGCGCGCATCGGCGAGCGCCGTAAGCGTATTGGTGGCGCCGGGGCCAGAAGTGGCAAAGATAACGCCGGGACGGCCCGTAACCCTCGCCATGCCCTGAGCTATGAAGCCAGCGCCCTGTTCGTGACGAGCGAGGATATGCCGTATGGTTCCACTGCGCCCAAGGGCATCATAGAGAGGAAGATTGAAACCGCCCGGGATGCCCGTAATGTGCGTGACACCCTGATTTTCCAGCAGGCGGATGGTGAGTTCTGCTCCCGAAAGACGTAACATCGCCGCAAGACTCCTTTTCGATGGTGAGGCTTGTCGGCGGCGGTGCGGACTAACAAAAAACCCCGCCGACTCGCGCCGGCGGGGTTTGCAATACTACCTTAAATCTTCCCTGCTCAGAACGCGCGCAAAGTGTGACACCGTACTACTACGGCGCACATAATGGATAGCAGCGCTACGTGGCGGAAAGAAGATTGTGTATTCATGCTCATGTTTGAAACCCTACGCCCTCACCCGGCAAGCTGTCAACATGTCAGACCAGTTCAGCCCAACAATTTATTTTTTGCGCTTTTTGCCCTCGGAATGCGGCAACAGCAACTTGACCGCGCGCACCTCGTCAATACGACGGCGATCCATGCGGGTTATCTCCAGATCCCATCCCTGATAGCGCAGGCGCGCGCCTTTTTCGGGTATGCGGCCCAGACGCTCCATGATGAGCCCCCCGAGAGTGGCGCTGCACAGACGGCGCGGCAGGCTCACCCCAAGCCAGCTTGCAAAGAGGTCAACAGCCAGCCGCCCCGGCAGAACCCAACTGCCGTCAGGCCTGCGGCAAACCTCCGGCCCGGCGGGCATGTCGCCCATCTGGCCCGCAAGCACGCTCAACAGTTCCGCAGGGGTGATGATGCCCACTACGCTGCCGTATTCATCCCGCACAAAGGCCAGCGGCGCGGGATTGGTACGAAAATCTTCCAGCAGGGTCGTCAGCGGTATATGCTCGAAGATGGTGGGCGCGGGCCGCACGTAGGTTTTCAGATCCCACTCCCGGTTGCCTATGCCCTGCTGTTCCTGTTGCAGGATTTCACCAGGGTGCACCACGCCCAGCACTTCGTCCGTATCGCGCCGCAGCACTGGCAGCCAGGCAAGTCGCGAGGCCGCCGCAAAACGCGTGACCGTGGCGCGGTCGGCATTGCTGTCCAGCCAGTCCACGCGCTGACGCGGGATCATGATAAAACGTGCCGTGCGCCCGCCAAGGCGGATCACTCGGGCCACCATGTCCCGCTCCATGGGTGCAAAGAGCTGGCCCCCGGCATCGCCTGCCAGCGCCGCTGCTTCCAGCTGCGCCTCGCCGCCGCCAGGCACGCCCCCGCCGAGCAGGTTCAGGATGACCCGTGCCGTGGATTCTCGCATGTCGCGCATGCTGTAGCGCCTGCGGCGACTCCGCAACGCCCACTGGTTGCAGGCCTCAACCAGCACGGAGAAACCAATGGCCGCGTACATATAGCCCTTGGGGATGTGGTAGCCCAGGCCATCAGCCAGCAGGCTCAGACCGATCATCAGCAAAAATCCCAAACACAACACAATGACCGTGGGGTGGCGCTCCACAAATTCCAGCAAGGGTGCTGCGGCAAGCACCATTATGACCATGGCAGCCAGCACCGCCAGCATCATGATGAACACGTGATCCACCATGCCCACGGACGTGATGATGGAATCCAGCGAGAACACGGCGTCCAGAATGATGATCTGAAAAATCACCTGCCAGTAGCCTGCCTGCGGCCCGCTGGTGTTAAATCTGCCCGCGTGGCCTTCAAGCCTGTCGTGCAGTTCCATGGTGCCCTTGAGCAGCAAGAACACGCCGCCAGCCATAAGGATAAGATCGCGGGCAGAATAGCCGTGCCCCCCCAGGGTAAACAGAGGGTCGGTAAGGGCGACCAGCCGCGCCATGAAGGCCAGCAGCACCATACGCATGAGCAGGGCAAGCCCAAGGCCGGTCATAAAGGCCTGACGCTTTTTTTCCTGCGGCAGCTTGTTCACAAGTATGGAAATAAAAACCAGGTTGTCTACGCCCAGCACCACTTCCAGCAGCACCAGCGTACCCAGACCAGCCCAGGCTGCGGGGTCAGTTACCCATGCCAGATCCCACATATTTTCTCCGGCGGCCATGCCGCGTTTCCGTAATAAAAAAGGGGCCAGAGGCCCCAGCAGACAGCAATTCCCGCCTCGCGGGATTTGAAGAGATCATGAGCCGACAACACCGCAAGGCGCGGTCAGTTCATGATTTCTGGTTGCGCTGACTTTGTCAAACGCAATGGGGGGCCAAAGGCCCCCCATAAAACCGTGCTTGGCCAGAAGGCGTACACTTATGTGCCGGAATCCGGTCCAGCGCAGTGCTTATTCGGCAGCAAGCTGGATGCGTTCGAAACCGGTAACCGTGATTTCGTCGCCGATGGTCTTGCCCGTTTCGCGCACGATGTCGGAAATGGTCTTCTTGTCGTCGCGGATGTAGGGCTGTTCCATGAGGCACACTTCCTTCTGGAACTTCTTCACCGCGCCGTCGGCAATCTTGTCCACGATCTGGGCAGGCTTGCCTTCTTCAAGGGCCTTCTGGCGGTAAACTTCGCGTTCACGCTCCACAGCGGCCTGATCAAGGCTGGCGGCGTCAAGGGCCAGGGGGCTGGCGGCGGCAACCTGCATGGCAAGGTTCTTGGCCAGTTCCAGCACTTCGGGCTTGGCGGCGCTTTCGGTCTTGCCGCAGGTCAGGTACACAAGAACGCCGATCTTGCTGTTGGCGTGGACATACTGACCCACCACGTCGTTGGCGCTCTTCTTGCTGAAGCGGGCAAACTTGCCAAGCTGCATGTTTTCGCCCACAGAGGCAATAAGCTGGGTCACTTCTTCGCCCAGGAGGGCTTCAAGAGCGGCGGCATCGGCAGGAGCCTTTTCAAGGATAACCTGGGTCACGCGGGTGGCCATGGTCTGGAACTGTTCGCCGCGAGCCACGAAGTCGGTTTCGCAAAGCAGCGAACCCATGGCGATATGCATGTTGTCGGCAGTGGCGGCAACGGTCACGAGGCCTTCGCTGGTGGCGCGGCCAGACTTTTTGGCAGCCTTGGCCATGCCCTTCTGGCGCAGCCAGTCAACGGCCTTTTCCAGGTCGCCTTCCACTTCCACCAGGGCTTTCTTGCAGTCCATCATGCCTGCGGCGGTCATGTCGCGCAGTTCTTTAACCAATTGTGCAGTGATAGCCATAGTATACTCCACACGCTGTCCGGCCCCAAGCCGGAGTTTTGTAAATGTCTGATCGGTTGCGCGGCCTCCGCGAAGCGCGGCGCACAATCTTTCATCCAGACGGGGGCAGCGCAGCCTTTACAGGTTGCGCCGCCCCCAGGATACGGAATATGGAAAGGCCTGCTATTCGGCGGGAGCGGCTTCCGGAGCGGAGGCGGCGGCTTCGGCCTTCTGCATGGCTTCTTCGGCGTTGACGACTTCGCCCTTGTGATCCTTGTTCATGGCTTCGCCTTCCATGCAGGCTTCGGCGAAAGCAGCCACAAACAGCTTGATGGCGCGGATGGCGTCGTCGTTGCCGGGGATGATGTAGTCAATGACATCGGGATCGCAGTTGGTGTCGGTCACGGCCACGATCGGGATACCGAGCTTGCGGCATTCCTTCACGGCGATGTCTTCACGGTGCGGGTCGATGATAAAGGCAAGCTGGGGAATGCGGTCCATGTTCTTGATACCGCCAAGGGTTTCCTCGAGCTTGTTCATTTCGCGTTCCAGAAGCAGAATTTCCTTCTTCTGGTAGCGATTGATGGTGCCGTCGCCAAACATGGCTTCCAGCTTCTTCAGACGGTCCACGCTCTTCTGGATGGTGACAAAGTTGGTGAGCGTGCCGCCCATCCAACGGTTAGTCACGTGGAACTGACCAGCGCGGCCAGCTTCAGCGGCCACAGCTTCCTGAGCCTGACGCTTGGTACCGATGAACAGCACTTTGCCGCCCTTGGCAACAGTATCGACCACTTTGTCGTAGGCGACGCGGAACAGCTTGACGGTCTGCTGCAGGTCGATGATATGGATGCCGTTGCGGGCGCCAAAGATGTAAGGACGCATCTTGGGGTTCCAGCGGCGGGTCTGGTGACCGAAATGCACGCCGGTTTCCAGCATTTGCTTCATGCTGACATAAGCCATTGGGATTCCTCCAAAGGGTTAACTTCTTCCACCCATGCCCTGACCCTGCAACCCGATGTTCGCACCCGAGTGGACAAACCGTCCTTGGGCGCAAAAAATGGACGACACCACACGCGCCGTCCCACCGGGCACCCCGGGCCGCTGCCTTTGGGTGTGCTTGATGGAAAGGGAGTCAATACACTATCACCCTGCGAATAGCAAGCATTGATGCGGAAATTTCCGCGCAAACCGCATATCGGCCTAACGGCTCAGCCCCTGCACAAGCTCGGGTGGGGTTTCACGCAGACTCTTTCCTGCATAAATGACCAGAGCATCGCGGTTCTTTACGCGGGCAAGCAGGCGCGCCCCTTTTCAAACGGCGCATCTATACTTATAGTTAGAGATCACGCTGTGCCTCAAGCGGCGCTGCACATCAACACTTCAGGATTCATCATGAACAAGCACGGATTCACTCTTCTTACAGAACAGCATCTGCACGAAGTGGACGGCACCGCCCGTTTGTGGCGGCACGAAGCCACCGGAGCGCAACTGCTTTCCATTAATAACTCTGACGAAAACAAGTGCTTTGGCGTCAACTTTCGCACGCCGCCAGCCGACTCAACGGGTGTTGCCCACATTCTCGAGCACTCCGTTCTTTGCGGGTCGGACAAATATCCCGTCAAGGAACCCTTTGTGGAGCTGATGAAGGGCTCGCTGCAAACCTTTCTCAACGCCTTCACCTTCCCCGACAAGACCTGCTACCCCATCGCAAGCTGCAATCTGCGCGATTTTTACAATCTCATTGACGTCTACATAGACGCCGTGTTCCACCCGCGCATTGACGAAGATATCTTCCGGCAGGAAGGCTGGCACGTGGAAGCCGAAACGCCCGATGGCCCGTGGTCGTACAAGGGCGTGGTCTACAACGAGATGAAGGGGGTTTACTCCTCGCCCGATTCCGTCCTTGCGGAGCAGAGCCAGCAGGCGCTCTTCCCCGATACGCTCTACAGCCTTGATTCCGGCGGCAATCCGGAAAACATCCCCGACCTCACCTACGAGGCCTTTTACGATTTTCACAGCCGCTACTACCACCCCAGCAACGCCCGCTTTTTCTTCTGGGGCGACGACCCGGAAGACGAACGCCTGCGCCTGACGGCAGCCGCGCTTGAAGGTTACACGGCCCGCCCGGTCAATTCAGACGTGCCTTTGCAGCCGCGCCTGGAAACCCCACGCCAGATCGAAGTGGCCTATGCCGCCTCCAAGGGCGAAAAACGCGCCCTATTCACGGTCAACTGGCTTCTGGGCGAGCGTGGGGACGTGCATCAGGCCCTGCTGATGGAAATGCTCGAGCATATCCTTGAGGGCCTGCCCGGCTCCCCCCTGCGCAAGGCGCTCATCGCCTCCGGTCTTGGGGAAGACACCACCGGCTGCGGGCTGGAGACAGACCTGCGCCAGATGTACTACTCCACCGGTCTCAAGGGCGTGGCTCCGCGCGATGTGCAGCAGGCCGAACTGCTTATTTTTGACACCCTGGCCCAACTGGCGGAAGAAGGCATCCCCCGCTCGGCAGTGGAAGCCGCCGTCAACAGCGTCGAATTCGCCTACCGTGAAAACAATTCCGGGCGCTTCCCACGTGGACTCTCGGCTATGGTGCAGTCGCTGACCACATGGCTGTATGATGGCGACCCGCTGGCTCCGCTGGCCTGGGAAGCCCCGCTTAACGCACTCAAGGCCCGCATTGAGGCTGGTGAACCCGTATTTGAACAGGCCATCAAGGATTGGTTCCTGAATAACGAGCACCGCGCCACCGTGGTGCTGCTGCCGGATACCAAGCTGGGCAAGACCCGCGAAGATGCGGAAAAGGCCCGTGTGGACGCCGTGCAGGCCGCCGCCGATGCCGAGGCCCGCGCCAGGATGGTGGAAGAAACCGCCCGCCTCATGGAAGCCCAAAGCGCGCCCGACAGCCCGGAAGCCCTGGCGACCATTCCTGCCCTGGGCATTGAAGACCTGCCGCGTGAAAACGCCTTGCTGCCCCGCGCCGTGGCAGAACTGCCCGAGACATATCTGACGCACGAACTGCCCACACAGGGTATTGCCTACGCGACCCTGCTGCTGCCCCTTGCCAATGTGCCGGACAGGCTCGTGCCCCTGCTGCCGCTCTTTGCCCGTTCCCTCACCGAAACAGGCACCGCCAAACGCGACTTTACGGAGCTTGGCGCACTCATGGCAGCCAAAACGGGCGGCCTCGGCGCTGAAACACTGGTGGGCCTTGTGCGCGGCAGCCGCAAGACCTTTGGCTACCTTGGCGTGTCGGGCAAGGCAGTGTACGACAAGCTGCCAGACCTCTTTGCCCTGACCCGCGAAATTCTGCTGGAACCCCTGACGGACGCCGATGTGCTGCGCGAACGCCTGGGCCAGATGCTGCTGGAAGGCAAGGCCCGGCTGGAGCACGGATTACAGTCCGCCGGTCATGCGGCGGTCAGCGCCCGCCTGCGGTCGCGCTTCAACGGCGCAAGCGCCATTGCCGAACGCACGTCGGGCCTGAGCTATCTTGAGAGCGTGCGCGGCCTGCTGGAGCGCATGGACACAGACCCGCAGTCTGTCTTGAATGATTTGGAAGAACTGCGCGCGCGTATCATTGCCCGCCCCGGCGCAATCGTGGACTGCACCGCAGAGGCGCAGGGCCTCGCACTGGTCGAAACGGAAGCCCGCCAGTTGCTGCGCTCGCTTTCGCCCGCGCGGGCAGGGGCGACATCGGACTTTGGCAGCGCCCCTCTGGAACTGCCCAAGGGTGAAGCCTTCATTGCCCCGGCCCAGATCAACTATGTGGGCAAGGCCGCCAACATCTACAATCAGGGCTATGTGTACCACGGCTCCGCCAGCGTTATCCTGCGCAGCCTGCGCATGGGCTACCTGTGGGAGCGCGTGCGCGTGCGCGGCGGCGCGTACGGCGCGTTCTGCAATCTTGACCGCCTGGGCGGCACCCTTGTGTGCGCCTCATACCGCGACCCCAACGTGGACGACACCCTGACGGCCTTTGACGGCATGGCCGAATACCTGCGCACCTTCAGCCCGGACAATGCCCAGCTCACCCAGGCCATTGTGGGCGCGGTGGGCGATCTGGACAGCTACCTGCTGCCCGATGCCAAGGGCGCGCAGTCCCTCTCGCGCTGGCTCACGGACGACACCGATGCCGCCCGCGCACTCATGCGCGAAGAAATCCTTTCCACCACCAGAAAGCACTTCCGCGAATTTGCCGAAGTGCTGGCCGAGGTTGCGCGCAACGGATCCACCTGCGTTCTGGGCGGGCCCAAGACCGAAGCCGCAGCCAAGGAACACGGCTGGAGCAGCACCAAGTTGGTGTAGCATCCCGCAATTACAGAAGGATAAAGGGGGAGATTTTCCATAAATCTCCCCCTTTGTGCATGCTGCACACAAGGAACATCTGCATGTCCCAAAATTCAGGCGACCAGACGCTCCAGCCAGACACAACGCATCTGCGGCCCGCACGCTTTGCAGGCCGCCTGGCCGCGCCCTCCTTTGTGTTGCCCGCCGGAGTGGCGGTAAACGCGCGTTTTCTGGCTGGCAAGGTGGACGAAGTAGGCCTGTGCTTTTTTGAAGCGCAGTCCTGTCTGGACTACGGCCCGCAGGATTTGCCGCCCGATCTGGCAACCCTGCCCCTGCGCTGGCATGTGCATCTGCCCGTTGACCTGCCCTGGCCCGCCAGCAAGAGCGCCGCGCATCCTGCCCGTAGGGCCGCGCAATTGGCAATGTCCGTACTTGGCAAGGCGGCCTTTCTTCAGCCGCGTTACGCCGTGCTGCACCCGCCCCAAGGTTCGCCCATGGTGCAACGCCGCCTGCTGGCAGGTTTTACGCACCACTGGAAAAACATCTGCAATGTCCCGCTGTTGCTGGAAAACGTGGGCCACAGCGATATTGCCAGCCTTGGGAATGGCTTTCTTCAGGATCACGGACTGGGCCTGTGTCTGGACGTAGGGCACCTCCTGGGCTATGGTCAAAAAAACCTGTTGGTTTCGACCCTGCCAGAGCAGGCGACCATGACGCACTGGAGCGCCCCCGGCGACGGCGACCGGCATCTGCCCCTCACGGCTTTTACGCCTGGGCAGGCGCATACCGCAGCCGCCATCATGCAGCGCATCCCCGATTCGGCAGTGCATATGGTCGAAATATTCAACTGGAATCGCCTAGCCGCATCCCTGCCGGTGCTGGAAGCGCTTGCGCAAACGCATTCCGGCGAATGAACCTCGGCAAACGCATTTTCGCAAGCGGGCTTTCGCAGAAGAACTTTTAAGGAGAATCATGGCTGGCGCCACAGACCACATCGCCCTGCTGCAAAAATGGCGGGCAGGTCTCAGCAAGGACGACCGCTGGTGCATCCTCATCAATGCCGACCCCGATGCCCTGGCATCGGCGCTGGCGCTCAAGCGTATTATGATCCACAAGGTGCACAACGTGGACATTGCGCGCATCAATGAGGTGACCCGGCCCGACAACCTGGCCATGATCCGCTATCTGAACATCCCGGTGCGCCCCTGGCAGCCTGAAAATGCCGACCAGTACACCCACTTTGCCATGGTGGATTCCCAGCCGCACCATAGCAAGGCTTTTCAGGGCCTGCACTTTGACTGCATCATCGACCACCATCCCCTGCCCCGCGTCGCCAACAACATTACGGCATGCTCACTGGCTGGCCCGGCCTTGCTGCGTGATATCCGCCCCAACATGGGCGCCACCAGCACCATGATGGCCCGCTATCTCAAGGCCCTGCGCATGCGCCCAGGGCCAAGGCTTGCCACAGCCCTGCTGTACGGCATACGCACAGACACGGCGGCTTTTGAGCGCTCCGGCGGCGAAGACGATTTTCGCGCGTATCAGTGGCTTTCGCGCCATGCGGACAACGGCCTGCTGCGACGTATTCTGCGTAGCGAATACCTGCGGGAATGGCTGCCGCTGTTTTCACGTGCATTCCGTTCCCTTGCCGACTGCCGAGGCGGCGGGGCCTTTGCCTCGCTCAACGAGGTCAACAGCGCAGACCTTTTGGTGGCAGTGGCGGACTTTTTCACACGGGTGCACGGCCTGCGGTGGATAGCCGTGAGCGGCGTGGTGGACAAAACCGTTATCGTGATCTTTCGCGGCGATGGCGGGCGGGACATTGGCCGTCTGGCGGACGCCTGTTTTTACGACGTGGGCGAGGCTGGCGGTCATCGCAATCTGGCCCGCGCGGAGTTTCCCCTGTCAGCAGTGCCGGAAGGGGTCAAACCCGGCGAATTTGTGCTCAGGCGGATTGAAACGCGCAAGCTGCGGCGCAAAGCAACACCCCCGGATGCCCCCTCAGACCCCGCAGAACGTGGCGCAGCCTGACCTTGCAAACAATTTTCATGCAAACTTCAATTTTCTATTGACAGGCTTTTGCATGCCGCGTAGCTTTTTACCTAGAAAATTTAAGGATACTTTCATGCAGCGCATTTCTTCCAACCACACCTCCTCCTACGCCGCCGGCATCTTTAGCTGGTATTATTTTGCGTACTTTACCGGAGCCTGTGGTCGGGAGCTTTGCTGACGCGTAAAAGTTAGAAAGTTCAACGGGCCGCAGGCAACAAGCCAGCGGCCCTTTTTTTGTATGGGCCGCCGGAAAAAATGCGGCAAACCCCGCCTCATGCGGGTCACCTTAAAGCAGCAGACTGAAAGGAGCGAGCCCATGTACCTTGGAAAAAAAATCCGCCTGGAACGCATCATCAACCGCACAAATGGCCGTACCATCATTGTTCCCATGGATCACGGAGTGACCATCGGCGCGGTTGAAGGCTTGGTGGACATGCGCGACACCGTCAACGACATGGCCACAGGCGGCGCGGACGCAGTGCTCATGCACAAGGGCCTTGTGCGTTGCGGACACCGCAACGCGGGCAGCGACATCGGCCTTATCATCCACCTCTCCGCCTCCACCGCTCTTTCGCCCCTCGGCAACACCAAAACCCTCGTTGGCACGGTTGAAGAAGCCATCAAGCACGGCGCGGACTGCGTTTCGGTGCACGTCAATCTGGGCGACCCCAATGAACGCCTCATGCTGGCCGATCTGGGCCGGGTGGCCGAATCGTGCGACAACTGGGGCATTCCGCTGCTGGCCATGATGTACGCGCGCGGCCCGCAGATTCAGAACGGCTACGCCAAGGATGTGGTTGCCCATTGCGCTCGCGTGGGTGTCGAGCTGGGCGCGGACATCGTCAAGGTGCCCTATACCGGCGATGCGGAAAGCTTCTCTGAAGTCGTGGCCGCCTGCTGCGTGCCCGTGGTTATCGCCGGTGGCGAGCGCATGGATTCCACCCGCCAGATCCTCCAGATGGTTCAGGATTCACTGAGTGCAGGCGGCGCGGGCATTTCCGTGGGCCGCAACGTATTCCAGCATCCCAACCGCGTTGCCCTGGTCAAGGCCCTGCGCGCCATTGTACACGACAACGCTTCCGTGGATCAGGCCATGGAAATTGTAGGAGAGTAAGCCGCATGTCCCGCATCTATTTCAACTGCGTTCCCTTTGACAAGGGCGATGTGACTCTGGCGCTGGAATCCGGCGTGGACGGCGTTATTGTGCCGCGCAAGCATGTGGAAGAAGTTTCCGGTCTTTCGCGCTGCCCTGTGTTGGCTGCCGAGGATACCGCCATGGTGGCGCTCAACGTCAAGGCAGACGAAGAAGCCGTGCTCGAACGGCTGCACAAGGGCGAGCGTGTGGTTCTCGCTCGCGGCTGGGAGGTAATACCTGTGGAAAACCTTCTGGCCCAGAGCGACAGCGTTCTGGCTGAGGCCGCTACGCTGGACGAGGCCCGCCTTGCCGCAGGAATTTTGGAACGCGGTGTGGCGGGCATTGTTGTATCCAGAGAGGCCGTGGCCGATCTCAAGACCATTGTCAGCCAGTGCAAGCTCGCGCAGGGGCATGAAGAACTGCTGCCCGCCGTGATCACCCGCGTGGAATCCGTGGGCCTCGGGCACCGCGTCTGCGCCGACACGCTCTCCATCCTGCGCAAGGGCCAGGGCATGCTGGTGGGCAATTCCAGCGCCTTTACCTTTCTTGTGCATGCGGAAACCGAACGCAACGAATATGTTGCCGCCCGCCCCTTCAGGGTCAATGCGGGGGCCGTGCATGCCTACGTGCGCCTGCCCGGCGACAAAACCACCTATCTTGGCGAATTCAAGGCGGGGCAGGAAGTGCTGATCGTGGACGCCAACGGCGAAACAAGCCTTGCCACCCTTGGCAGGGTCAAGATTGAAGTGCGCCCCATGCTGTTGGTTGAAGCCCAGGTTACCACCGAAGACGGCGTTAAAACCGGAGCGGTATTTTTGCAAAATGCTGAAACCATCCGCCTGACCACCCCCGGCGGCGAGCCGGTGAGCGTGGTGAGCCTGAAACCAGGCGATACTGTGCTGTGCCGCCTGGACGAAGCTGGTCGCCATTTTGGCATGCGCATCCGCGAAGACATCCGGGAGATATAAGCATGGACGACAGCAACAGCCACTGGCCCAAGGGCCACCCCGCAGCCGCAGCAGACCGTCAGGCAGCCTCTCCTGATGAGGCGGGCGCGCGCCTTGCCGCCATCCGACACGAGATTGACGCCGTGGATCAGGATCTGCTCACGCTCTTTAACCAGCGGGCGGCCCTGAGCCTCGAGGTGGGGCGCATCAAGGCAGATGTGCCGGGCATTATCTTCAAGCCCCTGCGGGAAAAGGAAGTGCTGGACAGTCTGGCAACGCGCAACCCCGGGCCCTTGCCGGAGGAGCATCTGCGGGCCATCTGGCGCGAAATATTTTCTTCTTCCCGCTCCTTGCAGCGGCCCCAGAATGTGGCCTATCTCGGCCCGGAAGGCACGTTTTCCTACTTTGCGGGCGTGGAGTATCTGGGCCATGCCGCCCAGTTCCGCCCCTGCAACGATATCACGCAGGTCTTTCAGGAAGTGGCTTCCGGTCAGTGCGAGCTCGGCGTGGTGCCGCTGGAAAATTCCCTTCAGGGAACCGTGGGGGTGAGCTTTGACCTGTTCCTCAAGTACGATGTGCATATTCAGGCCGAGCTGTTCTCGCGCATTTCGCACTGTCTGCTGAGCAACGCGCCTTCGCTGGCCGCCGTGCGCACCGTGTATTCCCACCCCCAGCCCCTGGCCCAGTGCGGCGCGTGGCTGCGCGCCCATCTGCCCGGCGCTGGCCTTGTGCCGGTGGAATCCACCGCTGCCGCCGCGCAGTATGCCGCTGGCAAGGAAGACGCGGCAGCCATCGGCCACGGCAAGCTGGCCGACCTCATGGGCATTGCTGTTCTGGCCCGCCGCATTGAGGATGAACCCGGCAACTGGACGCGCTTTGTGATCATCGGCCCCGGCGACGCGCGCTCGGGCAGCCGCACGGGCGGCCCGCAGCCCGGCCATACCGGCGCGGACAAAACCTCGTTGCTGTTCACTACGGCAGACAAGGCTGGCGCGCTCTCATGCGTGCTTGACCTACTGGCAAGCAATGGAATCAACATGCGCAAGCTGGAATCGCGCCCCCTGCGCGGTCAGCGCTGGAAATATGTATTTTTTGCCGATGTGGAAAGCGATCTCGAAGATCCCCGCTACGCCCCCCTGCTGGAAAAACTGCACGAAGTCTGTACCAGCTTCCGCATACTGGGCAGCTACCCCACAGGGCCGCAACTGGACCGTCTTGACCTCCACTCGGAAACACCGGAGCAGCCAGCCTCATGAGCCAGAGCACCATTATCATCACTGAGGCCGAAAAGCAGGCCACGGCAAGCGTTACCGCACCCGCTTCCAAATCTGTTTCGCACCGCTACCTTATTGGCGCGGCGCTGGCTCAGGGAGTTTCCACAGTGCGGCATACCCTTGAAAGCCGCGACCTCGAACGCACCCGCGCCATCCTGTGCGGGGCCGGGGCGAGCATGGAAACCCTGCCTGAAAGCACCCAGGCCTCCGGCGCGTGGCGCGTGACGGGCATGGGCGGCAAGCCTCGCGGTGGCGCAACGGGCTACCCCCTTTCCTGTGATGTGGAAGAATCCGGCACCACATGCCGCCTGCTCACCGCCGTGCTGGCCGCTGGCGAGGGCGAATTTCGCATACACGGCGCGCCGCGCATGCACGAAAGGCCCATCGCAGAACTGACGGACGCACTCAAAAAGCTGGGGCTTGCCGCCACCTTTGAAGGCAAGCCCGACTGCCCGCCTCTGGTGCTGCACGCCAAGGGCCTCAACCCTGCCCTGTGTGGGGGCGAGGTGACGCTGGGCATGGATATTTCGAGCCAGTATTTTTCAGGCCTGTTGCTGGCGGCCCCCATGGGACCTGCGCCTTTGTCAGTAACGCTTGGCGGGCAGAAAGCCGTATCCTGGCCCTATGTGGGGCTGACCCTGCAATGCCTGACCGACTACGGCATCCGCTTTGACGTGGAAACCCGCGACGAGGCCGATGCTCCATGGGAAATGCTGCCTCCTGGCGCATGGCGCGAACTCAAGGCCGCGCATCCCGGCTGCCTGCGTGTGACAGTCCATCCCGGCGCGTACCGCGCGGGCAACTACACTGTTGAAGGCGACTGGTCTGGCGCGTCCTATCTGCTGGCCGCTGGCGCACTGGGCCTCAAGCCTGTGAGGGTTGAAGGTCTGCGCACGGATTCCCTGCAGGGCGACCGCGCCATGCTGGGCATTTTGCAACGCATGGGCGCGCGCATGACCATGACGGAAGATTCCGTCACCGTGTACCCCTCCGCCCTTCATGGCGTGGAGCTGGACATGGGCGACTGCCCCGACCTCGTGCCCACGGTAGCTGTGCTGGCCGCCTTTGCGCAGGGTTCCACGCGCATCAGCAATGTGGCCCATCTGCGTTATAAAGAGTCGGACCGCATCAGCGCCCCGGCGCAGGAGCTTGCCAAGGCTGGCGTGGTCATTGACCAGCTCTCAGACGGCATGCTCATTCACGGCCTGGCTGGACGCGGCAACGGCAAGCCAGATTGTCCGCGTTTGCCCGAGGGAGTTTCCCTCTCTGCCCACAACGACCACCGCATCGCCATGTCTCTGGCCCTGCTGGGACTGCGCCAGCCTGAAACAAATGTGCGCGCCCTGCTGGACGACCCGCTGGTGGTGCGCAAATCCTTTCCGCAATTCTGGAATATCTGGGAGCAACTGGCATGAACGGCAATCAAGGCAGTAACGGCACTCCTGCCGCCCATAACGGCGGGGAATCCGCTGCGGAGGATGGATTTGACGGTTTTACCGGCTTCTGCCCGCGCAATCCCGTAAAAACCGTCATTGTTGGCTCCACTGGCCGCATGGGCGCCATGCTGCTGGCTCGCGCCGAGTCGGCAGGGCTGAATGTGGCGGGTGTGGACGTGCCCCTGACGCCCGAAGTTCTGGCTCCCGCCTGCGAGGGGGCCGAACTGGCCATCATTTGCGTTCCTGCCGCTGTGTTCAGCGAGGTTATTGCTACGGTCTGCCCGCATCTGCTCCCTGGGGCTGTGCTGGCGGACATCACCTCCGTAAAGGAAATTCCGCTGCAACAGATGGAGAAGGTCTGGGCCGGGCCAGTGGTGGGCACGCATCCCCTCTTTGGCCCCAAGCCGGATCCGCAGGCAGACCAGCCCGTAGCTATTGTGCCGGGGGGCCATGCGGGGCAAATTCATGTGGAACTGGCCTCGGGCTTTTTTACAGCCCTTGGCTGCCGTGTTTTCTGCACCACGGCCGAAAAACACGACAAGGCCATGGCCAGCATCCAGAATATGAACTTCATCACCAGCCTGGCGTACTTCGCCCTGCTGGCGGAGCATGAGGACCTGCTGCCCTTTCTTACGCCTTCATTCCGCCGCCGCCAGAACGCTGCCCGAAAAATGCTGACAGAAGACGCGCGCATGTTCGCTGGCCTGTTTGAAGC
Source organism: Desulfovibrio sp. UIB00 (assembly GCF_022508225.1). Classification (NCBI taxonomy): domain Bacteria; kingdom Pseudomonadati; phylum Thermodesulfobacteriota; class Desulfovibrionia; order Desulfovibrionales; family Desulfovibrionaceae; genus Desulfovibrio; species Desulfovibrio sp. UIB00. Next base: position 549,646 of record NZ_JAETXJ010000001.1, on the reverse strand, counting down.
CAATCCCTACAGCTACGAAGCTGTGCGCCAATACCGGCAGATGCTCAACCTCGCCGCCGCTGGCGATATTGACCTGCTCAGCCAGCGCGCCCGCTGGTGGTGGCAGGAAGAAGAGGATCAACAAACGCACTGACTTCAAACAGCTCGCAACAAATGACGCACATGCGGAGGAAACTCCATGCGCCCAATGAGCGTTGCGCCCTGATCTGATATGCCCGCCAGTTCTCTGACGGGCATATTTTTTGCTATTGTCTGGGCAACGCGCTTAACAGCGCCAACCAAACCAGGGCGGTAAGAGCATGTTCGGTTCGCAGGAAGATCCAAGCAGAACAGAAAAAGCCACTCCAAAACGCGTCAGCAAGCAGCGTGAGGAGGGCAATGTTCCCAAAGCGCCAGAACTGGGCAAGGCCGTGAGCCTGCTTGGGGGCTTGTGTATTCTCTATGCCTGGATTGGCCCCATGGCCGACGACATCAAGCGCCTGTTCCGCCACTTTCTCAGCCACTCGTGGGAGTTCGATCCCAACCCTGAAAACGTCTACAGCCTCAGCATTGACGTCACGCTTGAAATTGCCCGTATGATCATGCCCATCCTGCTGACTCTGGGCTTTCTGGCCTTCCTGGCGCAACGCCTACAGGTGGGAAAACTCTGGACAACCAAGGCGATACGCCCCACATTGAAGCGCTTCAACATAATTCAGGGCCTCAAGCAGATGCTGGCATCGCCGCAAACAGCCCTGCGCACTATCAAGAGCCTGCTGTTTTCTCTTGTTCTCGGCATCATCCCCGGCTGGATCATCTTCAAGGAACATCAGAATTTTCTGCCCATGTACTACGCCAGCACCGAGGGCGTGGCGACCTACATGCTGCAAATGGCTTTCAAGCTGACCTGCTACGCGCTGCTGCCAATTATTGCCATTGCCATTTTTGACGTATGGCAGTCGCGCTATGCCTATAACGAAGGCATGAAAATGACCAAGTCGGAAGTGAAGGACGAGCAGAAGCAGGCTGATGGCGACCCCGTGGTCAAGGGGCAGCAGCGCAGAAAAATGATGGAAATGATGAGCAAACGCATGCTTGCCGACGTGCCCAAGGCGGATGTGGTGGTCACAAACCCCACGCACATAGCCGTGGCCCTGAGCTATAATACCTCGGAAGCTCCCGCGCCCATCGTGCTTGCCAAGGGCGCAGACAATCTGGCCGAAAAAATCAAGGAAGTAGCCCGCGAAAACAGGATTCCCATTCGCGAAAACGTACCTCTGGCACGGGCTTTGTATAAGTCCACAGAGGTGGGCGACATGATTCCCGAAGAGCTTTACAAAGCGGTGGCTGCTGTGCTGGCCAGCATCTGGAAGCTCAAGCCCAAGGCGGCAAGGCCCTAGAAAGGCAAGGAATTTTTCCATCTTGTCCATACGTACCAGGGTAAACCCGCTTTCGGGAACCAACGCAGAGAGGTGTCATAAAAATGGCTGCCGTAGTAATCCCCCAGCTTGATTACGCTCGATTTTCAAAAAACGGCGAAATATTTCTTGCAGCCGGTGTGGTCACCATCCTGTTTGTCATGCTGGTGCCTCTGCCCACGTTTTTTCTCGATTTCATGCTCTGCATCAGTATTTCCATTTCACTGCTGGTGCTTATAACCACAATGTTCATGACCTCGCCGCTGGAATTTACCATCTTTCCTTCGCTGCTGCTGGTCACAACCCTTCTGCGGCTGGCGCTCAACGTTGCGTCCACCCGCCTTATTCTGCTCAACGGCAATATGGGCGCAAACGCCGCTGGCGAAGTCATCCGAGCGTTCGGCCAGTTTGTTGTGGGCGGCAGTTACGTTGTGGGCGCCGTTATCTTTATGATCCTGTTCATTCTGAACAAGACCGTTATCACCGCTGGTACTTCGCGTATCGCAGAAGTGGCGGCCCGCTTCACCTTGGACGCCATGCCCGGCAAGCAGATGGCCATTGAAGCCGACCTCAACGCTGGTTTGCTGGATGAAGAACAGGCCAATGCCCGCCGCGCAGGGCTGCGCAAGGAAGCAGATTTTTACGGCGCCATGGACGGTGCCTGCAAATTTGTTTCAGGCGACGTGAACGCAGGCATGTTCATCACCCTGGTGAACCTTGTGGGCGGCATCATCATTGGTATGGTCCAGAAAGATATGGACTGGAACACAGCCCTCACCACCTATTCTCTGCTGACCATCGGTGACGGCCTGGTTTCCACCATACCTTCCATCATTGTTTCCACAGGCACTGGCCTGCTGGTTTCGCGCGCCGCCTCCGAAGCCAAGATGGGCGAAGAATTTCTGGCCCAGCTTACCTTCAACAGCCGTGCGCTCAAGATGGTCTCGGGCGTGCTGCTGCTGTTTGCGCTGGTTCCCGGTCTGCCGACCATTCCCTTCCTCTGCATATCCATCCTCATCTTTGTGGTGAGCCGCCTCACGGAAAACAAGGATCAGGAGGCCGCCAACAAGGCCAAGGCAGACAAGAAAAAGAAAAGCAGTTCCGGCACCGCCGATACGCCGGAAGAGGTACAGGCCCTGTTGCCCCTTGATACACTTGAACTTGAAGTGGGCTACGGCCTCATCCCCCTGGTGGACGAAGAACAGAGCGGCAACCTGCTGGCCCGCATCCGCTCCATACGCCGACAGTTTGCGCTGGACATGGGCGTGGTCATTCCCTCGTTGCACCTGCGCGATAACCTGCAGCTCAAGCCCGGCCAGTATGCCCTGCTTATCAAGGGCAATCAGGTGGCTTCGGCAGAAATTCTGGTCGATCACTTTCTGGCCATGGATCCCGGCAACGTGACCACCAAGATCAGCGGCATTGAAACGCGCGAGCCTGCCTTTAACCTGCCTGCCCTGTGGATTCCAGACAGTCAGCGCGAGGAGGCCATGCTTGCGGGCTACACGGTGGTTGACCCGGCAACGGTTATCGCCACGCATCTGACGGAAGTGTTCAAGCGTCAGCTGGCCGACTTTCTTGACCGCCAGGGCGTGCAGGGGCTGCTGGACACGGTCGCCAAGCATTCGCCCAAGGCAGTGGAAGACCTGGTGCCCAACGTGCTGCCCCTTGGCGTGGTGCAGAAAGTGCTGCAACTGCTGGTGCGCGAAAGCGTCAGCATACGCGACATGCTCACCATTGTGGAAACTCTGGGCGACTTTGGCTCAAGCGTCAAAAATCCCGACACGCTGGCAGAATATGTGCGCGAAAAACTCTCCCGCGCCATCGTGCGGCCCTACCTGGACAGCCAGGGAACGCTTTCAGTGTTGACCCTTGCGCCCAATGCCGAGCGCCTGGTGCAGGAAGGCATTCGCCATGCCGACAACGGCGTGACCTTCCTCTCCATGAATCCGGCTGTGGCCCAGCGGCTGGTGAACAATATCAGCACGGCTGCCGACAATGCGGTGAATACCGATGCCCAGCCGGTGCTGCTGGTGACACCGATCATCCGCCCGCATCTGGCCCAGATTGTCACGCGCTTTCTCCCCACGGTGCCGGTCATCTCGCAGGCGGAGATTCCGCCCGACATCCGGCTGCAATCGGTGGGCGTGGTCAGCGCCGACTAATCCGGTCTGGCTCAACGTTACGCGGCGCTCCGACCCTTGAGTCAGAGCGCCGCTTTATTTTTTATATTACGCTTCAGCTATCAGGATTCGTTGCCTTTTACTTTTCCACCAGCTAGTATTGTCTATGGCGAAAGCTGCGTTCATGTGACTGTTACCGCATGGGTCAATACTGCCCAAAAAGTTGGCCCCGAATTTGCAGATACTGGTCTGTCGTCAAACAAACGGCACTGATGCGCCGCTGGGCGATATTGAACCGTTAGGCAAAGGAATGGGCCATGCAGGTAAAGACGTTCACAGGGGCCACATCACAGGAAATTCTGGCCAGAATCAAGGCCGAGATGGGGCCTGACGCCGTTATCCTGGGCAACCGCACCTATCGCAAAAACGGTGCCGTCTGCCATGAAATAACTGCCGGGATAGAGCGCCCCAAGACCGAAGCAGCGCAAGCTGCAGGCGCGCCTGCAGGTTGGGGCGAATGGCACAAGGAATGGATGCATCTCAAGGATCAGATCTTTGCCTTGATGAAGCCGGCCATTCAGCTTGAACGCCTCACGCCCCGCCAGCGTGTTGCTCTGGAATATTTGCAGCGCGAAGGTGTTTCTGACTCTGTGGCGGTTGACCTTTATCAGCGTTTGCTGGCCGAACCCGGAGCCTCTGTGCTTGAATGCCTCTGCGGCATGGTGCCGGTCAAGGCTTGGGGCGCGGAACAGTGGCGGCAGCGCATCCACCTGATGGCCGGGCCTTTCGGTTTTGGTAAAACCACAACGGCCCTGCGCTTTGCACTGCACCTGCGCAAACACGAGCCAGAAGCGCGCATTGCCTTTATCAACGCCGACTGCCTGCGCGGCAACGGCAGGCTGATTTTGCGCCACTGGGCGGAACTTTCCAATTTTACGTATATGGAAGCGCCGGACAAAGCCGCCATGGAACTTGCCCTGGCCGCCACCCGCGAGGCCCGCGCCGTATTCATTGATGTTCCCGGCCTTGACCGCAACGGCAATCTTGCCCACTGGCGGGCCGACATGGGCCTGGACACTGTGGAAGCTGCTACGCACCTTACGCTTTCGCCATTTTTTGACGCACTGCAAACACAGGCGTTTTTGCAAAGATACAAATTTGAAGGGCCTGGCTCCCTTGTATGGACCAAGCTGGACGAAGCCGTAAGCTTCGGCAATATTGTGAATGTGGCCTGCGCTGCCGGATTGCCGGTTTCAGCACTGTCGTTCGGCGCGGAACTCAAGGAAAGCCTTGCCCCGGCCACCGAGCCGCTGGTCTGGCGTCTTATTTTCAAAAGGCAACTTCCCGGCCAGGCCGCCTAGCGCGGCATGAGCCATAACATGTGGAGCAGACAGATGAGCGGCACTTTCCCTCTGGTTTTTTCCGTCACCTCAGGCAAGGGCGGCGTAGGCAAGACCAATATCTCGGTCAACCTCGCCATTTGCCTCGCGCAGCTGGGCAAGCAGGTGGTGCTTATTGACGCCGACCTCGGCCTGGCCAACGTAGACGTGGTGCTTGGTCTGACCCCGCAGAAGAATATTTTTCATCTGTTCCACGAAGGGGCCACCATTTCGGACATACTCTTTCCCACGCCTTACGGCTTTTCCATCCTGCCTGCTTCTTCCGGCATGAGCGAAATGCTCACCCTTTCCACTGGGCAGAAGCTTGAACTGCTTGAAGCCGTAGACGAAATGGAAGACGGGCTTGACTACCTCATCGTGGACACAGGTGCAGGCATCAGCGACAACGTGCTCTATTTCAACATGGCAGCGCAAGAACGCCTGGTAGTGCTTACACCGGAACCGACCTCGCTCACTGACGCCTATGCCCTTATCAAGGTGCTGAAGAACAATCATGGCGTTGAACGCTTCAAGGTGTGCGTCAATATGGCCCCTGACCTCAAGACGGCCAAGGACATGTTTGTACGTCTGCATCAGGCCTGCGACCATTTTCTCAGTGGCGTCTCCCTGGAACTCGTGGGCGTTATCCCGCGCGATACCGGTGTGCGCAAGGCCGTGGTGCAGCAGTTGCCCTATTGCATAAGCGAACCGCAAAGCCCGGCGGCAAAGGCCACCATGTCGCTGGCCAAGAACATCAGCGCATGGGAAGCCCCCGAAAACCTCGACGGCAACATCAAGTTTTTCTGGAAAAAACTGCTGTTCCGCTAGCATTGCAGATGGGATTTCGGGCCTGAAAAGCCTTTGGCGACAGAAACAACGTTCCATAACCTCAACGTGTCAAAAACGCAGCGCAACCAGCCTTGGCGGGCAGGTGGAGCGAGGCATAACAGGCATCCAGATGCCACGGGGTAGAAGAGGCAAATCCGAAGGAAACCAACATGAAGACCGGCACAGCGCAAGCGCAAGCTCCCTGCCCCTGGGAAGCGCTCGAAACCGGGGCAACCCCTTGGGAGAGCTTTTCACCGGCAGAGCAGGAATCCGTGGTGCGTCACTATGCGCCCAAGATACGCTTTCTCGCTTTGCGGCTCAAAGCCAAGTTGCCACGCAGCATAGAACTGGGGGAGCTGATCAGCTCCGGCACCCTGGGCCTCATGGAAGCCTTGGGCAAGTTCAGGCCGCAGCTCGGCATCCGCTTTGAAACGTATGCCGAAAGCCGCATCAAGGGAGCCATGCTTGATGAATTGCGCCGACTTGACTGGTTTCCCCGGTCCTTGCGTCAGCGTGTGCGGGTGCTTGATGAAGCCATGCGCAAGGTTGAGCACGAGCAAGGCCGACAGGCCACCGAGGACGAGCTGCAAAAGATCACCGGCCTCGACATGCGCGATGTGCGGCAGGGGCTTGAAGCCCTGCAAAACCAGCTCTGGATTTCACTTGACGCCATTCAGGACACGCTCTCGGGCGAAGGCCCCGAAGGCGGAGAACCCTTCCGCAGCACTGCCCTGCAAGAGCTTGTGGAGCGCGTGGCGCCGCTGATCGACCGCTTGACGCCAAGAGAAAAGTTGGTACTCTCGCTGTATTATACTGATGAGTTGAATATGCGTGAAACTGCCGAAGTCATGGGCATCACCGAAGGCAGGGTTTCACAATTACATTCACAGGCCCTGAGCCGCCTTCGCAAGGAATTTCATAATCTTTACGGCGAAGGCACTGAAATATAAGCTTACAACAGACAGTGGCGCACGGCTGCAACGTCTGTTGCAAACCGATATTGACGGCGCTTCAAGGAGTTCTTCTCATGCCTTACAATCCGAATATGCGAGTTCTTGTGGTTGACGATTTTTCCACCATGCGCCGTATTGTGCGCAACATTCTGCGCCAGCTTGGTTTTCAGAACGTGGTGGAAGCCGATGACGGCACCTCGGCATGGGAAGTTCTGAACCGCGAAAAGATCGACTTTATCGTTTCTGACTGGAACATGCCCCAGATGACAGGCATTGACCTGCTCCGCAAGGTTCGCTCAAGCGAGCAGTTTGCCAACATCCCCTTTCTGATGGTTACTGCTGAAGCCCAGCAGGAAAACATCATTGAAGCGGTACAGGCCAAAGTTTCCAACTATATCGTCAAGCCTTTCACGGCGGACACGATGAAGCAGAAAATCGACAAGATTTTCCCCTAGAGTATTACACGTTAAAATACTTGCCTGTGGCGGTACGCATTCGCCCGGCAATCATGCGTGGCGCGGATATATACAAGTATCTACGCAAGGCAGCCAGCCTTTTCCCAGGCAACCTGCCCTTGGGCACAGCGCCAAGATTTCCCTGGCTTTGACGGCCCGCTCCTGGCCGGGGTCAGCGCTGTACGCGCTCTCCTGGTTCGGGGCGGGTTTTTTGTTCTTAGTGGTTGCGGTAGTATAGTGTTGGTCACGGCATGGAACAGATGAACAGGCCGTGATTGTCAGGAGAGGCGCGTGGCTGAAAAGCAGGATTTGAAAGACGCCCCCGTCAAGGATGAACTTCAGGTTGCGGTCAGCCAGGATACAAGCCTGCGCAAGGTCGAACTTGATCTTGACGATGCCCCGTTCCTTGTGGAACAGGCGCCTCCTCCCCCGGCCAAAACAGAGGAAGCCCCTCTTCAGGTAGCCGAAGAAGGGGCCGAACAACCCAAGAAGAAAAAAAAGCTGCTGATCATTGCTGCCGCTGCTGGCCTGCTCGTGCTGCTGGTGGCAGGCGCTGCAATCTGGTGGTTTGTACTGCGCACTCCCCCGCCGCCGGCTCAAGAGCCAATCAAGCCAGAGGTGATCGTAGTGCCTTCTGCAAAAACGCCTACGGCCCAGCCTGACAGCGTCAAAGAACTGGCGCCCTTTGTTATCCCCCGGCAAACAGCCACCGGCGCGCGCTTTTTAATTTGCAAATTTTCAACAGTCAGTCAAAGCCCCAGAGTGGGCATGGAGATTGACCACAAGCTCATTCCCCTACGCGATGCCCTGTATTATTACCTAAGCAGCAAGTCGGACGAGTTTTTGCTGAATCCAGCCAATACGGCCACCATTAAGAAAGACCTCAGCGGCGTGCTGAACGATTACCTGACGCAGGGTCGCATTGATGACATTTTGTTTGAAAGCTACCTGAACGAATAGCACAGCAGCTTCTGGCGGGCAGTGAAGCCCGCAGACGCCAGCGCCTGTAGCGCTGCTCAAGACATATTTGCTGCTGCATACGCGACCCTCTGAATGGTCGTACGGGCCCCCGAATCCGGCAACAGGAGGCCTCCATGAGCGTTGACGCCACCATGGCCGTGCTGTATGCCCAGACCAGCCTGGCCACATCCGTAAGCAATGCCGCTGCTGTCGCCCCGCAGGCATCGGCTGCCATGTCGCGCGTTCTTGCCGCCGCCATGGCAAAGCAGGAGCAGCAACAGGTAACGCGCACAGAACCCGGAAACCAGACGGCGCTGACCCCGGATGCCGATCACCAGGGCGCTCCCCATTTTGGCAGCCGCAGAAGGCGGCGGCCCCCCCCTGAACCGGAAACCCCATCGGGTGAAACTTCATCCCCGCTTGTGGGCAACCTCTTGAACATAAAAGTATGAACGACACCCTGCTTTACGCACTTATCATGCTCTTTTCCCTCTTCGAGCTTGCCATACTTGGTGGTGTGCTTGTTTTTTATCTGCGCTTGCGCCGGTCAGAAGCGCTGCTCAACGCATTGCAGGGCAATCAGGACAGCCTGCTGGCGCGCATAGAAATGAACGCTCGGCTGGAAAAGGAAATCGTGGCTACGTTTGCCCAGCGGCAGGCGGAATTGCGGAATCTGGATGAGAAGCTTGAGGCGCGCACGCATGAACTGCGCCGCTTGCTGGAACAGGCAGAGGGCATCAGCCGCTCCCCCCAGTTTTTGCGGGAACTGATTTTGAATGGACACCGCAAAGGTCTGAACAGCCGGCAGATCGCCAAAAACGCTGGCCTCAGCGTGGATGAGGTGGATCTTATACTTGCGCAGAACGTCCAGTAACGCCATCCTGCCCTGTAGCTGCGGGCAGCTATTCCTGATGCAAGCCCACATTCCCAGACAAACAGACGCTAACTCCGGCGACCAGGCTAGAAGTCAAGCTTGAACTGCATGCCCAGCCCTAGGGCAGATTCCGGCTGCTTGTTGGCATTGGTTCGCTCGCGCTGCTCATCCTTGAGGATCAGCTCGGGCCCGACCCTGATGCTCAGGTCATCGCCTGCGTCCACATCCGCATAGGCGCGCACAACATGGCGGCTCTGCATGGGGACGTTTTCGTCCGCCTCCAGTTCATGCTGTCCCTTCTTCCGCCACGCGGAGTCTTCCTGCCCAACGCTCACGGCCATGCCGCTTTTGTGTTCTTCTTTTGCTGGAGGCCCTTTGAGGGCAGAATTGATGCTGGCCGTTGTATTTATTGATTTTTCCTTGGACGCGTCATCCCCCACGGCCCGCTTTTGCAGATCGTTGGAGCTTGTGCCTTCCCGCCATGCATCTCGGCTCTGCGCCTCGCCGCCAAACGCCCACGCTGGCGCGTGAATGCCCTTTGAGTTCTTTTCCTTCTGCTTGCTTTCGCGTCGGTTTGCCTTGGCAGAGTCCCCCTTTTTTTCGCCAGAACGCTTGGCTCTGGAGCTTTTTGGGGCAATCTGGGGGGCACTTATGCCGGTCTGTTCTGGCGGAGCCGGATTTTCCTTGGCGCATGCCAGATCCGGCGCAGAGCAGCACAAGCCCAGCGCGACGCAAAGAGAAAGGAAAATCAGGGGTAACTTTTTATCCATGTTTTTCCCTTTACGACAGGCATGCCCCTTCTGTAAAGCCCCGAAAACGAGGTGGACTGGCTTCAATACTCATATACGGGGACCATGGGAGCAAACGCACAGTGGGGGAAGCGCCGTCAGACGCTTCCCCCACTGTTTATCAGACAGCGGCAGCTTGCCGCTTCGGTTCGTGTATTATTCGGATTTAGCCGCAGGCGCGCTTGCCCGCCCGCCAGCCTGTTCCTGCAACAGCTTTTCTGTGTTCACCACAGGGAAGCTGGGGCTTGTGCCGGGGTCTTGCCAGCCGCCGCCAAGGGCCATGCACACGCTGACCACGCTATCAAGCCTGTCGCGCAACGATGTTGCCAACTGCAACTCGGCAGCAAAAAGCTGACGCTCGGCGTCCAGCACCGTCAGGTAGTCCGTATAGCCGTTGTCGTATTGCAGACTGGCGATCTGCACGGCACGCCGCAGGCTTTCAACCTGCACCTGCATGCTGCGCACGATATGGTCGGCCTCGCGCTGCGAGGTAAGCGACGTGCGGATGTCTTCAAAGGCAGACTGCACGGTTTTACGATACACGGCGATGGCTGCCTTTTTCTGGGCTTCGGCATCCTTGAGGTTATACCAGTTGCGGCCAAAATCCAGCAAGGGCACAGTGCCGCTTGCGCCATAGCTCCATGTACCAGCGGGGCCGGTAAAGAGGTTACCCATGGAAGCGCTCAGGGAACCCAGCATGCCCGTGAGGGAAATGGAGGGGAAGAACTGCGCGCGGGCAACGCCGATATTGGCATTGTAGGCCATGATGCTGAATTCTGCAGCGCGCACGTCAGGCCGCCGCTCCAGAAGGTCAGAGGGCAGGCCAGCGGGCAGCACAGGCGGCGCGGGCAGCATGTGGATGCCTTGTCCGCGTTTCATGGCCCGATCCATTATATCGCGGGGGGAACGGCCAAGCAGCACGGCCAGACCGGCCTCGGCCTTGTCCACAGCCACGGTGCTGGTGTGCACCTGGGCGCGGGCAGTTTCCACCTCTGCACGGGCGCGCTGCCAGTCAAGCTCGGTTATATCACCCTGTTTGTAGCGGGCGGTATAAATCCGGAAGGATTCTTCACGCGATTTCAGGGTGCGGCGGGCCGTATCAAGCTGCATGTCCTGCGCCAGCAGGGCAAAGTAGCCCTGAGCCGTCTGCCCTGCCACCGAGAGGCGCAGAGCTTCGTGCCCAATGACCGTGTTCATCAAGATATCGCTGAGCATGGTGTACTGGTTGCGGATCTTGCCCCAGAAATCCAGTTCCCAGGAGGCGCTCAGCGCGCCCTGGTAGGCTGTGGTAGAACGCGACAACTTGCTCTGGTCAAAAGGCACCGTGTTGGCGGCCTTTTCAGATGCGCCCTGAGCGGCGGCGGAACCGGTACCGTTGATGACGGGCATCAATGCGGCAGTCCCTACGCCAACCTGAGCGGCGGCAGATTCGATCTTGGCCATGGATTCAGCCAGATCCTGATTGTTCTTCAGCGCTTCTTCAACCAGTTCTGACAGCACAGGGTCGTTAAACCTGTTCCACCAGTCGGTATGCAGGGGCACTGAGCCCATATCCACTGCCCGCCACTGCTTGGGCATTTCCTGCTCCGGCCTGTCATAGTGCGGAGCAAGAGAGCATGCCGAAAGCAGCATGGCCAGCATCAGCACCAATGCAGGTGTCTTGAGCATTATGCCCGGGGCCTTGCCGGAAGCGCTCATATGTCGTCCTCCTGGTCTTCCGCAAGGTGGTCCCTGCCCGCATTGGGATCAGTTTTGCCCTGCAGTTTCAGTGAGAGTTGCATGATGGCCTTGAAGAAGAACGGCACAAACAACGTGGCTATGCACGTTGCCGCCAGCATGCCGCCGATGACCGCCGTACCGATGGCGTGACGGCTGTTTGCGCCCGCACCCGTACTGATGGCCAACGGCACGCAGCCAAGGATAAAGGCAAGCGAGGTCATCACGATGGGCCTAAAACGCAGTTTGGAGGCGTGGATGGCCGCAGCATCAAGGCTGCGCCCGGCGCGCCAGGCTTCAACAGCGAATTCCACGATAAGAATGGCGTTTTTGGCCGCCAGACCAACCAGGGTCACAAGTGCCACCTGGAAGTAGATGTCGTTGGAAAGCCCGCGCCCCCAGGTAGCCAACAAGGCTCCGAACACGCCAAAAGGCACGGCTGTGAGCACTGAAAGTGGCAAGGACCACGATTCGTACTGCGCGGCAAGAATCAGGAAGACCATGACCAGCGCCAGCACAAAGATGACAGTGGTGTCGGCGCTTGCCAGTTTTTCCTGAAGGGCGGTACCAACCCAGCCCAGCTGATAATCAGAGGACAAGACCACAGAAGCGGCTTTTTCCATTTCGCTGAGAGCCTGGCCCGAAGAATACCCAGGCGTGGGCGCACCCATGATGTGGGCTGCCGGGAACACGTTGTAGCGTTCCACAACCTGGGGTGCCGTGCGGCGTTCAAGGGTCATTACCGCAGTCAGGGGCACCATCTCGCCATTTTTATTTGGCACGTATATGTCGTTGAGGCTTTCAGGCAGCACGCGGGTTTCAGACTCAGCCTGAAGCCGGACCTGGAAGGTACGGCCCATGAGGTTGAAGTCGTTGACGTATGAACTGCCGAAGGTGGCGCTCATGGCCGAATACACATCGGCAATGCTGATGCCCATATCCTTGCAGCGTTCGCGGTCAAGGTTGGCGTAGAGCTGGGGCGAACCAGTGGTAAAGAGGTTGCGCACCATGCCCACTGCCGGGTACTTGGGCGTGCCGTCGGCATTTTTGGAGGTCACTTCAAGCACAAGCTTGTTGGCAGAGTCTTCCATGTCCTTGAGGCTGCCGCTGCCGCGCATCTGCACATAGCCTTCAAAACCACCGGTATTGCTCATGCCGCTGATGGGCGGCGGCGTAAAGCCCAAGATAAAGGCCTCGGGCTGCATAACGGTTACAGCGCCCACGGTGTTCACGATGACGCTGGCTGCATCCTTGGGATCCTTGCGTTCTCCCCAGGGTTTGAGCAGGGCAAAGAAGGTGCCGTAGTTACTCTTGGCGGCCATGGAGGTGATGTCCAGACCGGAGAGCGTACCCACGCTCAAAACCGCAGGGTTTTTAAGCATGAAGTCGGTAAGCACCTTGTTGACCGCACGGGTGCGGGGTTGGGCCGCGCCATCGTCCAGAATGGCCAGACCAAGCAGATAGCCCTGGTCTTCATCCGGCACAAGGCCGCCGGGCACCACGCGGAACAGCCCCACGATGCACAGAACCATGACCACGCAGAGCGCCAGCGCACGCCAGGCGGAGGCTTTGACAAAACGTACGGCGTTTACATAGCGGCGGGTAATGCGACCAAACACATAGTTGAACCACACAAAGCCCTTGGCAGGCGTGTGGTCATGGGCATGCGGCTTGAGCAGCAGGGCGCAGAGCGCCGGAGTGAGCGTCAGCGCCACAATACCCGAAAGCACCACCGACACCGAGATCGTTATGGCAAACTGCTTGTACATCTGCCCCGCAAGGCCGCCCATGAACGAAACAGGAATAAACACGGCGCACAGCACAAGCACAATGGCGATAACCGGGGCCGTAACTTCGTTCATGGCCTTTGCTGTCGCCTCTCTGGGCGGCAGATGCTCCGAACTCATGATACGTTCAACGTTTTCAAGCACAACGATGGCATCGTCCACCACGATACCGATGGCAAGCACCAGAGCGAACAGCGTAAGCGTGTTGATGGTGTAGCCAAAGGCGTACAGACCCGCGAACGTGCCGATAATGGATACAGGTACGGCAATGCAGGGAATGAGCGTGGCGCGCCAGTTTTGCAGAAAGACGTACACAACGATGAACACCAGGATCATGGCTTCGACCAGGGTGCTCACCACTTCCTTGATGGATTCGATAACGAAGTCGTTGTTGTCCACCAGCAGGGTGTAAGCCAGACCATCGGGCATGCGCGAGGCAATGTCCTCCAGCTTGGCCTTTACCATATCGCCGGTGGCGATGGCGTTGGCGCCCGGCAACAGATACACGGCGCCCATGCGGGCACCCATGCCGTTGTAGCTGGAAAGAACGCTGTAGTCCTTGCCGCCCAGTTCTATGCGCGCCACATCCTTGAGCCGCAGCATGGCGCTGTCATCTCCGGTGCGGATGATGATTTCGCCAAACTCTTCAGGCGTTACAAGGCGGCCCTGAGTGTCGATCTGCCAGGTAAGCTGGGTGGAGTCGGCCGTGGGCATGTCACCCAGACGTCCAGGGGCGTACTGCGAGTTCTGCTCCTGAATGGCCGAGGTTACCTGCTTTGTGGTAATGCCGTACTTGGCGAGCTTGTCCGGTTGCAGCCAGATACGCATGGAGTAGTCCATGCTGCCAAAAAGCGAGCAGTCGCCCACGCCGTTGATGCGCTTGAGTTCGTCAACAACGTTGACCTGAGCCCAGTTGTGGATGAACACGTCGCTATAGCGCCCGTCGGGCGAATAGTAACAGAACACCTGCAACATGGCGGGCGAACGCTTGACGACCGTGACGCCCTGCCTGCGCACATCTTCCGGCAAGGTGGCCTGGGCCAGGTTAACCTTGTTGTTAACGTTGACCAGAGCCATGTTGGCATCACTGCCCAGCTTGAAGTACACGTTGATGTTGCCCGAACCGGAACCCGAAGCGGCAATGGAAGTCATGTAGAGCATGTTTTCCACACCGTTGATGTTCACTTCAAGGGGAGCCAGAACCGTGGAGGCAATGGTTTCCGCTGAAGCGCCGGGATACGACACGCTCACGTTGACCGTGGGCGGCACAAGGTCGGGGTATTGTGCGATGGGCAGGGCCTTCATGGCCAGCGCGCCCACCAGAGTTATGACAATGGAGATAACGGCCGACAGAACCGGCCTGCGCAAAAAGAAATTCGGCTTTGTAGAAACAGCCATATGCTACCTACTTCTTCGGCGCGGCATCCTGGGGCTGCTGCCCACCGGCTTGCTGCACGCGCACTTGAGTCCCGGGGCGGGCTTTGATGATACCTTCACTGATGATGCGTTCCCCGCCCTTGAGGCCGGAACCCACCAGATATTGATCTCCCACAGCCACAGTCACAGTGATGGGAATGGGGTAGACCTTGTCGTCCTTGTCCAGCCCCATGACCACGGTACCCTTCTGGGTCACGATAACGCACTTTTGCGGAATAAGAATGGCGTTCTTGAGGATGTCGCCTTCCACAAACAGGCGCACATACTGCCCGGGCATGATCTGCCCGTCGGTATTGGGAAACACCGCGCGGGCCTTGATAACGCCCGTGGTGGGCTGCACCTGGCTGTCGATAAAGGTCACGTCGCCTTCCGTGCCGTACATGGTGCCGTCCAGCAGGCGCAACCTTGCCTTGTAGCGGTTGTCCTTGGGGAACACCAGGACGCCCGAGGCTGCAAGCTGCTGGCGCAGCATACGGTCAGGCGCGGCAATGGAAAAGTCTATGTACATGGGGTCGGTCTGGTTCACATAGGTAAGCAGCGAATTGTTGCTCACCAGGTTGCCGGGGGTGTAATTTTCCTTGCTGCTGTAGCCGGAGACAGGGGCCACCACCTGGCAGTAATCCAGATTGATCTTGGCCTGACGCAGGGATGCCTTGGCGCTGTCGTACGCGGCCAGGGCAGAATCGCGGTCTTTCTGCGAAACGGCGTTCTTTTCGTACAGGGGGCGAATACGCTTCCATTCACGTTCCGCGTTCACGTACTGGGCCTGCGCCTGCTGCATCTGGGCTTCGTACTGATCGCGTTCGAGCTGGAACATCTGCTGCCCCGCCTTAACGAAATCACCTTCGTTATACAGGCGCTTTTCAATAATCCCCTGAACACGGGCGCGCACTTCAACCGCGCGTGAGCCTGAGGCCTGCGCCTGGAACTGGCTGGGCCAGGAGGCATCGGCGACGGTTACTTCAACAGCCGACACTGGCAAGCGCATGTCGGGCTGTCCTTTTTTGTCGCTCTGGCAGGCGACCAGGGCAAGACAAAGCCCCAATACAACTGAAATTTTTGCAATAGGTCTGATACTCATGAATAACTCCATATGGCGTGGCGCACGGCGCTCAAAACACGCACGGCGTAACGGCGGTGGCTTAATTTTCCACCGAGACGGGTCATCGCTAAACGTCGTTCCTGGGGGGGGATCAGCATGAAAGATTTGGCGCGAACAAGCGCCTCATGACGCGTTGGGGGCGTCATACAGCCCCAGCCTGGTAAACTCACCGACAATTGCAGTAAACCACCCCTTTAAAAAGCACAGTTCACGCCAAAAAGCAATGTATCGGGCTGTGGGACCGCCAAATGTTTGAAACGATTATTCCCTGTAATTTCAGATAGTTATCATATCGTGGTATTTTTTTATAACATACTGAAATTATTAACCATTTTTTTAGCAAAATTCTCCATCTGAATCAGGGGTTTCACTCTTCTCGAAGTACTCCCTGATATGTCTGGCATTGGCGCTTGCGCTGTCCAGAAAGACCACCCACCACACGGTATCCTTGAACAGCTCCATGCGCTTGAATTTGTGGCGCTCGTCAGTCATGCGCAGCACTGTTATCTCCAGTTGCTTCTCTGCGCCGCTTTCACCCATAAAAACAATCCGCAGGCCAGCACGCAGCATGACGCGCAGGTCTGCCGGGGAATACTGGGTAAGTATTCTGCCTGCCACATCGGTGGCCTTGAGGAAACTGGTGGCCTGGGCGGATGAAATGCCCACCTTGCGCACATCGCCGTTGATCAGCAGCTCCACACGCTTGATGTTGGCCAGATTGATACGGCTACGGTTGATGACCTTGCCGTCGCGCAGCACACGGTAATAACAGGCCCCGATTTCCTCAGAAACGCCCATAACAACGGTGGCGCTTACATCAGGATAAAAAACGCCTATGCTGGCCGTCATGCCGGAGGCTCTGGCAATATCGCCCTTCTCCTCTGCGATGCAGCGCAGATGGCGCGCAGTACGCATCCTGGCATTCACGTAAATGCCTACAAGCAGGAGAAACAGCAGGGCGACAATTGTAAGGGTCATGCAAAGCGCCTTGGAGGGTAAGGGATAAAGGATCTGCGCACCCGGCAGTCCAGCAGCAGGCAACTGCGCGGCGGAGTAGCGCACGCTCGCCTTTCAGGGCATGGCAACACCTGAAATGATCTTCTACAGCAGGAAAACCTGCCTGCCGTGCCCGGCAAACATTTTTTGAAATTATTGCCAGGCAGTTAATTCATTCCATTGTCAACGCTCTAGTCGTCAAGCCGCAGGCGCACCAAGGTTCCGGCACGAGCGGCAAGCAGCTCGGCCACAATGGAAACCGCAATCTGCTGCGGGGTCTCCGCCTCAATGGAAAGGCCAATAGGGCAGCATACGGCAGCCAGTTCTGCATCCGGCACACCCTGTTTGCGCAAAGCGGCATACACCTGTTCACGCTTGGTTCTGCTGCCGATCATGCCCACATACTGGGCGTGACTTGTCAGCGCCTGAGCCAGAGCCTCGCGGTCAAAACTGTGCCCGCGCGTGATAATGGCCACAAAATGCCTGCGCCCGATGTCGCAGGTCTGCACAAGATTTTCGTAGCCCGGCAAAACCTGACAATGGCGGGCCATGGGGAAGCGCTCCGCATTGGAAAATTCCTCGCGGTCGTCCACCACGTCTACTACAAAGCCGCAGGAATGGGCCAGCCGCGCAACTTCCAGCGATACATGCCCGCCGCCGCACAGCAAGAGCACTGGCGGCGCGTCCAGAGGTTCCACGTAAAGTATGCGCCCGTCCACGTCTACCAGGCCAGGGCGACCCTTACGCGTCTCCAGCAGGGGGGTTACTGCGTCCAGCCCCACGGTGACGCCTTCGGGCTGAACGGCATGTTCCGGCAAGGCATCAACAAACAGCCGCCGCAGCGGTGTTTCCGCCTCGCCATGCAGCGAAACGCCGTCCCGGCGCAATTCAACCAGCCATGCGCCCCGACCGCCCAGCCGCAGCACCTCTGCCGCAAGAGCGAACATTTCAGCCTGACGTGGTGCAAGCACCTCGCACAGAACTTCCATGCCGCCGCCGCAGATCATGTCGCTGTTGGGCGTAAAGCCGCTCATGTCGCACGAAACACGCGCAGAAAGGCTGCTTGCAAGGCTGTTGCGGGCCGCTTCCATGGCGCGGGCTTCAAGCAGGCCGCCGCCCACTGTTCCTTCAAATCCGTTGCGAGTCTGAAGGGCGCGGGTTCCAGCTTCGCGCGGGGCAGAGCCTGTGCGGCTCACCACGGTTACGAGCACCAGAGGTTCGCCCCCCGTCAGCAGGGCCGCAGCGCGGGCTTCAAGCGTATCTTCCCACGGGGTTGTCACCAGAGATTCCGGCGAGCCCTTGAGGCCTCCGCCGCCTGAAGGCAACAGAGAGGCATCGTTTTTCTTACCCATCTCCATCCTCCTTCACATAGCCGCACCCTTTGACAGGGCAGATGACCTTTGCGCCATCACGGCTTTTCTTTTCGATCAGATAGGGCGAATTGCACCGTGGGCAGGGGCCGGGCACGGGTTTGTCCCACAGGGCAAAATCACACTGCGGGTACTGGTCGCATGAATAGAATATCTTGCCGCGCTTGGTGCTTTTTTCAACCAGCGACCCCTTGCCGCAACGCGGGCAAGGCACCCCGGTGGAAAGCGGAGCCGCATACTTGCAATCGGGATAGCCCGTGCAGGCAATGAAGCTGCTGCCCGTGCGGGACTTCTTGATCACCAGGTCTTTGCCGCACTGCGGGCAGTTCCCCACTTTTTCATACTGGGGCTTTTCCTGGGCCACGGCTTCCACGGTGCCGTCTTCCGTGCGCTCAAAATTGCTGGTGTAGCGGCATTCCGGATAGCCGGAACAGGCCAGAAAAGCCCCGGCCTTGCCAAACTTGATGAGCAGGTCCTTGCCGCACTCAGGGCAGGGCAGGTTTGCGGGCATGCCCCCCTTGAGGCTCTTCATGTTTTTGGACGCAGCCGCCAGCGTGGGATTGAAATCTTCCGAAAAACGCCGCAGCAGTTCGACCCACTGTTCCTGACCTTCGGCCACCTTGTCCAGGTTTTCTTCCATCTGGGCGGTGAAACCCACGTCCATGAGCTTGCCGAAATGCTCCACAAGCTGTGTGCATACCACGCGCCCAAGGTCGGTAGGCACAAAATGGCGTTCCTTCAGGCTCACGTATTCCCTGTCCTGAAGGGTGGAAATAATGGCCGC
The DNA here is from genome assembly GCF_022508225.1 of Desulfovibrio sp. UIB00. Taxonomy (NCBI): domain Bacteria; kingdom Pseudomonadati; phylum Thermodesulfobacteriota; class Desulfovibrionia; order Desulfovibrionales; family Desulfovibrionaceae; genus Desulfovibrio; species Desulfovibrio sp. UIB00. The sequence continues at coordinate 530,697 of NZ_JAETXJ010000001.1, read as the reverse complement.
ATAGGTGGAAGGACGCCCGATGCCCAGTTCTTCCAGCTCGCGCACAAGGCTTGCTTCGCTGAAGCGGGCCGGGGGCTGGGTGAACTTCTGCTCCTTGTCGAGCTTTTCGAGCGTGAGCGTCTGCCCAGCGGTCAGGGGCGGCAGCTCAGCGTCCGCTTCATCCTTGCCGCGAGGCATGGCCGCCAGAAAGCCGGGGAACAGCAGGCGCTCGCCCTTGGCCTTCCACTGCGTGTGCGCGCAGACAATACTGGCCGTTGTGTCGTGAAAGCGCGCCCCGGCCATCTGCGAGGCCACAAAGCGCGACCAGATGAGCCGATAAAGATTGTACTGCTCCGGCGGCAGGTGGGTTTTCACCTCGTCGGGCGTGATGGTCACGTCAACAGGACGGATGGCTTCATGCGCGTCCTGCGCGCCGCCCTTGGCCTTGTAGACCCTGGCCCGCTTGGGCAGATATTCCTTGCCAAAGTTGCCTTCAATAAAAGCCTTGGCCGCATCGCGGGCTTCATCGGCAATGCGTGTGGAGTCGGTACGCATATAGGTAATGAGAGCCGTGAGTCCCCTGTCGCCCAGTTCAACGCCCTCGTACAGGCGCTGAGCAATATTCATGGTGCGCTTGGCAGTGTACGAAAGACGCTGGTTGGCAGCCTGCTGCAAAGTTGAGGTAATGAAAGGCGGCTGCGGAGCGCGTTCACGCTCTTTTTCTTCCACGCTTTCCACCACAAAGGGCTTGCCCGCCATGGCATCTTCGATATCCTTGGCCTGGGCTGCATTGCTGACCACAGCCTTTTTGCCGCCCACCTTGGCAAGCTCGGCCTTGAACGGAGGCGGTACGTCCGCTGCCAGCAAGGCCTTGAACAGCCAATATTCTTCGGGCTTGAAGACCTCGCGGGCCTCCTCGCGCTCAACAATGAGGCGCAGGGCCACTGACTGCACGCGTCCGGCAGAAATGCCGCGCTTGATGGACTTCCACAGCAGGGGCGAAATTTTGTAGCCCACCAGACGGTCCAGCACACGGCGGGCCTGCTGGGCGTCAAAAAGATGCCCGTTGAGCTCGCGCGGGTGCGCCAGGGCTTCTTTCACAGCCTTGGCCGTGATTTCGTTGAACTGGATGCGCTTGATGTCCTTGGCTTTGTCGCGGATAAGCTCCGCCACATGCCAGGCAATGGCCTCTCCCTCGCGGTCGGGGTCGGGCGCGAGATATACGGTATCGGCCTTGGAAGCGGCAGCGCGGAGTTCACTGACAACATTCTTTTTATTGTCTATAACCTCGTAGTGCGGCGCAAAGTCGTTGGCTTCGTCCACACCAAGCGAGCTGGACGGCAGGTCGCGCACATGGCCAACACTGGCCTGCACCATGTACTGCGGCCCCAGAAACTTCTTGATGGTCTTCACCTTGGCGGGTGATTCCACAATGATAAGCTGTTTGCCCATGCTGCCCCTCGGTTATCTCGTGCTTGCCGGCAAAAGACGCGCGGCCCTGTTAACGCTCACGCCATCGCGTGGCTTGCGCCCGCACCCTGCACCGTCACGTATATGGTTGCCAGGGCGGCGTTTTCACGCAATTTTTCTTGCGTGCAATCGCAACGCAACACGCCCTCGCAACGATTATTTCCCGTTGCCAAAATCCATTGCAGCGCCATAACGCCCCATTGGCGGCCATGCGCGACACAACCAATAGCGTCAAGTACGAAGCATTTGTCAAGTCCCGACCTGTCTCAGTTCCATACGCCAACAACGCTTGCCCTGGGGGCAACCGTGCCAAACTGGACAGCAAGGCCGATCTGCGCTATTTATGATAGTGTCGTTCAAAATTGCAAGGAAGCATATGCCAATCTGTTTTCTGCCACGTAACTTTGCCGCTGTTCTGTGCCTGCTGACCATGTTTGCTTTTGGCGCGGGTTGCGCAACGCATCAGGAGCAGCCGGGCACTCCCCCTGCCGCAGATTCCGGAGCGCAGCCAGGCAGCGATGCAGACGTTTCTGATGCGCCGCTGCAAAGTGTACAGGTGCGCAAGGGGCAGACCGTGCACGTGGCCGTGAGCGGCGGCGACGCCTCGTTTAAGGCCGACTTTGAATCCATGCTCACGAGTTATCTGCAGAGCGAAAAAGATCTGACCCCCGCCGATTCTGCACAAAAGGCAGACCTACTCATACGCGTGAAGGTGGAGGACATATATCCTCTGGGTTCACGCAACGCGCCTGTGAGCGCAGGGCATGCCCTGGGTTCAACCGCCACCGGAGCCATGCTGGGCGTGCTGCTTGGCGGCGCAACCGGCGGCAGAAGCGGGGCAGCCTGGGGAGCAGGAGCAGGAGCGGCCCTTGGCCTAGGCGCGGCCCTGCTGGACAGCTCCGGCAAAAGCAAAATATGGGGAATGAAAGCTCTTGTGGGCGTGGGCCGCAACGGACAGGAGCCGTCAGATGCGGACATGCACCGCACCACGGTACGCGCTGAAGGAGCCAACATGGGCAAGGAGGACATCCTGCCCGCCCTAGAGGACACCTTAAGCCGAAAGATTCTCGAGTCGCTGCGCTCCTGATTTCGCGCCAACGCTATCCGCATTCCGGCCCTCGCCCGGCGAGGCTGGTCGCAAATATTATCTCCCCCCGAATCCAACTCAGATCCGCGCCTTTTTTGGCGGCGGCATCTCAAAGGAGCCGTATGTCCTTTATCCGCTATATTCTGATGCTGTGCCTGGTCTTTGCCTCCCTCTGCGGTTGCGTGCGCCAATCGGCGGACGCAGCACGCGTGGAAGTGCTGCGCCAGGGCCAGATTGAGGAGCCGGAAGCCGATGTGAACATCCATCCGGCGGTTTATGTTAACGTGCGCGACAATACCAACAAGGTTTTCGGCCTGCGCACCCAGGTGGAGACATGGCTGCAACGCCAGGGCTACACGGTAGTCCCAAACCCCAGCGAAGCGGGCTACATCCTCCAGATAGTCGTGCTCGCCGCCGGGACAACCGCGCCGGAAACCGCCCGTCAGGTGGTGACTGCCGGGTATGACGCACCCTCGCAACTGAGCGGCAAGGGCGGTACTGCCATGGTGGCGGATGTGCTGCTGGTGCAGCGGCATGTTCCGAGCACTCAGGGGTCCCGCAGTAAAAATCTCAAAAACATTGGCAAGCGCAATGCCGTTGGCAGCAGCCAGATGCGCATTGCCCTGCTTGCCCATCAGGAATTCAAGACCGGCGCGGGCATGCCCCCGGTCTTTGCCGAAACCCTCGCCAAGGAACTGGCGACCTCCGTTCACAGCGCCAACACTGAAGAAGCCCCAGCCCAGCCCGCCAAGCAGTAGCCGTTTCCGCGCGGAAGCCCCGCCGGAACCCCTACCCCATCGTCTTTCCCAAGGGCAACCGACGCTGTCGGTTGCCCTTGTTATTTGCGGCAGCCCTGACGGGTTCCTCCGCCAGCGTCAGCATTCCGGCGCAGGCCTGATCCGCAAAATATAACCTGTCGTTTTACCCGCGCATATCCAGAGTTGGCACTGTACTTGCTTTTTCCTCAACGCGGAGCCTCAGCCCCGCAGGAGGAACACATGGCACTTTCCAATTTTCTGATCCGCCCCCCATCTGATGCACAAAAGGCCCAGGCGGGAGCTCCACGCCGCACTGCGTCTGCACAGGCCGGAAACCCCGCGTCCTTTGCCAACATCATGAGCGGCCAGACCACCAATGCGGAAAACGCCAGCACTGCCGAAATGCAGCGCGCAGGCATGGCCCTGGCCGGGAACATGGGGCAGCAGGGCATGGTACTGGCAGGGCGCTCGCCAAGCGATCTTGCCCGCACACAGGTATTCAGCAAGGCTGAAACCGACATGCGGCAGACCAAGGCCATTGACAGCCTCATGCAGACAGTATCCGGCGGCAACTCTACCCTTGATCTTGCCCGCAGCATGGGTACTGCCCGGCATCTGCGCTCCATGACCAGCGCCATGGACAACCGCATCAAGGGACTCAGCATGGGCGATTTTGTCCATTCGCGCACCCAGCCCCAGGCTCAGGCCCGCACCAAGGCCTCGCACAAGATAGAGGACATGGAGCTCGGTCAGCTTTCAGCCCGCTTTGAGTCTGGCAGCGACGGCATTGCCGCCGTGGGCTATGACCGCAACGGCGGCACCTCCTACGGCAAGTATCAGGTATCGTCACGCGCGGGCAGCCTGAAGGATTTTCTGGATTTTCTGGACACGGAAGCGCCGGATCTTTCCAAGCGCCTGCGATCATCCGGCCCTGGCAATACCGGCAGCCGCAAGGGAGCCATGCCCGACACATGGCGCGCCATTGCCAACGAACAGCCCGAGCGGTTTGAGGATCTTCAGGAGGCCTTTGTACGCCAGAGCCATTACAAACCCGCGTTGGAATCCATATCTCAGCGCATCGGCCTGAACCCCGACAAGGTTTCCACCGCCATGCGGGAGGTTATCTGGAGCACATCGGTGCAACACGGCCCAGCGGGCGCGGCCCGCATATTCGAGAGGGCGCACGCCATGAGCGGCAAACCGACCGATGCAGCCTACGAGCGCAACCTCATCAACAACGTGTACAATATACGCGTGGGGCAGTTTGGATCTTCCGACAGCAATATTCAGGCAGCCGTGGCCAACCGCTTCAAGCAGGAAAAGGCCCTGGCCCTGAACCTTCTGAACGGCGGCAAAACCTCGGCGCTGGCATAAGGCGGCCAAGCAATGGAGAACACCAGCTCTGCGGCTGACCGCTCAGCCACCACACTGGTCATCAACCTGACGCGTTTTGGCGACCTTCTGCAATGCCAGCCCCTCATTGAGGATCTGTATAGTCAGGGCCAGACCGTGCATCTGGTGTGTCTGGACAATTTCTCCAGCGCCCAGCCCCTGCTGCGCCATGTAGAACGCACCTGGCCCCTGCCCGGCGCGCGGCTCATGGCCGACATGGACAAGGATTGGCGCATCGCAACGGCTCTTCTGCTGGAATTTGCCCGCACCGTCAGGAGCGAGGCCAGGCCAGGCTGCGTTGTCAACCTGACTACCACCCTACCTGCGCGGCTGCTCACAGGCTTGCTGGCGGGCGGACATACGGACGGGCAGGCCGAGATTCGCGGATTCTGCCTTGACGCGCACGGTTTTGGGCAAAACAGGGGCATCTGGTCCACATTTCTGAACAGCGGCGCTACAAACCGTCTGAGCGCTCCCTTTAATATTGCGGACATGTTCCGCATGGTGGGCGCGCCGCACACGCCAGCAGCAGCCGTGCAGACCCGCCAAGGGTTGGCCGATCCGCCGCAGGGAGCCCTGGATGCGGCGGATGCCCTGCTTGCCGGGGCTCCGCCGGAGACATGCGGTTTTGTGGCCATGCAGCTGGGCGCAAGCGAAGCACGGCGGCAGTGGCCCGCACATTTTTTTGCCGAGGTGGGCGACCGCCTGTGGCGCGAGCGCAAGCTCTGCCCGGTGCTGCTTGGCTCACCTGCCGAACGCCCGCTGGCCGAGGCCTATGTTCAGGCAGCCCAAGGCACGTGGGTGGACGCCGTGGGCAAAACCAGTCTCACCCAACTGGCGGCATTGCTGCGCCGGTCAAAGTTATTGTTTACCAATGATACAGGTACGATGCATCTGGCTGCTGGCCTTGGTGTGCCCTGCCTGGCCATATTCCTTGCCACGGCCCAGCCCTGCGACACTGGCCCCTATCTGCCCGGCTGTTGCTGCCTGGAACCTGCCCTGCCCTGCCATCCCTGCCCCTTTGGCCGCCCCTGCCCCAATAATCTGGCGTGCGTGACGCACATCAGCCCCCGGAGCGTGGAATCCCTCGCCCTGTCATGGCTTGACGCTGGACGATGGGATGCCGCCCCGCTTGACCTTGTGGAGAGCGAGGCCCGCGTATGGCTGACGGAGCAGGACGACAAGGGCTTTATGACCGTGCGCTGCCTTACGGAGCACGCCGCCGCAGATCGCAGCTTATGGCTTGCGCAGCAGCGGATTTTCTGGCGTCAGATACTTGACGAACTGGACGATGCCGCCCGGCCCGCAGCGGGGGGGCAACAGAGCGCGGATACCCGCCAGCCTGAAAAAAACGCTCCTTCAGCATCTGCACACGGCACCACGCATGCGGACAGCCAGACGGGCGCATTTTCTCCCGAATTTACGCAACGCATGGCAACATCGCTGGAGCAGGCCGCACAACTTTTTGAAATACTTACGCAACAAGGGCAGCTGCTCGGCAAGAGCCCCAAGGCAGGACAATTGTTTTTGCGTAATTGCGAACGCCTGCAAACAGTTTTTGACGCCTGCCCCGAGCTGCGCTCATTGGGAGCCTTCTGGCGTGAACTGCGCCAGGAACGCGGCGACCGGCTGGACGACCTGCTGGAGCTTACTGCCCAGCTTGGCGCGCATTTCGTTATTTGGTGCCATAAATTTACCGATGGCACGTCATTTGCTTAAATATACTCAGAACACATTACGGTAAAATCTTCCCTGTGGGGAGAGGAGGGAACTGGAATGATAATCATAGACGGCTCACAAAGCGAAAAAAGCATTTCTGCCTTTGCCAACCTTGAAGAACTGCTCAAGGATGTCATGCAGGAAGACCAGATGGCCAACCGCGTAGTCACGGACGTTCTGGTAAACAACGAGGCGTTTTCCGAGATTTATCCGCATCAGGCCGAAGACATCGCCTGCTCCGAAATTTCTTCCATTGAGGTGCGCTCTGTGCCCATGGCTGAAATGGCTGTGGATATGTCCGCCGAATTGGGCAAGGTCGCCCAGATGATGGCCCACGGCTCGCGCGAAGTGGCCCGGTTGTTCCGCGCCGCCTCTGACACGGACGCCCTGGAACTTTTTCAGGATCTGCTGGACGTAACCCGCGACTTCATGGGCATGCTGGGCGAACTGCGCACCAACTACACGGATGGCGCTCTGCCCGATTTTGCCGAAAAAACCGAAAAATTCTCCAGCCTGCTTTCTGAAATGGGCGACGTGCTGGAAAACGAAGACTGGATTCTTCTGGCAGACCTGCTTGAATATGAATTCATCCCGCTGTGCGACGACTGGCGCGCCACCAGCGAGATTCTGCACAAGCAGGTTGTCGAACACATGGCCCAATAGGCCTCAGGAGCTTGCATGAATCAGGGAGTATGCCTTCTTGATGAAGCGCTGAACCTTGCCCGTCTGGAAATGGCGGCACTGGAGGACGGCGCATACGACAGGGCGGTCGAGCTTGCCGAAAGGCGGGGCGAAGTGACCAGCATGGCCTGGCACATGCTGGAAGACAGCCAGGCCGACCAGTACAGAACTCACCTGATTGAACTGGCCCGTGTGCAGGATCAACTGACGGAACTTGCCACCAGGGCGCACAGCGAAATCAGGTCGCAGTTGCAACGCTCACGCCTCGAAAGTCGCCGCATGCGCGGCTACCACAGGGCCGTGGGTCAGGCGCTGCAATAGCACACCGTGCGTTCAAAATCATAGGTGGCGGCATACGCAACAGCGTGTGCCGCCACCTGTTTTTGGGGCTGGCCTGTTCCGGGGCCCTACCCCACCATGCCTTCACGCATGGCCTTACGCACATCTTCCACTCTGATGCGGATGTCGGGCGCGCCGACCAGTTCGCTCACAAGCGAGCAGCAACGCGCGCCGTGCCGCGCGACTTCCGCAATGTTATGCCGTTTGATGCCGCCAATGGCCACAAAGGGCAAATCTCCGTTGCGGGCAACCCAATCCAGATACTCATACCCTACGGGATCAACCACGTCTTCCTTGGTGTTGGTGGCAAAAATCGGCCCCACGCCGATGTAGTCCGCGCCAAGGCTGCGGGCTTCGCGGGCCTGCTCCGGCAGGTGGGTGGAAAGGCCGATGATCATTTCCGGTCCCACAAGGCTACGCACATCGGGAACAGGCAGATCCTCCTGCCCCACATGTACGCCGTCGGCCTGCACCAACATGGCGATGTCCACGTGGTCGTTGACGATAAAGCAGGCCCCGGCCTCCCTGGTCAGCCGCCGCAACAGGCGGCATTCCTCCAGCATTGCACCGGATTTCAGCTTTTTTTCGCGATATTGCAAAATGCGCACGCCTGCCCCCATAAGGGCGGAAACAACTTCTTCAAGCGGCCTTCCCAGTGAAAGACCGGCATCCGTGATGGCATAAATATCCGTTTCTCCAGGCAGGATTCTGGGCATACGAGGCTCCTTGGCGGCTATTTTCTGAACGCCGCAACAATGCGGCGAAAACAACTGTGTACAAAGCGGGCAGGATGAAAGGACGTGTGCGAAAGCTCCGCTGGCAACTGAAATCCGGCAGATGAAAAATCCGATGGACTTCGCAGGGGAAAGACCGCCCGCATGCCATCGTGCCCTTCTGCCGGGGCGCTGCCCCAGGCATGACGGCGGCGCAGGGCCGCACCCAGAGGCACATCCTGCGGCGCAAGGCCCAATACGGCATACAGCGCTTCGTCCAGCGCCACGGCTGAGGCGCTGGCCCCCACCACGCCCAGGGCAAAGGGGCTGCCGTTGCTCGGCCCTGTAACATGCATGGCCGTGACGCCGTCCGCAACTGCGGCAACAGGGGGCAAGGCCGCCCACAACGCGGCAAGACAGTCTGCAAAAAACAAGGGATCGCGCCCCTCGCGGGCGTGGGCAAAAGCCTTGTGCAGGCCGCGCACGCAACCAAAACAATTTTTGACAGAGAGCGTCACCAGCATCTGCGCATGGGCCTTGACCCGGGGAACCGACACAATAAAATCGCTCTCAAGTGCCAAACGCGCCACATGAAAGCGCGATCCGCCCGCCTGCAAACCTGCCTTTTGCGCCGCTTCGCCCTCAAGGGGCAGGGGCACCGGCTGCGCAGGGCCGATCTCTTCAACTTCAAGGCCCAGAGGGCGCAAAGCTGCTTCAAGACCCACAGCCCGAGCCACAGAGGCCGCGCGTCCAAACCCCGGCGAATCCGCCACGCGCACCCGCGCACCGTGGTCCATAAGCCAGGCGCATACGGCGGCCACAACCTGCGGCGAAACGCAAGCAAGGGGCTTTGCCAGCAAAAGATTGGGCTTTACCAGCACGCGCGCACCGGGGCGCAGGTGGCAAAGCTCCGTCAGGCGGGCAGCGTCCATGACGTCGCCCACAGCCCTGCCCAAGCCGGGATCGTGGTAATCCTCTTGCTGCAACAAGGCCACGGGCAGTGAAGCCGGGGCGGCCACAGGGCTGTTTCCCAGCCCGGCTGGCGGGGTATTTGTGCTGTTTTCCATGCCCGGACTATGCCGCCCGTCCGGCCCCTTGTAAAGACCACGACCTTTTCAAACGGCCTTTCTTGACGTATGGAAGGGCATCCACCTTCAGGGACAACCGACTGTAATCTGAGGATTCCATGCACGCACCCAAATTGCTGATAACCGCCCTTTTATTGACCCTGTGCTGTGCCCTGGCCTCTCCCGCCGTATTCGCGGCGGAACCGACCCCCGCCGCCAAACAGGATTCGCCCAAGGCAGACGCTGCCAAGCCTGACACTGCCAAACCAGATGCCGCCAAACAGGATGCCCCCAAGGGCGATAAGGCTGACAAGCCTGATAAAACAGACAAACCTGACAAGGCCGACAAGCCCGCCGCCAAGACTGACGCCAAGGCCGATGCCAAATCTGATGCCAAATCCGACGCGAAAACGGACCCAAAAGCGGACGACAAGGCTGAGGCCAAGGTTGACACCAACGAAGAACCCGCCATCGCCACCCTGCCCCTGCGTGATCCGTGGGAAATGGTCTGGAGCGGGCAGAAGGCCATGCTTGATGAAATTACCCAGAAGGCCACGGCCATGGGTGATACCTTTGCCCAGCGGTCAACCAATCTGAGCCAAAAGGTTCAGCCCTTTATGGAAGAAGCGCGGCGTCTGCTGGTGCTGCTCAATACGTATAAAAACTGGCCCAATCCCGTCGAAGCTGTCAGCCGCCGCATCACGGCCACAGTGCTTGATCTGCGCAAGGTGCTAGACCCCGTGCTGGTTGCGCGCACCGAAGCCCAGGCCCTGTTGGAACGCGTGGGCTATCTGGCCGACAGCATGCCTGAAGACCTGCACGATGGCAGTCTTAGCCCTGAAATGCAGGAATACGGGAAAACGCTGGCGCTCACCCGCCTGCGCCTCACAGCCGTACTGGCCCAGTACGACTCGGCCCTTGCCCCGGCTCTGGCGCTTATCAAGCGGCTGGAGAAGATGCAGGAAGAGATCAACGCCCAGATCCCCCTGCTGTGGAAAAACTATTATCTGCAAAGCCCGGTGCCCTGGCTCAGCCCCGATGCATGGGCCGACTTTGGGCGGCAGATGCACTATTCCGTTCAGGGCATGATCCTGCGCCTGCCTGTGGAAGTTCCTGTCACGCTTGAACGCTGGGGCACGGCAGTTCTGCGCTTTATCCTCGGACTGCTGCTTACCGGCGTGCTCACCGTTTTGCTGTACCGCCGCTGGGCCGCGCAGGACAAGGACGAAAACAGCACCCTGCGGCATGTTTTTCGCGTCAGTCTGCCCTGGCTGTGCGTGGGGCTGGCATTTCTTGGCAGTTCCATGTCCGCATCCGGCGAGTTCTTTCGCCTGTTTCTGGCCTTGGGCAACCTGTGCCTCATTGTGGCCCAGATACATCTGGCATGGGACCTGCGCCTGCTGAAATACCCCGAAGTGCCGCGCCAAAAGCCGCCTTTCTGGATACTCATTCAGCCAACGCTGTGTTCATACGTGCTGCTTTATCTGCCGCTGACCAAGCCTCTGGTGCTGATTATCTGGCTGTGCATCGTCATCATTTCCATCGTGCGGCAGCACCGCAGGCCCAAGCTTGATCTTGGCCCCATGCATGTGGAAACCAGCGTGCTTGAATGCGAACCCATAGTGTTGTGGATATGCCTTGTGCTGACCCTTGCCGGGCTGCACATCTACAGTATGGTGCTGTACCTGCTCTTTGTCTCCTGCTCGCTGGCCCTGCAACTCTGCATGGGCGGCATGTCTCTTGTCAGCAGCCTCAACGACAAGCTGCCTCAGGAAGGCGTGCGCGCAGCCCTTGCTCACCTTGCCGTGGCGCTCTCCGCCCCTGTGGTGCTGGTTGCGGCCTTTGTGGGCGTTTCGCAGTGGGTCGGCACATTGCCCGGCGGCATGTATCTGCTCCAGCATTATGTTCTGCGCGGTGTCAATGTGGGCGCTACGCAGTTCAACGTTGTGCACCTGTTGCTTATCATCACCATGTTCTACCTCACGCGCACAGCGGTTGCCATGGGTTCGCGCTTTCTGGCGCGCCTGCCCAAGCAGGGGCTGGCTATTGATGCCACGCTCATTCCGCCCATGCAGACGGCCTTTACCTATGCGCTGTGGTGCTGCTTCGGCCTGTTCGCCCTGCGCGCCGTAGGCATGGAACTGAGCAACCTTGCCATGGTAGCCGGTGGTCTTTCTGTCGGTATCGGTTTCGGCATGCAGACCATCGTCAATAACTTCCTGTCAGGTCTGATCCTGATCTTCAGCCGCACCCTCCAGGCGGGCGACGTGGTGGAAGTGGGCGGCACTCAGGGCCGAGTGCGCAAAATCAGCGTGCGCGCCACCATGGTGGAAACCTTTGACAATGCCCTGATTATTGTCCCAAACTCGGAATTTGTGGCCAGCCGCCTTATCAACTGGACGCGCAACAGCCGCACCGTGCGCAGGGAAATCAAGGTCGGCGTGGCCTATGGCTCTGATGCCAACGCGGTGATGAAAATTCTGCTGGCAACGGCCAACGCCAACAGCAACGTGCTCAAATATCCGCCGCCGAGCGTGGCCTTTGCGGATTTTGGGGCCAGTACGCTTGATTTCAGCCTGAAGTTCTGGGTGCGGGATTATGACGTATCTGTTTCCACAGCTTCGGACATCCGCGTGGAAATCGAGCGTGAATTCCGCGAACAGCGCATTGAAATTGCCTTCCCGCAGCTTGATGTGAACATCAAGGAACTGCCGCCGCGCACAAGGGCGCCGCAACCGCCGACCGAACCGCGCGCAAGCAAAAGACGCGCGCCGCGCCGTCCGCGCAAGGTGCTGCCTGCCGGAGCCAAGGGCAAGCCGGACGCCACAAATGCGCCAGCCGCTGCCCCCGATGACGGGGACGATGACGAGAACAACAACTAAGCGCTTTCCGCGCGAATGATCGCCGCAGCAATGCCCGGTTATCACGCGGGCATTGCAGGCGGGCCTTGCAAAACAAGGAAACGCGCTCTTGCAGCCCAGTTTTAACCGGCGCATCCGCGCCCGAACCACAGGAGAACACCATGATCAACCGCGCTGACGCTCTGGAATGCTTTGAAAAGGAACTTTTTGGCGGGCCGGGCGCCGTCCACTTTACCAAGATCGTCAATGAGAACGGGCTGGCTGGCAAAGGCCGTCTGTTCAACATCGGCACTCTCAAGCCCGGCTGTGCCGTGGGCAACCACAAGCACAACGGCGAAATCGAGATATACTACATCCTTGAAGGCGAAGGCATGTACAACGACAACGGCGTTGAAGCCCCCGTCAAGGCTGGCGACGTGACCGTGTGCAACGATGGCGAAAGCCACGCCCTGCTCAATACCGGCTCCACGGATCTCAAGATGGTAGCGCTGATTCTGTTTACCAAGTAAGCAAAGCCGATTCCTGATATGAAACAAACGAGGCCCCTCAATGAGGGGCCTCGTTTGTTTCAGCATATCTGCAATTATTTGTTAATATTGAATATAGGCCACATGAGTCTGGAGGTATTCCATAAGACCGTGCTTGCCGTCCGCGCCGCCAATGCCCGACTTGCGCCAGCCGGCATGGAAGCCCTGCATGGCCTCGAAGTTTTCGCGGTTCACGTAGGTCTCGCCAAACTTCAGGCGGTTCACCGCTTCCATGGCCGTGGATACGTTGGTGGTGTAGATGGAGGACGTCAGGCCGTAGTCGCAGTCGTTGGCAAGGGCCAGGGCTTCATCCAGATCGTGGAAAGTCATCATGGGCAGCACAGGGCCAAACACTTCGTTGCGCACGATTTCCATGTCCTGTCTGCAGTTGCGCAGCAAAGTAGGCGTGTAGAAGTAGCCGGAATCCCGGTCTGCGGGCGCGCCGCCGACAACTGCTTCCGCGCCGTCCGCTTCCGCGCGCTTGACCATGCCGCTGATCTTTTCAAGATGCTCGGCGCTGATCTGGCTGCACATGTCCGGGGCCGGATCGTCAAAAGGATTGCCCAGCCGCACTGCGGCAAAGGCAGTCGCCAGTTTTTCGGCGAACATGTCGGCCACGCTTTCGTGCACGTAGAGGCGTTCCGCGCAGTTGCACACCTGCCCGCTGAACACTGTGCGCGAGGCCGTGACGGCCTTGACCGCCAGATCCATATCCGCATCGGCGCAAACAATGGCCGGGGCCTTGCCGCCCAGTTCCAGCGAAACCTTGGTGATGTTCTGCGCGCCAGCGGCAATGATGCGCTGCCCGGCCTCCACGCTGCCTGTCAGGCTGACCATATCTGTCATGGCACTGGAAGAAAGGGCCTCGCCCAAGGTGCTGCCGCCGCCCGTGACAAAGTTGACCACGCCAGCGGGCAGATCCAGCTCCGTCAGCAGGCTGGCAAAATGCATGACAGTGGCAGGGGCGATGCTGCTGGGTTTGATAACCGTGGTGCAGCCCACGAGCAGCGAGGGGGCGACCTTGCGCGCCATGACAAAGAAGGGGAAGTTCCACGGGCAGATGCCCACGACAACGCCAATGGGCTTGCGGTACAGCAGGATATTTTCGCGCGGGCGGTCGCTCTGGATGATCTCGCCCTCGTAGATGCGCGCCCATCCGGCATAGTAGTCAAAATACTCAGCGGTGAGGTCGATCTCGACCTGTGCCAGGGGGTGGGTTTTGGCCTGTTCTTCGGCGAGGATGCGCCCAAGCTCCAGCCTGTGCTTGCGGATAAGATCCGCCATTTTTTTTAGGTATCCGGCGCGGGCCACCGCCGGAAGCGCAGCCCAGGCATCCTGTGCCCTGTGCGCGGCTGCCAGAGCCGCCAGCCCGTCTTCACGCCCGCCGTTGGGCGTCTGGGCCATTATTTTGCCAGTGGAGGGGTTCTCCACCTCAATCATTGCAAAGCCTGTAGGGGAAACCAATTTGCCGTTGATGAATTGTTGGTATGTACGCATGGTTGCTCCTTGGTTTGGGCAAGCATAGGCACACATGGCAGCAAAGGTAAAGATACTCCCTTTTTTACGTATTCAGCAAACACGCATGACCGCAAGGCGGGACCAGCCGTGCAACGGCTCCCACACCTTGCGGCCATGTGCAACAGACGCCACACAGGCGCTACGCTGTACGCGATTTTACATGCGCGAAATCACGGCCAATGCACCGTCCATAAAGTGCTGGTCAACATCCTCGATGGCGCCCTTGTCACAGGCCTGCGCAAGGGCAGGATCAATGGGCAGGCGGGCAAGCACCTTCAGGCCGTGCCGCTGGGCCACCGCATCAATATGGCTCTCACCGAATATATTGTATTCCTTATTGTTATCCGGGCATTTGAAATATGAATAGTTCTCCACCAACCCAAGGATGGGAATATCCATCTGGCGCGCCATATCAATGGCTTTCTGCACGATCATGCTCACCAGCTCCTGCGGCGAGGTCACAACCACAATGCCGTCCACCGGCAGGGACTGGAACACGGTCAGCGGCACATCGCCCGTTCCTGGAGGCATATCCACAAACATGTAATCCACATCGCGCCAGACCACATCCGACCAGAACTGCTTGACAGCGCCAGCAATGATAGGGCCGCGCCAGAGCACGGCATCGGAATCGCCGGGCAGCAGCAGGTTCATGGACATGATGTCCACCCCGCCCTTGCTGCGCTCGGGCACAAGGCCATCGCCCTCAACATGGGCCTTGCCCGTCAGGCCGAACACACGCGGAATGGAAGGGCCGGTGATGTCCGCATCCAGGATGGCGCAGTGTTTGCCCTGCTTAGTCAGAGCTACCGCCAGCAGGGATGTGACCAGCGACTTGCCCACGCCGCCCTTGCCGCTGACAATGCCTATAACCTTGCCAACGCGACTTTTGGGGTGCGGCTTGACGCGAAAATCCACCTGCGCATCCTGCCCCTCGCTTCGCTCGTTGCACTGCTCGCCGCAGGAACCGCACTGATGATTGCAATCACTCATGATTCTTTGCCCTCTCAAGATGAACTGCTTTCAGAAGCATTTTTTCAGACAAATTGGCCTTGCCTGATTTTTTGTTATTGACATATATCGTAAACACACATACTCCTGTTTATGACATATGTCAATAACAACAACTCAAGGAGGGCAATATGCCTCGTTTCGATCACACAGGGCCGGAGGGCAACGGTTCGCGCACAGGGCGCGGTATGGGCAAGTGCGGCGGCAAGTCCGCCCGCGCGGCAGGTCGCGGCATGGGCGCTACGTCCGATGCAGGCCAGACCGCAGATCAAGGAATGGACGCAAGCCAGAATATGGGCCAGAGCATGGGACGGAGCATGGGGCAAGGCCGCTGCTGCCGCCACGGACAACGACACGGCAACAGGGGCGGCAACTGCGCCATGAACGGGCAGGAAGCAGGCCAGGGCACAGGCCGTGGCGAAGGGCGTGGTATGGGTCGCGGCATGGGCCGTGGAATGCAGCAGGGCAACGGCCCCGCAGGTCAGGCCGAAAGCTGCGGCGCAGGCCCTGCGGCAGGCAGTGACGCGGCGGGCAATAACGGCTAAAGTACCCGCATATGAATGAGCAAGGCCGCCCGGCCAGTGTGCGCAGTTTGAACGCGCATTGCCGGACGGCCCAAAGAGGATTGCATGCCAAGACCAAAAAAATGGCGCAAAGTCTGCTGTTTGCCTGAAAACTGCAATTTTGGGCCGCTGCCGGGATTTGGCCAGAGCGCTCCGCAAGCGCGGCAGGAAGTCATCATGACCGTGGATGAATATGAGGCCGTGCGCCTCATTGATCTTGAGGGCATGAATCAGGAGGCCTGCGCTGAAAAAATGCGCATTGCCCGCACCACCGTACAGAGCATCTATGCGGAAGCTCGCAAAAAACTGGCAGACTCGCTGGTGAACGGCAAACTGTTGCGCATTGAAGGCGGGGATTATGAGCTGTGCGACGGGCACGGCACACGCTGCGGCGTGGGCGGCTGCCATAGACGGCGCGGAGGCGGCGGCTTTGGGCAATAATTATGCTGCACCAGACCAGCGCAATCTGCCTGTCGACACGGTAAAACATCTCTGAGGTCGCAGACGCGGCCTGCAAAGGGCATTGCACCCGCAGGTTCACGCACGGCCCGTGCCGCAACGCAGTATTATCCTACGGGCGCATCAGCAAAAAAAATCAGGCTTCTTCACTCTTGCACACGTCCACCCACACGCCGCCCGTGATCCGCTCCAGCTCCGCCAGGGTGAGCTTGGCGGCATTGTTGGGCGCGCCCGCAGCCGGATACACAGGATCATAGCGCCTGAGGCTTTCGTCCAGATACACGGCAACGCCCTCGGGCAGGGCAAAGGGGCAGACGCCACCCATGGGATGCCCCACCTGGGCCTCCAGATCTTCAGGCTTGATAAAACGGGCCTTGGCGTGAAAGGAGTCCTTGAACTTGCGGTTATCCAGCCGGGCCGTGCCCATGACCACCAACACCATCGGTGCGTCGTTGACGCTGATGGAGAGGCTCTTGGCAATGCGCCCCGGCTCGCAGCCAATGGCCTGAGCCGCCAGATCAACGGTGGCGCTTGAAACTTCAAACTCCCGGTATGCCTCTTCAAGTCCGTGACGGGCCAAAAACTCCCGCACTGCATCAACGCGCATTTCTTTCCCTTATTTTTGCTGCAACGCGGGGCTTCTGCCGCGCGCCGCAGGCTTTATCAGCGGCGCACCACAAGGGCAATGCCCGCCAGCACCAACACCAGCCCAAGCATTCTGCGCCAGTCAAAAGGGATGGCATTGAGGCCGAACCAGCCGTTGTGGTCAATAATGGCCGCCATAACAAGGTTGCCAAAAATCATGGCGACCAGCGTAGCCAGCACGCCAATACGCGGCGCGGCCAGGGTTGTGCTCACAACCATGAACGCGCCCAGCACCCCGCCAGCCCACTGCCATACAGGGGTTTCAAATACGCGGAACACATTGCCCCGCCCCATCAGCAGCACAGGGACAGCCAGAAAAACCGCGCCGATGGCAAAAGAAATAAGCCCGCTTTCCAGCAGCCCCACCGTGCGGCTCAAGGCCGCGTTGATGGGAGGTTGCAGGGCCACAATACAGCCCGCAAATACCACCAGCGCAATGTAGTACATGCCGCCTCCCTGATCAGGCCGTTTCCTCCGCCGAAGCCGCCTCGCGCAAAAAGGGCGTGTGCGTAACAGCCATGAGGATACCCTCCGGGCTGAGGAATCTGGTGACGGTCTGCCCCCATGGTTCTTCCTTCAGCCGGAGGAGCAGCTCATAGCCGTTCTGCTCAAGAATGCGCGTGGCGGAAACAATATCTTCCACATCAAGCTCTAGCCAGGCCTGCGGCACAGGCAGACGCTCCGGCCAGACCTCCTCGCCAAAGCAGGAGAGCGCGGCCTTTTCCAGCGGCCAGAGGGCGAAATGTTTTACGCCCTCCAGACACTGGGAATGCCAATAGCCTTCGTAACCTTCTTCATGGCGCAGGGGCAGACCCAGCACCTTTCTGTACAGCTTGCCGCTTGCGTCAGGGTCGGCCACTACCGGGCCGAAACCAGCCACAAACAGAACCCGTATACCATCAGGAAGCTTGTTCTGCATGGTTTACTCCCGGTTTACAGCCCGTTGGGGGCATCTGCCGCAGGGGCGGCCTGACGCTTAAGCCAGAATGCCTTCGGGCAGGGGGCCGAACACGGCCTCATACCGCTGACGGAAAACTTCCGGCGAATACTCGTGTTCCTGCGTGCCCATTTTTTCAAGGCAGAAGCTGGCGCTCACAGAGCCGAGCTTGGCGGCTTCGGGCATGGAAAGCCCGTGCAGCAGGCCCTTGAGCAGGCCCGCGCGGTGCGCGTCACCCGCGCCTGTGGGGTCGAGGATCTGACGGGGAGGTACCGCAGGAATGCGCGTTTCTGTGCCGTCTGCGCCGCGCACCAGCGCGCCGTCCGCACCGAGAGTAGTCACAAGCCACAAGGTGCGGCCCACCAGCTCGTCCTCGCTCTTGCCCGTGGCCTTGCAGATCATGTTCAGTTCATAGTCGTTGGTGATGCAGGCAAAGGAGCCTTCAATGGCTGCCAGCAGATCGTTGCCGGTGAGCACGGGCAACTGCTGGCCGGGGTCGAAAATATAGGGAACGCCCTTTTCGCGGTAAAATCCGGGCAGGCGGCGCATGTCTTCCACATTGCCGGGGGAGATAATGGCAATGTCCTTGTCCGCATCAATGGCGGGGAAGCTGTAGTCGGCAGGGAGGCTCATGGCGCCGGGATAAAAACCGGTGATCTGGTTGCTGTTGAGGTCGGTGGTGATGTAGCACAGGGCGGTAAAAATTTCTTCCGCCCGACGGATGCCTTCCAGCGGCAGCCCCATATTTTCCAGCACAATGGCGTAAGGGCCAAAGTCGCGCCCTGCGGCGGCGACAATGGTGGGCTTTTCGCCAAGCAGGGCCAGAGAATAGGCAATATTGCCCGCGCAACCGCCGCGCCGTTCATCCATGCCGTCCACCATGAAGCTCACGTTGATCATGTGCAGCTTGTCCATCAGGATGTGATCCTGAAAACTGCCGGGGAAGGTCATGATACGGTCAAAAGCCAGTGATCCTGAAACATAGATGGACATAGTTTCCTCTTGATGACGTGACGGATGAAGGTTGGTCAGGCCGTGGGCGGCAGACTGTTTTCTGTAATCCAGCGCAAAAAAGGCTGATGGCCGTCTGCAATGGGCATGGCGACCACGCAGGGAACTTCATAACTGTGCAGGGCGCGCACCTTTGCCATAAAACACGGCAATGCGGCTTCGCTCACCTGGGCCACCAGCAGGCATTCCTCGGCTTCGTGCACCTCGCCCTTCCAACGGTAAACCGACTGCGCGCCGGGCACAATGTTGACCCCGGCTGCCAGCCGCAGGCGCACCAGCTCGTGCGCGAGCGTCAGCGATTCTTCCTGGGTGGGCGTGGTCATATAGACCAGAAAAACCTTGCTGATTTCCTCATGTTCCATGAAGGCATGCTACACGTAGCTGGGGAAAAAACAAACCCTGCACCCATAGCGCAATACTGTGGCCAAACGGGGGCGGCACTGGCTCCAGTGCAAAGAACTATGTCATGCTCATTGCCAGTGCTCTTGCTTGCGGGCATGCGCGCCCTGTGGCATAAAGAGACATGAGCGTAAAATCATCCCCACAGGCAACGGCCCGGAACGTTCTTGCCGCCCTGCAAAAACGCTATCCGCACCCGCGCACCCATCTGGACGCCCAAAATGCATGGGAACTGCTGGTAGCCACCGTGCTGGCGGCACAGTGCACAGATGCCAGGGTGAATACCGTTACGCCGGAGCTGTTCCGCCGCTGGCCCACCCCTGCCGCCCTGGCAGAGGCCCCGCTGGAAGAACTGGAAAGCGTCATCCGGCCCACAGGATTTTTTCACAGCAAGGCCAAAAATCTGCTGGGGGCAGCGCGGCGTGTGCGTGATGTTTTTGACGGGCAGATTCCCAAAAGCATTGAAGACCTCGTCACCATCCCCGGCGTTGCCCGCAAAACAGCTAATGTGGTGCTGTTTGGAGCATACGGCATCAACGAGGGCCTTGCGGTTGATACGCATGTAAAACGCATTGCCTACCGCCTGGGACTGACGGACGAAACCGACCCCATACCTATTGAGCGCGACCTCATGAAACTTTTTCCGCGCGAGGAATGGGGAGATGTGAACCACCGCATGGTCTGGTTTGGGCGCGAAGTGTGCGATGCGCGCAAACCCCTGTGCGACACGTGCGAAATGCTGAGCTTCTGCCCCCGGCGTGAACCGCCCAAGGCAGCCAAGCCCGCTAGGGGCCGCAAATAGGTTTTTGAACAAAGGCCTTAAGGGAATGCATATCCTGCCGATACATCTCAACAGCGGTTCCCGTAAACGGAGCACACGATATCGGTGGAAAGCCACGCCTTCCGCAGCACAGGATGGAAAGCCATGTCGCAAAACAGCTTGCTGAACGTTAGCAATAACGAACTCGAAATTATTGAATTTATCATTGATGAAAAGCAGCCGGACGGCAAGGTTTACAGCGGGCATTACGGCATCAACGTTGCCAAGGTGCTTGAAATCATCCGACTGCCCAATATCACCAGTGTGCCCAGCAAGTGCGACCCTTCGGTGCTTGGCACGTTCAATTTGCGCGGCAGGGTGCTGCCCATATTGAACCTTGCCGCATGGCTGGGCAAAGAAATGGCCACGGAAGAAAACACCAAGGTCATTGTCACCGAATTCAGCGGCGTGCAGGCGGCGTTTATGGTCTCTTCCGTCACCAGCATCCACCGCATGACCTGGGATCGCATTGAACCGCCGAACCAGTACGTGCAGACATACTCGCGCGAAAGCATCACGGGCGTTCTGCGTATTCAGGATCGCGTGCTTTTTATTCTGGACATGGAAAAAATTCTCGCCAGCCTCGACAGCACGCTGGACATGTCGCAGGTTGAGGTGGACACCTCCCCCGTTGAAGGCGCCGGACAGTTCCACCTGCTGGTGGCTGACGATTCAAGCTCTCTGCGTAACGTCATGCAGTCATCGCTGGAAAAATCGGGTTTTCAGGTCACGGCTGTGGGCAGCGGGCGCGCCGCTTGGGATTTTTTGATGCGCACCCGTGAGGAAGCTCAGGCCAAGGGCAAGGAACTCACGGATGTGGTGCATCTGGTTATTTCCGACATTGAAATGCCGGAAATGGACGGACACATGCTCACGGCAAAAATTCGTGAAACCCCCGGCCTCAGCACTCTGCCCATCATCCTGTTCTCTTCGCTCATCACCGATGCGCTGTATGAAAAAGGCGTCAAGGTGGGGGCAGACAGGCAGGTTTCCAAGCCGGACCTCCCTGGCCTGAACAAGATCATACGCGAAGTTATTTCAGAAAAACTGAACAAATAAAAGGCCGGAGCAACCTTGCTCCAACCAGCTCACGCTCAAATTTGCCAGCGCCGCAGGAACATATCCTGCGGCGCTTTTTATATAAATGATGTCTATGCCCTGTGCACCGAGGCAAAACTCCGCTCAATACCCTTGTTATAGTGGATGCTCGGATATCCAAACAGCACGACCACGCCCTCGCGGCTTTTGCAGCGGATGCCATGCCGTTTGCGAAAACGCGCAGCGCTGCCGCCCCACTGCAACAAAGGATGTATGGAACCTATCATGCAGGTGCCAAGGCCCAAAGCCTCGCCCGCCAGCATGGCAAGGGATGCGGCCACCAGCGGATCAGCTGGGTCTGCCCAGGGCGAACCGTAAAAATATATTGCCAGAGGCGCATCATAGGTAACAATATTTTTTCCCGCATCCATTGAAGACGTGAACGCCGCCAGCGCAGGCTTCACAAAATTGCGGAACAGCCCGTCATTGGCCTTGCCCCAGAATGGGCGCATGAACGCGAGAAACCAGGGGGCAGTGAGCCAGCCAAGAGTTTTGAGGTGTGCGCAAAAATCACTGGCGAAGGCGCGGTTTTTCTCCCGGCTGTCCAGCACAAGCACATTGACGTCTGAGGGTGGTACGCCCATGGGCGCAGTACGGGCTGCGTCAAGGATGCGTTCAACCAGCTCCGGCTCCACCTCGGCGGGCATGAATTCGCGCGCACTTCTGCGCCGCCGCAGCAGGGCGTAATACGCAGCAAAACTCGCGGTGCTGCCCCTGGGCGGCAAGGCAAACATATTTTCCGGCCCAAGCGCCCGGCCCTGCACGGTTATGGCCCCGGCTGGGCATACAGCCATGCAATGACCGCAACCCACGCAGCCAAAAAGAGGTTGGGGGGCACGACTGGCCTTGCCGCCTTCAAGCCGCAGGCCAAAATCCTTGCACACGGCAACGCACTGGCCGCAGCCAGTGCAGAGTGCTGTTTCTATGCAGACTGTGGCCGCGCTTTGCGTGCGCGATGTGGGAATAGCCATAATGTCCCCTTGCAGCATTGATAGGAGATGCGTCACAGTAGTACGCAGGACAGAACGCTTCAAGCAAACCATACCGGGAGCCTTTCAGTGCAGGCATTACATAGCAGCCATTCCAGGCTGACCGCCCCAATCATTCCGCACTCTTGCCCTCCGGGCGTCAGCAGCGTGACGAAATATTTGGCAACTTTTTTGCAAATTGATCAGCATGGATGTTTATAACTACGATCCGGCCAGCGTGCTCAGCCTGCTGCTCACCATGATGCGCGTCAGCATAGTCATGTTCATGCTGCCCATTTTTTCCACCAACAACATCCCTACGCAGGTCAAGGCGGCCATAACCATCGTCTTTTGCCTGGGCGTATGGCCGCACCTCACGCTCCCAGCCACCGCACTGCCTGCGCATCCCTTTGACGTGGCGCTCATGATGCTGGGAGAAATGGTGCTGGGTCTGGTACTTGGCATGGCCGTCAATTTTCTGTTTATGGGCATTCAGGCGGGCGGTGAGCTGCTGGGCTTTCAGATGGGCTTTACCATGATCAACTTTGCCGATCCGCTCACCGGCAACCAGACGGGCGTCACGGCATTTTTTCTGTGGATGGTGTCCCTGCTCGTTTTTCTGAGCCTTGACGGGCATTTGTATATGATCAAGGGATTTGCGGCCTCATTTGACCTTGTGCCGCCGGGAGGGCTGTTTCTCGGGCCAGTGGTGCTGCGCCAGGTTCTGCACCTGGCCTCGCAGATGTTTGTGCTGGCCTTGCAGATCGCAGCCCCGGTCATGGTGGCCCTGTTCATGGTTGAAGTGTCGCTGGGCCTCATGGCCCGCACCTCGCCGCAGATACCCATTATGGAATTTGGCTTCCCCATCAAGGTGATGGTGGGGTTTTTCTTTCTGGGGCTGCTCATGGTCATCATGTCTGACCGCATCGCATCCTTTGTGCAGGGGCTGGACGGCCTGTTCATCAACCTGCTGCGGTCCATGAGTCCCCTGTACCAGTAAGCCTCAGACAAAAATCGAAGCAAGTCCCCCTGCTTCTCCTGTCGCCCCTATCCCAAAAATTGTCAGTGCAGAAGGCCCCAGTGACGCAGCCAGCCCCCCATCAGTTCCGGCGGCATGCAGGCTAGTTCTTTTTTCTGAAAAGAAAGCACCCGCAGCCGTACTTCTGTTGCTGCGCTTCCGCTTCTGAGGCATGCGCAATGAATTCTCCCCTGTCGGTGACAAGCGCGAATTCCTCAAGACACAGGGGACCAAAGGCCTCTAACACCGAGCTATATGTGTAGATACGGTGGGCGTTGTAGTGAATTTTTGCCACCCCGCCGATGGGAACAGCAAAGAGCAGACGCCCCCCCTTGCCAAGAACACGCATCAGTTCGCGCATGGCTGTAATATCCCCCTGCGGGGAAAAAGGATCGCCGTAGCGCTCAAGGCCAATATGCTCCACAACGTGCATGCACGACAGGGAATCCACACTTTCGTCAGCAAAGGGGAGGCTGGTAAGGTCGGCCCGCTTGCAGCGCAGGTTGCCAAGGGTAAGTGGGGCAGGGCGATAGTCGTAAAACGTGATGGGCACAAAGGCCGACGCAATAGACACAAAATAGAGGCTCGAAGAAATGTCTATATGGCTTGCAGGCCGCGTGCGAGCAAGGACGCGTGCCGCCCATGCCGTATGGTAGATATAATGAGCGTCAAAGGGGGTCGTGCCCTGCGCGTCATTCAGGCAGGGGTGCAGATCTTCCTTGCGACAGAGGAAACGCCCGCCATCTTGCAGCTGCTCCGCCACTTCCAGAAACCGCAGAAGAAACCTTTCTTTCAGCGCCATTTCTTCACTTTTCACACATCCCCCAGTATCTCTGATTGTTGCCGCAAAAAAACATGCGAAAGCAGGGTGCGCGCCCGTTATTCTACCGGGCACATATGCCAGCCTTCCACTCGCATGCATTCTCCCGGGATGGGGCTTTTGCCGCCACGCCACTTGCTGGGCATGATGACGGTTTTATTCTCCGCCCGCTGCGAAAGCCAGGCTCCCCACCAGCTCAGCGAAGAGTTTGAGATGATGAAGTGTTTACACTGCGTCATCAAAAAGAGATCCCCGGCGACATTGTCGTTGTCGTTGGCATCCACATAAACAAAATCGTAGGGAAGATCGGCGAAGGCTTTTTTTGTCCACTCCATGCCGTTGGAAAAAACAAAAAAAGTTGGCTTTGGCTGCAACGCCGCTGCCAGAATTTTGAAGGCGCGTTCAAAATACCGCACGGTGAGCACCTCATGCATCGAGCCGATGTAATCGCCGCGTCGTACGTGCACGGCTACCGGCATTGGTGCGGCATGTATGGTTTGCAGCATGGCCTGATTGCTCTCTTGCACCGCTGGCGTAAACACATAGGCCTCGCGGATTTCTTTTTCCGCGCTGGTTACATACTGCGCATTGACATAATAGCCGCCGAGGTACGTGGGCTGTTTTAAGGCAAGGATATCAGGATCAAAATTGCAAATACTGTCGGGATAGCGATTGAGAGCTATATGAAAGAACAGACGTTCATTTTCAGAAGGAAAGCGCAGATTGATATTGGCAAAAACGCGGTTAAGGATAAAAAGCCTGTTTTCGACCCCGCGTATATCTTTGCCGTAATGGCGAAACCAGGACAAATCGTGTTTTACCGTAAAGGAACTGTGCTTCCCCACAGCCAACGAAAGGGCGTATTGCCACATTTGACTGCCCAGGCCACCGTCCACCTTCACAAGCGCCATACGCTGGATAGCGGCTACATCGATCGAAAAAGACATTGCGGCTCCTTTATGCGCAATCACCGTGAGTTGCAGGGATAAGCATGGATGCAGTCAAAAAAGCTATCAGCCCTGCCATACCGACAGATCACCTTCCTCAATCAGAGCCGGTCCGCATGCGGTTCTGCACAGGCCTACCGGTTGTCAAACTGATGCCGCTGCACGCATAGAGCCACGTCTGCAAATGATACTGGCGTCTTGCGCACCAGAATGACGGCGGTATCGGCCTGCTCAACCACGTCAAAATATTCAAGCAGCACATGATAATACTCGCGGGGCGTAAAATCGTGCACCATGATCAGCGGAGTTTTCTCCCCGGTGCGCAGCAGCAGCTGCAAGGCGCAGGCAACCCGGAACCTTCCGTCCACAAGCACAAAATCCAGACCTGAGGCGTCAACGGCGTCCCATATGACCTGATGGTAGTTAAGCCACGCCACGTCAGGCTCATGCGACAGAGGAAACCCCCATTCGCCCGTAGCCCCTATCTCCACATGAAAGGGGCACCAGCGCCGCGCCTTGGCCCATTCCCGCAGAGTGCTGTTGCCCAGCAGCATGCGGTTTATCCACTCTCGATCAGATTCAACGCTGATCAGCTGCCGTATGCCTTTTTCTGCAAAAAAGGCCGAGCTTCCGCCAGCCCCGAATTCGAGAATGCAGCCATCCGGCGTATATTTGTCCATGAGGGCCACTTCGGCTTCGCTCATCTGGGGCTGCAGGCCTTCCTGGGGAGGAAGAGTGGTATCCATCTATTACCTCATTGCGCACGGTTGCGGCAGACGCCATGACTTGTTCTGGCCCGTGAGGTCCATCGGAGCAGCCCCGTCATTGCTGACAATTCCACTTTTGCAGCCGCCACATGTGGGGCTGTGCCAGATGAGGACTGCGCTGCATGGCGGCCTCCAGCCGATCACGCAACAGGGCATTGAACAGATCAGACGAAAAAAGTTTTCTGGTTGCGTTGGCCATGCGCAGGGTGACAGCCCAATCCACAAGCCCAGACATATCTTCAGCGGTTTCAACTGGGACGCCGCCATACAGATGGCGGTGATGCATCATCAGGCGGTTGCCAGGCGCAACACCCAGCGCCTGGAATACCTGCATCTGCGCCCTGAAGGCATATTGCGCCTGCTCTGTGCTGCGGGCCGTGGAAATCTGTGCGTCATGCCTGCGATAAAACCCGAGCACATCATCCACATTGGCAAAAGCCATCTGCGGATGACGCAGAAATATCCTGAGGTAAAGCTCGTAATCCAGAGCGCAGACCATTTTTTCAGAATACTGTATGCCGAGGCGGGAAAAAAGATCCCCGTCAAAGGTCACAAAAGGATGCGCCATCGGCGCTTTGAAGAGCAAGTTGGCCTTGATGTTTTCTGAATCAAGCGGCAGCCTGAAAAGCCCGCCCTCACCAGATGGCAGAAAGGCCACAAAATGACACCCACAGATACCAATATCGGGGTTTGCCTGCATGATCTGAAGCTGCTTTTCCAGGCGCTGTGGAGCGCAGATGTCGTCCGCGTCCATGTGCGCCCAGTACCGTCCCCGGCACTGGGACATAAGCCGGTTGAGACTGCGCGCGATGCCCTGCCCCTCCGTATTGCGCAATACCTGCACGCGCGGGTCCTGCACGCCCATCATGACATCGTAGGTTTTGTCGGTGGAGCCGTCATCCAGCATGAGCAGTTCAAAATCGTCAACCGTCTGCTCAAGCATGGAGCGCATGGCCTGTTCCACGTACTCCTGCACATTGCGGCCTGCCGCAAAAAAAGACACCAGCGGTCTGCTGCTATGGATCGGGCATGGCGCGCCCGCGACATCCTCGCCCTGTAGATCCGGCATTATTCC
Organism: Desulfovibrio sp. UIB00; assembly: GCF_022508225.1. NCBI lineage: Bacteria > Pseudomonadati > Thermodesulfobacteriota > Desulfovibrionia > Desulfovibrionales > Desulfovibrionaceae > Desulfovibrio > Desulfovibrio sp. UIB00. The sequence goes on along the minus strand of NZ_JAETXJ010000001.1, from coordinate 504,048 downwards.
CCCTGAAAAGACGCAAGGCCGCAAAGGCACTCTTTTCCGCCTACTCTTTCATGCAATCTCGATACCAGCGCTGGTCCACAAGTTTGCTTTTCAGAAAAAGCGCCGCTTCAGACAACCAGCTTCAGACGCGCAGTGCATGGGGCACTTCGGAAGGCCCAGCCTGGGGGGGGACATGCCCCATTCTGCTGGACGAGGGTATCCGGCAGTAACAAACCGGATACCCTCGCCGTTCAAATCGTCCCAGGCACTCGTGGCAAAACTGCCCGGTGCGCGAAGTTTTGACTATAAAACGCCTGTTAGCCCATAGCCCGTTGCAGTCGGGCAAGGGTTTCCTGCTTGCCCAGAAAGGCCATGATTTCATTGAGGTGCGAGCCGCCCATAAAGCCCATGAGAGCCGTGCGCAGGGGCGGGGCCACTTCCTTGAACTTCAGCCCGTTGTCGGCAACATAGGCATTGAGCGCGGCCTCGAGAGCCTCAGCTGTAAAAGGCTCACACGCGGCAAAAACAGCCGAGAGGGCCTGCAAGTGCGCCTTGCCCGCATCGGTAAAATGCTTGGCCGTGTCCTTTTCCACATAGCTGAGTTCTGCGGCAGGCACCACCAGCGGGCGAAAGGCCTCGCCCAGCGCCTTGAGGTTGTTGGCCCGCTCGCGGAACATGGCGCACAAGGGCTCAAGCTTTTCCTGCGGCAGTGTGCCAAGCCCGGCCTCTTCCACAAAGGGCGCAACCAGCGCCGCCAGTTCTGGCAAGGGCAGCTCACGCATAAAATGGGCATTGCACCATTCCAGCTTGGCCGGATCAAAGGCCGCTGCGGCAGGGTTCAGGTTGGTGCCGTCAAAATATTCGATCAGCTCTTCCTTGGTGAACAGCTCCTGATTGCCGTGCGACCAGCCAAGCCGCACCAGGTAGTTCACCAGAGCCTGAGGCAAGAGGCCGTCCTGCTGGTACTCAATGACAGCCCGCGCGCCGTGGCGCTTGGAGAGCTTTTGCCGGTCCGGGCCAAGGATCATGGGCACATGCCCAAAACGCGGCACGGGCAGCCCCAGAGCTTCATAAATAAGAATCTGGCGCGGCGTGTTGGAAACGTGATCGTCGCCGCGAACAACATGGGTGATGCCCATTTCGTAGTCGTCCACCACCACGGCCATATTGTAGGTGGGCATGCCGTCAGCGCGCCGGATAACCATGTCGTCCAGTTCGGTGACATCCACGGCTATCTTGCCCTTCACCAGGTCGTCAAAAACCACCTTTCCCGCCACAGGCGCCTTGAGGCGCACACAGTGCCCCTCGCCGGGGCCGAGATTCCGTTCGCGGCAGCGCCCGTTATAGCGCGGTTTGAGGCCGTTCTGGCGTGCTTCTTCGCGCATGGCTTCCACTTCTTCCGGCGTGCAGGAGCACCAGTAGGCGTGGCCTGTTTCCAGCAGCTTGTCCACATAGCGGTTATACACATCGGCCCGCTGGGTCTGGTAGGTCAGTTCGCCGTCCCAGTCCAGCCCAAGCCAGCGCATGGAGGCCAGAATGGAATCGGTATATTCCTGCTTGGAGCGCAGCAAGTCAGTGTCTTCAATGCGCAGATGAAAACGTCCGCCGGAGTGACGGGCCAGAAGCCAGCAAAAAATGGCGGTGCGTGCGCCGCCTATGTGCAGATGCCCTGTCGGGCTGGGTGCAAATCGGGTTACCACTTGAGTCATGTTGCTTTCCTTGAAACTGGCGTTGGGGGGAAGGTCGCGCATGGGCGGCTGAGTGTCAAGGGCCGCTGCGCAGGTGAAGGCGGCTTTGCCGCGCACTGCAAGCCTGCTGCCGTCCGCAGAGCATCAGGCATTTCTACTCTGCCGGGTTGCGGCTGAAAAGTTTGAGGGTGCGCCGCAGATCGGCAAGGTTAACGGGCTTGGTCAGGTGCGCATCCATACCTTCCTGCATGCTGCGTTCCGCATCGCCCCGCATGGCATAGGCCGTCATGGCAATAATGGGCACAGTTTTGGCCCCTGGCCGATTGCTGGCCCGTATGTTGCGCGTGGCGGAATAGCCGTCCATAACCGGCATCTGCACATCCATGAGGATAATATCAACCTCCGCGCTCCGCTGATTCCAGATGTCCACGGCCTCCTGCCCGTTGACGGCAGAAATACAGGTTATGCCCATGTCTTCCAGTAGAACTTCCATGATTTCGCGGTTAATATCGCCGTCTTCGGCCAAAAGTACCCGCAGGCCCTGAAGCGCTGCGGCTTCCTCCCCGCTGCTTTCTTCTGCCTGCTCCTGCGCGCAATCCTGGCTGCAAACGGCAAAGGGCAGTTCCACACGAAAAACGCTCCCCTGCCCCGGCTCGCTCTGCACGGAAATACTCCCGCCCATGAGGGCAATCAGGCGGCGGCATAAAGAGAGGCCAAGCCCCGTGCCGCCAAATCTGCGGGTGATGGACGTATCCGCCTGCGAAAAGGGCGTAAATGCGCGGGCCAGTTCATCGGGCGACATGCCAATGCCTTCATCGCTCACAATAAAGGCCAGCCGCGCCTTGCCGTCACTTTGCTCCAGCAGCTCCACGGCCAGGCGCACCGTGCCGCGCTCGGAAAATTTTAAAGCGTTGCCGCCCAGATTCAGCAGAATCTGGCGCAGGCGCAGGGCATCGCCGGAAAGCACTTCCGGCACGCGAGTATCCATGCGGCTCTCAAGGATGAAATCCTTGAGCTTGTGCCCGACCTTGGGCCGCAGCAAGGACATGACCGACTCAAGTTCCTTGCGCGGCTCAAAGGGCAGATTTTCCAGCTCCAGATGGTTGGCCTCAATTTTTGAAAAATCCAGCAAATCGTTGATGATATCCAGCAGCGATTCGCAGGTTGCATGGATTTTTTCCACATAATCGCGCTGCTGGGGATTCAGGGGGGTGTTGAGCACCAGATGCGCCATGCCCATGATGCCGTTCATGGGGGTGCGTATCTCGTGGCTCATGTTGGCCAGAAAAATGCTTTTGGCGGCATTGGCTGCTTCGGCGGCCTCCTTGGCATCGCGCAGAATGCGCTCGTGCTGACGCGCCTCGGTCACATCGCTGACATAACCGGCAATGCGCAGCACTCCCGGCCCGCTCACAATCTCATAGGCCAGGGCATACCAACGCAAACCCTTGCGCGGGTGGGCCACCCGCAAATCCAGATGCTCCTGCCCGCCAGCCGTCCACCCTGCGGGGTCGCAGAGTTTGCGCCACTTGGGCTGATCCTCGCTCACAATGCGCGAACCCATGAGCTCAAGTCTGTCAGCCGCATTCGAGGCCGTATTGATGCCAAACTGCTCATAAAAAACATCATTGCCAGTGATGTCCAGACCGGAATTTTCAAGGCGCGCCATCTCAAAAACACCAAGCCAGCCCAAACGGCAGGCCAGCGAAAGCCGCACAAGCCCCTCGCGCAGGCTTTGGTGCGCCTCGTGCAGCTCCGTCATATCCTGATGATAACCGACAATCCGCACCACATCATCATGATCGGCGCTGATGCGCCGCCCGCCGCAGCGCACAGGCACCAGACCCCACGTGGGGTGGTTATACTGGTAGCGCACCTCGTGCATGGCTGCGTCTGCAATAAATTCGTCATGGATGGCCCAAAGATGGGGACGGGAACGGGCATCAACCCTGTCCACCCAAAAGTTGAAGCATTCTGCAGGGGTCATTTCTTCGCTTGCGCCGAGCAGGCGCAGGGTCACCGGATTGGCAAGCATGGATATATGACCGGTGTTTCTGTCGATATCAATGACCCACAGCCCCACATTGGCCGCAGCCAAGGCTTCGCTGTTCCAATCCTCGTTGCGGGATGCGTCTTTTGCAGCGCTTTTTACGGTCATAATTCCCCCGTTTTCCATTGTACTATCCATAGCCATTTTGCTGACCCAAGACAATGCCGGGGAGGGTTGCTCTGCCCGGAGTAGAGCGTAATTTGCGCACGAAAAAAATCAAAAAATATACGCATCGCCACACGCCTGTCACACAGGACTCTTGCGGGGCGGCGCACAGGGTGCTAGTGCTTCCAACTGTTAACTAAGTACGCAAAACAGATGAAAGGCCCGCGCCTGCGCCTGAGCGCGCATGTGGCGGAGCAGCCTTTCCGGCCAGACGGCCAAAGGATCAAACAGATGAAAAACGCTACAGTCGTTATCAAATACGGCGGTCACGCCATGGACAAGCCCGATCTCAGCTCTGCCTTTGCCACCGACCTTGCCCAGCTTTCCGAACAGGGCATGGGCTTTGTGGTGGTGCACGGCGGCGGCCCGCAGATTTCTGCCCTGCTCAAGCGCCTGAATATTGAGAGCCACTTTGTGGATGGCCTGCGCGTTACCGATGCCGCCACCATGGAAGCTGCAGAGATGGTGCTCTGCGGGCAGGTGAACAAGGCCGTGGTCAACGAATTTGCACGTCAGGGAGTACGCGCTGCGGGCATTTCAGGCCGCGACGGCGGCCTGCTGCGCGCAAGGGTGAAAAATCCCGCGCTCGGCCTGGTGGGCACGGTGGAAGCGGTCGATCCCGCCCTGCCCCGCTGCCTGCTGGAAGGCGGCTTTGTGCCCGTGGTGGCCCCTGTGGCCTCCGGCCCGGACGGCGAAGCCCTGAACATCAATGCCGACACCGCCGCAGGCGCGCTGGCAGGGGCCATCGGCGCGGAATATTTTGTGCTGATCTCTGATGTGCCCGGCGTGCTGGATGCTGACGGCAGGCTCATTCCCAGCCTCAACCGCAAGGAAATCCAGAAGCTGCGCGAGACCGGCGTCATCACCGGGGGCATGATCCCCAAGGTGGAAGCCTGCCTCAACGCTCTGGATGCTGGCTGCCAGCGTGCGCTCATTCTTGACGGGCGTTCGCCTTCAAGCCTGCGCCGCTACCTGCTTGACGATGCCCCGCTTGGGACGGTGGTCGCCAACTAGCTTTTTAACTGCCGGATGCAGTGCGGAGAAAAGGCAGACCGCCAGTTAAAAGGCATCTCTGCTCCTCAGCGCGTATCAAAAAAGGCCCGAGACCGGGTGACGCGGCAATGCGCCGCCCGGTTTCGGGCCTTTCATACTTTTGAAAATCTGTTTTTAACGACCGCGCCGCACCCACCATTCCCGCTCAACCTGTCCATACCACCAGCGGTTGTGATCCGCGCGCAGCACTGCCTCAGCCACCTGCTGCGCCGCAGGGCTGCGCAGACGTTTGACCGCACTTTCCAGCCACTGGGCGGCAAAGGCATTGCCCTTGTCCAGCTCGGCCTTGAGATTGCAGATAAGATCAAGCTGGTCGGCATCGTGCGCCAGAATGGCCTCACGGCTGGCTTCTTCCTCCAGCTCGTCCCAAAGGGGCAGCACGTCTCCCTCAAGCCCTGTTCCGTCCACGCAGTCTTCCAGCGCCTTGCGGGCCTGACACTGCGCATAGCGGTGGTTCACGTAGTTCAGATCGCCCGTGCGCGCCTCGTGCAAATCATGGAACAGGCAAAGATACGTCACACGCGCTGGATCCATATCGCACATGCGGGCCAGCACGTAGCCCATGACGCTCACCCGGTAGGAATGTTCGGCCACGTTCTCCTGCCCGGTGCCCAAAAAGGCGTAACCCGTGCGGGGCGTATGCCGCAGCATGCCGACTTCGTTAAAAAAATCCACAATCCGGTCAAGCCGATCCGCGCTCACGTCCATAGCCGGGAAATCGCCGTTGTTGCTCTTGGATTCACTCATGCCTGTTCAATACCGATCCCGGCGGCCTGTGGCAAGGATGCGCGGCGTAGATGGTGGGACGGATAAAAAAGGCATCCGGCGGCTCAAGCCCGCTCCCTTAAGAACCCCATTGCAGCTTGGCGCTGAGGCAAACGTATCAGCATGGAAAGATCGCAATACTGCCGCTGACCATGTCAGTTGCTGTAAACGGCTACACCATCCTTTACTTCAATGGTGACGATTTGCGATGTGGCGGCATTGTTCTGCACATCTGTCATTTCAAACATGAACATGAACTGCCCATCGCCCATGTCCGTATCTGCAAAAACAACTTTTTTGCCAAGGGTAAAGGTATCTACCTCCACCTCCTGAAACTCTCCATCTTCGTCATCCATCTGCATGGCGAGAAGAATTGTGGTCACCTTGTCGCCAGCCTTAAGCCTGATAAGCGCCTTGTCGGTCATTTCGCCTTCTTGCACACGGCGCGCGCCAAGGATTTTGTATTCCTTTTCCGCAAAATCATAGACGACAATAAGGTTGCAGCGCACTCCGTTCAGTTTGATAGGCACAACATAGTGGTTTACCCCGTCATCCTGATGCGTGATCTCAAGGAACACCAGGTGGTCGTCCAGAGCTGCCCACCTTCCCTGAAAATTATCCTTGAACACACCTGCGGTCCAGTCAGCTTCCATATCTGCATCCTTGCCCAGCAGCATGATCAGGTTGTCTTCGATGCTGTAGTAGGCAAGGTAAAACTGCACGCTATCCAGAAATTTGACACGCTCTGTGCCAAGATTGAGCAGCGCCTCGCCGCCATCGCCGACTGTTACCTCAAAATCCTCAAGCGCGGTGATATCCAGCGGCTTCAGGGGAGCCACCGATGCCACCACGGCGCTGGCCGCCTGCCCCAGCAAAGCCGCAACGCTGCCTGGGGATTGACCATCAGCACGCTGCCCGCCAAGGATGGCTGACAAGCCCGATTGCAAGGGCGCCCACAAGGATTGTGCGCTCCCCTGCGTCTGGGGCGCGGGCAGAGGCGTTGGTGCAGCAGGAGCAGATGTTCCTTCAGGGATGTTTTCTTCCCGTTCAAGGGCGGCAGAGATATCAGCAGAGATGCGTTCAAGGTGTTTTACGGCGCTGTCCGTATCCAGAAAACCCAACTGAAGCCCGCTCAGGACCAGAAAGGTGGTGATGTTGCCCGCCCGCATCATGCTGGAAAAACCAGCCTTGCCGCCGTCAAACGGATAGTAGCAGGACAGCCCGGAGGGCGACCGGTAGGGGCCATGAACCGTATAGACCACCGCTTCGCCCAGAGCATCCAGAAAATACGGAGCAAATTCGGGCAAGGCCGTTTTCAGCCGCCGCACAAGAGAACCAAGGTCCACCATATTGGTGTAACCTTCCGAACGCGAGTTCACATAGTTTTCAGAGGCCTTGGCCTGCCTGCCGTAGGCGGCGTAAAAGCTGTCGTCATCCATGGCGAGGGAAACAGCTTCAAGGCCGAGCGCGTTGTAAGCAAGATTAACGAACGGGATCCTGGCAAGATCAATGAGCGAAAGCGTGGCGTTTCCCGCTGTTTGCGCTTCCTTGCAGCCCTCAAGATAGGTATCACAGATAGCCTTGCCCAACGCTTCCGGGCCTATGGATGTGTTTGTCCCAAGAGCGTTCACCCATTCTGTGTACTGCCAGCCGTTGGCTGGCTCCACCTCTTGCGATGCCACCATGTATCGGCCAAAACCGCTTACAGCGCTGGCTGTGTCCAGCGTAGCCATCAGGCAGGCGTCAAAGCCGATGATTTCAAATGGCGGGCGGTCAACTGAGGCCGTATGTACCTGCTTGAAGGAATTATTGATTTCCCTGAGGGACAGGGCGTCAAATGCATAATTCTCGTCATTGGCTACGCCGCCGATGCTGCCGCCGCCGTGATCCCAAAAAATGAAAACCTGATGATCCGCGCTGTAATTTTCTTTGCAAAAGGCAAGAAAGGAGGTCAGCGTTTTTTCATCCCCCATGCTTGCCTGCGGCAGCTTTGCCACCAGCTCAAGTTTTCCTTTGTGGTAAAGGTAGCGGCTGATGTTTTTGGGGCTGATGTCGGGCCTGTGCCATTTGCTGGCCCCCCCGGTCTGAATGACCACCTTCACATTATCCGGCAGGCGAGCCTTGAGCAGCTCTGCCAGATCGGCAGAGGCCGCGCCGTCTTCTGACTCAAGGTTGCTGCCGCAAAGATACCAGTACACAGCCCACGTTTCTTCCGCACGGGCTCCATCGGGGCAGGTAAAGAGCAGCAGCATTGGCAAAATACAGACTGCGCAGCGGAGGTAACGGATACTGTTTTTCGGCATAAATATTGTACTGAAAATCAAGTTACAAGGTCACAGCGCCAGAAAAAATCTTCCGAGGCAGTCAAAAGGCATCAAGACGGGCCTGCGCGTCAGCATCACCCTGTCTGGCGGCCTTGCCATACCAGTAAAGGGCTTTTTCCCTGTTCTTGTCCAGGCCATCCCCGGTCTCGTAGCTGCGCGCAAGGTTATACTGGGCGGTTGCATACCCCTGTGCCGCCGCCCGCATAAACCAGCTGGCGGCGGCATGCGCATCACGGGGCACGCCTACGCCCTTACTGCAAAGAATGCCGAGCATGTTTTGCGCCTGGGGGTAACCAAGTGCGGCAGACATACTGTACCAATACACGGCTGCGGCCTTGTCTGCGCTTACCCCCAAGCCATCCTCAAGACAGCCTGCAAGTCTGTATTGAGCTTCGGCATGCCCCTGTTGCGCGGCCTTGTGCAACAGGGACGCCGCCTGTTCAAGATTCTGCGGAACGCCAAGCCCCAAAAAACAACGTATCCCCAGCGCAAACTGCGCTTCTGCCCGGCCTGCTTCCGCCGCTTTTTTAAACCAGACCACAGCCAGAGGGTCATCCTTGCACAGGCCGCACGAGCCACTCTCATACTGCCGGGCAAGCCAGAGCTGGGACTCGGCATCACCGCGCTGCGCATGCTCATAGACCTGCTCCAGGCTGTTGCACGATTTGGCGGAGCATTCTGGAGAGTGGACGGTTTGCTCCGTTCTCCAGCCAAGGGCTTTTCGCATTGGATCCATGGCTGCGAGCAAGGCACTGCCCCTGGCAGGAACCGAGGCCGCGCACAAACAAGCCGCAGGGCCAGCCGTCCCCAGAAAACAATAAATAACAGCAAGGCAAACCACGGTGCCGCGCATACGCATTACCGCTTACAAAAGCACCAGCGGAATGCCCACCTGAATCAGTACGGCCAACACTAGCGCCGCCCAGTGCAAAGGGCCAAGTGTGGCAGGCACAGTCCCCTTCCCAATGGACAAAATCCCCTGCAGCGTGCGCTTGAGAGTCCAGACAAGGTACAGCAGTGTGGAGCCGCACATAAAGCCAACCAGAGCCTTGCTGCCCGGGATCGCCCAGAACTGGCGCAGCATTTCCAGTGGAGGCTGATCCCCGGTGGAGAGTTCATCAAGCTTTGCCATTACTACGGGATCATTTCCCATCCAGCCGGCTACCCCGACAATGCCGCCAATCCCCACAAGAGCAAGCACCAAGGCCAGCCAGACGGTATTCACCTGCCATTGGGCATGGGCGTATTCTGCCTGTATGGCACCCTTGCGCGCCTGTCGGCGCTGATAATAGCCAAGGGCCAATGCGCCAAGGCCAGCCCACAACAACAGACTCCAATAGAGTGAAAAAGAAAAAAGAAGCAGCAGAACATAGCCCGCCCAGATCATGCCACTGACGTGAGTACTGGAATCTTTCATCGACTGTTCTCCATAACTAGATTTTCAATGCGTGCGGCATTGCCGCAGAATTCCAGCAGCTTTTTCCTCCAATTGGACGCAAAACGGTATCACCCGAAGAGGCCTTTGTGCAAAAAATTTTGTCACCCTTACGGATGATACGCCCTTTCAGCCACTCCGTCGACCGAATAAGCTGCCCGGCAAAAAGATCTGCCGGGCAGAGGCGTAAGCGCAAGACACAGATTATTGCATTATTCACTCTACAACTAGAACGCATTAACTATATTAAATTTAATCAAATTTTTATTCATCACGCCATTACTCACCCCCAGGGGTGAGCAGCAACCGGCAAAATCGAACATTAAGGTGATGTGCAGAACTCTGCCCAAAGTGTAGGCCTGATCGGGTTGTTGAGGCCATCAGGAGTTCGCGGCGGCCTGCACTGGAATAGGCTTTGCGTTCAGGCGCTGACATTCCCCAGCACCACACGGATATCTTCGGATACTTGGGCATGGTTAAATATCAATCGGAGACGGAGGAAGTAATGAAAAAGTATATGTTGGCTGCATTGACTGTTTTTATGCTGGGCGCTGCCCCCTTTGCAGCACATGCAGCAGAACAGGATGTGGCAAAAATCACCTGCAAAGACTTTCTGGCTGACAAGCAGAACATAAGCATGATGGTGATGTGGATTGACGGTTACATGAGCGGCAAAAGCGGCAATACCTCCATCAGCGATCAGTGGATGGAAAAGCTGGGTACCCATCTGGGCACCTACTGCGCGAAAAATCCTGCCAAAACCATTATGGACGCCATCGAAGCCGTACCGGAATAAAACCTGCCGACTCCAGTACACGGCATCCCATCACACCCTGGATCACATGGAGATATTTACATGAAACGCTTTATCCTTTCTTTTGCCGCAGCGCTGATGCTCTTTGGTTTCAGCGCCGGAGCAGCCCTTGCACAGGAAATCGTTGTCGCCAACGGCACAGGATTCACCATCCAGCGACTTGGCCTTGTTGACTCCAACGCAGGCGGCAATGCTCAGGATCTTTTGGGCAGCGACACGCTTGCCAGTGGCGAAGGCCTGAAGATCAACATCACCGGCAGCCCCAAGGGCTGGGAACTTATAGCCGTTGACAGCGACGGCGGTCAGGTGAACTGGCAAAACCTCGACCTGAGCGGCGTAAAGAAAATTACCCTGCGCGGCGATGGATCTGCAGAACTTGAATAAATGTGATGCCACATACGTGCCAGCATTCCAGTAATTCTTGCAGGTTTAGCTGATCCGCAGGCATGCACAGCCGGTGACAAAAGCCTATCAGCTTGAGCGGGCTATAGATGTTGCTTGGCTTGAAGAGGATGGTACCAGAACGCTTGTTCGGGTACCTTCCTCTTCGCTGTTTTCCTGTCAATCCCTATGGTTCTGCTGCCGCACTTCGCCGGAGGTTACTGGGGCCTCGCGCTGAAAAACTTTTCGGGCAACCTCCGCGAACGCAGGATGAAATAATGCGGCCAGCATCGAACTCTACATATACAAATTTGCTGTTGACCCACAATAAATGTGGTGTTCTTTTAAGGGGTAGTGCAATTGCAACTGACTATCTTATGACAAGCCACGCTGACATTTCGGAGAACCAATGGAATCAGGCAAAAAGGGATTGCCAGTCATTTCCGGCATGGGCATTGCCAGCCTGCTGGCAGCCCAATTTGTAGTTTTTCTGGAAGGCCGGGGACTTGGCATTGTATCTTTTTCCCTGCAAAACGCTGTTGCCGGATTTTGCGGCGGCATAATTCTGGGCGGACTGCTTTTTTCCACATGGCTTCCCAAACGGTTTGGCGCTCCGTGCGCAGTGGCCTTGACCCTGATGGGCGCGCTGCTGTGGACGGGCGGCATATTCCAGAACAATGCCATATACTCCTATGGAGCCTGCTTCTGGGGCGGGACGGTTCTGCCTCCGTTGCTCAAAAATTTTTTTGCGCGCAGTTCATCACCCGGCTTTCATCTGGGCATTGCCTTTGCTATTGGGGATTTTTTCTGGCTTTTTTTATACATCTTTCCCCTTTCAGATGAATCACTGCAATGGCTCATGCTGTGCCTTCAGTTCGTGAGCGGCTGCATGGCGGCAATTTGCCTGTTCAAAGCGCAACCGACAACAGAAGGATTGGAAATTGTACGCAAGTCAGACAGGCTGACAGTAATTTCACTCAGATATCTGACTGCCATCGCCTTTATATTTTTTCTGTTAAATGCCTTTGTGGACATTACCTTTTACAGGATTCACAGTCAGGCTTTTCCCATCCCCGCTCAGGTACACCTGTATACGTGGCTGGCCTATCCCCTTGTTGGCGTGCTGATTGACAAGTACGGAACAGATATGCGCCTGTTGCTCATCTGCATTGGCGGGGTAATTTTATCCCCAACTCTTGTGGTCATCACAGAGGGAACAGTCATCTACTGGATCATTTATGTGATTGACCTTGCGTGCCGTGGTATTGCGCAATTGTACTTTCTGCTAGTTTTCGCTCAGATCGGCAGGCACTCTCCCCGGCGCGGCCTGATTTCTGCCATTCCTTACCTCGTAATGCTTATGGCTTTCTTGTGCGTATACCGTTTTGTGGAGCACTTTCCTGGTACAGTGCCGGTTGCATTCTGGTGCCTTTTTCTCACTACGGCCTTCAGCTATGTGAGCTCCCGCATCCAGTACGCCCTCACGCTTACCGGGGTATCAAAAACACCCACTGCGGACAGCGAAGACAAAACAGAGCACAAAGCCTTCACCCCGCAGGAGTCACACAAAAACGAGCGCTGCCGGGCAGACAGCATAGCTGATTTTGCCCTGAAATACGGTATTTCTTTGCGAGAGCGGGATGTTTTGTGTCTGATTCTGGAGGGGTGCGATACGTCTGCCATTTGCGATCGGCTGCATATTTCTGAAAACACGCTTAAAACCCACATCCGGCAAATACTGCGCAAGACGGAAACACGAAACAGAAACGCTCTGCTGGTACTCTTTTTCAATGAAGAACATATGGAAAAAGAAGCAGAAACGGGCCTTGAGAGTTTTTAGCCCTCAGGCCATCGGGCGGCAGGAGCAGGCCGCCGGCATTATCCCTGCGGCGTACTGCCGTGGTGACAGGCGGGCTTGCCCTTACTGACCTGACTGACCTTCGTGCTGCAAAAATGAAAAATGCACCTGTCCCGCTGCGTAACGGACATTCGTAATGTCTGGCCGTAACCGCCTGAACAGCTTGTATGCCTGGAGCGCCCTGTAGCCATACTGGCAGTGCAACAGCACAGCAGAATCCTGCGGAATATTTTTTACCAAATGCTGAAAAGCATATAGCGGCATGTTAACGGCGTTTGGAATATGCCCATCTGAAAATTCTTTTTGACTGCGCACATCAATAATAATCAATTTTTCCGTTTTTAAAACATACTCGCGAGCCGCTTCTGGCGACAAGGCCACAGACTCGCCCGCACTTTTGCTCGTTGGCGCTGAAAACTTCCAATAGATATATGTTTCCGCACATGCAATAACAAGCAGAACTGCAATAACTTTCAGTAGCCGCCTTGTCCCATCAGTACCATGATACAAGGCAATGCCGACTTCTGCTGTTCTCATTGAAAACCTCTCTCCAATGCCTTACCGCGCGGCATTCGTCAGTGCAACTCGCCATTTCCACTGATTTTTCAGGCCAATCCACAAAGACGATCACAGAGGGGCACGCCGCCAGGGTGCAAAGCCCGCCCGCCATCCGCAACTGATGCTCGGAGGGGTGTCATACACTTCTTCCTTGCCCACGCGCAAAAGAATTCAGAACCCACATTCGTCTAGTGATCGGAGGAATTTTGTGCGCTGGCAAGGAAGAAGCACTTTTTTGTGAAGGGAGTGTACTCTAATGGCACTCGACCGGAACAAAAAAGTGCTACTGACGCAGCCAGCGCGCAAAAGAACCCGATCACTCCAGGCCGTACTTGCGGAGCTTGTTATGCAGGGTAGCCCTCGTAATTCCCAACTGCCGGGCCGCCTCGCTCTTGTTGTCGCCTGTCTGGCGCAGGGTTTCCTCGATGGCGCGGCGTTCCACGGCATCAAGGGGCAGGCCTGCCAGGGAGGCGTCCACCTCGGGCTGGCGCTCGTCGGGCAGGGCAGGGCCAGTGACCACAGAGGGCAGTTCGCGTTCGGTGATAAGGTCGCCGTTGCAGAGTATCACGGCGCGTTCCACGGCGTTTTCCAGTTCGCGCACATTGCCGGGCCAGCCATAGCGCAGCATGCAGGCCAGCGCCTGCGGCGAAAATCCGCGTACGCTTTTGCGGTTGCGGCTGGCGAAACGTTCCAGAAAATGCGCGGCGAGCACGGGGATATCCTCGGCGCGGTCGCGCAGGGGCGGCACTTCAATACAGATGACGTTGAGGCGAAAGTAGAGATCCTCGCGAAAACGCTTTTGGGCCACTTCTTCGCGCAGGTCGCGGTTGGTGGCCGCCAGTATGCGCACATCCACAGTTATTGCGGCATCGGCCCCCACGCGTTGCACCTCGCCCTGCTGCAAGGCGCGCAACAGCTTTGACTGAAGGGTAAGGGGCATCTCGCCGATTTCGTCCAGAAAAAGCGTGCCGCCGTTGGCTTGGGCAAAGCGCCCCTCGCGGCGGCGATCCGCGCCGGTGAACGAGCCCTTTTCGTGCCCGAACAGCTCGGATTCCAGCAGGTTTTCGGCCAGAGCCGCGCAGTTTACCGTTACAAGCGGTTTGTCCGCTCTGGCGCTGGCGCAGTGCAGGGCGCGGGCCACCAGTTCCTTACCGGTGCCGGATTCACCGGAAATAAGCACTGTGGCCTCGGTTGGAGCAACAGTGGCGATAATTTCCTGCATGGCGCGTATGGAGGCGCTGCGGCCAAGGATGCCGGGGCGTGAGGCGGCATCGCTGAGCTGACGGCGCAGCTCGCGGTTTTCCACGCTGAGGCGCGAATGCTCGATGGCTTTTTCAAGCGTATGCCTGAGAGCCTCAAAATCCAGCGGCTTGACCAGATAGTCGTATGCGCCGAGGCGCAGGGCCTCCACGGCTGTTTCCACTGAGGAGTAGGCCGTCATGAGCACCACGGGCAGAGCGGGATTATATTCAAGAATATTCTTGAGCGCGTGGATGCCGTCCATGCGCGCCATGCGCACGTCAGTCAGCACGGCGTCAAAGGATTTTTCGCGCACCAGGGGAACGGCCTCGTCGCCGTCCGTGGCTTCTTCCACAGCATAGCCCCAAGAACGCAACATGGTGCGCAGCATGCCGCGGTGGGCATCGTCATCGTCTACAACCAGTATGCAGTTGCTCACCGTATCCTCTCTTTATGCTTGGCAAAACCTGGAATCCCGGGCCGCTCCGCAGCTGCGCAGGTTATTTTTTGCGGTTGTCCTGCGCTACTGCGCCTTCTGCCGCGCGGGGCAGCCAGATGCGGAACGTGGTTTCCCCACGGCGCGCAGTTTGCGCGGGGCGCGAGGTAACGCTGATTTCGCCGTCGTGTGCTTCCACAATCTTGTGCACCATGGCAAGCCCCAGCCCCGTGCCCTGCCCCTTGGTGGTATAGTAGGGGTCAAAAATATGCGGCAGCTGGCTGGCCTCAATGCCGGTGCCATTATCGCGCACCATAAGGCACACGCGCCCCTTGCGCTCCACAATGGCAAGCGTGAGCTGCCCGCCTTCGGGCATGGCGTCCAGAGCATTGAGGCAGAGGTTCAACAGGGCCTGCCCCATGCGTTCTGGGTCGGCCAGGGCCAGCGGCACCCGCCGGGGCGAACGGCAGACAATCTTGACATTGCGTTTGTCCGCATCCTGATGGATGAGGCGCGTCACGTGATCCACCACAAGCTTGAGATCCGCCGGGTGCGGGCTCACATCGCTGGGACGCGAAAGCCCTATGAGATCCATAATTACGCGATTGAGTCGGTCAACCTCATGCACCATAACATTGGCGGCCTCGCGGTCTTCGCTGCCTTCGGGAAAGCGCTGGCCGAAGTAGGTGGCGTACCCCTTGATGGAGCTGAGAGGATTGCGGATTTCGTGTGCAACGCCTGCGGCCAGATTGCCCACAGCGGCCAGTTTTTCCTTGCGGCGCACTTCTTCTTCAAGCCGGCGCACCTTGCCCTCGGCCATGCGCTGACGCTGACGCGACTCCCGTGCCCGCTCGGCATAGTACAGGGCCACCAGGCAGGCCAGCCCCACCAGCAGGGTCACAGCGGCCAACATGGCCACGTAGTCCCGGTTCTGGCTGCGCGTTATTTCAAAGGGCGAAAGATCAAGACCGAGAAAAATCACCGGCAGCGGGAAACCCCTTGGCAGATCGCGTATACCCGGCGAAAATTGCCTGTACACGGCAAACACGCGCCGCCCCTCCATGCGCATGATGCCCCAGTGGGGCAACATGTCGGGGGCAAGATCGCGCATGGTTGCCTCATCGGCTTCGTGCGATCCCACCTGCAAAATTTCGCCAAGGCGGGCAGGGTTGCTGTGCGCCACAATGGTGCCGTCAGGCATGGTCACGGCCACGAAAACAATGCCGGGGCTTTCACCCATTTCTTCCAGCAGCACCTGAAGGCGGACGCCAGCCTCGCTGCGCATGCCCGAACGCAGAATGCTCTCAAAGGCAATGATCAGCGATGAACCCTTTTCCGCCAGCAGACGGGCCATGGCTGCCTCGCTGCGGTCAATGGAAATAAGGGTCAGCAGCGTCACCATGAGGGCCAGCACAACGGCGGCCCCGCCCAGCAGCAGGCCGAGCGGCGTATGCGCGCCAACAGCAGCGGCCTGCGCTGTCCGCGACTTATCTGTGGAGCTTGCGGGGCTTGTGGGGTTTGCTGTTGCGCCCGGTTGCGCAGCTTCCTGCCCGTTTTTTTCAGCCGTGCTGTTTTCCACGTTCATACGGCACACTCTGTATTGCGCGCGGCACCGCCAGAGGCGCACCACGAGTAAAAAAATTTGCACGCTTTTTGCAATAAAATAATCATTCCTAGTGCCCACAAAGCCGGGAACCTTGCCACCCCGCTCAGTGATTGGTATGAGGGCGGGACGAGTTTATTCTTCAGAAGGTCTTTTATGATGAAACCCCTTCTTTCCATTTGTGTTCTGGCCAGTCTGTGCCTCCCCCAGCCAACGGCGGCGGATCAGACCGACTATGCGGAATATACACCTTCGCCGGGAAGCCCCGCAGCCAACCACGCCGCAGATATGCGGACATGGCTGCAACAGCTTTCGCCCGCGCAACGGGCCAAAGCCCAGGCCGTCATTGACGAATACTCCCCCAAGGTGAACGAACTGCGCAAAAGCATCATGCTGAAAAAAAACGAGCTTGCCCACCTGAGCTACAATCAGACCACCTCGCCGGAAACGCTGCCCCGTCTGGGGCATGAATTGCAGCAATTGCGAGATGAACTGCGCGCCCTTCTGCAACGAGCAGACCAGCGCATGGGTACTGAGGTAGGCGTTCCGCTTGGCAGCCCGCAAACGCGCGGGTGCAGCATGGAATATCCCGGTCTGTCCACTTCCGCCAGCAAATAACCGCGACAATCTGCTCGCAGCAACACGCGTCCGCCCTCAAGGCGGGCGCGTTTTTTATTCAGTTTTGCCCGACAGCCCCTGTAAGAAAATTATGCAGATGTACAAATTTTATACAGAGACAAGGCCCGAATGTATAAAAAACATACGCTTCTCTGCCCCGGGGCGCAACGGTAACGGGAAATATGACATTAACATATTAATTTTATTAATTAAAATTTAATTGGCACACGCATTGCTACATAGCAAGCAAACGTTGCAGGAACAACGAAACCATATACGAGAAAAAAGACTACGAGGTAGCCTTCCATGAAATCCAAAAACATCGCCATCGCAGCCATACTTGCAGCAACCCTGATGGGTAGCGCCATAACTGCATACAGCCAGCCTGGCCCCGCAGGCGACATGCCCGAAGGCATGCGGGAAATGGGCGGCTGCATGGGTGAAATGCCCTGCCCCGGAATGCAGGGACACGGCATGATGGGACGTGGGGCGTATACCCCCGAACAGCAGCAGAAGTATGACGCCATTGTGGCCGAGTTCGTCAAACAGATGGAACCCGTAAAGGACCAGATGTTTATCAAGAGACAGGAGCTGCGCGCCCTGCAAAATGCCTCCAACCCCGATATTGCGGCTGTGCGCGCCACTGCCACCGAATTGCTGCAACTCAGAAAGCAGCTCGGTCAGATGCACGAAACAATGACCCAGCGCCTTGAAAAGGAAGTGGGCAAGCCTGCTGCGGCCCCCATGCCCAAAAAGGACGCTCCCGCTGCGGCGAAACATCAGCACGGCGCGGCCCAGTAACCACAAACTAACCGAATTTGCCGCTCCCAATTCGTCCGCCCAAGGCGGTTGACATATACAGGATCACTGAGAACAAATTTCCGTCCTGTCCCCTACCCCCAAGGGGGGCATTACGGAGCCTCCAAGAACCTCCTCCTTTGAACAGAACCTTATAACCATCAACACCCTCCCTCCCTTCTCGGCCGCCGGTTCCCCCCCGGCGGCCGCCTCCTTTTTCAGGGCTGACAACAAACGCACAGAACCCGCCGTGAGGCGGGTTCTGTGCGTTTGACCTGCGCGATGTCACTCTGGCCGCGCTTGAACTTTAGTAACTGAGCGTGGGGAAAAACCTTTTTACAAAAGGCGTCTCCCTGCAAAACATTTCGCTTCCAACCAGACCTAGATGAAAACAAGCTGCGGCGAGGTGTTATCCTCAAAAGATACCGTGCGCAGCCCCAGCGCCGCCCATCTGGCGCGCAGTTCACCCTTCGCGCCCCAAAAGAAACCCTGGGCTGACCGGGGTAGCTGCAAATCAAACTGCGCGGCTGGTGTTGCCGCATTCTCGCCAAGGATATCCCTTACCGCCAGCAGCAAGGCACGACCCTTGACCCTGCCGCCAAGTTCCCTGTCCACCGGCCCGGCAAGCACGGCACTCTCCAGCCCCGGCTCCGGGGCAAGCCCCATACGGATCACGGGCACGTTGGCCCGCGCTGCCATGAGCCAGCCGTGAGCAAGGCTTTCAAGCGTATTCTCCAGCGGCCAGGGTTTGTAGCTCCCCTCGCGCCACATGGCGGCAAGGCCGGTGCCTTCAAGCACAAGGCAGGGATAGAACCGCAGCATTTGCGCGCCCGCAGCAAGGGCCGTTGGCACATCGTCCTTAAAAAACTGCGGACTATGCCCCGGCATGCCGGGCAAGAGCTGCACCACCAGTTTGAGACCCGCAGCCCGCACAAGGGCGCAGGCCATCTGGGCAGTGCCGCCGGTATAGCCACGGCGGGAGGCGGCAAGGGCACTGTCGGCAAAACTCTGCACGCCCAGTTCCACCACTCCGCAGCCTGCAGCGCGCAACCTTTCAAGTATCGCGGCATCCACCCTGTCCGGGCGGGTTGAACAGCGGAAGGAACGTATCCAGCCTTTTTCCTGCGCCTCACAGGCCATATCAAGGCAGGCGGACAGATCTTCTTCAGGTAATGCGGTGAATGTGCCTCCATAAAATGCCAGTTCCGCCGCAGGGTGCCCGCTCTCATGGCGCAAGCGCAGATTCTCCCGTGCGGCGAGCAGCAGGCCCTCCACGCTTGCGGCGTGCGAACTTTCCGCCCTGTCCGGATTTTGGCAACCGCCAATACCGGTCTGCACATCCTGCGCACAAAAAACACAGCGCACAGGGCAACCCCTGAATGGCAAAAAAACCGGCACAACGGCCTGCCTCTGTGCCGCACTGCGCCGCAGCCATGCAAAGTCCAGCGCCACTGCGCGCCCTTTGCCCCCAATCTGCGGTGAGTGTTGCACACTATTCAGGTTCATATCCATATCAGCCCCACATATATGAGGTGCGGCGGCTTCACAGCAGGCCTGCTCACAATGAGATTGCCTATAAAGGGGCGAAGAAATGTCCATAAGGGTCACGGACAAAAACTTTTTTTGGGGGGGCATAGGGGGCTCGCTGACTGTGAAACGGTATGTAGAGCGCATTGGACGGGAAATAACATGCAGGCGATTTTTTTAAAAAAACCTTGCTCTGTCTGTAAGTTGCGTGTATTTTACACAAAAGTTCCGTTTGTGTGAAGCTGACAAACATTGCTGCGGGGCATTAGGAACACTGGGTTCCACTCAGCCATACCAGCGCACTGCGCCGGAGAGCACTATGAAAAAAACACTGACCAAAGCGGACATCGTGGAGGCCATCTACGAAGAAACGGACAAAAACCGCGTAGATGTCAAGAACGTGGTAGAAAAACTGCTGGAGATCATGAAGGTCGCCATCAAAAAAGACCGGGCCCTGCTTATCAGCGGCTTCGGCAAGTTTGAGTGTTATGACAAGGCCTCCCGCAAGGGCCGCAACCCCAAGACAGATGAAACCATCACCCTGCCGCCGCGCAAGGTTATGGTGTTTCGCCTCTCGCGCAAGCTTCGCGCAGAGCTGAACCCCTAGGCAAGCTCGGAGCCTCGGCAACCTTGGCATGCCGGTGGGGGCGCGTGTGACGCGTTTCTTGTCGTGCGCGCTTTTTCTTTGCCATTTGGCCTACAAAAAAGTGCACAGCCCGGCACGGCAGACATGCATGCCGGGCTTGAGCAACCGCCTTGCCCTGCTGTGCGGAACGCAAGGCGGCACTGGGGATCAAAGCAGGGTGCCCGGCATTTCGGCGGCTCAGCCGCAGAGTGCGGAGCACCCCACACCGCAAACTCGGAAGAATCCAGGCTGACGCCAGCGCGGCGGGCATGTCCACGCCGTCCAACGGGAGTCGCACATGCTTTTCAACTCGTACACATTCCTTTTCGCCTTTCTACCCCTGCTGCTGGTATGCTGGCGGCTGGCCCAGGGCTACGGCCCCACGGGTCTTGCCCTAGTGCTGCTGGCTTTTTCCGTAGTATTTTACGGTTTGTGGGGTTTGCCCTTCCTTATACTGCTGGCTGTGATTCTGGGCATGAACTATGCCTTTGCCCTTGCCCTGGCGGCGCCGGAGCCAGAGCACAAACAGGATGCCGCCCCCGCTGAAAATGCGGAAGGCGATGACGAAAAGGCCTGCCTGTGCGGTTCGCGCAAGCAGGCTGGCTGCCGGTTCCACCTGAGCCGCAAGAGCCTGCTGATCCTTGCCCTGGTGCTCAACCTGCTGCCCCTGCTGTGGTTCAAGTATTCCGCCTTTCTGGCCCAGAATCTTGGCGCGCTGCTGCATGCGCAGTGGCATTTCACCCCGCCCGGGCTGCCCTTGGGTATTTCTTTTTATACCTTCATCCAGATCGCCTGGCTTGTCAGCGTATACCGTGGGCAGGTAACGCCGCAGGGCTTTACGCGCCATGCGCTGTTCTCCGCATGTTTTCCCTATGTGATTTCCGGGCCAATAGTGCGCTATGAGCAGATAGGCCCGCAGTTTGACACCCTTGCCCCCACCAATGCAGAGAATCTGGCTCAGGGTTTCACGCTTTTCACCTTCGGCATGGTCAAAAAGGTTTTGCTGGCCGACAGTATTGCCATGTACGCCGACTCTGTCTTCAATGCGGCTGAAAAGGCCTTTCCACTCAGCGGGGCCGAGGCATGGCTGGGTTCACTGTGCTATACCTTCCAGCTGTATTTCGACTTTTCGGGCTACACTGACATGGCCATTGGCCTTGCCCTCATGCTGGGCCTCAAGCTGCCGGAAAACTTTGATTCGCCCTACAAGTCCACAGGTATTGTGGACTTCTGGCGGCGCTGGCACATCACGCTCAGCTCGTGGCTGCGCGATTTTCTGTACATCCCCCTTGGCGGCAACCGCAAAGGGCGGCTCATGCAGTACCGCAACCTGTTTCTGACCATGCTGATCGGCGGCGCGTGGCACGGCGCTGGCTGGACCTTTATTGTCTGGGGCGCGCTGCACGGTTCCATGCTGGGCATCAACCACTTTTTCCGCGCCTGCATCAAGGGCAAAACGCTGGAACGCGTACTGGCCCTTGCGCCGCTGCGCATCTGCTCCATCCTGTTTACATTTTTCTGCATCAATCTGTGCTGGGTTGTGTTCCGCGCGCTGACAATTGAAGGCGCGGGCCGCATGTTCAAAGCCATGTTCACAGGGCCGTTTACGCGTGAAGCGGCGGGCCTGAGCGCAACAACCGACGGACTTACGGGCTTTGCCGCCCTGGTGGCCCGTTGGCTGCCCAACAACTACATTCAGGGATGGGTTCCCTTTGCGCTGCTGCTGGTGAGCTTTCTGGTGGTCTGGGCGCTGCCCAACAGCCACGAGATTCTGCACGGCAGACGCGATGGCAGCCGCCCGCGCCTGAGCTGGCGGCCCACCGCCGCCTGGGCCACAGGGCTGGCCGTTATGGCCTTCCTGACCCTGATTCTGGTTTCGCGCAAGGCGACCTTCCTGTACTTCCAATTTTAACCACGCGTGAACGCCATGAACAACACAGAAACCGCCTTTTTGAAGCGTTATTTTCTCGTGCTGCTGGGCCTTGTCCTGGCGGGATGCCTGCTGGCCGTTCCCTATACCGCGTGGTGGCTGCACAGCAGCGGCGACGTGGCCGTGGAACGGGCCGTCACCGAACAGTCCAAGGGGAATTTTGCCGTGTTTGGTTCCGGCGTTTCCCAGGATTTTGTGGACTACAAACTGCAGCTTTATGCCAAGGTGAAGCCCGAAATTGCCGCCGTGGGTTCCTCGCGGGTCATGCAATTCCGGGGCGCATACTTCCGCAAGCCCTTCCTCAATGTGGGCGGCACGGCGGGCAATCTGCCCGTGCTGCGCTCCACCATTGACGCCATGCTGCGCATCCACAAGCCGGATGCCATCATCATCGGGCTGGACTTCTGGTGGTTCATGCCCCAGTGGAATGCCGATCCTTTCAAGGAAGAACCGCCCACCAGCGGATCGTACAACTACGGATTCGACAGCCTCAAAAAGCCGTGGACATGGCTGCTTGAAGGCAAGATTTCGTTCAAGGACTTTATTGCCCCCATGCTGCCGCAGTCCATGGGTGGATTCCGCAATGCCCGTTACGGCATCATGGCCCAGCAGTACAACGACGGTTTTGGCTCTGACGGCTCATGGTATTACACTGGTGAAAGCACCGGGCAAAAGCGGCCCTTTGACTACCAGTTCGAGGATACCCTCAAACAGGTACGCTACGGCACCAAGGCCTTTTTCCACGCCAAGCCGCTGGCTGACAGCCGCGACCCCGGCGGTATCAGCAGCGCCCATCTGGACGCTTTTGCAGAAATTTACTGCCGGCTCAAGGCCAGGGGCATTGCCACCTTTGTTTTCATTTCGCCCCTTTCTGTCCGTGTGCTTGACGCCATGCGCGAACGCGAGGCCGATTATCCGCACCTCTTCAAGCTGCGCGACGCCCTGCTTGCCCGTGGCATTGATGTTATGGAATTTACCGACCCGCGCACCTTTGCTTCTGGCGATTGCGAGTTCTTTGACGGCTTCCACGGCGGGGAAGTCACCTATGCGCGCATGCTGCGCGATATGGCCGACCGCTGGCCCGCCTTGCTGGCTTACGTGAATATGGATAGGATCAATGCCACCTTGCGCGACTGGCGCGGCTATGCCCTGGTGCCCGATGAGCGCCTCACAAGCCGCCCGGAAGTGGACTTTATGAATTTTAACTGCCCCAAACGTAAACCGTAAGGAACACCAGCATGTTTCTTCGATGGGGCGCGGTATACAGCCGCGCCCATCTTATTTCAGCCATCCGGGCCGTATTCGTATACAGTCTGTGCGTGTCCTTGGCTCTGTCGGGCGGCACGGCTTTTGCCGCGTCAGACTCCGTTTTTGTTCAGGGCACTGGCGCGCCCAATGCTTCTATGAGCGGAAGCAATACGCCCAGCCCCAACGGCATGGGAGGGCAACCCTTCGTGGGAGGTACTTCGCCCACGCTTTCGCAGCCGATGCCAGCGGCCCCAATACAGACGCCTACGGTTCAGGTGCCTACCGTGCAGACACCCACGGTGCAAACCCCAACCGTCGCAAGGCCATCCGTACCCACGCCGCAGCAGGTCAGTCCTCCGAGCGCACCGGGAGCGAATCCCCCCGCTCAGGCCCAGCAACCGCAGGCCCCTGCGGCACAGGGCGCATCTGCCCCAGCAGTTCCTGCCCAGCCTGCAAGCCCTACCCTCGAAGCGCCCAAAAAACCAGAAGCTCCAGTGAAGGAAAAGGGTTCAAAAAACCCCAGGGATAAAAAATCAAAAAAGGGCAAGAAGGAAGAAGCAGCCGAGCAGGATAAAGCCGCTCCCGCAGTAGAAAGTGCGCCCACCAAGGCACCTGTGCCTGTTCCGCAAAGGACTTCGCCGCCCACACAGGCGGAAGAAGCCGCAACAGCCTACGCCAAGGGCGATTATGCCACAGCGGAGAGCATCTGGAGCAAACAGGCCGAAGCGGGAGATGGGCAGGCCATGAACAATCTTGGGGTACTCTACGACCTCGGGCAGGGGGTGGAGCCTGACCTGGGCCGCGCCCTACACTGGTTTGCGGAGTCAGCCAAGACAGGGCACCCCTCGGGCATGAGCAACTACGGGCGCATGCTGGAACAGGGGCGCGGCATAGAGCCAAACCCCGAGGAAGCAGCACGCTGGTTTGATCTGGCTGCGCGGCAGGGTCAGCCTGAGGCCCAGTATAATCTGGGCATGCTCTATGAGCTGGGGCGCGGGGTGCAGCAGGATTTCACAGCGGCGGCGGCATGGTACAGCCGCGCTGCTGCGCAACAGCAAACCGAGGCTCTGTTCCGCCTTGGGCATTTTTATCGCATCGGTCAGGGCGTGACCAAGAACCCCTCGCGGGCGGTGCTGCTGCTCTATGCGGCTGCCATGAACGGCGATGCCAACGCCATGAAGGAACTGGAAGATATGGCCCGAGCCGAATCTTCCCGCCCCGAGGCCGTTCTGTTTGGTCAGCGGCTCGACAATACCGACAGAAATTCCATGCGCGAGGCTTTGCGACAGTACGGGGCAACGGTTATTCGCGAGGATGACGCCTATATCTGCGATCTGTACGATGCGGCCAAGGTTGCCCCCGGCGCGCGCCAGATGGCGATCTGTTACGGCCCCGGAAACCCTGGCCCTCTGGGCTTTCTTGAGCTGGATTACACTGCGCCGAACAATACGGTGGAAGGCATGATACTCAAGATGGTTACTGACCGTTTTGGCAAGGCCTCCGCCGGGGAAGGCGATGACGCACACCTCTGGAATCTGGGTTCTGTGGTGGTTGCCACGCGCTATGAGCCTACGCGCGGGCAGTTGAGCCTCATGTACATGGTTCCCCGCGTGTACCACCTGACGCGCCAGCGTTAGCTGCATAGGGGGCTTTGCGTAGCGCTATCTGTTGAGCGGCGACCATGCCCGGCAAAAGCGGATAAACGTGTCCATGCCCGCAGAGTGGTATTTTGACTCGTGCCAGCAAAGGGAAAACGTGCGTGAAAACGTCTGCGTCAGCCGGATTATTGAAAAACGGCTGCTGAAGCCCGGCAGCTCTGCCATGAGCCGCGAGGCGAAGGTGATGCCCAACCCCTGTTCCACCATGCCCAGCACCGCCTCGGTGGAGCTGAGGCTCAGCGCCACCGTATAGGGCGCAATGAGCGCGCCAAGGGTGTGCGCAAAAAACGCTCTGGTGCCGGAATCCGGCTCCCGCAGAATCCAGCGCTGGCCTGCCAGTTCTTCCGGCGCATGGGCCTTGCCATCCGCCAGAACATGCCCCTTGCACGCCACCACCGCCATTTCATCCTTCAGCCATTCTTCCGCCACCATGTCGGGCCGATGCTGCTCACCCTCCAGCAGCACCACGTCCAGAACGTAGCCTTCCACCAGTTCAAGCAGTCGGTTGGTGTTGGCTATCTGCGCCTTGGGCAACCAGCCGTGGTCCTTTTCAAAATCGTGCATCAGTTGCGGCAGCAGATAGTTGCCAATGGTCTTGCTGGCCCCAATGCTCAAAAAGCAGGCCCCGCCAGCCTGAAATGTCCGCTCGATGGCTTCGGCCCTTTGCAGCATTTCGTCCGCCAGCGGCCACAGGCGCGCCCCCTCATGATTCAACCGCAAATGCGGGTGCACCCGGTCAAACAGCCGCACGCCGAGGTGCCGCTCCAGTTCCTGCAAGGCCTGGGAAACCGCACCCTTGGTCAGAAACACAGCCTCTGCGGCCTGTGTGAGGTTCTGAAACCGCGCCACAGCCAGAAAAACCTGCAATTGCTTGAGTGTCATATCAGTATTTAATTTTTTAATATGCTACGTTAAATTCATTTCGATTTTCTTAATGCACGATCCGTGGCAAACACGCAAGCAGACCACAACCGAGGATAGCTCCATGTTGCTGAGTGTTCGCAATTTCTTTCGTGCTGTTCCCACGCCCCTTGCGGGGTTGGCCCTTGGCATTGCCAGCCTGGGCATCGGGCTTGAAAAAAGCCTGCCCCTCCACAACGTTGCGCAGGTGCTTGGCGCCCTGACATCCATGACGCTGATTCTGCTGCTGGCGGGCAAATTTGCCCTGAACCCAAGGCAGTTGCTCGAAGAACTGCGCCACCCCGTGCTTGGCAGCATCTTGCCCACCACATCAATGGCCCTGATGCTCCAATCCAAGAGCCTGAGCATTCTGGACGCGCAAGCGGCCCAGTGGCTCTGGCTGTTTGCCGTAGGCCTGCACCTCTGCCTTTTGTTGGCCTTTGTGGCCTTCAGGGCACGGCAGTTCAGCCTGCACCACATGCTGCCGAGCTGGTTTGTCCCTTTTGTGGGCATCAGCGTGGCGGCCATGACGGTTCCCGGCCCGGCATACTACCAGCTTGCCTATGTTCTGATGGTTTTTGGCATGGTCAATTACGCGGCCCTGCTGCCTGTCATGTTGTATCGGCTCATATTTTCCCGAGAAATTGAAGACGCATCCAAGCCAACCATAGCTGTGCTTGCCGCTCCTGCCAGCCTTTCTCTGGTGGCCTATCTGAGCCTTGAGCCAACCCCCTCCCTGCTCTTGTGCAGTCTTTTGCTCGGGGTGGCGGTGCTGATGACCAGCATCATCTATGTGGCCTTTTTCAAACTGCTGCGGTTGCCCTTCAGCCCCGGCTTTGCGGCCTACACATTCCCCATGGCGGTGGGGGCAACAGCGCTGTACAAAGTTTCCGAACTGCTGACCGCGTACCCTGCAACGCTGGAGTACGCCCTGCAACTCAAAATGCTGGCAGTGCTGGAAATGATTATAGCAACCCTCGTTGTGGCCTATGTGTGCTGGCGCTACCTGATCTTTTACGTGCGGGCGTGGGATACGCTGCTGCGTGCGCAAAGGGCGGCGCACGCCTGACCTGCCGAATGGGGGAAAATACCCTTGCGCGCCGCACCCGGTAGAGCTAGCCTGCCAGAACTGCGCGACGATTTCTGCCGCCGCATGTAATTGCTCCACTCTACGCCGCCTCTGAGGCGGCCCGCGCAGCAGGTGATCTATGTTTGTTTTTGCCGCCATGCTTTTGTTGGGGATATTGCTGGGCTTTGTGGGCGCTGGCGGCGCCGGGGTTATGATCACCATGCTCAGCGTGGGCTTTGACATCCCCATGCAGGTTGCTCTTGGCACCTCGCTCGCGGCCATGGCTTTTACATCCCTCTCCGGCTCTGTCAGCCACTTTCGCGAGGGCAACGTCAACCGCAGGCTGGGCTTGCTGCTGGGCGCGTTTGGCGCCGCCGGGGCTTTCTGTGGCGCGCACATTTCGTCCGGGCTTGCCTCCGCCACGCTCAAGCCGCTGACGGGCGTGGTGCTTATGTTCTCTGCCTTCCTCATTTATCTGCGGGTTTTTCACCCGGCCAATCCGCTGTTCAGCTTTCGTTTCACCAGTACCCGAGGCGTGAAGTTCTGGCTGCTGACAGGCATGGTGGGCGTATTCAACGGACTGGTTTCCGGAGCCTGCGGCGTGGGGGCAACGCCCTTTATCCAGATGACCCTGCTGATTATCTTCAATGTACCGCTCTATCAGACAGTTGGCACAACCATGTTGGTCATTTTGCCCATCGCGGCCTTTGGCAGTTTGGGTTTTCTCGCCGCCGGGCATCTGGATCTTGTGCTGTTCTTGCAAGTTCTGGTTGGTCAGGTCATTGGCGCGTATGTGGGCGCAAAGTTTACCCGCATGGCCCCGCAATTGCTGCTCAAAAGCTGCATGGTCGCGCTGCCGGGGCTGGGCGGTCTGATTCTGCTGCTTGCCCGCTAAAAAGCCCCCGGCGGGATCCGACGGAGGCTCAATATCGCTGGCTGTCAGCGGCCCCCATGCACGGGGGGGATGTCTGACGTTAAACGACTATTTAACTAGATAAGACAGCATCTTGGCAACTATGGGCGAGAGCAAAACAATGGCATAGATCCGCACCAGATGGTACACCATCACCATGGGGGCTTCAGCCCCAGTGCCGCCAGAAAGTGCCACCACCGCATTGAATCCACCGGGGCTGGTCGCCAAATACGCTCCGCCCACAGAAAGCCCGCCCCAACGCACGGCAATCCATGTGCACAAAAGCCCCGCCATCAGAATAATGCCTGTTGAAAGCAGCATCATGGGCCAGGTGTCGCGCACGGCATTGAGCATGCCGGGATTATACATGTTGCCCACAAGCACGCCCACGCACCCGTAGACAATAAAGCGCACCCAATGCGCCATGTCGGGGGAGGTAATGGATCCGCAGCTTTTAAAAATCACCACGGCGATCATGGCCCCTGTCATGGCCCCGCCGGGCAGGTGAAAACGGTCAAAAACAAAACTTCCTGCAAGCCCCACGGCAAACAGCATTATTGTTGTACCCATATCGTGTCCTTCGCGTCGCGCAATGCGCGGCTGCCTACTGATCTGTAGCCGCACCTGCGCGGCGTTAGACCTGCTTACGCCCTTTTTTGTCACCTCTCAATGAGGCTTGTGCGCCGTATCCTGCCAAGTATGGAGCAACGTTTTGCGTCTGTTTTTCAGCTGAGGCACGAGTTGAGCCGTGGGTTTGACGTGCCGCGCCCCCGCCGCTAGTCTGCTGCAATGCCACGGCTTACCCACTGCATGCCATTTGGGTCAGATTTGCACCCTTTTGGCGGCACCTATGCGACACCTAGCCACCCCACACAGGAAGCATCATGAATTTTGCAGCCAGCCCCTATGCGGAAACGGAATCCCAACGTTTTGACCCCATGACCACGCGGGGCATGGTCACCTCGCCGCACTACCTGGCCACACAGGCAGGCGTGGATATTCTGCGTAAGGGCGGCACCGCCCTTGACGCCGCCGTGGCCGTGGCAGCAGTGCTGGCCGTTGTGTACCCGCAGATGTGCAGCATCGGCGGCGATAACTTCTGGCTGGCGCACGAGGCCGCAACTGGCGCGCTGCACGGCATCAACGCCTGTGGGCGCTCTGGCGAAAATGTCACGCGGGATTTCTTTGCGCAAAAGGGCCTTGTGTCCATTCCTCTGCGCGGGCCGCTGTCTGCCTGCACTGTGCCCGGTGTGGTTTCTGGTTGGGATGCCGCGCATACGCTCAGCCGCTCATGGGGCAGCCCTCTTGCCTTGGGCGACCTGCTGCAAGAGGCCATCAGCCTTGCGGCAGAAGGTTTTGCCGTAACGCCCTCCCTGGCCCACTGGCTGCATGAAGACTGCAAGCCAGACACGACGGGCTATCGGCAATTGCAGCGGTTTCCCGGCTTTGCCAGCACGTTTTTACCCAATGGCACGCCCCCCCCAACTGGGGCGGTGCTGCGTCTGCCCGAGCTTGCCGCGACTCTTGACCTCATCGCCCGCGAAGGCGCGCGCGTATTTTATGAAGGCGAACTGGCCGAGCGCCTGACCCGCTGGCTTGCCAGCAACGGCGGTCTGCTCACAGCGCGGGATTTCGCCGCACATCAGGCAGAAACCGTCACACCCCTGCGTGTGCGCTACCGAGGCCTTGAGTGCTGCAACCTGCCGCCCAATACCCAGGGTCTGGCTTCGCTCTCCATACTCAACATCCTTGAGCATCTGGATATCCAAGGCATGGGAGAGGGCAGCGCCGCATACCTGCATACTATAGTTGAAGCCACCAAGCTGGCCTTTGCCGATCGCGATGCTCATGTGACTGATCCCGACTTTGCCGACATTCCTGTAGATTATCTGCTGTCTCCGGAGCATGGGCGCGAGCTTGCCCGTCGCATTGACCCTGCCCGCGCGCTCTGCCCTACCAACCCTCTGGAACCCAAGGGCGACACCTGCTGGTTCGGCGTGGTGGACGCTGAGGGGAACGCTGTTTCTGCCATTCAGAGCATTTTTCACGACTTTGGCTCGGGCCTTGTGGCGGGCGACACGGGCATCCTGCTGCAAAACCGAGGCAGTTTTTTTTCACTTGATCCCAGCCACGTTAACAGGCTGGAACCGCGCAAACGCACCATGCACACGCTCAACCCGCCCATGCTGCGCAAAAACGGCAAGCCCTGGCTGGTTTACGGCACCATGGGCGGCGAGGGGCAACCCCAGACGCAGGCGGCCATAGTCACCAGAATGGTAGATTTTGGCCTGAGTCCGCACGATGCTGTGGCCGCACCGCGCTGGCTGTATGGCCGGAGCTGGGGCCTGCCGATGAACAATCTTCGGCTTGAGGGCCGCTTCAGCCCCCAATTGGCCCAAGCACTCACCAAACAGGGACATTCGGTGGAACGCATCGCTGACTTCAGCGACCTGATGGGCCATGCCGGAGCCATTCTTTGTAATCAGGATACCGGGATGTTGTTTGGAGCAACTGATCCGCGCAGCGACGGGCTGGCTGCTGGTTATTGACCCAGGCAATCCAGGCAATCTTTTTCTGTGGCTTTTGCCGCTGAATCGTGCTTATATACCGCAGGTTTTTTTAGTCTGTCAGGGTGCTCTGCCATGTCTGACGCAACGCAGAAGCGGCGCAGAAAACGTAGCTGGCGGCAGTGCTGCGAACAGGGGTTCATCAGGCTCCGGCAGCGGCGCGTTTCACAAGGCCTACCAGTTCGTAGAATATGATAACAAGCTAAAATAATTTTATATTTTTTGATTTTCCAGGCACAATACCGACAATGCGGGCGCAACCCTCCCACAAAATCGACAAAAAAGTATTTTTCACTTTAAAAACAATTTCACCTTAATAAACAGATGGTTGCATATTTAAGCGATATAATTTCCTAGCCGCAAAGCGTATGCTCACGGTCAGAAGGCCCGCAGGACTGAAATGTCACCGGGCTGATAACTCAAAAAAAGATTTTTTAATTCAGCATATTACTATAATATCTCACAGAATAATCTAATGGCTCCCCCCGTCATGGTATCATATTTGACTTGCGATACCACATATGCGACAAGATTCATGCTCTGGTTATCGTTTTATTTTTTCACTGTTTTGTGGTGTTTACGCATAAAAAGCTACCAAAACGTATTTTTTGTGTAGCTAAATTTTACAAATTGTGTTCTTTTCCAGCAACTTAGCAAAACGGAATATTTTTTGCTTTGTTCAGCCTTACCGTATTTTTGGTACACCCCTGTAACTGCACATAAAACTCGGGAGGCCTTCATGAATTTGCTGAAAGTAGCGTCAGTTTGCGCCCTGTCTCTCTTTGTGGGGCAAGCGGCCATGGCCGCAGAAGCTCCGATCAAAATCGGGTTCCCCATCCCGCTTACTGGTGAAATCCCCAAGGTGGGCGAAGGCTCCAAGTATGCGGCTGAAATGCTGAAGGAAGAGATCAATGCCAAGGGCGGGCTGAAAGTGGGCGACAAGATGTACCCGCTTGAATTCATTTATGAAGACAATGAATCCAAACCCGAGTCTGCCGTTAACGTGACCCTCAAGCTCATTGAGCGCGACAAAGTCATGGCCATCGTTGGCCCCCAGTCTTCCCGCCAGGCCGTGCCTGCGGGCGCTGTAGCCAATGACGAGCAGGTGCCCATGATCACCCCCTGGTCCACCAACCCCGACGCCACCAAGGATCGCCCCTGGGTCTTCCGTGGGGCCTTCCTTGACCCCTTCCAGGCTCCTGTGGCCGTGGACTTCACCACCAAGAAGTTCAACGCCAAAAAGGCCGCCGTTCTGTTTGAAGTATCCAACGACTACTCCAAGGGACTTGCCGACAACTTCAAGGAAGCCTTTGAAAAGACTCACGGCAAAGGTTCTGTGGTGGCCATGGAATCGCACGGTCCCAAAGACCAGGATTTCTCTGCCCAGCTGACCAAGATCATCGCGGCAAAACCCGACTTCATATTTGTGCCTGAAAACTACAGCTTTGCGGCCCTTATCGTGCCTCAAGCCCGTGACCTCGGCTACAAGGGGCCCTTCATGGGTTCCGATGCATGGGGTTCCGCCGAGCTTTTCAACCTTTGCGGCAAAGACTGTGTGGATCAGTTCTTCTCCACCCACTACACCGCCGAGGGCGCGACTGGCAAAACCAAGGAATTCATCGACAAGTACAAGGCCAAGTACGGCTATGTGCCTGACGACGTTGCCGCTCTGACCTGGGACTCCATCAATATCGTGCTTCAGGCCATCCAGAAGGCTGGCAAGATTGATCCCGACCTCAAGAAAGAACGCAAGATCATTCGCGACAACATGGCTGGCATGGCTAACTTTGACGGCATCACCGGCAGCATGAAGTTTGACGAAAACCGCGACCCCATCAAGTGCGCGGTTATCGTGCGCGTGACGGAAACCGGCGCGTTCGCCTTTGTGGAATCTGTCTGCCCCAAATAGCAGACATCAGCAGGTAATTGGCTCTGCCGCGCGGCCCAACCACAGGGGGCCGCGCGGCGGCAAAACAGCCGCTGCGGATAAAATCTGCGCACAGATCAGATCGATATTTTTTTGCCTTTGACTGAACCCCATTACGAATCAGGAATGGTTTTTTGCGTTTTTGGGGA
Organism: Desulfovibrio sp. UIB00; assembly: GCF_022508225.1. Classification (NCBI taxonomy): domain Bacteria; kingdom Pseudomonadati; phylum Thermodesulfobacteriota; class Desulfovibrionia; order Desulfovibrionales; family Desulfovibrionaceae; genus Desulfovibrio; species Desulfovibrio sp. UIB00. The sequence goes on along the minus strand of NZ_JAETXJ010000001.1, from coordinate 471,771 downwards.
TTAAAAGTATGCAGAGGTGAGGCTTGCCTTGCACCGCTGCCGTAAGCCCCCTTGGAGCAAAGTGTTTTTTGCTTGAACGGGCGGTTCAGGGGGCACATACGCGCACTGCCGCTCAGCATTCGGGTTTTGACCAGGAATTAACAAAACTGCGCCACAGGATTTGCACACTGTAACCGTCAGCATTTTTGGGTAGCCTATGGACTTTCTGCTGCAACAGACCCTCAACGCCTTGCAATGGGGCAGCTTTTACGCCCTCATCGCCTTGGGCTACACCTTGGTTTACGGGGTTCTGCGCCTCATCAACTTCGCCCACGGCGATATTTTTATGGTTGGGGCCTACATTTCCTTTTTTGTGGCCACGTATCTGGTTTCTTCCGATGGCCTAGCCCTTTCAAAGCCAATGACGCTGTGGCTGACCATTGTTCTGACAATGGGCCTCACAGCCCTTGTGGGCGTTACGCTTGAGCGCATTGCCTATCGGCCCCTGCGCCGCAAGGGCGCGCACAGGCTCTATGTGGTCATAACCGCACTGATGTGCGGCCTTATTCTTGAAAACGGCAACCTTGCTCTGCTTGGGGCAACCAAGCGCAAGCTGCCCGAGCTTATCGACAAAACCGTGTACTCCATCGGGCCGCTGGTCATCACAAACCTGAAAGTATGGGTTATTGTGGCTGCGGTGCTGGTATTCCTGTTCTTGCAGACCATTGTCACGCGCACCAAGGTGGGAATGGCCATGCGCGCGGTTTCCTGGGACCGCTTTGCCCTGCCGCTCATGGGAATACCGCTCGACAGCGTCATTGTGGTCACCTTTGTGCTTGGCTCGGGCATTGCCGGGCTTGGCGGCATGCTCTTTGCCATGTGCTACCCCAACCTAGAGCCTTACATGGGCGCCATGATCGGCTGGAAGGCCTTTATCGCGGCGGTTGTGGGCGGCATTGGCGACATACGCGGCGCATTTGTGGGCGGCTTTATGCTGGCATTTGTAGAAATCATGGTGGTGGCCTTCTTGCCGTCCACCTACATGGATCTGTTTTCCTTCACCATCCTGCTGCTCATCCTGTGGGTGCGGCCCACGGGCATTTTCGGCATGCCGCAAACGACCAAAATCTAGCCGGAGTGTCTGAATGCTGCCTCTTTTTGTACAAACGGTTCTTGCGATTCTGGGCGTGCTCTGCTTCGGCTATGCCATCAAACGGGCTGTCAAACAGAGGAAGATAGACTGTCTTCTGTTCCTGATCGGCGGGCTGGTGCTTGTTTTTGCCGAATATTTTTCGTGGATTGACGGCTACTGGCTTTCGGTCATCAAGTTCATGGGCCTCAACGTTATTTTTGCCACCAGCCTGAACCTTGTGAACGGCTACATGGGCGAATTTTCCTGTGGTCACGCGGGTTTTATGTGCGTGGGGGCCTATGTGGGCGGGCTTATCTCCATCATTCTGTTCACCAAGAACAAAATGTTGGGCGCGCCCCTGCTGCCGCCGGAACTCGCGCCCCTGCTCTTTCCCCTGGTGCTTGCCGCAGCGGGCGGCGTGGCGGCCCTCTTTGGCCTGCTGGTGGCCCTGCCTTCGTTCAAAACCCGTGACGACTATCTGGCAATCATCACCATTGCCGCCAACTACATCATCATTTCGCTTATCATCAATATTGACTTTGTGGGCGGCCCGCGCGGCCTTACGGGCATGCGCGGCGTGGTGCGCGCCATGGAGAACGTGGCCGACATCCCCTGGATGATGATCTGGATGCTGCTTGGCGTTATGATCACCACCATGATGCTGTACCGTCTGGTAAACAGTACCCTTGGCAAGGGCATACCTGCGGTGTGCCAGAACGAAGTTGCCGCAGAAATCATGAGCGTCAACACCAAGCGGGTGAAGCTCGTGGCCTTTATGGTCTCGGCGGGCATTGCCGGTGTGGCGGGCGCGCTTTATGCGCACATGTTCAGCTCCATCTACGCCAACAGCTTTGGTATCATGAAGTCCACCGAGGCCATGGTCATGGTGTACCTGGGCGGCATGGGTTCACTTTCCGGCTCGGTGCTCGCCGCCGTGATGTTTACTCTGCTGATCGAGCTTTTGCGCTTCGCCCTGCCCGCCATGAGCGACCTGGCCCACATGCTGCCCTTTGTGCCCAATTCGTTCAACATCAGCCAGGAATGGAAGTGGGTCATCATCCCGCTGATTCTCATTCTGCTCATGCAGTTCAGGCCCGAGGGCCTCTTGGGCAACAGGGAACTGACCGATGTGTTCCCCAAACTGAAACGGCTGGTAAGCTTCGGCAAGCGCGACTAAAGCAATTCCGGCCCCAGGGCGGCGCGTCCTGAAAGCGCCATTGATACAGATACAACCAGAACGAGTGGGGGCTGACCTTGGCACTGCTTGAAATGAAAGAAGTCACGCAACGCTTCGGCGGGCTGATTGCGTTAACGGATTTTTCCATCGCCGTGGAAGACCACTCCCTTGTGGGCCTTATCGGCCCCAACGGCGCGGGCAAAACAACGGTGTTCAATCTGGCATCCGGCTTTTATCACGCCACTGAGGGGCAGATTGTCTTTAACGGCCATACATACGATACACGCCTTGAGCCGCATCAGGTGACGGCCATGGGCATGGCCCGCACCTTTCAGAACATCCGCCTGTGGAACGACATGACAGTGCTCGACAACATCTGCGTGTCGCAATACCACAGGCTGGGATACGGGCTGCTTGACGCCTGGCTCTGCAACGAGCGCTACAGCCGCGAGGAAAAACGCGTGCGGCAAAAGGCCTCTAAGATTCTTGAAATCATGGAGCTGGCAGATGTGGCCAATGAATTTCCCAAAAACCTCCCCTACGGCCTGCAACGCCGGGTGGAGCTGGCCCGCGCCCTTTCCACAGACCCCAAGCTGCTGCTGCTTGATGAACCCGCCGCTGGCCTGAACTCCTCGGACGTGGACGGCCTCATCAAGCACATCCGCTGGATATTTGACGAATTCAAAATCGCCATCTGGATGATCGAGCATCAGATGAAGGTTGTCATGTCGCTGTGTCAGCACATTACCGTGGTGGAATTTGGCAAGACCATTGCCAAAGGCACGCCGCAGGAAATTCAGTCCAACCCCGATGTCATCAAGGCCTACTTGGGCGACGAGAACGTGTGATGCTACTGGAAGTTGAAAATCTCTACGCCGGCTATGGCAAGATTGAAGCCCTTCACGGCATTTCATTTCACGTGAACAAGGGCGAAATAGTCACCCTCATCGGGGCCAACGGCGCTGGCAAATCTACCACGCTCAAGGCCGTCATGCGCCTCACTCCGCCGGAATCGCCCACTGTTATCAGCGGCGACATCCGCTTTAACGGCGAATCCATCCTGAAAACAGAGCCGCACCATGTGGTGGCCCGCCTCAAGATGGATCTTGTGCCCGAAGGACGCCACATTTTCGGCAACCTCACGGTGAACGAAAACCTCAAGCTGGCTACCTGGACACGCAAGGACAACAATATCCAGCGGGATGTGGACAAGGTTTTTGAGCTTTTTCCGCGCCTTAAGGAACGCATGCACCAGCGCAGCGACACGCTCTCTGGCGGCGAACAGCAAATGCTGGCCGTGGGCCGCGCGCTCATGACCAACTGCTCGGTGCTCTTGCTGGATGAACCCTCCATGGGGCTTTCGCCCCTGCTGATGTACGACATGTTCCGTACCTTCAAGCAGCTCAACAGCGAAGGTCTGACCGTTGTGGTTGTGGAGCAGAACGCCCGCCTGGCGCTCCAGGTGGCAGATCGCGGCTACGTGCTCGACACAGGCAGCATCGTGGCAGAAGGTTCCGCCGCCCATCTGGCCGACACGCCGGAAATCAAGGCAGCCTATCTGGGCGCATAAGCCTGCTCTAGCATAACTATCAGCAATGACAAAGCCCCCGTTGAAAAACGGGGGCTTTGTGTTTTGCCGTGGGCAGTACGGAAGCTATCTGGCGGCGGCAACCATTGCAGCGCCTATGCGGCGGGCCTGCTCCAAATCTTGTGGGAAATGCGCATCGCGGTAAGCGGCTTTTTCCGGCTCGGAGAACCGCTCGCACTTGTACTTGCTGTAGTCGGCAAACTGATAGGTATTGTGCACATGCTGCACTTGCGGCTCGCCAAAAAGACGGCCCACAAAGGTTTCCATGCCCTTGAGGTTCTGGAGGTAGCCGTACTGCTCCATTTCTTCGCTGCTCACGTTCATGGCGTAAATAAAGGCTGTGGGCATGCGCTTGGGAGCGAGCGAACTGTACTCTTTGTCATACACAAAAAAGGGAAACATCAGGCGTTCCAGGAAACTGCGCATCATACCCGTGACATTGCCAAAATAAATGGGGCTGCCAAAGATAAGTCCGTCCGCCCGCGAGAGCTTTTCCAGCACAGGAGGCAGATCATCCTTGACTGCGCAGTGGCCGTAGCTCTTGCCGCCCACCCGCTTGCACGAAAAACAGCTCACGCATCCCTTGTAGTTGAGATCGTAGAGGTGGATCATCTCGGTTTCGACTGTTTCGCTACAGGGTGCGGCGGCGGCTCCATCCAGAGCTGCCTGAAGCAACTTTACGGTATTGAACTTCTTTCGCGGGCCACCGTTTATGGCGTAAATTTTCATTATATCCTCCTGTGGGAATGGGTTGATGGCAAGGGACTTCTTGACCACCATGTATACATGCTTTAATATTATTATCACAAGTACGCATTTTTTTCTTCCCTACTTTTTGCGAGCATACCATGACAAAATCTTCTTCACGCGCCGCCAGCTGCCTGTACGATAACAAGGCAGAATGCCCCATCCTGCACGTTTTCAAGTGCATCGGTGGCAAGTGGAAACTGCCCGTTCTGTGGCATTTGGCCGAAAAAGAGACCCTTCGTTACAATGAGCTGAAACGCACTGTGCGGGGCGTCACCAACATGATGTTGACCAAGTGCCTGCGCGAGCTGGAAGATTTTGATCTTGTGCATCGCATGCAATACAACGAAATTCCACCCAGAGTTGAATACTCCCTCACAGAGCGCGGCAAAACACTACTCCCGGCGCTGGAGGCGCTGTACGCCTGGGGCCGGGAGCATCTGGATTTTGAAAAAAATGCGGAAAAGCTAGAAGCAGAAGATTGCGGCTGTCAGCCCCGCGCCTGCCCGGATAGTTTGGTAGACGTTTCGGCGGATACTTCCAAGGGCGGCTCGGCTGCCTGAGCACATCCGGCCCCGCTACGGCAGTTTTCCACCACAATGCCGGTGATAATCAGCGCGCCACCAAGCAGGGTCGCCAGGGTCATCTGTTCACCCAGCAGGGCCGCGCCAAACAGCACCGCCGCCAGGGGATTGAGCGCAATGAATACGCCAGCGCGTGCCACGCCAATTTTCTGGATGCCGTCATAGTACCATATATAGGCCACGGCGGAGCCAACTATGCCCAGATAGAGCAGACTGAGCATCTCGCCGCTGCTGAACAGCGCCACAGCGGCAAAATCCAGTGCGCCTGTGCAGGCGGTATAGGCCGCCAGCATGAGGGTTCCGGCATAGATGGAGTACGTTACTGTGTGCAGCGGCCCAAGCTGCCGCACCACTGATTTGCAAAACACGCTGTAGGCGCTCCAGCTCAGCACGCAACCGCCTATAAGCGCCTCGCCCAGCCAGCCGCTGCCGCCAGCCCCTGCCCGCTGGGGATCGCCGCCGCCGACCACCAGAGCCACACCGCCGAAACACAGGGCAATGCCAAGCATTTTCAGCGCGCTCACGCGTTCACGGTAAAAAAGGTAGGCGATAAGGGCCATGACCGCCGGGTTCAAGGCCACAATCAGCGCCGCGCGCGAAGCGCTGATGTGCTGCAAGCCGCTGAAGAAGAAAAAACTGTACGAAAATATGCCGCAAAACCCCAGCAGGGTCACCACCAAGGCCTGCCCCACCGTCACGCGGCGAAAACCCTTGCCGGAAACCACAAGGAACAGACTCAGCGCCGCCGAGGCCAGCAAAAAACGCAGGCTGGCCGAAAACATGGGCGCAACGCCAGCCAGGCTCCTGCCCGCAATGAAAGTCCCGCCCCAGGCCACGGCCACAAGAGCCAGCCGCACGTATACGGCGGCGTCCCCCGCGCGTTCTTTTGCAACACTCATTTAATCCCTGACTTTGCTGAAATTCTGCGGTCAAAAGCTGTTCACAGATTGCACCCATTGCACCCGCGAGCCAATATGCATACACTTACGAGCATGTTTATTCATAGAGAAATGAGCAATAACTCATGGTAAATCGCAATGACGCTGACCCAGCTTGAAATATTTTCCACCGTGGCCGCGCGCCGTGGCTTCACTGCCGCCGCCCTGCAACTGGGCATTTCGCAATCGGGCGTATCCCACGCCATTGAAGCGCTTGAGCAGGAGTTTGGCGTGGCCCTGCTGCGACGCGGCAAAAATCTGGAACTTACAGATGTGGGCGCTCGCCTGCTGCGTCAGGCTCAGGCCATGCTTGGGTTGGCGGAATCCATGCGGCAGGAGGCCTCGGACGCACGCGGCATGAAGCGTGGCACGTTGCGCATCGGTTCTTTTGGCCCCACAGCTTCGCTGCGTCTGCTGCCCCCGGTGCTTGAAAAATACCGCGCGGTTTACCCCGGCATTGAAATCCATGTGGATGAAGGCCCTGACGGCGAGGTGGCCCAATGGCTCACAGACCACCGGGTGGATATTGGTTTTGTGACCTTGCCGGATGAACGGTTTGACACCTTCCCCCTCATGGAAGACCAGCTGGTGGCCTTGCTGCCGCTGGCGCACCCGCTGGCGAAGAAAAACGCCGTCACCCTTGAGGAACTCTGCGCCAGCCCCTTTGCCATGACCAGAGCCGGATCTGAAGACATTATCGGAGGTCTGTTCCGCGCGTTGCGCCTGCACCCCACTATCCGTTGGCGCTCGTTGCAGCTTGTGAGCACCATTGCCGCTGTGGCGCGGGGCGAGGCCGTGAGCATTGTGGCGGAATCCGCCCTGCCGTCAGATAAAGCACCGGGCTACGTCAAAAAGCCTCTCCGTCCAGCGGCCCGGCGTCAGGTAGCTCTGGCAGTGCCGGACGCGCGCCGCATGTCGCCCGCTGCGCGGGAGTTTATCCGCATGGCGCAGGAGGTTTTTCCGCATCCCGAGCAATCAGCCGCTAGACCGACGAAACGATAAAATTGCCTGTTCCCCGGCAAAAGGTATAGACTGCTTCAAACGCACGGCTTCGCACAACAGAGGGGGTTCACCATGCATGTTCTCATTCTGGGCGGCACAGGCTTTGTGGGGCGATACATGGCAACGGCACTCATGCGCCAGGGCCTCACCGTAAGCGTGGTTTCACGCAGGGCGGGCAAGGACGGCAACGGCCCGAGACGCGTGGTTTGGAACGGCTGGGATGGAGCGGCTCTGGCCGGATTGCTGGACGGCGTGGACGCCATCATCAATCTACAAGGCGAGAATATCGGGGGAGGCCGCTGGACGCCGGAGCGCAAGCAGGCCATTGTGAACAGCCGGGTAGAAACCGGGCAAGCCTTGTGCGTTGCCCTGCGCCTGCGCAAGGAACAATCCCACCACGCGCCTGCGACCCTCTTGCAGGCTTCGGCCAGCGGATACTATGGCCTGTGGCAAAACAACGCGCCGGCCTGCGATGAAGGTGCACCCTCCGGCACGGGATTTCTGGCCGAAACATGCCGCCAGTGGGAGCAAAGCACCGTGCCCGTTGAAGCATTGGGCATCCGCCGTTGCGTAATGCGCTTTGCCCCGGTGTTGGGCAAAAAGGCGGATGGAACCCCCGGCGGATTTCTGGAGCGCATGCTGCCGCCCTTCCGCATGTTCGTGGGCGGGCCGCTGGGCTCAGGCAAACAGCCCTTCTGCTGGACGCACCTTGAAGACGTAGCCGGAGCCGCCATCCTGCTGCTGCAAAGGCCCGACCTTGTGGGCACGTTCAACATCTGCGCGCCGCGCACCCCCCGCATGAGCGAATTTACCCACGCCCTTGGCAAGGCCTGCGGCAGGCCCTCGTGGCTGCCCGTGCCCGCACCGATACTGCGCCTGATGCTGGGGCAGATGGCCGATGAACTGCTGCTCGCAGGGCAAAACCCTGTTCCGGCGCGGCTACAGGCTGCTGGCTACGCCTTTCGCCAGCCAGATCTGGGTTCAGCCCTGCGGAGTGTGCTTATATAGAGCAGCTAACACATTCTTCGTAAACAGCGATCGGGCAGTTTCACTGGCAATCTGCGTCTAGAAAGCCACCTGTTTTTGCGCGTTCCAGAGCGTTCGGTAGCCGAAATAGAGCGAACAGAAACAGCACAGGCACACGCAGGCGCAAATAGCCACCATGATGGTTATCTGGTACAGGATGGCAGTGGTGGGCGCGGTGCCGGAAAGTATCTGGCCTGTCATCATGCCGGGCAACACCACGATACCCATGCCCAGCATGGAGTTGAGCGTGGGCACGAGGGCGGTTTCCAACGCCTGGCACACAAAGGGAAAGAGCACCTTCTCCGGTGTGGCCCCTATGTTCAGCAGCGCCTCCACACGCGCCCGCTGCCCCTCAAGGCCGTTCCAGAAGGACTTGAGGCCCAGCGAAACACCCGTAAGCGCATTGCCCATGAGCATGCCGCTGATGGGGATGAGGTATTGCGGATCAAACACGCTTTGCCCCACAATACAGGTTACGAAAAATATGATGATGCCCAGACCGCAACTGGCAATGGAAACAGACACTATTACCCTAAAGCGCGGGTTGAGCCTTTTGTTGCGCGAAAGCACCAGATAGATGGTAAAAAATACCAGTATGAGCAGATAGCCCATGGTGAGCAGCGGGTGCGGATGTTCGAAAAGAAAAGTCAGCGCATAGCCTGCGGCAATGAGCTGCAGGGTCATGCGCGCGCTTGCCAGCACCAGCAGTTTTGCCTGATTGATGCGGCATTTTTTCATAACCGCCAGCACCACCAGCAAGAGCACATAGACGAGCAAAAACGAGCCTAACTGAATCTGGGCAACGCCGTTCATGGTTATTCTGCCTCTGCCCGAAGGCTGATGATGTTTTCCGCATGCCGTTCTGTCAGGGCGGGATCATGGCTCACGGCTACCACGGTCATGCCGCGCTCGCGACAAAAGGCCAGCACCTGCGCCATAAAGCGCGCTGCCGTTTCCTGATCCAGAGCCGAGGTGGGTTCATCCAGCATCAGCACCTTGGGCAGAAATGAAAGGCAGATTGCCAGAAACACACGCTGGCGTTCGCCGCCGGAAAGATGCACGCAGGGCGCATCCAGCGGGAAATTGGCGCAACACAGACGCAGGAATTTCAGTTTGTCTTCCGCCGCAAGGTTGGCGGATTCCCTGGCTTCGCAAAAGGCGTCAAAATTCTCGCCCACTGTGCCTTCAAAAAGAAATACGGATTGCCCTGCCAGCAAAACCTCGCGCCTCAGGGCAATACTGTCGATGTCGGCCATGTCCTGCCCCTGGTACAGCACAGCGCCTGCCGTAGGGGCCAGCATTTTGTTGAACAGCCGCAGCAGCGTACTTTTGCCGCAGCCGCTGGGGCCGCTGATAAATGTGGCCTTGCCCTCTTCTATGTCCAGATCCTTGTAGGATATCTGGCCGTAGGCAAGACCGCGTGTCTGTATACAGGACATGGTTTCTCCTGATGGCTGACGTGGTGCAGGACTATTCCGGCGTAGGCCATCCTACAGAGGAGCGCGGCAAGGTCAACAGCCTGTAAACGGTTTGTGCCGCACAGCAGATTTTTTTTGCATCTGCGCCAGAATCATCATCCCTTGCGCGGGGCGGCTTCTGGGCGGTTTTTTTCAATCAGGCCGCCGTCTGCCGCAATCTGGGGCTGATGGGGCATTGTGCATTGGCGTGTATGAGGCTATGGTACGCTACCAAGTAATTTTTTATGTACAGGAACAGCATGTCCCCATCGTTCGAAGATTTTCATTTGTCCCCGGAATTATTGCAGGCCGTCAAGGATATGGGTTTTGAAGAACCCTCTCCTATTCAGGTGCTCGCCGTACCCTTCCTGCTGACTGGCCGCGACGCGGTAGGTCAGGCCCAGACCGGCACCGGCAAAACAGCCGCCTTTGGCATGCCCATTCTGGAAAAGCTCACCCCCACAAGGGCGGTGCAGTCGCTGGTACTTTGCCCCACGCGCGAGCTTGCCATTCAGGTAGCCGAAGAACTCAGCAAACTGGCCGCCCGCATGCGCGGCGTTGCCATTTTGCCCATATACGGCGGTCAGGCCATTGAACGCCAGCTCCGCGCTCTTGAACGCGGCGTGCAGGTGGTGGTAGGCACCCCTGGTCGCGTTATGGACCACCTCCAGCGCGGCACCCTCCGCCTGGGCGGCGCAACCACCATTGTGCTTGATGAAGCCGACGAAATGCTCGATATGGGCTTTCGCGAAGATATAGAAGCCATTCTGGAGCGGGTACCCGCTGAATGCCAGCGCGTACTCTTCTCGGCCACCATGCCCCCGGCCATTTTGCAGTTGAGCAAACGCTTTCTGCGTGAGCCGGAAATGCTGGCCATTGCCCAGAAAACCCTGACCGTGCCCGCCATTGAGCAGGTCTATTACGAAGTGCGCCCCCATCAGAAGATGGACGCGCTGTGCCGCGTGCTGGACGCCCAGGGATTCCGCAAGGCCCTTGTGTTCTGCTCCACCAAGCGCAGCGTGGACGAAGTGACGGCCCACCTGCAACAGCGGGGCTATCAGAGCGATGGCCTGCACGGCGATCTTGCCCAGTCGCAGCGCGACAGGGTCATGCAGCGTTTTCGCGGTGAGGGGCTGGACATTCTGATCGCCACGGACGTTGCCGCGCGCGGCATTGACGTGGACGATGTGGATGCCGTGGTCAACTACGACATTCCCCATGACGCTGAGCGCTACGTGCACCGCATTGGCCGCACTGGGCGCGCTGGTCGCGTGGGCAAGGCCTTTACCTTTGTGACCCTGCGCGAGCAGCACAAGCTGCGCGACATTATCCGGCATACCAAGGCCCGCATCCAGCAGGAACGCCTACCCTCGTTGCGCGACGTTGCCAACATCCGCACCTCGCGGCTGCTGGATGAAGTGCGCGCCACGCTGACCGCCGGAGCGCTGGAAAGCTGCATGCAGATGGTGGAAGACTTTTTGTCCGAACAGTTTGCCGATGATGTCATCACCAGCCGAGATGTGGCCGCAGCCCTGCTCAAGCTGCTGATGCAGCGCGATTTTGGCGATGCCACCAACGTGCCCGAAGAAGACCCTCTGGCCGAAGCGCCGCGCCGCTTTGGCCGCGACGGTCGCGATGGCCGTGACGGATTCCGTCAGGGCGACCGCGATGGCGCGCGCCCGCGCCGTAACGATGCGCCCATGACACGCCTGCACATCAGCGTGGGCCATGCCCACAAGGTTTCGCCCGGCGAAATGGTGGGCGCCATCACCGGAGAATGCGGCATTGCTGGCCGCAGCATCGGCGCCATCAGCATTCAGAAGCATTTCAGCCTTGTTGAAGTGCAGAGCGAATTTGCCGATGACGTGCTGGCCGTTCTTAACCGGGGCGTGTTCATTGCCGGTACGCGCGTGACCGCCAAGCTCGACACTGGCGGCGGCTCGTTCCAGCGCAAGAGTTTTGGCCCCGGCCCCCGCGCGCCGCGTGGCCCCCGGCCCGGGTACCCTGCCCGCAATCAACGCGATGGCGGCGGTAACGGTGGTGGTGGCGGTAAGCGGTTTACGCACCCCGACAAATGGGGCAGAAAACCGCGCGGCGCTGAAGACGACAGGGATTAATCTTTGTTGCCAGCACAACGGCCCGTTGACTCCTGGAGTCAACGGGCCGTTTTATTTTCATCTACGTGCCGCTCTAACTGTTGCATGAGGAACGAGAGCAGGCCCATTGCAGCGGCCACGCCTCCGGGTATCCGCACGGGCGGCTCCTTCCCAATCCTTGGGTAACGCCCCCACCTCAGATGCGCTTATCCCTTTATATGTCCAAAAGAAAAAGGGCTTACAGTGATTAGCTGTAAGCCCTTGAAATATGTGGTGGGTCGTGCGGGGATCGAACCTGCGACTCTCTGCTTAAAAGGCAGATACTCTACCTACTGAGTTAACGACCCGTAGAGACGCGGAATATAGCGACAGCCTTAGCAACTGTCAAGCGCGTCTTGCGACAAAATGCCGATCAAACCCATATTTGCTCAAAAAGTCGCTATGCGCCCTTCTTTTCCAGCTTGGCCCAGGTGTCGCGCAGCGTGGTTGTGCGGTTGAACACGGGCTTGGCGTCGGTGCTGTCCTTATCCTTGCAGTAGTAGCCAAGGCGCTCGAACTGCATCTTGTCCCCGGCCTTGAAAGTAGCCAGTGCAGGCTCCAGCAGGGCCTCCACCTTAGTGAGCGATTCGGGATTAAGGTTATCCAGAAACGTCTTGCCCTCGGGCGCGGCATTGGGGTTTTCCACCGCGAAAAGCTGATCGTACAGGCGCACTTCTGCGGGGATGGCGTGAGCCGCCGACACCCAATGGATGGTTCCCTTCACCTTGCGGCCATCGGGGCTTTGCCCGCCCTTGCTTTCTGGGTCGTACACGCAACGCAGTTCAACCACGTTGCCCGCATCGTCCAGCACGGCCTCGCGGCAGGTGATAAAGTAGGCGTAGCGCAGGCGCACTTCCGCACCAGGGGCCAGCCGGTGGAACTTTTTGGGCGGCTCAAGGCGGAAGTCGTCCCGCTCAATATACAGCTCGCGCGAAAACGGCACCTTGCGGCTGCCATAGGAGGCATCTTCCGGGTGGTAGGGCATGTCAAATTCTTCCACCTGGCCTACGGGATAGTTCTCAATAACCACCTTCACCGGGTCGAGTACAGCCATAACGCGCGGGGTATGCTCGTTGAGATATTCGCGTACGCAGAACTCGAGCATGGAGTATTCCACGGTGGAATCGGCGCGGGCCAGTCCGATACGGGAGCAGAATTCACGCAGGGCCTCGGGCGGGATGCCACGGCGGCGCATGCCGCTCAGGGTGGGCATGCGGGGATCGTCCCAGCCTGTAACGTGGCCTTCCTTCACAAGCTGAATGAGCTTGCGCTTGGAGAGCACCGTATAGGTGACATTAAGCCGCGCAAATTCGATCTGCTGCGGGCGGTACGCGCCGAGGGTTTCGAGCACCCAGTCGTACAGTTCACGGTTATTGATGAATTCCAGCGTGCAGAGCGAGTGGGTGATGCCCTCGATGGAGTCGGACAGGCAGTGGGTGTAGTCGTACATGGGGTAGATGCACCACTTGTTGCCCGTGCGATGGTGCTCCGCATGGCGGATGCGGTACAGCGTGGGATCGCGCATGACCACGTTGGGCGAAGTCATGTCGATCTTGGCGCGCAACACTTTTTGACCATCGCCAAATTCGCCCGCGCGCATACGGCGGAACAGATCAAGATTTTCGTCCACGCCCCGGTTACGCCAGGGGCTTTCGCGCCCAGGCTCGGTCAGGGTGCCACGATATTCGCGGATTTCCTCCGCCGAAAGGTCATCCACATAGGCCTTGCCCATCTTGATGAGCTGTTCGGCATAGTCATAGAGCTTCTCGAAGTAGTCGGAAGCGTAAAATTCGCGGTCATGCCACACGCCGCCAAGCCAGCGCACATCCTCACGGATGGAATCAACGTATTCCGTTTCTTCCTTGGTGGGGTTGGTGTCGTCAAAGCGCAGGTTGCACTGCCCGCCAAACTCCCTGGCAACGCCAAAGTTAAGGCAGATGGACTTGGCATGCCCCAGATGCAGATACCCGTTCGGCTCTGGAGGAAAACGCGTGTGTACGCGATTGCCGAATCGGCCCGAAGCGTTGTCTTCAGTTATGCGGGTACGGATGAAATCCAGGCCGACTTTTGCAGTATCGCCAGCGGCGGTGCCTTCAGCAACATTGGCGGGTGTCGTATCATTTTCGGGGGCCATAATGCGCTCCAATAGTTCCATTTAATGGGAAGTCCATAAAATTACGCCAAGCTGCGCCCCCGGTCAATGCGTGGCTGTGCTGGCTGCACGGCCCGCTTGTGATTCCCTTTTATTCATAGATGGCAGAACATTCTTGACAGGTGCCGCCGTCTAGGCTAGCTTGCTTTTCTGCATTCTGGTTCGCTTAGTTGCTGACCTGATGCTGCGGAGAGGTGTCCGAGCCGGCCGAAGGAGCTCGCCTGCTAAGCGAGTATACGGGCTTAAACCTGTATCGAGAGTTCAAATCTCTCCCTCTCCGCCACATACGCAAGTAAAACGGCGAGTTACTGTTAAAGGTAACTCGCCGTTTTTGCGTTCTAGAGGGGTAAAATTCGGGGTGGCGCGGGGTGGCGTACATACCGGCGTACATACTTTTGGGAAATCTGCGGGAGAAATATCTGAAAAATATTTTGTTTAGCCGCCGATAATCTGCATAGCCATCTTTGGCATGGAATTGGCCTGCGAGAGCATGGCTACCGAGGACTGGGTCAATATCTGCTCGCGCACAAACTGCGTCATTTCCGAGGCCACGTCCACATCCGAAATACGCGACTCTGCGGATTGCAGGTTTTCAGCCTGAGTCTGAAGATTGCTGACGGTATTTTCAAGCCTATTTTGCAAGGCGCCGAGAGACGCGCGAATCTTGTCTTTTGAAACAACGGCGTTATTGATGGCTACAAGGGCTTGTTGGGCCGCATCCTGCGTGCGGATATTCCCACCCGCTCCAGAAGAAGTACCAGAACCAATCGCGACATCGCTGGTAATAGTTTCTGTCGGGTCTGATACACTTGTTTCTATCGCATGTATCGTTCCAGAATTATCGGTTGCAAACCTATATATATTATTACCAGATGCATCCCTGTAATCTGATGTCGTTTGTGATGGATTGTAATTTGAAAAATATGACGTGTTAAACATATAGAGAAGCGATGAACTAAATAGGCTAGAACCCAGATACGTCAAACCATGATTGGCGGCATATGCATCCACTGGTGACGAGTTACTACCATCTCCCAACCCCAAAGAACTCGCCGTAGCGCTACCGATCTGAATATAGTAATAGTCTTCGGCGCTGTCGTTGGCGGTGCCAAAGTGAATTTTCATTTTTCCAGTGGAGGTCATGCCCGACCCATCGTGGGTGCCGCTGGAGAGATTGCCATCAAGCAGGTGGATACCGTTAAAATCCGTGGCATTGGCGATTCGGGTGATTTCTGAGGCCATGGCCTGATATTCCGAATCAATCATGAGCCGCTGCGTGGAATCATATGTACCTGTGGCGGCCTGTTCTGCCAGTTCCTTCATGCGGGTAAGCTTTTCATCAATTACACCAAGCGCACCGTCTGCCGTCTGAATCAGCGAGATGGCGTCGTTGGCATTACGCACCCCCTGATTGAGTGCACGAATATCTGTGCGCATCAGTTCACGAATGGCAAGGCCAGCGGCATCATCTGAGGCACTGTTTACCCGCAACCCAGTGGAGAGACGCTGCGTGGATGTTGCCAGCTCGGTGTAATGCGACTGAAGATTCGCCGCAACGCTATTAGCCATCGAATTGGTATTTATGTACATGCGCCCCCCAGATAACTAGGGCTTGCAAATTTCATGCACAAGTGAATGGATATTTTTTCTCGTTTAACCGAATAATGATTTTTTTACGCCAAAGTATTGGCGAACGGCCATTTCTCTACATGACGCCCTATCAACAAAAAAGGACGAGCTGCCGCAAAGCAACCCGCCCTTTCTACTGACACAGCCAAGCATACCCTTCTGCCTCAGCCGCATCCCCATGGCCAGCGACCGACAGAACCGCCCCTTCAATGCCCCCGGCTAAGCGGTCAAGGTTAAGGGCAACGCTCCTCTGGTAAATATCAGTCGTAATGGGCCTCTGATGGCCCAAAAGCTGCTGTAGTTATATCTGCCTTCTGCGATTTGACCAGACTGACGGCAAAATAGCGGCGTATGGCATGGAACCCGAATGGGCTTACCCCTGCCTTTTCGCAAAGCCGCTTCAACATCTGTTTCATTGTCGGTTGCCGCATGGAGCAGCACTGCAGTCGCCTCCATGATGCCCTTGATGCCGACAACCAGCCCGACACCTTAGATGTGGCTATGTGCGGGCTTTCTTATCCGTCCGAGGAAGTGGATAGAGCCGTCCTCGCCCTGCGCAACGCCGACATATCGATATCTTTGTTTTTGGAAAACGGTGTAGGCGAACATAACCAATGCGGCGATTTTTGGCTAGAATATCTATCTCTGGTGATGTCCGAGTACTTTCTGGGAATGCTGAACGGCGCATTTTGCTGTCGCCCTGATGCAAACAGACTTAAATATCGACAATATAATATTAAAACAATATTATAGAAATTTAAATTATTGACCAACTACTAGTTTTAATATATCAAAAGTAAACTTTTTTGCAACCTACACAGGAATGGTGAAGTGATGAAAAAATGGAGCATGCTTCGCATTGCAGTATTTTTTTGCGCATCCATCATGCTCTCGCTGGGGTGCGTTAAGAAAGCGGATAACTACCAGCAACTTGCTGTAAACTTTGAGTGGGCAGGCGGGGGCCTCAGCTCTCCCAACCCAGAGATAAAAATTACCAATCCCCCCGCAGGCACAGCCTTTTTCAAGGTCCAAATGACCGATCTGGATATGACCAGTTTTGACCATGGAGGCGGCACTGTACCTTGCACTATTAAGAACGGCATGGCGACTATTGAGCAAGGCTCCCTCAAAGGGTATCGCGGTCCTGAACCGCCAGCAGCACAAAGCCATCGATACATGATAAAAGTTTTCGCTCTGAACAAGGACCAAACGTTAGTACTGGGAGAGGGCAAAGCGGTTCGCAGCTACCCCCACTAACAAGCATCGTGCAGCACCTTCGATCAGCATCCTTGAAAAAGGATGCTGATTTTTTATACAAAAATAGGGCGGGATTTATCACGCCCGAAACAATCATATAAATATATGCATGCCTCATTTGGCACGGGCTTAATCTGCTGCTATTTGTGCAAGTTAGATGATGGTTGCTCCAAAGATATTGAGCGCGCTACTGAATGGTCGAGCACCCCAACGAGCCCCACCCTACGGCTAGTTTTGTTTTCCATGCCAGCCACTGCAACTCTCTGGAACATAATCTTCTTATCGGAGGCCTCGCCCAATTGCCAACAGAGCTGATAGCATGTATAGCGCATTCCACAGACAATGTATCGGGCATCTGGAAAAGTGGCGTTGAACACGCGGCCAACACGATGTTGCACCATTAATGAGACAGATTGGCGCTTTCTTTTGGGACGGTATCCAGACATGGTTGATTATGCAGTTATAGTTCCCACTCTCAACGAAAAAGACAACGTTATTCTTACTGTCGAACGACTTGAGCGTGTTCTTTCCGGCATGAACTGGGAAGTTGTATTTGTTGATGATGATTCTACAGACGGAACATGGCAAGAGCTTCTTAAACTTGCAGCAAAAAAACCTCATGTGCGTTTGATACGGCGCGTTAATCGCAGGGGTTTGTCCTCTGCCTGTGTTGAGGGCATGTTAGCTACGGCCGCCCCGTATCTTGCAGTAATGGATGCGGACCTGCAGCACGATGCCGCGATTTTACCCCAGATGTTTGCTGCCCTTGTTAACGACGAAGCCACAGTTGCCGTTGGCTCACGCTATTGCGATGACGGCGGCGTGGGAGAGTGGGACAAAACCCGGGCCAAAATGTCGCAGATGGCAACGGTGCTTGCGTCAAAACTTCTCCTGACACCTTGCTCTGACCCCATGAGCGGCTTCTTTGCGCTTAAACGCAGCCTCATTGATGAAATAGCGCCCGACATTTCTTTGAGTGGGTTCAAAATCCTCTTTGATATTCTGACCACTAAGGACATTCCCCTTAAGGTCAAAGAAATACCCTATACATTTTGCACCAGAATACATGGCACCACCAAGCTCAGCGTATCTACGCTTATTGATTTTGCATGGCTTCTGCTCAAAAAGATCAGCTTTCGACTCCCCATCACCAACTTTTTTATGTTTTGCCTGGTGGGGCTGACTGGTGTGGCTGTGCATTTTTGCGTGCTCTACACCATGTACAAACTATTTCAATATCCGTTCTTTTTGAGCCAGTGTACTGCAACTTTTTTTGCCATGACGTCTAACTACTTTATTAACAACAGATTGACGTTCTTCTCTAACCAGTTGCGTGGCAAGGCTTTCATTAAAGGGTATTTTCTTTTTTGCCTTGCGTGCACGTTTGGGGCGATTGTCAACATAGCAATTTCAGAAATGCTGTTTGGTCTGTCATTATCATGGTTTTTTGCGGCAGGTGCAGGCATTGTTGCGGGGTCTGTGGTCAACTATATCATTTCAAAAACTATGGTCTGGAAGGGACTGTGATACCATAGCAAATTCTAGCCGCTGCTCTGCCCCTGCGGATGTTCTCGTACTGCATTATCACCCTTGAGATTTTATAGCCTGACTGACACACAGGCCGTATTTCAAAAACACCAGATGATAAAAGTGCACCTAGGGCTGTCCAACCTTGCTGGGCGCTGTGAGAGATCCGTTGCCGCGTCAATAGCGCCCTTTACAAACAGCATGTTAAATCCCGCGAAAGTGACGCTCTACAACTGCAACGTTCTGCCTAACAGAGCAAAGGCTTTCTTGCGGATCTCGTTCGATAGCGCTCACCACATCACACTTTGCCTGGAAACACCATATGCAGCAAAAACATATTGAAAACGCTATTCTGTGGTATATACCCGCCCTCTGGACGAGTCTTTTTATTGCGGCCAGTGTTATGCAGATGTGGTCATTCACCATTAATGACTTTGATTTCAGTATATTTCTAACGCAGATATGGCGTGTCTGGAATGGCTGGGACTGGCACGCACCGTTTACCGAATATTATCTTGGCATGCCCTACTGGGGGGAACATTTCACCCCGATCAGCGCGCTCCTGGCACCGCTGATCGGCCCATGGAAGAGCCCCTATGCAATGAGTGTGCTTCAGGCCATCTCCACAGGTTTTATGATCTTTTTGCTGCCGCGCCTCGTCAGAACTATCTATCGGCAAGAAGGGGATGACTCATCAAGCAACTGGCTTTGGGCTGCTGGCATACTTCTGGTTCTTGTCTTTGTTTTTCGATTTGTGCTGGCCCCATGGTCACGACAAGTACATTTTACCACTATTGCCACCTCCCTTCTGATGCTTGCCGTGCTGTATTTGCACCAACGGCGCTGGGTGCTGATGGGAATATGCTGCCTTATCGTCTGCATGGCAGAGGAACGCGCTGCCCTAAGTATTTTCAGCCTCGGCATGTACGCCTTTCTTTTGCTTGAAATGCGCAAAACAGGCATGGTGCTGTGCACATTTTCTAGCATATGGTTTATTGGGGCTTCGCAGGTATGGCTGCCCCACGCGCTCAAGATGGCAGGAACTTCCCTGCATTACAGATTCCAAAACTATATAAACATCATGGGGAGCTGGGATAAAAAATTCTTTTATCTGTTTAGAATAGTCGCCTACTCATGGTTTTTGCCTTTTTTTGGAAAAAAGGCCTTTCTTTCCCTGCTTTGTACGGCACCGTTTTTGGGTATTGTGGTTGTTTCCGACTATCCCACCATTTGGGGGATGAACGGGCAATATGAAGATTTACTGGCAATTTTTCTGCTTATTTCTTTTTGCCACGCCATTATCTGGCTGCAACACAATCTTCCACCACGCTGGCAGAAACAGATCTTGACGGCGGGCACTATAACTATTGTCATAACCATGTTTGCTACTCAAACTGGCTGGTACAACCCTGTGGCCACGCTGGCAAGACTTTCCGCCTCACCCGAGCGTACCCAGTATGCCAGGCTTCACGCAGTGCTTAACAAACTGCCAGACTTTCCGGACGATATTAATGTGTGGGTGCAATCGGGGCTTGGGCCACACCTATTCTTTCCCTACAGTCGCATGGCCGCTGATTCAAGGCGTATGAATCAGAAGCTGGAAAAAGCCTTTGTGATAATTTCTCCCATTGTTGGCACCATGCGTTTAAACGGCAGGGATGAAGACAAAAAAGAAGTGGCTTATGCTGAAGCAAAAGCCGTGTTTGACACCCACCCAGACCTTGAAAAAATCTATGAAAATGACGTTGCAGTTCTGTATGTCAGCCACGACATCAGGACACAAAACACAGATTTTTCAAATAAAATTCAGCAACTCATTGCGAGTTTACAACAATAGGCTCCCTAATATACGGAGCAACGATGCAGAATCCTCACAAAAATTAAAACCGACCTGTAGCTGGTTGAATTGGGGGCGCACGTTGCCAATTCACCAGCCATATGTCGTGCAGGGGCATACACTGCGGAAAACGGCCTTTTCCCCAACCACCATCACAAGGGAAGCCGTGTATCGCATTCAGACGGATCATGGCTACTCAGAGCGCCGGGGCGAACTGAGTGATTCAGTTTAACCGCTGTTCTGCCAGGCGATTGCAATCTGAAGACCGTGACCTTGTTTTACGGCGGGGATGCTGGAATCGACAGAAGATCTGCGGAGTTTCGGTTCTTCGGCCCGCATGAATTATTGCGCCGGGAAGGGCTGGTGCAGAACCACAAACGGGCAGGACGGATTTACCAGGAAGAAAACCTTTCGTTGCGTACCCGCTACCGAGTGAAGCGTCCGGATATTGACAATTGCCGATCTGTGGGATCGTTCAAGCCCGGCGCGACATATAATAGCTTTCCCGACATCACCCATCTGAACAGACAGTAGAGAATTTATTCCCCCAACCTGGCTACACTTGAAGAAATAACCACAGAGGCATTGCGCGTACTTAGCCTTTCTTTAAGATTTTCCCTTACTCTCACGCTGCTCTGCAGCAGCCTCAATGCCGTTTAAAAACGCAAAGTACTTTCCGTCTTCCTTGACCATGTGGTTCAGCACGAGGTCGTGTATTATGCATTGCAGCATTTGCACGGGGGACACAGGAGTTTCCGCATCCTGTTTGAGCAGGCCCGAGCACTTTTGCAGCAATTCTTTGTGCCGGGCCACATGCTCGTCAACCTCCGGGTATCCACTGCCGCGCAGCACCGCTTCTTCGTCATTAAAATGCTTTTCTACAATATGATACACATCGTTAAACCGGGAATTGAGATCAAGAAGATCTCCCTCAGCGAGCACACGATCAAGCAGGCTGTTCACAATGGAAACCAGCTCCATGTGCTGCTCGTCCAGCTCCGCATTGCCGGAAGCATACTCGCTGTTCCATAGCACTTTCAGCCCCAAGCTGTTTCCGTTGTGCATCTGGGCATACATCCCGTCCTCATCTGACCGGAATTTAACGCAGTTACGGCCTTCATGCTTTGCCAGATAGAGCTGTTCATCCGCGTGTTGCACAATCAGCTCTGGAGTTGTGGATTCCTGACAGGTGCAGGACACGACCCCAACACTGACCGTCACCACCCTGGCTACCTGTGACGCCGCATGGGGAATCCCGCACTGCATGACAGCCTTGCGTATGCGTTCGGCCAGACTCACCGCGCCAAGAATGTCGGTTTCGGGCAACAGACAGACAAATTCCTCTCCACCATACCGCGCGGCCATATCTGTGGGGCGGTTAAGGCATTGCGCCACGGTCTGAGCAACAGTCTGAAGGCATTCATCACCCTTCACATGGCCGTATGTGTCATTGTAATTCTTGAAAAAATCTATGTCCAACATGATGAGCGAAAGCCTTGCCCCGGAACGGATGTGGCGATTTCGCTCATAAGCGAGCATGGCGTCAAAATGCCGCCTGTTGGAAATTTTTGTCAGACCATCCTCGTTGCTCATGAGTTCGAGCTTGCGGTTGGATTCCGCAAGGGCGATCTCTGCAAGCTTTCGCTCCGTAATGTCTTCGTGCGCCACCACAACCATGCGCGGGCCGTCTCCGCAAAAAGGGTTGACCCTGCCCAAAAACCAGCGCTTTTGCTCTGGCGAATGGCAGCCATATTCCATGGAGAACGTTTCAAGCTTGCATTCAAGAACATCCCTTATGCCCTGAGCAAATGAATTGGCTTCCAGAGCATTATCAACACACACGCCTTCGCAGACACGCAGATAATTTACCCCTTCGGAAACAAACTCCTGCGACATGCCATTTGCAACAGCAAAGTTGCGCCAGGCCTGATTGACCAACACAATCTCACCTTCGGCGTTGATGAGGGCGATATTGGCGGAAAGTCCGTCGAGCGTGGACTCCAGAAACTGCTTGGAAGAACGCAACTGGTCGGACAACTTCTGGCTCACCAGCATAATGAGCCCTATTGTCCAAAAGGTGCTGGTGGTCATAAGAAGAAAATACGTTGCAGCCAGAGGGGATGGGCTTGTGAACAAGGCCATTCCCGGCCCTCCCCACCAGGGAAGAACCGCGAAAATAAAAAGCCACAGCGTATTAAAAATAAACACATACTTTAAAAATTTGGCAGGCAGCGTATGCTTACAGTTGCCGCCAGCAACTGTAATAGCTGAAAACAGCGAGAGAATGGAACAGGAGAAAGAAAGGAGTGTTCGCCGTAAAAAGATGCTGCCTTCAATAAATGCCAAATAGCTCAGCGCAATCAGTGACACAATCACAATAATCAGCACAGGCCGCAGCAAATTTTTATTTTCCACAAATTCGGCAAGGCCAATATATATGCACAAAAAGCAAAGCAAAAACGAAGCGGTATAAATAAAGATTGCAATGCTGGCGACTAAGTCGACTTCTCTGAACGAATTCATGAAAAATCCAAAAACCATCAGCACGCTGCCCGCTATCCACCACTGAACCCCCTGCCCGCCTTTGTTGATCCGATACTGGAGTATAAAGGCGACAAGCTGGGTACAACAGCACAAACCATAGCAAACAACTAATGTTTTTATATCAATAAAATCAGTCATCTTGCTGGCACTCGCAGTTGAGGGATCACCCACTTTGGCGTGCTTACATCAACACAGGGCCGACTGATTGTAAACAGCATTATATGACGTGCATATGTGACGCACATGATATGGAGCACCTCTAACCGAATGAGGTCGGACGAATGGGAGCCAGGCGAGCTGACAGAATCGCCAGCCAAGCACGCATGCGGGCTTGCCCAGCGCGGTATTAGGGCAAGCTTGCCTGTGTGGAGTTCTTCTCAACGACTGCCAGCCCCTTGTGCGCCTCGGCACACTTTCTCATAGTGACTTTCAGGCTTCTTCATGTTTCTGTAAAAAGAATTCACCGTTATAGTCAGCAACCGGCCTCCTCCCGTATCGTTTGTTCTTCAGACAATATGGGCGGGTTTTGTTGATATTCAATGAACAGCTATGGCAAAATATGATGAAAGCTATCGCGTTCTATTTGCCGCAATTTCATGTCATTCCAGAAAATGACATCTACGGCAAAAATTTTACGGAATGGTGCAACGTCCGAGGGGCCGTTCCCCTGTATGAAGGGCATGCCCAGCCGCATATTCCGCACGATATTTTGGGCTACTATGATCTTACTGATGAAAAGATCCTGACAAAGCAGCATCACATCGCCTGGGATAACAACGTTACGTCATTCTGCTACTATTACTACAACATGGCTGGGCGCACACTTTTGGATGCACCGCTGCACATCATCAACAAAAGCCACCTGATACGGAACGAATTTTGCCTCTGCTGGGCGCACGAATGCTGGTACGACAATACCCAGCCCCAGAGGATAAAACCGTTCATCGCACAAGAATATTCGCCGAAAAATGCCAGAAAGATTATCCGCGACCTCGCACAGTATTTTGACAATCCGCGCCATATCAGAATAGACGGCAAGCCCTTGCTGCTGGTCTTTGCACCGGAGCGTAATCCCCTGATGTCAGTGTACAGCGAGGTATGGCGCGAAGAAGCGTGGACCATGGGACACACGGGACTTTGTCTGGCTGGCGTGGAATGTCACGTGGGGCAGCATCCCGCCAATCTGGGATTTGACGTAATGGTGGAATTTGCCCCAAACCTGAACCCCATGAACATGCTCTCCACTACAGGAGAAGAACCCCGCCGTTTTGATTATGCTGCCACCGTGCAAGACATGCTGCTGAAAGAAACCCCCGATTATACACGGCTGCGTTGCACCTTCCCTGGTTGGGACAACACACCCCGGCGCGGCAGGCACGGGCTATCTTTTGAGCACACTTCAGTGGATGTATTCATCGCTGCCCTGCGCGCCATGGCGCAACATACCCGCGCGTATCTGCCAGAAAACCTGCAATATGTTTTTATCAACGCCTGGAACGAATGGGGCGAGGGTTGCCATCTGGAACCGGATCAAAAAGACGGTTTTGCGTATCTGCTCGCAGTGCGTGACGTGATGAACGAATTCAACTCCTAGGCTGCCTTGCCCATTGGGGTGGCGTTTTGCGACAGCAAGGGTGTTTGCGCAGCCCAAACACCCGCCCTTTCTATTACAACGTAAGCCTCACTTTCGCCCCTTGCCTCATCCCTGTGGAATAAAAAACTAAATGGCGCGCAGATCGCTTTGCTTTCTAACACCCCACCCACTTGCGAACCGATGCGTAACCATTTTTTCAGGACCATACTTTACAAATATTCGTGCGCTGGGCAAATTAAAGCCCGTCAAAACGCCTAACTATCCCTTATTGCCGGGACACCTCATGAATACTTACACACCGCTACGTTATGCCGCGACTATTTCAATTTTACTTGCTGTTCTTGCGATACAAGGATGCGGCGTCAGATCTATTTCGGATTCCGGGTATCAGGCGGAGGCGGGCAGATTGCGGCAATCAGGCAATTCTCTTTACAAAGGCGAGTTGACGGAATTCGAAGTATTGGGGATCAATCCTACCGCTTCGGTCTCACAGGAAGAAATCCAGCGCACGCTGGAAAACAGGCAACAGTTTTCCCTGCCCAAAGGCTCCTCTGTCATGCTTATCCAGTCAGGGGCCATCATGCCGGATGACAGCATGATCCAGGCATTGGAAGCGCATTACCGGATTGTGCCCTTTTCCGGCATTCCTGCGGGCCAGGGTGATGCCAGCCATGCAGCAGCATTGCGCTTGGTTGCGGCAAAGGGCAATTGCCCAACAATACTGATTTATTGGGGAATTCTGGAAACTGCGCAAAAAGATATGAGCACAAAAGCGGTTTCGTGGGTTCCCATAGTTGGCGGCATGATTCCGGATGAATCGCAGGAGATGCGGATCCGCCTGAAAATGGCTCTCATTGATGTTGCCACGGGTCAGTGGGAAGTTTTTTCACCCAAACCTCTTCAGGATACATCTGCCAGTGCGCGATACACACGCGCAACTTCAGACCAGCAACAAGTGGCTGTCCTTAAAGCCCGGGCATATGCAGAACTGGCTCACGCCATCGTAAAAAAATACGCTGAATAGCCTGCAAGCACTGCAGAGCCGCGCAGCCCGGCCAATGTACTGACTCTGCCAGCTAACTGGCCGCTTCCGGCCTGTATTGTTTTCTGATGTTCTGCTGGCACTGCAAGACAATAGCGTTTATTTCATCCTTGTACCCTTCTATGGCATCAAACATTTGATCAGATATCTTTGCAGAGATACTTTTTCTGATTATCTCAAAGGCCGTATCAATAGGCAGGCTTTTGCGATATGGACGATCTTCCATCAATGCTGCAATCACATCTGAAAACGCCAGTATTTTTGAACCCACATCCAGATTCTCATCTTGCAGGGAATACGGATACCCAGATCCATCGACCTTCTCGTGATGATTTTTGGCCCAGAGCACAATTTCAGAAAACCACTCAGAAATGCTGAGGCTGCTCAGTATTTGCCCCGTATAATACGTATGCAGCTTGACCTGATCAAATTCATCATCAGTGAGTGGGCCTCCCTTTTCAATAAGGCCGGGGTCGATTCCGATTTTACCTATGTCGTGCAGATAGCCGCTAATCTTCAGCTTCAGGCAACGCTCGCGGGAAAAACCAAATATCTTGCCGAGTTCGCAAGCAAGATTGGCTACCGTGTAGGAATGCGAGGCCGTAAAATGGCTTCGAAAATCAATGATGCGCGAAATAGTCAAGGCAAAATCGAGAACATTTTCAAGTGTAAGATCAAAATTCATCGACGAATCGACCAGCCTGAAAAGCTGATCAAGCTCGAGATTATTGATTTCTATCCAGAAGATATCCGGGGCTGATGCCTGCACAAAGGCCGCGAAAACATCAGGATGAAACGTAGTGGAAACGTTGTCCCTGATTTTTTCTATGACCGAGGCCTTTTGCTTGAGCACAAAAACATCTGGATTGATCAGCACGTCAACCCGGTCCGCAAGGTGAAGTATGTGACTGTCCAGCAGCACCTCGCCTTCATCCATATTCAGCGATGCATCATAGTGGATATGATGATACCTGATGATCCTGGCAACGTCCTTGAACGGGCCGAATGACGACAGCATTCTGTATCCCATTTCACAGTGCGGCCTTGGATTATGCACGTCAGCCTGAATGAGCGCATTACGTTCCTGAACAGACAAGGCTCCAACGTCGTGGACAGCAGCTGCAATGATCAGTCTGAAGAGCTGATCAGAGTCAAGATCCATTTTTTTGCCAATATGGTAGGCAATGACGGCTGTACGCCTATGGTGCGACTTTAACAGGTAATTGCAGCTATCGATGGATTTAATGATCGGAACGGCCAATTCTTTCAGAGAAATAGCTTCCATGACAGGCACCCTTGCGTTAGAGGAAAGCAAAGATAGCTTTTTTTACTAAACCAAATAACTTATAGCAAGACATTTGATATTAAACCCAAAAGAGTCCAATCATTGTAACATATAACTAAATAATATTTATAGAATATTCAGACTGCCACAAACTGAACACACATTTGACAATGCACAAGTCAGATACTCATGCTATCAATACCACAGCATCTATGGATGTTGACAATCAATAGCCACTTACCAGACCACGACTACATGCCTTTTACATCCCCGATTTCTAGAGCCTCCAGCTTGAAAAATCTGGATTGCCAGCAGCATGGTATTGATAGCGCCGCTCGCATGGCATACACATCAGACACCCCAAGAATCCAGAGCCGAGGCCTTGCACTGCAGATAGTGCCACTATGCCTTTCGGCCTTTCCATTTCCCAGATACCGCACCAGGAGACGCCATGTTCCGTTATGTGCACACAAATATCATTGCAAAGGATGCAGTCAGGCTCATTGCCTTTTACAAGCAGACGCTGCATTGCTTGAGCATAGGACAAATACGTGACCTGCGAGGGCCGTGGCTTGACCGGCTCACCGGTTTGCCCAAGGCCCACATTACTGGCGAGCATCTGCTGCTGCCCGGCTACGACGACAGCCATCCAACGCTTGAAATTTTTTCATACGACAGCCTGCGCGACACCCTGCCGCCGGAGGTCAATCGCCCCGGCTTTGCGCACATTGCATTTGAAGTGGACGACGTGCACACAACCCTGGCAGAGATCATTGCCGCAGGTGGTGGACAGGTTGGAGAGGTTGTTACAGCCGCCTACCCCAACGACATGGAAGCGGTTTTTGTGTACGCGCGCGACCCTGAGGGCAACATCATTGAACTGCAAAGCTGGCGCAAGGTGGAGACAAATTCCTAGTCAGCATTTCCGCAGTTCGCCCAGACAGACAAAAGCCCCTGCTACCCGACAATTTGGGGCAGCAGGGGCTTTTGCAAAAACAGGGTACCCGGCGTTAACTGGAGCGTAAGGTCGCTATAAGCTGTTCAAGTTTTTTAGTCTGCACCACAAGAGCTTCGACCGCCTCTGTTGACTGAGCCATGGCATTGTCCGTTTCAGAAGCGATAACACTGATGGAACTGACCGCACGGTTTATCTCTTCAGACGTAGCGGATTGCTGCTCAGCGGCGGTGGCAATGGAACGCACCTGATCCCCAGCAGATTCAACCATACCCACAATTTCGGCCAGGGCCTCACCAGAACGTTGAGCTAGCCCTGTGGCCAGGGTTACGCGCTCCACGGCGGCATCCATCTGCGCGGCAGCGGTATTGGTACCGCTTTGTATGCCACCAATTGCCGTGCGCACCTCGGTGGTGGCGTGGGCGGTTTTTTCCGCCAGTTTGCGCACTTCGTCCGCCACCACGGCAAAGCCGCGCCCGGCTTCGCCAGCGCGCGCTGCCTCAATGGCGGCATTGAGCGCCAGAAGGTTGGTTTGGTCTGCGATATCCGAAATAACGCCCATGATGGCCCCTATGCCCTGCGCCTGTTCGCCCAGGCTGCGCATGCTGTCGGTCATCTGCCCGGCTTCATTCCGGATGCTCAGTACTGCGGCGCTGACTTCCTCCACCAGCCGGGCGCCGTCCTGCGCCTTAAGCTTGGCCTTTTCGGCATTTTCCGATGTGGCAGAGGCGCTTCTGGCAACCTCAAGAATCGTGGCGTTCATCTCTTCCACGGCATTGGCAGTGTCGCTCACGCGGCCACTCTGCTCGCGCGCGCCCTCGCTTGAATGCGCAATCTGCTGCGAAAGCTGCTGCGAGGCTGTGGCGATATTTTCCGCCACTTGCGAAACCTCAACGGCAGTCTGGGCAATGGCCGCGTTCTGCGATTCAATGCGCGTTTTCTGACCGTAAATTTCCGTCAGATCCGTCCAGAATGTAATGGAACCCAGCATGCGGCCATCCAGATCATAAAATGGCGTTGTCTGCACGGAAACACGCAATTGCTTTCCTGACTGCGCCGTATAGTCGAACTCACGGCTCAGAGCCTTGCGCTCCTTGATGGCCCGGTCAGACAGCGTTTCATGGTTGGCATCCCCCCTTGAGAAAAGGCCAGAACGCTGACCCAGATATGTATCCTTGGGGTCCGGCTTATCCAGCAAGCTGCACGCCTGCTCATTCAGCCAGGTTATCTTGAAATCGCTGCCCACGATGTAGCATGGCGTGGGTATGCCGTTGAGCACCCCCTGGGCAAAACCAAGGCGTTTTTTCAGCTCGTCCACCATCACGCACAAATGTTCGGCAAAGCGCCGCATCTCTGCACGGTACTTGCCAGAAAGCGTAGCCTTAAAATCCCCTTGGGCAACGGCCTCGGTGAAGTCAGATATGCGCTGCAGGGGGCCAAATACCAATTTTTTGCTAATAACACCCAGAACTATGTTCAGCAGAATAGCCGCACCCAAGCCAATTATATACAGCACCCACCGTTGGTCTGCAGCTGGAGCGGTGAGTTCTGTATCATAGGCGCTCATGCACACAAGCCACCCCGTAGCCGGAACTGTGGCCACAGACATGAACTTGTCTTCGCCTTTCCAAACATAGCTGAAGGTTCCGCTGCCTTTGGCAAGCGCATCCTGAATAAACTTTTCTTTGGAATAATCCTGAAGCAGCAGTTTTTTGTCCAAGCTGTGGGATATAAAACGGCCACTCTGGTCGATGGTAAAGCCGTATCCACGCCGTCCCAGCCGGATGGGATCAATGGTTTTTTCCGTAAAGTCCGTCCAGCGGGGGCACACGGCCACGGCGCCGAGCAACGCGCCGTCCTTGCCGCGCACAGCTTTGGCCGCCACGTAGATCAACACATCGCCCGAGGTGGCTTTCATGACGCTTTCGCTCAGGGCGACATCCTTGCCGCTGAATATCTGGCGGGCATAATCCCGATCAGCCCTGTTGCCGCCGGTAATGTCAACATTGTCGGCATTTATCCCGGCAACAATACGTCCTTTGAGGTCAAAGGCAAAAAAAGACCAGTAACCCGGCAGGGATTTGACATACCCGCTCAAGAGAGTCTGGGCTTCTTGCGGTTGCCCTTCAAAAGCCTTGATCACCACATCCTGGCGGGCAAGAATGGTGGCGACATCTACAGATTGCTGAATGTACATTTCTGCCGAGCGCGCCACAATTTTGCTGGTTTGGTCCAGAGCCTCGGTTTGCACACCGGCTACCATACGGTATGACGAAGTGGACACGTAGAGAACAAGCACCGCAATGATGCCAACAACCGCTGCCGTGATGGACAAGGTGCAGATAGTACTGATGCTGATCTGGCGCATGGTAAACTCCGAAATACAGAGGTGACCGGGGTTCGCTACAGGGGACGGGGCTGAAGGCTGAGAGGCATTTTCATAGTAATTTCTACCAGTATTGCTTCTTAACGACAATACCTGTAAAAACATTAGAACAACAGCCCTTCCCTGGTGCTGCAGATAAACACATTGACATTGAAATATATTTACTAATAGATACCTGTTACGAAAACGCATCTCGGGCTTTCAGCCCTTTTCCCTGACAGCATGAGCCAGGACTCTTACGAAATGCAACACACTGAATTAAATTCCGCCGCGCAGGCTGCTCAAAAATCCGCTCGTTTACGTCGCAATCGCTTTATTTTCACAAGTCTGCTCATCGTGGGCATCATGTCATGGTTTTGCGCCATGTCTCCTTGGGTCAGCGATGATTATTCTTTCTCCAGTATCTTTCCTGGCTGCACGGGCATGTGGGATATGCAGGTACAGGAATACTTTGAATGGAGTGGAAAATTTATCGGGCATTTCACATCGCGCATACTTCTGCGCGGCCCGGTCTGGCTGCACCCCTTGCTCACTTCCATCGCATTTCTGCTGCTTGTTACAAGTGGCTCCCTGCTGGCCTTGGGCGCGCAGTGGCGTGAACGCCTGAGCGCCTGGCACATCGCTGTCATGGCCGGGCTTGTGTGGATTGCCCTACCTGCTTTTGGAACCGTTTTTTTCTGGCGCACTGGTACGGGCGATTACGGCTACAGCCTCATGTGGGGTGTTCTTTTTTTGGTGCCGTACCGCATCTGGGCCGACAAAGCAGACTTCCGTATGCCGGGCGGCCTGCTTTATGCGCTTGTGGGTGTTTTTGCTGGCTGGAGCAACGAGAATGTCGGAATGCTGGTTCTGCTTGCATCTCTGGGCGTGACGCTGTTTCGCTGGCGCACATCCCGCAGCGCGCCAGCGTGGGCACTCTCGGGCATTACTGGGGCAGCCTTTGGCTGGGGCATGATGATGGCCGCACCGGGCAATGCCGTGCGCCTCGCAGCCGTTGGCGGAGCGGAAAAAATCCCGCTGCTGTCCCAGCCTGCTTTTCTGCACTTTTTGGAATTTTTTGGCACGCAACAACTTGAAATGCTGCCCTATTTTCTTTCAGCCATGGTGT
Source organism: Desulfovibrio sp. UIB00 (assembly GCF_022508225.1). NCBI lineage: Bacteria > Pseudomonadati > Thermodesulfobacteriota > Desulfovibrionia > Desulfovibrionales > Desulfovibrionaceae > Desulfovibrio > Desulfovibrio sp. UIB00. The sequence goes on along the minus strand of NZ_JAETXJ010000001.1, from coordinate 440,690 downwards.
TTGCATGGCTGTTGCACCGCCGGGGACTTTTAAAGCCTGCCGTGTGGGTCCCGTCAGTAATTTTCTTTCTCATGGCCCAGGCCAGCCTGGCAGCCTTTGCCGCCAGCCCCTCAACACCCTACCGGGCCATGAGCGCCACCTTTTTTTTCACTGCGCTCTGCCCTTTTTCACTGCTTGCGGCTCTGAACCCCTCCAGCATCAGGGCCAAGGCGCTACTTACCATTTTCTGCGCCCTGCTGCTCTCAAGCGTACTGCTTGAGGCCCGCGTTTTTCTCATGGCGCAGCCGTTTATTGCCGCGCGCAACAGTAACAACTTGCGCAGCCTGGACTACCCGGGAACAGACAAGTATTTCTTTCCCGGCTACGACATCCGCGAGGTAAACCTTTTTTCAACGGATTGGCGTGATCTTGTACCCTGGAACGAGTCGCATACGTTGCGCGTATTTGAAGCGCCCGATGCCCGAGCGTTCGTGGCATGCAACATTGCATTTTTTGACAACCTGCCTCAGGGCAAAGTCCATGTGGCAGCCAGGAGACGCACCGCCACCACTGTAAGCCTCTTGCAACAGGCCGCAAGGGCCTTGTTTGAGAGCCCTGACGAAGGACTTATTTCAGCCAGAACAGCTGCTCTGCGGTATTTTCCCGCCTCTGCCATGGTTACGGACGATGGCAAGGCCGCGGTGTTTATTCCCGGCATCAAATCTGTGGACGACATCGCCTATATCGCTGTAGAACAGCCAGACGCGCCCCTTGTGTGGCGCAGAGCAAGTGCGTCCCATTAATAAAACTGATCGCACCCAAGCTACTCTCCGCATGGAGGAATAAGCATTGTCCCGCACCGTCCCATTGTTGGCACTGGTTGTACCCTGCTATAATGAAGAGGAAACCCTGCCCCGCACCCTTGATGCCCTGGCCGGCCTGTTGGCAGACCTCAAAAAACAGGGCCGTGTGCATGCGGAGAGTTTTGCCCTCTATGTGAACGATGGCAGCCGTGACCGCACATGGGAGCTGCTTGAAGAACGGCACTTGATCGACCCCTTTTGCCGGGGCGCAAGCTTTGCCGCCAATGCAGGCCACCAAAACGCCGTATGGGCAGGCATGGTCACGGCGCGCGATATGGGCGTGGACTGTATAATCAGCCTTGATGCCGATTTGCAGGACGACATCGCCGCCATTCCCGACATGATCGCCAAGTACATGGAAGGCAACGACATTGTCTACGGCGTGCGCAACGACCGCAGTACTGATACGCCTTTCAAGCGGCGTACCGCGCATATGTTTTACGGATTCATGCGCTGGCTCAAGGTGCCGTTGATCCCCGACCATGCAGACTACCGCCTTGTGGCCCGCCCCGTGCTGGAAGCGCTGGATCAAATTCACGAGCATTCCCTTTTTCTGCGCGGGATTTTTCCGGCCCTGGGTTTTAAGAGCGCACAGGTCTTCTACGTGCGCCAATGCCGCATTGCCGGTGAAAGCAAGTATCCTTTCTGGAAGATGGTGTCTTTTGCCTGGAAGGGCATTACGGCATGCAGCGTTGCGCCTCTGCGCATTGCAGGCCTTATGAGCATGGTCTGCATGCTGGCGGCGCTGGCCTTCAGCGGCGTTTCCCTGCTCAAATACGCCATGGGCGAGACTATTCAGGGCTGGACATCACTGATTATCGTAGTCTTGCTGCTGGGCTCCGTGCAGCTGTTCTGCATGGCACTGGTTGGTGAATATCTTGCCAAAATATTTACCGAAGTGCGCCACAGACCCCGCTACATCATCGCCAAAAAGCTGTAGGCGAGCTGTAAGGGAATACATGGCCCCCGCAAGAGCTTTGAGGAAGCTGCCTAGCCATCAGAACGAAACTGCCTGTACGTCAGGTTGAATTTCTTCATGCGCAGCCCCATACTGCGGCGCGTCAGGCCAAGGTTTTCTGCGGCCTTGCTGGTGTTGCCCCGACAACGGCGCAAGGTTTCCACCAGCATATCGTATTCTATGGAGGCCAGCCGGGCCTCCAGACCTGCTGGTTGCGCTGCTTGCGGGGTTTCTGTCTGTTGCAGGGCAAGCGGCAGATCATAGACGTGCAGCAAACTGCCCTCCGCCAGAATCACCGCCCGATGGATAACATTTTCAAGCTCGCGCACGTTGCCCGGCCAGGTGTGCCGCATAAGCAGATTCAGGGCTGCGGGTGAAATGCCCGTCAGGCTTTTTTCCGTCTCTCTGGCATAGTGGGCCGCAAAGTGTTCGGCCAGCGCCACCACGTCATCGCCCCGCTCGCGTAGTGGCGGAATCATGATGGGAAACACGTTGAGCCTGTAGAACAGGTCTTCCCTGAACGTCCCCGCCGCTACCATTTCGGCAAGATCCCTGTTGGTGGCCGCGACTATGCGTATATTTACGGCAATGCTGCGGTTGCCGCCCACGCGCTCAAAGCAGCGCTCCTGCAACAGGCGCAACAATTTGGCCTGTACTCCAAGGGGCAGCTCACCCACCTCGTCCAGAAAAATAGTGCCGCCATCGGCCTCTTCAAATCGTCCCTTGCGAAAAACAGCGCCGGTGAACGCCCCTTTTTCATGGCCAAACAGTTCGCTTTCCACAATACTTTCGGGCAGGGCCGCGCAGTTGCACTTGACGAACGGCCCGCCCGGCGCAAGCCCTCCGTAATGCAGCGCATTGGCGACCATTTCCTTGCCCACGCCGCTTTCGCCCAACAGCAACACTGTGGTGCGCGTGGAGGAAACCTTGCGGATCAGCTCGTACACATCCTGCATGGGGCGCGAAATGCCAATCATGTTTGAGGGATGGAATCGCTCCTTCAGATCGCTGAGCAGCAGGCGGGTGCGTTTTTCCCACTCGACCTTGTCAACATTTTCAACAAGATACAGCTCCACCGCATGGGCCAGCATCTGGGCCATGACGCTGAGCACATTCACATGCTGCTGAAGGGCTGACTCCGTGCGGTACAGGCGGCTGGCGCTGATGGCACCCAGCACCTTGCGCCCATGCCGGATGGGTACGCAGATGAAGGACATATCCTTGTCGCGCTCAAGAGCGAGGCTGCCCGTGCGGTTCAGAAAAGCAGGTTCGCTGCCTATGTTGCGCACGATTATAGGCTCGGCGCTTTCCACCACCTTGCCGGTTATGCCCTCGCCCACGTGGTATACGCCCCTGTCCTGCTCCGAGGGGGTCATGCCCATGCTGCGATAAACGAATACGTGGCCGGATTCACGGTGCAGCAGGCTTATCATGCCCCGCGCCATGCCCATCTCGCGGCGCATGTAGTCCAGCTGACTGTCCAACGCGGCCACGATATCGTTTTGTTCAGAAAGCAATCTGCCCACGTGGAGCAAAAGCGCGATAATCCTGCCACGGCAGGGTTCGGTCTCGCATTCGTGCAACAGGTCTACGGCTGGGGAATTCATGGTGAACCAGACCATTGTTCAGAGTCTGCACCGGCTGCGCCGGCAGGGACAGCCCGGCTACGCGCCGGGCAAAAATCCCTGATTCCAATCTACCCCACGCGCCGGATCACGCATAGTATTTCCCGGTGATTTCATGAATGGTGATTTCAACTACCGCCGTCATCTTGAGCATGTTTTCAGGATAGGCCGTGCCCACATGCTGGGGAGTGTGCTTGGCAACAACGGCATCGAGGGCGGCGATCTTTACGTCGCGGTCTTCAACCACGGAGGCATTGCCCGTAATAATCACGCTCTGGTAGGCGGTATTGGTGTCGCAGGGGGTATCGGCCTGGATAAACGAATGCTGGCCTTCAACTTCAAAACAAACCCTGGAATCGGCGCGCAGATTTTTCAGCTTCTGCCCTGCCGCCAGACCATGAAAGTAAATGCGCCCGTTCATGCGTACAAAGTGCACAGGGGTTACGTAAGGGAAACCATTTTCACCCAGTGTGGCAAGGTGCCCGACCTGAGCAGCATCCAGCAGGGAATCCATCTGTTCAGTGGTCAGCGGGTGTTCTTTCATACGTAGCTGCATGGTTCCTCCAGGGTAAACGGATACAGAGAGCGTCGTGCGAGTGCAAATTCCTGCATACCCGCCGCCTTTATGGGCAAAATATCTGACCATAAAAACCGGGCATTCCGGAAAGCACTTTTTTGCGGATATGCTCCCAGAAAAAACCTTTTACGTCAGGTCTGAGTTATTTCAAAGTAAAAACAGCATGCAATTTCTATATATTCCTTAACGTCTTTTTATCTTTCAGCCACATTTACGTCATGCCACAGGCACAAGACCTTGCGGTGCACCAGGTGTGAGGGCGCGCCGGACAGAAACCGGACCACCCGGCCCTACCCGGCGCACTCTGCGCAGGTAGACTCGCGCAGTACGCCCCTCAGCATATCCCGTTTGGGTACAGGATAACGTGCGGGTACGCTCTGCAACTTTTCAAGATGATTCACATATGGGCCAGGCAGACCATTGGCCCTTGCACCAGCAAGAATGTGAGCCAGATACTCGCTGCTTGGCGCCACGGCTTGCCCAAGCACATCTTTTTTGTACAACACGGCCGTATGCGCGCGGCCTGCCACATCCACCACCTGGACAGGATAATGAAAGTACGCCCCGCCGCCGTCCAGCCGCACGCTAGACCACAGATCAAGGCTTGCGGCATCGCCGAACGGCAGTTCGTACAACACGCCCCACACGCCCGGCATATTGTCTGGCCCACTGCCCGGTTCCGTTACCTGCACCACGGTTTCCTGCCCGCCGTCCCACACGCGGTTGCAACCATAAAATGCCAGCCTGTACCCCGGCAGACAGGCCGCGCATACCACTTGGGCGGCAAAGCAGCGCTCCGCCATCTGCTTCGGATTCATGTTGGAACCGTAGGCGAAATAATACTGCCTGTCCTTGCGCCCATAGTGTTCAAAGCCCGTGGTGATATCCATGACGCATGCCTTTTATAAATAAGCAGAGGCTCGTTGCCTTCATTTACGGCACTGGCGGCCTGCTGCGATTTTTGTTTCCGGCGATCAAGGCGGCTTTTCACAGGTGCTGAAAAGCCTGCCTGACGCCACCGGGAACAACTTGCCAGAGATTCTGACGCGCAGCCCGCTACCAGACGTTGAGAATCCATTCCTTGTTCTTTTTGTATTCCATGTCGGTGAACAGGGTGTTTGCCATGTTCTCGGCCAGCCACATGGCCCCGGCGTAACCCATGACCGGGTAGCGGTACAGGCCCGCGCGGTCGTAGGTGGGAAAGCCCACTCGCAGCATGGGGATATTGTTGTCCATGGCGGCCCAGCGCCCCTTGGAGTGCCCGAGAATCAGATCCAGCTCTATTTCCTTGCGCTTCAGACGGCCATCCAGATCCCACAGATCGGCGTTGGTGACCACTTCCATCTTCCAGCTGACATTTTCCACCATTTCCTTGAGGCGCGGATCATCCGCATAACGGGGGTTGTCGTCCCCCAGCAGCAGGAGTTGAGGCTTCATTTCAAGGTCAATGCAGAACTGCGCCAGACCGATGACCAGATCGGGGTTGCCGTAGATAGCCACCTTCTTGTCAGCCAGAAACATGTGGGCCACATCGGTAATGGCATCCAGGGCAATGCCGCGCTCGTGCACCAGCTCCTTGGTGAGGGGCTTGCCCGTGAGCTGCGAAACCTGCTTGAGGAAAATATCCGTATTGCGGATGCCAATGGGCGAAGGGCCGATGACCGTGGGAATATCAAATTCCTTGTGCAGATATTCCGCAGCCTTGCCGCCCTCGTACCTGTTGAGGGCAATGGTGCCCAGCGCATTGGCGGTGTCCTTGAGGTCGGCAATGGTAGTGCTGCCGTGCGACTTTCCCGTGCCGTCCGGCAACAGCGGCGAATCAAAACTCTCAATCTCAAACAGCACGCTGGCGTCCACGTCCATAAGCTTGAGCAGGTGCTTGAGTTCCTTGACGTCGCCGGGGTTTACCCAACCAGTAACTAGGTTGAGTTTGCCGTTGGGTTCGCCCTTTTCCGCAAAGTGGGTGATGATGTCGCGCACGGCCACATCATAGCCACTGATCATGCTGCCCACAAAGCTGGGCGTATGGATGGCGATAAGGTGCACCTCGCGGCCTGCGTACTTTTCCTTGAGCAGGCCGTTGTTGAGCTTGGTCACCACGCCATCGATATCATCGCCGATAACCTCGGTGGAGCAGGTGGAAATGATGGGTACCACCTTCACTTCTGGGTAGCGCATCAGCAGCACGTCCACGGCTTCTTCCACGCGGTTGGTTGCGCCAAATACCGCGCCGTCTTCGTGCACCGAGGACGAAGCGATTTCAAAATTATCCTTGAAGTGCTGGGAAAACAGCAGGCGCACAAACATGACGCAGCCCTGGCCGCCATGAACAATGGCGATGCAGTCCTTGATGCCAATGCTCGCGTACTGCGCGCCGCAGGGCTGACAGGTAAATATGGGATTGATGACCCCTGCCCTTTCCTTTTCCATAATTTCGCATGACATGGCAGTTCCTTATGTGAGGCCGGGCTACCCCGGCGCTTGGCTGTTGTGAAAAGCAGTCTTCGGCTCCTGACAGGAACATGCCTTTCAGGCCAGGCCGCATGTATCCAAGGCATCACCCTGTTTTGCCCGTGTCCGATGGCAGAAGAGACCTGCCGGACACGGGCACGACGAACCTAATACTTGGGATCCGTCAGCTCCAGATTCAGCGAACCGTGGATGGTCAGAAAATCCAGCCGGGTTTTGGCTGCAGCCATAAGCTCGCGTATGTCGTCCTTGCCCATGCTAACGATCCAGGGATTCTCGCTCGTGAGGCCACGGGCCATCATGACGGCGTCCACCCAGTAGCAGCGGTTTTCCGGCGATTCGATATCCGGTTCCTCACCGCACAGTATCTGCATGGTCTGGGTCATGATGCCCTCGTTCTGCCGTTCCCTGTCCCATGCGCGGGAGTGGAACTGCCAGAGGCACTTTTTCATGATATAGTCGATGACGACTTCTACATTTTCGCTAAGGGTTCCGGCACTCATGCTGTTCCTCCGCAGTGGTGGGTCTGGTGGGCTGGGGCTTACACTGCCTGCAAAAGCGGTTCGGGATAGGGCGGATATTCCTTGCTGCGCAGGTGGGTCACGCAGTCGTAGCCGCCGGAATATTCCCGCTCGCCAGATTCGTCCTTGATGTCGCGTCCGCAGACCATTTCCTGTGTCATGAAACCCTGATCCAGCGGATACTCGTCCTTGGTGATGTCGATTTTTGCCAACTGGTGGATGGGCGAGTACACCGCATTGTAAATATCGCGGGCAAAGCGCACCCAGCCTTCAAATCCCTTCCAGGGGCCGTTGTGATAGGCGTGGGCGTTGAGGTAAGGCACCAGCACCTTTTTTGCCACTTCGCCGGGTCGCTTGCCGGTAAAAATGATGTCGGCCTTCCAGTCTTCCATGGCCTCCAGGCCTTCAAGCTCGTTGGGGTCGTCAATGGCAAGGGTGCCCACCTTGGCGCGGGCAATGCCCTTTTCAAAGTCGCCCTGATGGCCGAACTTGGAGTAGATGGAAACAACGTCCAGGCCCATTTCCTTTTCAATAATGTGCGCCCAGTGCCACAGCTTGGAGCCGCCGGGCCACAGGCAGACCTTCACGCCCTTGAGGCGTTTGGCGTACCAGTCAAGCTCGGGCCGCCAGCGGGCGGTTTCTTCGTCAATGATGGCTTGGGCTTCCTTTTCCAGCCCAAAAAACAGGCCTATCTTGAGCAGGGATTCGCTCACCATCTCGTGGCCGAAACCGTCAATGTCGAGGCGCGGCGTGCCGTAGCGCACACGCAGCTCGTTGCAGATGTATTCCGCCGAGCGGGCGCATTCCAGCACGTTGAGCTGGGCCTTGTGCATGGCGCGCAGATCGTCGTACTTGCCGTTGCCGGTAAAGACCGAAAGAACCTGAATGCCCATGCGGCGAAAGTAGTCGCACATGATTTCCACATCGCCCTGAATATTGTAGTCACCCACGTAGTTGATGACGTAGCGGCTTTTGATTTCAGGCTCGATCGTGCCCACCTTCTGATTGATCCAGGCGATGTTGATCTTGTGGTGCCCGCCGGACTGGCTGGGCCCGGCAAAACCGGGCGAGTTGCACACAAAAATGTCCACTTCGGGCATTTCTTCCATGATCTCCTGTGCCAGGGCGTTGATGTCATCGCCGATGAGGGCCGAGGCGCAGGTCTGATAGATGGTCATGCGCTTGATGTGCGGAAAAGCCTTGAAGGCCTCCTTGATGCTGTTGCGTAACTGGTCTTCAGCGCCAAAGACCACGTGCTTTTCCTTCATGTCCGAGGCGAAGGTGTACTTGAGCTGAAAGTTGCCGTCGTCGCTGATATAACGCTTGGTCTGCCATGTATCGTAGGTACAGCCTACGGGGCCGTGGCTCAGGTGGATCACGTCCTTCATGGGCGTGCCGATCACGTGCTTGGCCCCGCAAAAAGCGCAGCCACGCTCGGAAATACTGCCGGGGATGGTGTTCAGGTAGCCAAGCGGCAGGCAGGTGGAGAGGTCATCACTTTCGCCCTTGACCACTGCGTGCTTTTCCCGCTCGGGGATGCATTCGCTGCATTTGAAAAGATGGTATGGCATATCAGTATCCTTTACGCGGCCTAGAGCCGTTTGCGAATGAAATGAGGTAACTGCTCTGCGCGGATTTTTCTGAAAATCCTTGCCGCGAAATGCGCGCAGGCAAGCTTTGCCTGCCGTAAGCGAGCATTTCATGTGTACATGCTCTAGAGTATGGCCGCCGTGCCCATTTCGCCGGTACGCACCCGCAGGGCCTGTTCAACCGGGCACACAATGATCTTGCCATCGCCGATGCCGCCCGTCTGGTTGATCTTGATGATGGTGTTCACGACCCTGTCCAGCATGTTGGCGGGAACCACAATGGAGAGCAGCCGCTTGGGGACGTACATCATGCCTTTGTAGCTCCCCATGCCGCGCACGATGGGGCTTATCTCCACTGAAACCTCTTCGGCTATGCCCTTCTGCTTGCCCCGCCCGAATACGGGGATGACGCTCATGCCCGGGAAGCCCATGCGATCCAGGGCTTTTTTTGTGGCCGTCACCTTGTTGGGACGGATAATGGCGATAATCTCCTTCATGGCGAGCTCCTGAACTGTATTGCCTCAATGCTGTATAAAAGCGCCTTGGCGGCGGGCAAAAGCAATTGCTGTTGCGCTAGATGCCTTCCTGCCCGGTGCGGATGGTCAGCACCCGCTCCACCGATGACACAAAAACCTTGCCATCGCCAAAATTGCCCGTGTTGGCATAGCTCTGCACAAGTTGCAGCACCTGATCCACGTGCTCGTCCTCCACCACCATCATGAGCAGATTTTTGGGCAGCTCGTCGTAGTGAACGCTGCCGCTGTCCAGTCCTTTCTGTTTGCCACGCCCAAAGGCCTGAATTTTTGTCAGGGCCACAAAACCCGATGCGGCAAGCCCTTCCACCACATTTTCGGTGCTCTCTGGACGAACGATGGCTCGTACCATTTTCATTGGCGGCTCCTTTGGAGTTGTTGATGCTGTCATTTCCGCTCAAATTTTTTCATGCGCGCTTGCGTTGCCAAAAGCGTCATTTGTTCACTGGCAAGAAAAATGTCCGTTTCAGGCTTCAGGCCGCGTTGGGCATTCGATGCATTTTTGTTTTCCTGCAAGGATGGCAAGCCTTTTATGCAGGGAGTGTACTCTCGCTTTAGCCGTTGCGACAACGGAAGCTACGGATAAAGACAGCAACGCTACGGTACTCGACCGGAATAAAAGGCGAGCCAGACGCAGCAGGGAACGAAAAGGCGCGAATGCCCGCGCGGCCTAGTCGGCAATGCCGTACTTCACGACCATCGCCTCCAACTGATCCATCGACAGCGGCTGGGGAATAACGAAGTTCTGGTTGTTGATGATCTTTTCTGCCAGTTCGCTGTATTCCTTGGCCTGATTCTGGCTGTCGTCATATTCGGTCACGGTTTTTTTGTTAAATTCGGCCTTCTGCACGATGTTGTCGCGGGGCACAAAGTGGATCATCTGCGTGCCGATAGAGGCGGTGAATTCTTCAAGAAATTCCTTTTCGCGGTCTACGTTACGGCTGTTGCAAATGATGCCGCCAAGGCGCACGCCGCTCTGCTTGGCGTACTTGAGCAGGCCCTTGCAGATGTTGTTGGCGGCGTAGATGGCCATCATTTCACCAGAGGCCACGATGTAGACTTCCTGCGCCTTGCCGTCGCGGATGGGCATGGCGAAACCGCCGCACACCACGTCGCCGAGCACGTCAAAGAAAACGAAATCAAGATCATCAGTGTACGCGCCCTGATTTTCCATCAGGTCAATGGCCGTGATAACGCCTCGGCCAGCACAGCCCACGCCCGGTTCCGGGCCGCCAGATTCCACGCAGAGGATGTCGTGAAAGCCCTTCTTGACCACCTTGTCCAGAGTCACTTTTTCCGCACCCACGGCGCGCAGGGTGTCCATGAGCGATTCCTGCGGCTTGCCGCCCAGAATCAGGCGGGTGGAGTCGGCCTTGGGGTCGCAGCCGTGGATAAAAATCTTCTTCCCGTGAAAATGGGCCATGGCCGCAGCCGTGTTCTGGGTTGTGGTGGACTTGCCGATGCCGCCCTTTCCGTAAATGGCTATCTTGCGAGGCATAACGCATTCTCCCGCCGTCTTCCGGCTGTTTTGACCAGGGACAAGGCGTCTCTGGCACCGTGTATGCCCCTCTTGTGCATCGGCTGTGCCATTGTGGAAGATTTTTAATTTAACGTTTTAAAACGAATAGTTATGGAAACTATGCTTAATCACGCTTTGCAACATGCGTACGCAAGCGTACAAAGCACCGCTTTTTTGGACAGATTGGTACATTTAACAAATACATATGTAATTTCAGTATATTACTAAATCCCTCTTTCAAATATTTACGTGACCATGAACAATATATAAAATTTGTAATACACTAATTTATTTAACTTTATATACAATCAGCAATCACTCCCGCTTTGTTATCGAGTCATAACTTTGTACGCAGGTGGAACGTACCTGCTCCGCGCCCGATGCAGGCAGAGAGCGCGCAGTGATGTAGACATTAATAATAGTGTTATTTCAGCATGTTATTTGTAAATCTTTTCAAGCGCATGGATATTGCAATGGCAATGCATATGAAAGGCCGGACTGCTTTGAGGCCCTGCCACAACAGACGGAGAGCATATGCAAGGTTTACTCGACGGCTCGCGGATTGCGGTTTTTCACGATGATTCAGGCGCGCTGGCAGCGCCCACAGCGGCCAGTGCGGTGGCGGTGTATGTGCGGGGGGAACACAACTGGAGCGAAGGCAAAAGGCACAGTTTCAGCCTGACCCAAGGCGCTGGTTTGAGCGAACTGCGCGAACAGATGCAAACACTGGCCGCCAATCTGGGAGATTGCCGCATTGTGGTGGGTGCGGAAGACCATGGCGCGCCCTACGGTGTGCTGGACAAGATGGGATTTTACATCTGTATGATGGACAGATTTGAGGCAGAAGCTCTGGAAGGAGTGCGCAAGGGGGTGTTGGCCGCAGTACAGCAGGCGACCCGCCCACAGTGCGGCATGCTGCCCACAAGCAGACCGCGAGAAATAGCACCGGGGCGTTTTTTTCTGGACATGTGCGAGGCCAAGCTGACCGACCCTCTGTTCACAGCCAGAGAATCCATCTTGGTATTTGTTGAAACCGCGCCCTTTGAGCAGTTGCAGATCAAGTGCGACCACGAACCGCGCTGGCTGCCCAGCTTTGCGCTGGTGACAGGGCTTGAAATGGAAAAAGAAGAGCTGGAATCGGGCCTCATGCTGGTGACCGTGCGCCAGCCTGCAGACCGCAATGCCGATGCCCTGCTGGGGCAAAAGTGGTTTGACGGCACGGGCTGTTCTTGCGGCTAGAGCAGCACAACGTTACACGCCGTATTCCCTGAGTTTGCGCCACAGGGATGATCGGCTGATGCCCAGCATGTCTGCGGCCAGAGTGCGGTTGTCGCCCGCCAGTTCAAGGGCGTGCAGGATGTGCTGTTTTTCCATCTCTGCCAGCGGAACAAGCGGCGTTGATACGCCCGATGCTGGCGCGGCGGGCACCGATGCACCTGGCGTTGTTGCCTGGGGGCAGACTGGGGTTGCAGCCTCGGCAGGCTCTTGCCGGGCGGCAACAGCAGAAGAAAAGACGGGATCGCGGGCTGGCAGGCGGGCCGCAGCCTCGGAAACTTCCGGCGGCAGATGCGCCAGACTTATGCTGCCGCCCGGCGGACAAAAAACCGCCGCCCGCTCGAGAATATTGGCAAGTTCGCGCACGTTGCCGGGGAAGGGATACTGCCGCAGCGCATCAAGGGCGTCATCTTCAATCTCCAGCGGCACGGCCCCGCCCTGCTCCGCCAGCCGCGCAAGAAAAAACCGCGCCAGCAGTGGGATGTCCTCTGCCCTGCTGCGCAGGGGCGGCAGCTCCTGCGTTACCACGGCCACGCGGTAATACAGATCACGCCGGAAGCGCCCTGCCTCCACCTCTTCCTTAAGGTTGCGGTTGGTGGCGGCGATGATGCGCACGTCCACGGGTATATCCACGGTGCCGCCCACGCGGCGCAGGTTCTGCTCCTGCAGAACACGCAGCAGCTTGACCTGCATGCCCGCCGGCATTTCACCCATCTCGTCCAGAAACAGCGTACCTCCGCTGGCGGCTTCAAACAGGCCTTCTTTGCGCCGCACCGCGCCGGAAAAGGCCCCCTGCTCATGTCCAAAAAGTTCGCTCTCAAGCAGCTCCGGCGAGAGCGCGCCGCAGTTGATCGCCAAAAAACGCCGCCGCGCCCGCTGGCTCTGGGCGTGCATGGTGCGAGCAGCCAGCTCCTTGCCCGTACCTGTTTCACCTTGCAGTAGCACAGCCACATCTGTGGGGGCCAGACGCATGAGCGCCTGCCTCAGGCCACACATAGCTGGCGACATGCCCACCATTTCCGGCACAGAGCCGCTGGCCTCAAGCTGGGCCCGCATCTGGGCGACCTGCTGCCGCAGACGGCGCTTTTCCAGCGCCCGCGCCACCAGCATGCGCGCTTCTTCCAGCGAGTAGGGCTTTGCCAGATAATGAAATGCCCCAAGCCGCATGGCCTCCACGGCGCTTTCAATCATGGGGTAGCCCGTGACCATGATGACTTCCACATCCGGCTTGCGCGAGCGTACCGCCTTGAGCACCTCCATACCGTTCATGCCCGCCATGGCAATATCAGTAATGACCACGTCAAAATCCTGCTCGGCCAGCAGTTTCAGGCCTTCTTCGCCGCTGCCAGCCTGGGCCGATTCATGCCCTCCGCGCTCCAGGGCGCGCGCAAGGTTGGCGCGGGCCATGCGCTCATCGTCAATGATCAGCAACCGGCCACCGCCGCCAGCCCGCTGCGCGGCGTCAAGCCCGTGGCCGTGCCGAGCTTCGCCGGGGTTTGCCTGCGCAGGTGATTGCTCCGAAAGCCGGAACCGTTCCGTAGTCATGTCTCTGCTCCTGAACCGTCTGCGTCATGCCGTTCCGCAAGGGGCAGCCGCACGGTAAAACACGCCCCTTGCCCCGGTTGGCTCTGCACTTCGAGCTTCCCGTTGTGCTTGCCCACAATGCCAAAGGCTATGGACAGCCCAAGGCCCGTCCCTTCGCCCACGGGCTTGAGGCTGAAAAAGGGATCAAACACCCGGCCAAGATTCTCGGGTTCAATACCCTTGCCAGAGTCGCGCACGCGCAGCTCTGCCATACCCGCCAGTTCGTCCACAGAGGCGGTGATATGCACTTCACCCTTGCCATTCATGGCCTGTGCCGCATTGAGCAGAAGGTTGATAAGCACCTCCTGCATGCGCTGGGCATCCACGGGCAGTTGCAGCCCTTCAGGCACGTCCACTGTAATCTGTACCGTTGCGCCCATGTCGTGCCGCACAAGGCCAACAGCCCTGCGCACAAGGCCGGAAAGATCATGCAGGGCAACGGTAAAGGGCCGATCGCGCGCAAAATCCAGCAGGCCGCGCACAATATCGCGGGCACGAACAACCTCGGCCTGGATTTCATCCAGCTGCGCTGTCACGTCTTCAGCCGTGGGCATGGGCCGCAGCCCCTGCCGGGCATCGTTCACATCCTCGCCGAGCAGCTGACAGCCAACGGAAATATTGTTGAGGGGATTGTTCAGCTGGTGGGCCACGCCGGAGGTCAGCACACCAAGAGAAGCCAACTTTTTTTCCTGCAACAGCAGGGAGTGGCGCTTTTCCAGCTCCGCCGCCATGCCGTCAAGCGTCTGGAGCACATGCCGCGCTTCTTCCTCAAGCTGCGGCGGGGGCGGCGGCAAGGGCATGCCCGCGCCAACGTTGCGGGCGGCGCTTTCAATGGCCCCAAGGGCGCGCATGATCTGCCTGCCGATAAGCCATGCAAAAGCCACCCCGCAGGCCAGCAAGGCAGCAATGGCCCCCAGCATCTGGGTGCGCAGATCCCCCACGGCGGCAAAAATGCCCTGACGCATGCGCCGCACCGCCGAATCAGCCAGCTCGCTCAGGCGCTGCCCTTGATCGGTGAGCGCTGCGCCGTCTGTGGGCTGATCTTCCAGCAGGGCCTCATAGGTGCCGAAGCCTTCCAGCAGCAGGTCAAGATTATGGTGCGCGCCATCGCCCACCCGGCGGCCCATGGCTGCGTTATAATCCTGCCCCACAGATGTGGCCCGCTCCCGCGCCAGCTCCACAAAACTGCGCAGGGCAAGCAGGTCGCCCTTTCTGCCGGGGAAAAGTTGCAGGTTTTTTTCGTACCTGCGCATCTCGAGCACGTCGCTGCGCAGGTCGTCCACCATGTCGATCAGTCGGGCCGCCCTGTCGATGCGCCCCAGATCATAACAGGCGATGCCGCCCAAAAGCAGCAACATGACCAAGAACAGGCCCGTGCCCACGGCAATCTTGCCGCGAATGGTATGCCAGACAGATAAATGCGGAAGCATGCTTCACCCCCGCAGGCGCAAAAGTTTACACCTGCGCCCGTCGCCGTTTCAATTTGCAACAGCGTATAAAAATAAAACAAAGCTGACAAGCCCTGTCCTGCAACAACTTGCAGACCTTATCCGCTTGAACATGTCAGAATGAAACAGTCCATGGGCAGCGTGGCGCGCAGCACACGATACATAAAATCATATAAATTCAGCATGTTATACATTGAACTTTTTGGCACAATAGTTGTAATCGCAAGCGCAGGAGGCCGACATGAACACCCTGCAAAAAACGATGGAAAACTGGTTTACCGCTGTGGCATATGCCGATGCCGGGCAATCCGGCTGGACAGACGATTTGTGGACTCTGAACGGCAAGCGCGAAAACACGGCGCTGAAGCAGACCCTGCTTTATGGCGCGGGCAGCATTCTCATTTACCTGCTGGCTTTTAGCAACGCCGATGCCTTTGCCGCCTTGTGCGCCAAGGGTGGCCTGTGGACAGCCCTGCCCATCGCCTCGGTGCTGCTGCTCTCATACGTGCATGGTCACTTTGCCGGCGCGCTCTGGGAATTGTGCGGTATTACCGGCGTGCAAAAAAAGAACGCGCAATCCACCGCAAAGGCTGCCCCCCGTCAGAGTGCCGCACCGGCTCCCCGGCTGGACACCACGGCCGTGGTTCACGGCTAACCGACCGTTTTTCACAAGTCCGGGCCGCGCCGCCCGGCTCAATTTTTTTGTTCAGCGGCGGCATGGCGGCGGCATGTTTGGCCTTACGCCAGCACACAACAGTACGCCCAGGTAATTCGCCAGCCGGAGGTAACATGGATCTGCTCAGTCTTGACCCGTCCCAGTTCATCGCACTCACGCCCGTTTCTGTGGCCTTTCTGCTGGCCGTGGGATTTGTGGGCGGGCTTGTAAGCGGCTTTATCGGTTCCGGCGGGGCCTTTATTCTCACGCCGGGCATGATGGGCCTGGGTGTGCCCGGCGCCGTGGCTGTTGCCAGCAATATGTGCCACAAGTTCCCCAAGGCCATGGTGGGCGCCATCAAGCGCTACCGCTTCGGTCAGGTGGATGTAAAACTGGGCATGGTTATCGCCGCCACAGCTGGCATAGGCGTACAGATTGGCATCCGCATTCAGCGTTTTATTCTGGAAAAGTGGGGCCAGGCCGGGTCTGATCTTTACGTCAGCGTTTCCTTTGTGGTGGTTCTTGTTGTGGTGGGCAGCTATATTCTCAAGGATGCCCTGCACTCCAGCCACTCCGGCAAGGAGGATGACGAAAGCACGCCGCCCCTTGCCCAAAAGTTGCAGGCCATCAACCTGCCCCCCATGATGTCCTTTCCCAAATCCGGCTTGCGCATTTCTCTGTGGTTTACCCTGCCCGTGGGCATTGCCACCGGCATGCTGGCTGCCACCATTGCCGTGGGCGGATTTGTGGGCGTACCGGGGCTTATCTATGTGATCGGCGTACCCGGACTCATTGCATCAGGCACGGAACTGGTCACGGCCTTTGTCATGGGCCTGTGCGGCTCGGTCAACTGGGCCATGCACGGCATGATAGACATCCGCCTCGTCTTTATCATCCTGGCTGGCTCCCTGCTCGGCGTGCAGCTTGGGGCCATCGGCACCACCTACGTCAAGCCCATCATGATCAAGTACGTTATGGCCGCCATCATGCTCATTGTTGCCGCAAGCCGCATAGTCGCCCTGCCGGGCTACCTCAACGCGCTGGGGCTTATCCAGATGGGCCCAGGGATTCTCTATCTGCTCAAGGTCGTGAGCTTCATAACCATGTGCGCCGGATTGCTTGTTGGCGCGGGCATGATCCTTGGCGGCATGTGGCGCGGGCAAAAGCGCAACCGCAAAGAAGCGGCGCTGGGCAACCCGGCCTAAGCGATCTCTCTCTTAAACAAACCCCAATAACATCTTCTCCTCAAACCCTATAGCAAAAGGGGGGTGCATTGCGTCTGCACCCCCCCTTTTTAGTTTCCTGTCAAAGGCAGCGCGCGGACAATTGGCCATTGCCTATTTCCTGATTTTCTGTATGCTTTCATAATCATCATTATACCCTGTCAGCTTTTCTGCCATCCCTTCGCAGGAGGAGCCATGCGCATATTCACGCGCAGCCTCAAGACGCAGTTTATTGAGGCATTCACGCTGCTTATCCTGCTGTCATCATGCTTTCTTGCGGCCATAACCGGGCGCGAAGCCAGCAGCGAGGCCCGCTACGAACGCGGCCTGCTGCTGACCAACCGCGTGCAATCCCTTGCCAAGGCCCTTGATCAGTCCATGTGGTTCTGGATCAAGGAGGTTGGCACCCTGCGCCACACTGTGGGGCTGATCGGCGGGGATATGAAAAAACTATCCATCGCCGTGAACAGATTGCAGGACACCATGCCCGCCTTTGCCTGGATCGGACTCATGAATCCTCAGGGCATGGTTCTGGTCGCCACCGATGGCGTGCTGGAGGGAACCGATCTTTCCATCTGCGCCATCTTCCGCCAGGGCAAAAACGGCCTTTTTGTGGGTGACGTGCGCAAAGCCACCCTGCTTGCCCAACTGCTGCCCCACCCAGAAAATGCCCCGATGAAATTTGTGGATATCAGCATGCCCATTGGCGAGGGCGAGCTGAAAGACTGGGTTCTGGTAGCCCATCTGAGCTGGGCATGGGCCAGAGAGGTGGAGGAATTCATCCTTTCGGGCGAAGGCTCGGATACCAACACCAAGATCATGGTTCTCGGTGCAGACGGCGGTGTCATCCTGGGCGGCGACAACAATGAAAAACCGCTGGCCTTGCCCCTGCTGCAAGAACTTGAACACTCCACTTCGGCCTGGGCCGTGGAAACATGGCCCGATGGCATTGCTTACCTCACTGCGGCAGTAAGCTGCACGGGATTTAAAGACTACGATGGCTTGCAGTGGAGCGTGGTGGCGCGGCAATCGCTGGATGCCGCCTACGAACCCGTGCGTCGCCTTGTGGCGCGCATTCTTGTGGCTGGCCTCTTGCTTGCGGTGCTGTTTGCGCTGGTTGCCGGATACATCGCCCAGCGCACCATTGCCCCCCTCAAGGCGCTTACCGCCGCCGCAGACCGGCTCAGCCGGGGCGAACGCGTTACCATTCCGCGCAACAGGGGCATACGCGAAATTGAAGTGCTTTCAGCCTCCCTGTCCACCCTGGTTGAAAACCTCACCCGCACAGAAAAAGACCGGAACCGTATCCAGCATACCGCAGAGCGCGATGCCCTCACAGGCCTGCTGAACAGGCACGGACTGGCCGCGCGCATTGACGAAGCCATGCCCAGCCTGGCGCAAAGCCAGGGGCTGGTTGAGCTGCTGTACATGGATCTGGACGGCTTTAAACCAATCAACGATGCGCACGGACACCATGTGGGCGATGCTGTGCTGACCATTCTGGGGCAGCGCCTTACGCGCTGTCTGCGCAAGGATGATGTGCTGGTGCGGCTGGGGGGCGACGAGTTTCTGGCCCTGCTCGGCCATACCAGGGGCACGCCAGACATACTGCGCACCATCAGCCGCATCCGCGAGGATGTGGGAGCCCCCATTTCCATTGACGGCCTCATGCTGCGCATCGGCATCAGCATAGGGCACGCCACATGGCACTGCGCGAGCGAGACTGTTGAAGATGCGCTCAAACGGGCAGACAGCGAACTTTACATGGCCAAACGTGCATCAAAAGCCTCGCAGGAAGTGCTGTAGCCTGGTCTGCTGCGCATCACCCCCGGCTTTATCCCACAGACTGCCCCACCGGATATTTCTTTAGATCCGTTTAAAGGAGCCATACGCCGTCAGGTCGATCAGACCCAGGCCTGCTCCTGCAAATGCCGCAGGCACTTGCCCGCTGTGGCAAAATCCTTGCGCAGATCGGCATAGTCCGGCACCGTGCGCGCGCCGCCCCGGTCATAGAGCACAAGCCCGCCCGCAAAGGTATCCACATCGTCAGGATCGTGGCTGATAATCACGGCAGGGATGGTCAGGTCATCCATCAGTTCGAGCAGTTCTTCGCGCAGGCGTTCGCGCAGCAGGGGATCAAGCGCAGAAAAAGGCTCGTCAAGCAGCAGAAGCAACGGGTCTGCATTAAGGGCGCGGGCCAGAGCTGCGCGCTGCCGCTGCCCGCCGGATATCTGCGAGGGCAGATGGGCCGCCAGATGCCCGATGCCCAAACGTTCCAGCATGGCCTGCGCCTTGTCACGCTCCTCGCCGCGCACCTTCCAGGGCCAGCAGCCCGTGCGCGGATAGGCCACGTTCTGCAACAGGCTCAGGTGCGGAAACAGGGCGTAATCCTGAAACATGTAGCCGATACGCCGCTTCTGCACAGAAATAAACACGCCCTGCGCAGCATCGTACAACGTGCAGTCGCCGATACGGATGTGGCCTGCGTCGGGCTTTGTCAGCCCCGCCAGACACTGCATGGTCAGCGATTTGCCGGAACCGGAAGGGCCAAAAAGCACCGCGCACTTGTGTTCGTCGCCGATGTCGTAGCGCACATCCAGATTGAAGGGCGTAACCCCGTTCCTGAAACTTTTTACCAGCCGCAACGAGATCATCTGCGCCGCCTCTTGAGTTTCACAAGCAGCTCCGCCGCCATCAGCAAGGTCACGCACACGGCGGAGGTAATGAACACAAGCCAGGAGGCCTGGAGGTCATTGCCCGCCTGAAAGGCATCGTAGATGGCAAGAGCCAGGGTCTGGGTCTTGCCGGGGATATTGCCCGCAATCATCAGGGTTGCGCCAAATTCGCCCATGCCGCGCGCAAAGGCCAGCATGATGCCCGCAAAAATACCTTTCCAGGCCAATGGCAGCGACACGCTGATAAACACCCTCCATTCCGAGGCCCCAAGCGTGCGGGCCGCGTCTTCCAGATGTTTGTCCACCTGCTCCAGCGCCGCGCGGGCTGACTTGTAGATAAGCGGGAACACCACAACAGTGGCTGCAACCACAGCCCCCTGCCAGGAAAAAATCAGGTTGATGCCCAGTTCCGCCAGTCCATGCCCAAAAACGCCGCGCCGCCCCACCAACAAGATGAGATAGTAGCCCAGCACAGTTGGGGGCAGCACCAGCGGCAACGAGCACAGGGCGTCCAGCAGGGCGGGCATGGGACCTTTTTTGCGGGCCAGCCGCCAGGCCGCCAGTGTTGCCACAACAAAGGAAACAGCCGTAGCCGCTCCTGCCACGCGCAACGAAAGCTCCAGCGGGCTCCAGATAAACGCTAGGTCAAAATCCATTTCCAACTCTGCCCCCTGCCGCCGACCGGATCCGTTGATGCGTAAAAAAATAATGAAGGCGGTTGCCGCTTCTGCCAAAACGGCAACCGCCAGTAAACACAATCCATCATTGCAGGCCGGTACGCAAGGGCACGGACCACGCCTCCATGCACTACGGCTTGGAGAAACCGTACTTGGCAAGCACGGCCTGACCTTCAGGCGAAAGCACAAAGTTCAGAAATTCCTGGCCCATCTTGGCATCCTTGCCAGTGGTGGCCACGGCGATAGGATAGCTCACGGGATCATGACCTTCCACAATCATGACCACTTCAACCTTTTCCGCCAGCTGTTTGGCATCGGTGCGGTAAACAAAACCTGCATCAACTTCGCCACGGGCCACATAGTCCAGCACCTGACGTACGCTGTTGCCCAGGATAAGCTGGGGCTGCACGGCTTCCCACAATTTGGCGGTGTTCAGCGCGTCCTTGGTGTAACGCCCGGCAGGCACGGAATCGGGATTACCGATGGCAACGCGCTTGAAGGCCTTGATGTCTTCAAGCTTGGCGGGCTTTTTGGAGCCAGCGGGCACGATAAGCACGAGGTCGTTGAGCGCAAAATCCTTGCGCGTAGCGGGGTCGACAACCTTGGCGGCCACGGCCTTGTCCATGGTGCCCTGGTCGGCAGAGGCAAAAACGTCTACGGGTGCGCCTTCCTGAATCTGTTTGAGCAGCGGATTGGAGGCAGCATAATTGGTGTGCACCTGCAAGCCCGTGTGCTTCTTTTCAAACACGCCTTTGATTTCGTTAAAGGCATTGGTAAGGCTGGCTGCGGCAGAAACGGTTATTTCCGCAGCCTGAACGGGAAGGCTGAGCAAGGCCACGCAACCCAGCGCCAAAGCTATGCGGCAAAAGGCCCCACGAGCGGATACAGTCTTTTTCATGAAATTCCTCCGTGCGCCAGAAGCGCGGTTTGTACGCCAACAGTACAGAACCCTTGAAGGCGAGCAATACAGTCACGTTTTTTAATGAAAGCGTGAACACTGTACAACAAAAGGGTTTTACTTGTATAAGGTAGGAAAACTGACGGGAATCAGCATGGAAAAAAACAAAAACCGTGAGGAAATGGCCGCGCTTTTGCGCTCCCTCTCTTCCGCAGACAGGGCATGGCTGCGCCAACGCCTTATGCGGCGGGACTCTGCCGCTCTGCTGCAGGATACAGGACGCATCAGCCCGCGCGAGCTTCTGGCCGTGGAAACATGGCTGTGGGAACGGGCCAGCGCTGCCCGTGGCCCGCGCGAAAAACGCCCCCGCCTGCGCATGTGGCTGATTTTCATGCTGTTGCGTTATGCGGCCCTGCGACTTGTGGAAATTTTTGAGATCATGCCCTCGCATCTTGATTTTCAGGACGGCGTTATCCATGTGCCGGGCAGTAATGATGCCCCCGGGCGCGAGGTTCCCCTGCCGCTTACCATCAGCCGCCGCCTCAGGCGCGTGCTGGAAGACCCGGCGCTGTTTCCTGAAACCCGCGAACTCATGCGCTGCGACGCGAGCTATGTGCGCCGCTGCCTGCAACAGTGCGGCGCGGCCTGCGGCCTGCCCAAGGGCCTTTTGAGCGCCCGCGCCCTGCGCCATACCCGCGCCCTCGAGCTGGGCAGGCAGGGCCTGCCCCTGCCCGTGGTGGATATTTTTCTTGGCCGGCGATCCGCGCCCGGCCAGAGCGGCATTGTCCGCTGCGACCCGCAGGAGGCCAAACGCCTGCTGCGCGAACAACTGCAAAGGGAGCGACCCATGAAAACCAGTGCGCGCAACGTCTTTCAGGGGCGCATAACCTCATTGCGCCAAAGCGGGCTGCTGGTCGAAGTGGTGCTGCGCACCGCAGGCGGCCTGCGTGTGGCCTCGCTCATTACGGACGAAAGCGCCAAGACCCTGGCCCTCAATGAGGGCAAGCTTGTTAATGCCAGCATCAAAGCCCCTTGGGTGCTGGTGCAGGGGGGCGAACTCTCGCCCAAAAGCTCCCCTCCGGCGGAGAACTGCTTTACCGGCGTGGTGGAACGGGTGCGGGAAGATGAAATGGTGGCCGAAATTCTGGTGGCCCTCGGCGAAGGCAGTCAGGTCTGCGCCCTGCGCAACCGTGGGCCGGAAAACCCCATCAATCTTGTGGCCGGGCAGACTGTAACCGTATTTTTCAAGGCTTTTTCCGTCATTCTCACCGTAGATTAGCCAGCATACACGCAAACAAAGCCGCGCCGGCAGTCGTAATGACCATCGGCGCGGCTTTGTTTATTTTAGCGACAGTTTCTGGCAGGCCCTACTTCCACAAGGCGCGGTTTTCTTCCATAAAGCGCTCAAAGGCCTCAATGGCGCGCGCCATATCCTGACGCCCCACCCCATTGTAGGTTGTCAGCCGCAGGTGATTCTTGCCCATGCCTTTTGCCAGCAGCCCCAGAGGCGCAAGCTTCTGCTCGAACCATTCTGAAGACCTGCCGGAAGCGCTTATATCCAGCATCACAATATTGCTCTGCACAGGCGTGAGCACAAACTCGCCATAGGCCGCCAAGGCCGCGCCGAGGTGGCGGGCGTTTTCGTGGTCTTCCGCAAGGCGCTCAATACCCGTGCGCAGGGCAACCAGCCCGGCAGCCGCCATAATGCCCGCCTGCCGCATGCCGCCGCCAAGCAGTTTGCGCGTCTGACGCGCCTTGGCGATAAACTCGCGCGTTCCGCACAGCACAGAACCGAACGGCGCGCCCAGCCCCTTGGAAAGACAGAACATCACGCTGTCCGCGCAGGCGGCCAGATGTGCGGCGTCCACCCCAAGGGCCACGGCTGCGTTAAACAGCCTCGCGCCGTCCATATGCACGGGAATCCCCGCCTTGCAGGCCGCAGCGGCCAGCGCCTGCTGCCGCGCCAGCGATACGCAGATGCCGCCGCCGAAGTTGTGACTGTTTTCCACACAGGCCAGCTTGACGCCCGGCGTTACGCAAGCGGACGCAAAGGAGGCGACTTCGGGCATGCCCTCTGCATCCCGCGAATAAAACACAGGTTGAATACCCAGGAACTTTTCCATGAAGGGCGACTTTTCGGTGCGGAACACGTGCAGGTCCGGCTCCAGAGCCGCAGCATCACCACGGTCGCACCACGTAGCCAGCGCGACGAGATTGGCCATGGTTCCCGATGGGCAGAAAAGCGCGGCTTCCTTGCCCAGCAGTTCGGCAGCATGATCTTCCAGCCGATTGACTGTGGGGTCGCCGCCGCGCCCTTCCGCGTCAACACGGCCGTCATCGCCCACTTCGGCCTCACGCATGGCGGCGCGCATGGCCTCAGTGGGAACGGTCAAGGTATCACTGCGCAGATCGACTACAGGCATGAATTTCACCTTTTAGACTTCGGCGGTTTCTTCCGTCGGTTCATAGGCAATCCCCGCCCAGCGCATGACAAGCTTCACTGCGACAGTGTTGCTGACCACGTTGACGGCGGTACGGCCCATGTCCAGAAAAGCGTCCACGCCCGCGATGATGGCCAGAGCCTCCACAGGAATGCCAATGGTGGTCAGCACCATGGCAATGGCCACAAGGCCGCCCGAAGGCACGTTGGCGCTGCCCTTGCTGGCAAGCGTGGTCACCACGATGATGGAAAGCAGGGTGCTGGGATCCAGCGGGATGTTATAGGCATCAGCCAGAAAGCCAACGGCCAGCGCAAAATACATGATGGAGCCGTCGCGGTTGAAGGCGTAGCCCAGAGGCAGCACCACCGAGGCCACGGCCTTGGGAACGCCCATTTCCACCAGTTTTTCCATGTGCAGAGGCAGTGTCGCCTCTGACGAACGCGTGGCAAAAGCCAGAATCACAGGCTCGCTCACGGCTTTGGCGGTCTTGAGGGGGTGTTCGCCGATGCAGAGCATCAAGATGGCGAACAGCACCAGCAAGACGCCAAGCCCCAGGTACATGACCAACACCAATTTGAGCAGGGCCAGAATGGTGTGCATGCCCTGCGTGGAAAACAGCCAGGCTATGATGGCAAAAATGGCAATGGGCGACAGGGCGATGATCCAGCCCGTGAGCTTGAAGACAGCGCCCATCAGAGCGTCCAGCACGTCAACGAGAGGCTTTGCCCTGCTGCCGGTGGAAGCCAGAGCAAGGCCCAGCAGCACTGCAAAAACCAGCACAGGCAGGAGGTTGGTGCCCGACATGGCCGCAAACACGTTGGAGGGGATCATGTCGAGAAAAAACTTTGTCCAGTTGACCGTGGTATTGATGTTCTTGGGCAGTTCTGCGGTGTGCGACAGGTTGACGCCCACGCCGGGGTGGAACATGCCGTTGAGGGCAAGGCCAATGATGATTGCCACCACAGTGGCAATGAAAAAATAGAGCAGGCTGATAACGGAAACCTTGCCCAACTGCTTGGCGCTGTTGCCCATCTGGTAGATGCCAAGGGTGATGGCCGTGAACACCAGCGGCACCACGATCATTTTGATGGCCTGCACAAAGGCCGTGCCCACCGGGGCCAGGGCCTGGGAAAAGTGCGGCGCAAGAAAGCCGAACACAATGCCCAGAACAAGGCCGAGCACCATCTGAATTGGCAGCGGAATGGGCCGCTTTTTGCTGGTTTTTGTCATTTCCATCGCCTCTCTTCCCCCTCTGATCCTTGCACGTAAAACGTCTTGTGATGCCGACGGCCAGGTTTAGCCGAGAACTGCAAGCAGTGAGCGCAGTTTCGTTTCCATGGCCTTTTGCAGATGATCCCAGACAAGCTGGTGAGCCAGTGTTTGATTGCGATCCAGAATGGCATTGCCAATGGCGATATGTTCCTTAATCACCACGCGTGTCCGTTCTGCATCGTAATTTTTGACGCGCTGCATGGCCAAGGAGTTCTGCACGCGCACGTCTGCATAGAGTTTTGCCAGCCGTTTGTTTCCAGCGGCCTGAAATATGGCTTTGTGAAAGTCCCAGCCGATGCGCTGCGCTTCAAAGGTATCAAGCTCCGGCCCATCGGGCAGGGCCTGAAGTTCGGCAAGACAGGCCCGCAGTTCAGGGCTGCCGCCTTTTTCTGCCGCCAGCTTGGCGGCCATGCCTTCGAGCGCCAGGCGCACCTCGTGGATTTCTTTCAGGTCTTCCACAGACAGGCGCTGCACAAAGGTGCCCCGCAGAGGAACGCTCATGAGAACGCCCTCCCTGCACAGATCCTTGATGGCCTCGCGCACTGGCGTACGCCCAAGTTGCAGGCTTTCAGCCAGGCTGCGTTCCGACAGTTCTTCGCCGGGGCTGAGCTGCCCTTGCGCGATCATGGAACGAATGGCCTCATACGCTGTGGAAGATGCCTTGGTGTTTGTCTGCTTCATAACTGGTATACCAGCACAAAGCCAAATAAATGTCCATACGCCGCAGAACAGCTCCAGCATGACAACCTTATAATATTACAGCGGTGTGGAGTTTTTTGAACAGAAAAAACTCGGAGATTTGCTAACTATGCTGCGCGGAGCCAGCAGGGGCGTTCATGCTGCCGGTTGAACAAAACGCCCCCTGGCTCAGCCTACGCGACAAATAACCAGAGCCAACGATAGTGTCCGGCGGCCTTTTTGGGCGCTGGCAAGGAAGTGTGGCTTTTTGTGAGGGGAGTGTACTCCAATGGTACTCGACCCGAGCAAAATCACTTTTGAAATACAAGACTCACCAACCCAAGATACCAATGTGTCCGGCGAGGATTTTTCGCTTCTGGCAAGGAAGGGATGTTTTTTGCGAAGGGAGTGTACCCGCTTTAGCCGTTGCTTTAGGCGTTGCGACACAGGAAGTTACGCCTAAAGGCAGCATGCGCAACGGCATAGTCGTTCCATGCAATCGCTGTCGCCATCCGTAAGCCCTTTGGGCAACGGCTGCCGCGCGACAAAGGAAGCTACGGATAAAGACAGCAGCGCTACGGTACTCGACCTGAACAAAAACCATCCCTGACGCAGCCAACACGAAAGAAATCTAAGAAACAGCGATAGTGTCCGGCGAGGATTTTTGGGCGCTGGCAAGGAAGGAGTTATTTTTGCGAGGGGAGTGTACTCTGATAGTACTCGACCCGAGCAAAATCACTCCTGACGC
The DNA here is from genome assembly GCF_022508225.1 of Desulfovibrio sp. UIB00. Classification (NCBI taxonomy): domain Bacteria; kingdom Pseudomonadati; phylum Thermodesulfobacteriota; class Desulfovibrionia; order Desulfovibrionales; family Desulfovibrionaceae; genus Desulfovibrio; species Desulfovibrio sp. UIB00. The sequence goes on along the minus strand of NZ_JAETXJ010000001.1, from coordinate 414,483 downwards.
AGCCAGCACTCAAAAAGACCGCCGGACACACCTCGGGGGAGTCGCAGAACTTCCCTTGCCACAACTCCCTCGCCCCCAGCGCCCGCCGCAAATCCCCCAGCAGGCCGCGCTTGTCTTTGGCCCAGGCGGGAGCCAGCAGTTCACCGGGGGCGGGGTCGCTCTGGAGGCGGTGGATGACGATGTGTGAAGGGATGCGCGGCAGGGCGGCGCAGAGGAGGTCGACATATTCATCGCGCCAGAGGGGGTGATACTGGCCTGCGGCGTACTGGCGGGCCAGCTCCGTCCCCTTGGGCACGTAAACGTTGTGCAGTTTGAGGCCACTTATCGGCTGGGAAGTCGCCCATTCCAGACTTTGCAAAAAATGGCCTTCGTCTTCACCGGGTAACCCGGCCATGAGGTGAGCGCATACGGCAATACCACGCGCGGCGGCCATGCGCACGGCATTTTCAGCGCTGGCTGCGGTATGGCCCCGGTTAATGCGGGCAAGGGTGACATCCTGGGATGTTTGCAGGCCCAATTCCAGCCAGAGGTCGCAATCAAGGGCTGCGAGCAGGTCGAGCTTTTCGTCATCAAGGCAGTCGGGGCGGGTTCCCACGGCAATTCCAAAACAGCCGGGTAGTTGGCGAACCGTTTGGAGCAGTTGTTGCAGGCGTTCTGATGGCCCATACGTGTTAGAGAAGGATTGCAGGTATGCAATAAAGCGCGTATTGGGGTCGTCCCGCAGATATATGGAACGCCACAAATTCCACTGTTGCAGTAGGGAATAGCCCTGTTTTGCGCGGCCCGAGCCGGACCCATCGACATTGCAAAACGTGCAGCCGGAAAACGAAAGCGTACCGTCGCGGTTGGGGCAGGAGGCCCCGGCGTCAAGTGGAATTTTTTGCACCCGGCTACCACAGCGTCGATTATAATAAGCGGCCAGAGTATGCCAGCGCTGCATGTTTGCGTCCCTTGAAGGCTTATTTCCGCGCCTTCCGGCGGGACAAATATTTTAACCCTGCGTCCACCGTCTTGACTTCATGCCAGTTTTAGCAGAACAGTTTTCAGCCTGACGTTACCAATTCCAACAGCGCCCCCACTCCAGGCCTCTTCGCCTCGCCGGGTGCGGGAGTTGTTTCAACATGACGGTAAGGTAGCACACCAGCACAGCGAGGCAAGTTAGAGTAATGTCCAAAATTCTGGATTTCGCACTAGGATTGTTTTCCAATGACCTGGCCATTGACCTTGGCACAGCCAACACCTGCGTTTATGTCAAGGGGCAGGGAATTGTGTTGCGCGAGCCCTCGGTGGTCGCGGTCAAAAAAGACCCGCGCGGCAACAATGTAGTTCTTGCCGTTGGGCACGATGCCAAGCGCATGCTGGGCAGAACCCCTGGCAACATCTGGGCTATCCGCCCCATGAAAGACGGCGTTATCGCCGACTTTGAAGTTACCGAGGCCATGCTGCGCCACTTTATCGCCAAGGTTCACAATTCGCGGCGTCTTGTGCGCCCGCGTATCATGATTTGCGTACCTACGGGCATCACCCAGGTGGAAAAGCGCGCCGTGAAAGAGTCGGCCCAGTCCGCTGGCGCACGTGAAGTGTACCTCATCGAGGAACCCATGGCAGCGGCCATTGGCGCGGATCTGCCCATTCAGGAACCCACTTCCAACATGGTGGTGGATATCGGCGGCGGCACTACTGAAGTGGCGGTCATCTCCCTTTCGGGCATTGTGTATTCGCGCTCTGTGCGCGTGGGCGGCGACAAGATGGACGAAGCCATCATGACCCACGTCAAGCGCAAGTATAACATGCTCATTGGTGAATCTTCCGCTGAAGAAATCAAGATCAAGATCGCATCCGCCTACCCGCTCGATCCGGAACAACAGATCGAAGTCAAGGGCCGCGACCTTGTGACGGGTATTCCGCAGAATATTATCATCACCTCTGAAGAAGTGCGCAAAGCCATTTCTGAACAGGTGGACAGCATTGTACAGGCTGTGCGCATCGCCCTGGAACAGACCCCGCCGGAACTGGCGGCGGATATTGTTGACAGGGGCATTGTGCTCACGGGCGGCGGCGCGCTGCTCAAGGGCCTTGACCAGCTGCTGCGCGAAGAAACATCGTTGCCCATTACGGTTGTGGACGATCCCTTGTCCACGGTTGTGGTGGGTACCGGCAAAGCGCTGGACAACCTGCACATTCTTAAAGAAGTGTGCATCGACTAGAACCGACCTTGTCCTCGCGCCCCTGTGCGGCTGACGCAATGCCGGAACACAAGCTTCCGGTTCTGCGTCTCCGGCACAGGGGCGCGATTTATTCCGCACCGGCTTTCAGGAGCTTCCGCCTGTGACACTGCGGCGTCTTCTCCTCCTCGCGGGCATTTTGCTCATCCTGTTTCTGGGCATGTACTCCTGGAATCAGCGCACGCGCGTTCTGGACGACCTGGCCGCGAAACTGGGGCTTGAAATCACCGGCGCGGTGCTCACGCCCGTTCGTTCCGCGCAGGACGCTGCGGAAAACATGTGGGACCGCTATTTTGACCTTGTGGGCGTGCGTGAAGAAAATGAAGCCCTCAAGCAAAAGGTGGACGAGCTTGAAGCACGCCTGCTTGCCAATGGTGAAGACCTGGCCGAGCTCAAGCGCCTGCGCGCGCTGGTGCAACTGCCGGTAGACCAGACATGGCGTCCCCTTGGGGCCCGCGTTCTTTCCGGCCGCATGGGTCCCAACGCCGTCCTTGACAGCATCACCATCAGCCGGGGGTACAGCACGGGGGGACGTCCGGGCACGCCGCTGGTTACCCACCTTGGGCTGGTTGGCCGCGTTCTCAAGGCCAGCGCCCACAGTTCCATTGTGTTGCTGCTTACTGATCCCAGCAGCCGCATAGCCGTTTTTTCGCAAGAAAGCCGCGCTCCCGGCATCCTCATGGGCATGGGCACGGGCCAGAAGCTTGAAGTCAACTTTGTGCAGCGCGATGCCAAGGTCAAGCCAGGCGAAATAATCATCACCTCCGGCCTGGACGGCAAGTACCCCAAGGGCATACCTGTGGCGCGCGTACTGCGCGTGGCTCCTTCGGATTACACCCAGTTCATGGCCATCAAGGCAGAACCGCTGGTTGACCTGCAACATCTTGAAGAAGTGCTGCTGCTCGAATCCACCGGCGCGCCCCGCCCGCTGGAACCCAGCGAAGCTCCCAAAGAATTTGTGGGCCCGCCCGCGCCCAAAAGCGCCACGCCATGAGAACGCTCCGCAGCATTGCATGGTGGGCCTTTTTCATGGCCTGCGCCATTGTTTTGCAGGCGGCGGTGCCGGGGCTTGATGTGCTCACGGTGGGCCTGATCATCCTGTTGCAGGAACGGGATTATAAAAATATGCTCTGGCTGCTGCCCGTGTTCATCCTGTTGCAGGAAGGCATGGGCACGCGCCCCTTCGGGGCCGTCATTGTCTGGTATGCCGCAGTCATTTTGCTGTTCAAGATGGGCCGCTGGCTGTTTGAAGTGGAAAATTTCATTTTTGTCTTTTTGCTGTCAGCCTGCCTGGGCGCCGCATACTACGCCATTGCGTGGCTCATGGCCCCTTTGCAGAACCTGCCTTTCGATGTGCAGGGAACCCTGGACACAAGCCTGATTCAGGCCATCTTTGTGCCCTTCGCCTGGCGGCTGTTGGTGGCCACCCGCCACTGGAACCCCAATGATCAGGAAAACTGACAATACCTCGCTGCTGGCGCACAACGACAAGGCGCAGCATAAGGGCATTCGCTCCTGGCTCAAGATTCAGGTCGAGAGCGAGGGCTATCAGCCGCCGCGCGCTGGCGCAATCCTGCTTCAGGTTCTGGTGGGTCTGATGTTTTTTGTGCTTGTGGTGCGCTTCTGGTATCTGCAAGTGCACAGAGGCGAAGAATTTGCACGTCAGGCTCAGGACAACCGCCTGCGTATCGAGCGCATCTTTGCCCCGCGCGGGCGCATCATGGACGACAAGGGCAAGGTGCTGGCCGATAACCGCACCGCCTACGGTCTTTCCATCGTGCGCGAAGACTGCCACGACATCCCCGCCACCCTGGCCCAGATAAGCGAATGGTCGGGCATCCCCCTCCAGCAGGTCTGGGACAAGTTCCGTCAGGACCGATTCAAGGTTAAACCCTTTGAGCCCCTGCTGCTCATCACCGATATCGACTTTGACCTTGTGGCCCGCATTGAATCCGAGATTCACGAATGGCCGGGGCTTGAAATTGTGGTGCGCACCAAGCGCAGCTACCCCGAGAAAGAACTTTTCGCCCATATTCTTGGTTACGTGGCGGAAGCCAACGAGCAGGAAATGACCGCAGACAGCGCCCTTGCCATGGGCGACCTGGTGGGCAAGCAGGGGCTGGAACTGGAGCTGGAAAAGCAGTTGCGGGGCCGCAAGGGCTTGTACGATGTGGAGGTTGACGCCCACGCCCGAGTGCTTGGCAAAACTCTGCGCGATGAACCGCGCGGCGGGCACGAAATACATCTTTCACTCGATGCGGGTTTGCAAAAGGCTGCCTGGGACGCCCTCGGCGGCGAGGCTGGCTGCATCGTGGTCATGGAACCGGACAGCGGCAAGCTGCGCGCGCTTGTGACATCCCCGGCCTACGACAACAATCTTTTTGCTGCGGGCATTTCGCAACGCGACTGGGACGCCCTGCGCACCAACAACCGCTTTCCCTTGCAGAACCGCGTTATCCAGAGCGTGTACCCCCCAGGTTCCGTATGGAAGCTGGTTATGGCCACCATGTTGCTTGAAAAGGGCGTCAACCCGCGTGAAAGCGTATTCTGCCCCGGACAGGTCAAACTGGGCAACCAGATTTTCCGCTGCTGGAAGCGCGGCGGGCACGGCTCCGAAGACCTCGTGCACGCGCTCATAGACTCCTGCGACGTCTATTTCTACCTCATGGGCGACCGCCTGGGCATTGACAAGTTGGAAGAATTCGCCAAGGCTTGTGGATTCGGGCGGCCTACAGGCATTGACCTACCACATGAAAAATCGGGCCTTGTCCCTTCGCGCGACTGGAAACGGCGGCGTTTTGGTCGTCCGTGGACACGCGGTGAAACCTACAACGTGTCCATCGGCCAGGGCTACACCCTGGTGACGCCGGTGCAGGTGGCAGTATTTGTTTCGGCTCTGCTCAACGGCGGCGATCTGCTCAAGCCCCAGCTTGTGGATGACGCCACACGCGAAGTGCGTGGCCGTGTACCCGCCAAGCCAGAGACGCTCAAGTTTGTGGTGGAGGCCATGCGCCGCACTGCCAACGGCGGCACAGCCAAGGTTGTGGGCCGCAAGGATGCCGACATGGGCGGCAAAACAGGTACAGCGCAGGTGGTCAAGCTCAAGATGGCCGCAGGCGACCGCCGCCTGAAAATGTCAGAAATGGAATACGCCCAGCGCGACCACGCCTGGATTGCCACCTGGGGTATTAAAGACGGCAAAACCTATGTGGTTATTGTCATGGTGGAACACGGCGGCGGCGGTTCAAGTGTGGCTGGCCCTGTGGCCCGCAAGGTTTACGACTATCTTTTCGGGCCTGACCCCAACGCGCCCATGATCGCGTTGCCCGCCCCAACCGCAGCCGTAGAGCCCACGGACTAGGCAACATGCGCAAAGAGCCAGCACCGCGCACAGGCGCAAACAACGTTTGCCCCGGTGGCAGCACTACAGCCAACAATCGTTGCGAGGCCCGCCACGGGCAAGGAGTGTTGCGTTGCGGAGCGGTGGCACATGGGCAAGCCTTTTCACACCACCCTGCAACCACGCATTCCTGACAAGAGCGGACAAGCGGCATGGATAATCGCCTTTTCAGCTATATCAACTGGGGCCTTCTGGCCTGTATGCTGCTGCTCTATCTTGTGGGCGTGGGCAACCTGTATTCCGCCAGCGGTACGCGCGTGGAATCTGGCCTGGCATTCAATTCCTTTTATCAGCGCCAGCTGATCTGGGGCCTGTGCGGCGTGGTATGCATGCTGCTGGCAATGGTTTTTGACTACCGCCAGTTGCGCAACCTTGCCTGGCCTTTCTTTCTCATAACCGTCTTTCTTCTGCTGCTGGTGCCCATTGCGGGCAAGACAGTCTACGGTGCCAAGCGCTGGATTTCGCTGGGTTTCATGAGTTTGCAGCCTTCAGAAATGGCCAAGCTCTCCGTGCTGGTTCTGGTGGCGCGCCTGCTGGCGCGCGACAGCCGCCCCCTGGGCTGGAAAAATTTTTGCAGCGTGCTTTGCGTGGGGCTTGTGCCTTGCGGGCTTATCATCGTTCAGCCCGATCTGGGCACTACCCTGTTGATATTGCTGATCATGGGCGGCATGATCCTGTTCCACGGGCTTAAGGGCTACGTGCTCAAAACATGCCTGCTGGTGGCGCCAGCCGCTGTGGCCTTTATGTGGTTTGTGGGCATGCACGATTACCAGCGCCAGCGCATCCTGACGTTTCTGGACCCCGGCAACGACCCGCGCGGCACCGGGTATCACATCATCCAGTCGCGCATTGCCATTGGCTCAGGCGAATTGTGGGGCAAGGGCTTTCGCGAAGGTACGCAGAGCCAGTTGCGCTTTTTGCCCGAACGCCACTCCGACTTTGCCGTGGCTGTTTTTGGCGAGGAATGGGGCTTTGTAGGCTGCGTGGCGCTGGTCACGCTGTTCTGCCTGTTTTTGCTTTCCATCTTCTCAACCGCAGTTCAGGCCAAGGATCGCTTTGGCAGTACCCTCGTGGTTGGGGTGTTTTTTTACTTTTTCTGGCAGATTTTTATCAACATGGGCATGGTCATAGGCCTCATGCCGGTGGTGGGCATTCCCTTGCCCTTCATCAGCTACGGCGGCAGCGCCACAGTGGTCAACTTCACCCTGCTTGGCATTGTGCTCAACGTGTCCATGCGACGTTTCATGTTTAAAAGCTAACTGTAAAGCCAAAGGGGATACACGTGGCAAAGGACGAAATAGCGTACCTCGGCTCCGATACCGTTTATGAAGGCAAGCTCAACTTCAAGGGCACTGTGCGCATTGAAGGCCGCTATACTGGCGAAATTGTCAGTGACGGTACGCTCAACGTGGGCAAGGATGCTCAGGTTCAGGGCACCCTTGATGTGGGCGAACTGCTGCTTTCCGGCCACTTCACCGGCGATGTGACGGCCAAACGGCGCATCGTGGTTTACAGCTCCGGGGTGCTTGAAGGCCAGGTTGTCACGCCCAATCTGCTTACAGAAGAAGGCGGCATCATTGAAGGTCAGATCAGCATGAAGGCCCCGGTCAAGCCAAAGGCATAGGGGGGGCAAAACAAGAACACCTGAGAGTGCGCACAGACGCGTTTTCAGAATGTTTGGCGCTCCTGTGCAGATTGATCCTTAAAACTCTGCAGCGGTTCTGTTGCGGTGCCGGATTCCGCGCATGCAGCATAACTCCTGCCAATGCAATGACTCGGGCCAGCAGCCCGCTGAAATCGCTTTACATTGGTGCTCTCTTGCCTGTTTGCGACGCATTCGCCGGGCCATGTCTGACCGCATTTGCCTGATGCAGAAAAATAGCGCATAGTTGGAACTGGAAAACGTGTTACAAACCAGATCAACAATTCATGCGCGGCAGGCTTTACTGCCTGTCGAACCGCTTTCCTCAGGAGGCACCTATGGCACACGATTATTTCCGTGCGCTCAGGGATGTGGCGCTGGTTATCAACTCCAGCCTTGAGCCCCGCGAAGTTCTGCACAAAATCACCGAGCAAACCGCCGTTACCATGGGCTGCAAAGCAAGCACCATCCGTCTGCTGGACAGCACCGGACGCTTTTTGCTGCCCAGCGCCGCCCACGGCCTTTCTTCCACCTACATGCGTAAAGGCCCGGTGGAAGTGAAACGGAGCGGCCTTGACGGCGAAGTGCTTTCCGGCAAGACCATCCACCTCAAGGACGCCACCGCCGACGGACGCTTCCAGTACCCGGAATCGGCCAAGGCCGAAGGCCTTGTTTCCGTGCTGTCCTCTCCCCTTATGGCTGATGGCAAAGCCATTGGTCTCATCCGCGTGTATTCCGATGTGGAGCGCGAATTCAGCGCCGACGAAGAAACCTTCATGGAAGCCGTGGCTGCCATTTCGGCGCTGGCCATTGAAAACTCCCGTCTGCACGAGGCCCTGCGCAACAATTACGAGCTGATGGCAAAACACGCTTACTCTCTCTACGAGGACTAGGCCGCGCACAGACGATTTAGTCCCGGCTGCAAGGCAGACTTTCGACTGCTCGTGCAGCGAAGGTACCGCCAGAAGATGGCGGGGCTCCCTTTCGGGAAACAACCGGACGCAGTGCATGCACTTTTGCAAATTTGAGCCGTTTCATTCCGGCGGCAGCGCACGATAACGATTTTCCCTCAACGCTATGAGGAACTTGCATATGAGCAGAATCAAAGTAGGCATCAACGGCTTTGGTCGTATTGGGCGGCAGGTTTTCCGCGCCCTGCACCAAAGCTACCGCGACCAAGTGGAAGTAGTTGCCATCAACGACCTGTTTGACGCGGAATCCAATTTCCATCTGCTGGAATACGATTCCGTCTATGGTCGTGCCAACCTTGACGCCAAGGTCAACGGGCAGGACGCCACAGTAGGCGACTGGAACATCCACTGCTTTGCAGAACGCGATCCCAAGCAGCTTACCTGGGGCGCGCATGATGTTGACATCGTGGTGGAAAGCACGGGCATTTTCCGCTCTGCCACACAGGCGGCCGTGCACATTGAAAACGGCGCCAAAAAGGTCATCATCACCGCCCCGGCCAAGGACGAAGACATCACCATCGTCATGGGCGTGAACCACGAGCAGTACGACCCGGCCAAGCACCACGTTGTGTCCAATGCCTCGTGCACCACCAACTGCCTCGCTCCGGTGGCTCTTGTGTTGCAACGCAAATTCGGCATCCAGATGGGCAATATGACCACCATCCATGCCTACACCAACGACCAGCGCATTCTCGACATGGCCCACAAGGACCCGCGTCGCGCCCGCGCTGCCGCCTGCAACATCATCCCCACCTCCACCGGCGCGGCTCAGGCCGTGGCCAAGGTCATTCCCGAACTCAAGGGCAAGTTCACGGGCTATTCGCTACGTGTTCCCACGCCCACGGTTTCCGTTGTGGACTTTTCGGGCATTCTGGAAAAATCCACGGATACCGAAAGCCTGCTCGGCGAACTCAAGGAAGCATCGGAAACCTACCTCAAGGGCATTCTGGCTTACAACGAAAAGCCCCTGGTTTCCATGGACTTCAAGGGCGACCCGCATTCTTCCATTCTTGAAGCCCCCTATACCACCGTGCAGGAAGGCCGCCTGGTCAAGATTGTGGCCTGGTACGACAACGAATGGGGCTATTCCAACCGCGTGTGCGACCTCGCCTGCCTCATGGGGGCCAAGGGCTTCTAGCACAGCACCGTATAACGGCACAGAACGGCCCCCGGTCAGCCGCTCCGCAAGGAGTGGGCCGGGGGCCGTTGTTCGTGCAGGGAGGAGCGCCCCGTGGACAGTACAGCACAAAATGAACCGTCTGTTCTTGATCTTCCTGTGGGCATAGATGCCGCTGGAGAACGCGAAGAGTTTGACAGCATGGGGCAGGTCATGGTGCCTGCCAGCCGTTACTGGGGTGCGCAGACGCAGCGCTCGCTCGAACATTTTTCCATTGGCGACGACAAAATGCCGCTGGAAATCTGCCGCGCCCTCTGCCTGATCAAAAAGGCCAGCGCACAGGTCAACGCCCGCATGGGGCGGCTGCCCGGCTGGAAGGCACAGGCCATTGACCGCGCTGCGCAGGAAGGCATGGACGGCCTGCTGGACGAACATTTCCCCCTCTATGTGTGGCAGACTGGCTCTGGCACCCAGACCAACATGAATGTGAACGAGGTGCTGTCCAACCGCGCCATCCAGTTGCTTGGCGGCGTCATGGGAAGTCAAAAACCCGTTGGCCCCAATGATGACGTGAACATGAGCCAGTCGTCCAATGATGCCTTTCCTACAGCCATGCATCTGGCCGCCGTGCAGAGCTGCGATGCGCGCCTGCTGCCGGAGGTGGAAGCCCTGGCCGAAGCCGTGGAATGCAAGGCAGTGCAGTGGATGGATGTGGTCAAGATTGGCCGCACCCACTTGCAGGATGCCGTACCCCTCAGCGTGGGGCAGGAATGGTCTGGCTATGCCGCCCAGCTGCGGGCATGTATTGCGGACATCCAGACCGCCCGCGTGGGCCTCTACCCACTGGCTCTGGGCGGCACCGCCGTGGGCACCGGGCTGAACGCGCCAAAGGGCTTCAGCATGGCTGTGGCAGAAGAACTGGCGAGCATCACGGGTAAGCCCTTTGTCACCGCGCCCAACAAGTTCATGGCTCTTGCCTCGCAGGATGCCATAGTGCGCTTCAGTGCCACCCTGCGCGGCCTCGCCGTGGCCCTTGTCAAAATAGCCAACGACATGCGCTGGCTGGCGGCTGGCCCCCGCTGCGGCCTGGGCGAACTGCAACTGCCGGAAAACGAACCCGGCTCGTCCATCATGCCCGGCAAGATCAACCCCACTCAGTGTGAATCCCTGATCATGATCGCCATTCAGGTCATGGGCAACGACAGCGCCGTGGCCCTAGCGGGCAGCCAAGGCAATTTTGAACTCAATGTCATGCGCCCTGTAGCCATCAAAAACGTGCTGCAATCCATAAATATTCTGGGCGATGGTTGCCGCAAGTTCCGGGAGCATTCCGTTGAAGGCACCACTCTCAACAGGGCAAAAATAGATTCGTTCGTCAATAATTCCCTGATGCTGGTCACGGCACTTTCACCCGTCATCGGCTACCAGCAGGCGGCAAAAATTGCGGAAAAGGCCTCGGCGGAAGGGCTCACGCTCCGGCAGGCCGCGCTGGCGCTGGGAAGCGTAACGGAGGAACAGTTTGACAGCATCGTGCGGCCCGAAACCATGATCGGCAACGGCCTGGCGGGCGCGTAAGCTCTGCGGCTTGCACGTGCCCTGAAAATCAAATATCCGGCAGGGAATCCCCTGCCGGATGTTTTTTTATTCTGCAAACGCGTCCCGCACGCGGGCCGCATGCTATGCGAAGTTGTAACCCTGCTCCAGCGCCTTGGCGTTGGCGGAGATCAGTTTGGCATAGTGGGCGCTGACCACGCGGTTCAACGCTTCCTGCACCACATTGAGGGGCAGCGCGCCTGTAGCCTTGAGCCATGCACCCAAAGCCACCATGTTGGCCATCTTTACATTGCCCAGTTCGTGGGCCATGTCGTTCACGGGAATATAGACCGTGCGCTTCGCTGTATCGAGCAGATTCTCCGCCACCAGCGAGGCATTGACGATCTGCACGCCGTCCACGCTCAGCCGGGGCTGGAACTTGGAAAGCGAAGGCTCGTTGAGAATGATGGTGGACATGGGCTCGCGCACCAGGGGCGAACCGATGGGATGCTCGTCAAGCACCACCGTGCAGTTGGCCGTGCCGCCGCGCATTTCAGCCCCGTAAACGGGGATAAAACTCACTTCAAGCCCGTGCTCCATGCCGGCCTGCGCCAGCAGGTTGCCAATGAGCATGACGCCCTGACCGCCAAAACCGGCAATAATCACATCCTGATATGCATTAGGCATGATCCGCCTCCACGCTGGCCGTCACGTCCTTGTACACCCCAAGGGGGAACACGGGCATCATGGCCTCGGCAATCCGCTTGTTGGCGGCAATGGGATCCAGATGCCAGTTGGTGGGGCAGCCGGAAAGCAGTTCGATGAAGCCAAAGCCAAGGCCCTGCAACTGCACTTCAAAGGCTTTGCGCATGGCCTTTTTGGAGGCGCGTACATTTTTGACCGAATCCAGCGAGCAGCGGGCGGAATAGGCCACGCCGTCCAGCTGGGCCATGATTTCGGCCATACGGATGGGGCCGCCCTCGTTGCTGATGGAGCGTCCCTGCCGCGATGTGGTGGTCTTTTGTCCCACCAGGGTGGTGGGGGCCATCTGCCCGCCGGTCATGCCGTACACCGTATTGTTGATGAAGATGCCGGTGATCTTTTCGCCACGGTTGGCGGCGTGCATGGATTCGGCCATGCCGATGGCGGCCATGTCGCCATCGCCCTGATAGGTGAAGACCACAGAATCCGGGCGGGCGCGGCGCACGCCGGTGGCCACGGCGCAGGCGCGGCCATGCGGGGCTTCGAGGCCATCCACGTTAAAGTAATCATAAGTAAAGGTGGCGCAGCCTACCGAAGCCACCAGAATGGTGCGTTCGGCCACGCCCAGTTCGTGCAACACCTCGCTCACCAGCCTGTGGGCAATGCCGTGATGGCAGCCGGGGCAATAGTGGGTGGGGCGCTCGTTGAGCACGGGATTGGTATCAAAAACCAGGCTTTCGCCCTCGGCGGGACGCAATGCGTCCAGTTCCTGAGCTTGCATGATTAGTTCTCCTTGAGGGCCTGAAGCATGGGTTCGCGCAGGGCATCGGCGCCGATGAACAGCCCCGGCATGACGCCGTGCCACAGTACGGATGCGGGCGCAACGCCCGGCTGGCCAAAGAGGGCCAGGCGGACATCTTCCACCATCTGCCCCGTGTTCTGCTCCATAACCAGAAAACGCCGACCAGGCGCAAGAGCGCGCAGGGCTTCATCCGGGAAGGGGAACAGCGTAATGGGCCGGAACAGGCCGATTTTATGCCCCTGAGCGCGCAACTGACGGATGGCGCTGCGGGCAATGCGGGCAATGGAGCCAAAGGCCACCACGACCAGTTCCGCATCGTCAGTATCAACGCATTCAAAGGCGCAGTCGGCCTTCATGGATTCGTATTTGCGCATGAGCATACGGTTGCGCTCGGCCAGCGCCCCTTCGGCCAGATAGACCGACTTGAGCAGGCGCGGCTGCGCGCCGGGGCCACGGCGACCATAACCCTCCATGCGCCAGGGCGCTGCAAGGGCGGCAAGCTCCTCGGCGGGCACGGCGTCCTTGGGCGGCACACGGCGCACGGGTTCCTTGATCTGGCCCACGATGGCGTCGCCCAGCACCATGACCGGGTTGGCGTATTTGAATGCCAGGGCAAAGGCCCTGAACATGAAGTCATAGCATTCCTGAGCGGTGGAGGGGGCCAGCACCAGATTACGGTGATCGCCGTGCCCGCCGCCCTTGACGGCCTGAAAATAATCGCCCTGCGAGGGGCCGATATCCCCAAGGCCGGGGCCGCCACGCTGCATGTTGACGATCACGCCGGGGATCTGGCTGCCCGCCATGTAGGAAATACCTTCCTGCATGAGCGAAATACCGCAGCTGGAGGATGACGTCAGCGCAGGAATACCGCTGGCAGCCGCACCCAGCACCATGTTGATGGCGCCGACTTCACTTTCGGCCTGCACAAACTGGCCGCCGACTTCGGGCAAAAGGCTGGAGAGGGATTCCGGCACTTCATTCTGCGGAGTGATGGGGTAGCCGAAATAGCAGCGGCAGCCCGCATCTATAGCGCCAAAGGCCACGGCCTCGTTGCCCTTGATGAGCACACGTTCGGTTGCAGCGCTCATGCCTTGCCCCCCTTGGTTTTCGCGCTTTTGAACACGCGTATGGCCACATCGGGGCACATGACCGCGCACGAGGCACAGCCCGTGCATTGGCCTTCCATTTCCATCACTTCGTAACCGTGGCGGTTAAAACGGCCCGAAGGCCTGAGGATGTGCACCGGGCAGACTTCCACACACAGGCGGCAGCCCTTGCAGCGCTCTTCCATGAATACAACTCTTGACATTTCAGCTCCTTGGGATTCCACACTCGCTTCTTGAAACAATCAGCGAATAAGCATGGCATCGCCATATGAGAAGAACCGATACCCCCTGCTCACAGCCTCGGCATAAGCGGCAAGCACGCGCTCGCGCCCGGCCAGGGCAGAAACCAGCATGATCAGGGAGGACTCAGGCAGATGAAAGTTTGTCAGCAGGCCGTCAACCACACGGAAGGGCCTGCCGGGGTACAAAAAGATGTCCGTCCAACCGGTAAAGGGCTGCACCCTGCCGCACAATTCGGCCACGCCCTCCATGGAGCGCAGGCTGGTGGTGCCAACGGCAATCACAGGCCGCCCTTCACGCTTGGCCTCGGCAATGGCAAGCGCCGTTGCCTCGGGCATTTCCACATATTCCCTGTGCATGCGGTGGCCGCGAATGTCGGCGCTGCGCACAGGGCTGAAGGTGCCGTAACCCACATACAGGGTTACGTCCGCCCACTGAAAGCCACGGGCCTTCAGGGTTTCTCGCATCTCGGGGGTAAAATGCAGCCCCGCCGTGGGCGCAGCCACAGAACCCGTCTTATCCTCGCGGGAATAGATGGTCTGGTAGCGGCTCAGATCTTCTTCCGCATCTGTCCGCTTGATGTAGGGCGGCAGGGGAATGTGCCCGGTGGCGGCAAAGGCCTTGGAGAGGTCGCCGTCCCAGGCCAGGCGCACACGCCGATGCCCGAATTCGCCTGATTCCAGCACGGTCACGCTGATGCCCGCGCCAAATTCAAGTTTTTCACCGTCACGAATACTGCCGCCGGAGCGTATGAGCCCCTCAACCTCGGCGCTTGTGCCGCCAAGCTTGTCGGGCCGCGCCCTTTCAAGCACCAGCGGCAGGGGCGTGAGCAGCAGAAACTCCACCTTGCCGCCGGTGGAGCGTGTTCCCAGCAGGCGCGCCTGCAGTACGCGGGAATTGTTGGCGACCAGCAACGCCCCCTCGGGCAGGCAGTCCGGCAGATTGCTGAACTGGTGGTGCTCAAGCTCAAGCGCGCCCTGGCGCGGCATGACCAGCAGACGCGAGTTCCCGCGCTCTTCGGGCGGGAACTGGGCTATCTGCGCTTCAGGCAATGCAAAATTATAACTTTCGAGAAAAAAATCCGCTTCCTCAGTGGGCATGATACGTGGGCCTCGTTAATGAACCTCTCGCGCCGTGGGCTTGTCAGCATGCGGCTGAGGGGCTAGTGTACTTGGGTTGCTCCCGGAGCATTTCACGCCGGAAGGAGGAGATTATAGCCATGCGACGCCCGCTTGTCATCCTTGCAGTCACCCTGCTTGCCGCTCTGATGGCGGGCTGCTCGACAATGGAAATCAACAATCCCTTTAGCAATGACCCCCTTACGGGCGGCGTTGATACTGGCACAAGCCAACTTTTGGGGGTTCCCACTCCTGCCGGAATGCAGCGTTTTCCCACCCATGGCTACCAGACCGCCGGGGCCGGAGGCGCGCAAGGGCTTGAAATATTTCGCGGTGATGCCGACATGGGCTTTGTAGCCCAGATCATGTTCACTGGCTTGCAGGGTCAGGGCTGGCATTTGCGCATGGCCCAACGCAAGGGCATACGTAGCGTATACGTGTACGAACGAGGCTCAACCGTGGCTACGCTGACAATTGAACGGGAAACCATGGGCACAGTGCTTGCCATCTGGGTTGCCGACCGCATGCCCGATGGCGCAACCCTGCCCATGCAGGAAAATACAGGCACCAGCGGCTACGGCGGGGGCAACAGCGGCAGCGGCTCCTCGTCTGGTTACAGCGAAAGCTCTGGCGGTGGCGGCGGAATGAACTCCTCTCCCAAGCCTGGCTTTACTGAAAGCTGGGGCGGCAACAAGGGCGGCCTCCAGGAGCGAAACCTATGAGCGAAAGCAAAAGTGGCCTGAAAACTCCCTTTGACCAGAGCACCCGATACGAACGCAAACGTCTGCACCTTGGCGTGTGCGGTTCTGTGGCCTGCTACAAGGCCGCTGATCTGCTGCGCGCATGGACAGGTATGGGCATGCATGTTTCCGCCACGCTCACTCCGGGCGCGCGCCACTTTGTGGCTCCCCTGCTCTTTGAATCGCTGGGCGCTGCCCCGGTGTACGAAGACATGTTTTCGCCGGGTCAGGATGTTTTTTCTCATCTTGAACCGGGGCAACATGCGCAGGCGCTGGTGGTGGCTCCGGCATCGGCCGACGCCCTGTTCCGTCTGGCGCACGGCGCGGCGGGCGACATGCTTGCCGCGCAGGCACTGGCCTTTGACGGGCCAATGGTGATCGCCCCGGCCATGAACCCGCGCATGTGGGCCAACCCTGCCACGCAGGCCAACATTGACATCTTGCGGCAACGCGGGGCGCACATTGTACTCCCTGCATGCGGCGGCACGGCCTGCGGAGAACAGGGCGAAGGCCGTCTTGCCCCTCTGCACGATATTTTTCTGGCTGCCCTGCGCGCACTTTCACCGCAAGACATGGCGGGCAAGCGCGTTATGGTCACGCTTGGCCCCACCCGCGAGGCATGGGACGGCGTACGCTTCTGGTCAAATCCTTCCAGCGGCCTCATGGGCGCGGCGCTGGCTGTAGCCGCATGGCTGCGCGGCGCAGAGGTTACTGCCGTCTGCGGCCCCGGCGTACGCGCGCGTTTGCCGCGTGAAATCGTCCGGCACGATGTTGTGAGCGCACGCGACATGTTTCAGGCCGCCGCCGATGTCTGGCCCGGCGTGGACATGGGCATGTTCACTGCGGCTGTGGCGGATTTTTCGCCCCAACCCTTTGGCTCCCGCAAATTCAAAAAGGCGGACGCTCCGGACGGCCTCACCGTGGCCTTTACGCCCAACCCCGATATTCTGCGCACCCTTTCCGAGGGCCGCAAGCCCGGCCAGAAGGTGCTGGGCTTTGCCGCAGAAACCGCCGCAGACATGCAGGCCCTGCTGCCTCTGGCCCATACCAAGCTGCAAGGCAAAAAGGCCGATGTGCTGGCCGCCAACCGCGTCAACGCCACAGACAGCGGCTTTGGCACCGCCACCAATTCCATGGTGGTTGTGGACGCTGCCGGACACGAAGAAATCTGGCCCAACCAAAGCAAGGCTGATGTGGCCTGGGAACTGTGTTCATGGCTTTTGCGCTCGTAAACCCCGTCAGCGCGCTCTGGCAGCGCCGGGGGCTTACCACTCTGCTCATGCCCGAAGGCTACGATGCCTTTGCCGCCCCACAACAGGAGGCGTCTCGCGCAGCATCCGTCAACGCCCACGTCCAGACGCATGCGGGCCAGCCCGCACGGGAACGCCAGTCATGGCAACAAAGTGGTCAGCAGCAAAGTCCGCGACCGCCAAGCCCCGCGCCAAATCGTGAAGCGCAAGCCCAACGGCGGTCCCGCATGCCTCAAGGACAGGATACTGCCCAGGCTGCCAACAGAACAGCCCCCCAAGCCGAAGCCGCTCCTTCTGCAGAGCAGGGCAAGGCCGCCGCGTGGCTGCCCTTGCCTCCCCACGTGTGGCCCGCCCCATGGCAGGCCCGACTGGAACAGACCCGCCCCGGCCCCATATTGTGGACATACTGGAATCTTGGCCCCGACCTCTGCGACCCGCAGACTCCGGGGCGTCTGGAACGCCGCCAGTTTTTACAGCGCCTGCTGAAAGATCTGGGGCATCCCGCTGGTACGCATACCTTCTGGCCCTCGTGCCTGCCGCCTGATCCTGCGGCATTGCCGCCAGCCGTGCCCCCCATGTCGGACAATGGCTTTGCGGCCAATGCGGACGTGTTCTGGTCTGGTGCTGCCCAACTCCGCGCCAGAGGCGTGGTGGTCATGGGTTCGGCGGCTGCCAATGCCGTTGCGCTCCCCGGCGGGCTGCGACCTCCGCAGCAGATACGCCACAGAGGCAAACTGGTATGGGTTCTCTGGGACGTGGACAACCTGCTCCAGTTTGACCAACGTTACGCATCCATGCTGGCCCTGCTGCGCGAAGCCCTGCGCCACATTTTGCGGTAAAGCCGCAAACAGGCGCGTGGGAGTCGCCCCGCGCAACGGCCTGCCCTTCATTGTCGCTCATGGGCGACCGAGAGGAGATTTTCTTTCCATGTTTATCGCGCTTGGACTCACCTTTCTTGGCATGGCCCTTGGCTTTCTGCTGCGCGGCCAGCCCTGGATCACCTCGCTGACACGCTGCGTCACACCCGCCATTATGCTGCTGCTTTTTGCGCTGGGCATCTCCGTGGGCAGCAACGAACTGCTCATGCAGTCCCTGCCACGGCTTGGCGGCGCAGCCCTGGCCCTCACGGTTGCGGGCATTTTGGGTTCCTTTGCCTGCGTGACGCTGATCCGCCGATTCTTCACCAAAACGCCCACTCCCACAGGGATTTCTCCCCAACAAAAAACGTCCGATGCCGAGGCACCCAACCATGAAGGGTAGCCTTATCATCCTTTTTTTCTTTTGTTCCGGTGCGTTGCTGGCCCGCGTGGGGCTGATACCCGCCTATCTGGTGGAGCACGACTTCACAGTCTATGCCCTGTGGCTGCTCATGCTGCTGGTGGGCATTTCCATCGGTTCGGATCGCAGGCTGGGCGAAATTTTGCGCACCCTGCGCCCGCGCGTCTTGCTGCTGCCGCTGGCAACAACTGTGGGCACCTTTGCGGGAACGGCCCTCATGAGCCTGTTTCTGGCCTACAGCGTGAGCGAATGCATGGCTGTGGGCGCAGGCTTTGCCTATTATTCGCTCTCGTCTATCTTCATTTCGCAATACAAAGGGCCGGAGCTGGGCACCATTGCGCTTATCAGCAATATTGCCCGTGAACTCATCACGTTGCTGCTCACGCCCGTGCTGGCGAAGTATTTTGGTCCACTCATGCCCATCAGTTGCGGTGGGGCGTCTACCATGGATACGACGCTGCCTGTTATTACACGGTATTGCGGCAAGGACTGGATTTTTGTTTCCATCGTGCATGCCATGATACTTGATTTCAGCGTGCCGTTCTGGGTGATTTTCTTTTGTACCCTTTAGAATAGTCATCCCAATGCGGGAGGGCATTGAGCCTGTCAGGCTGATTTACGCAAACCCGACTTTTACGCTCTGAATATGTCAGCGCCGGGATTTTGATGCTCACGTACATGAGTACGCTGCGCTCAAAATCCCGGCGCTTTCTTTTCAGCCCGCAAAAAGCGTATTTTGCAAATTCGCCCAACACCAACCATCGCCTCTGCTCCGCTCCGGCGAGTATAAGGAAGGCGACGCCACGACCTGCTTCTGATCACGGGCAATGGGAAAAGGCAATTAAAGGCAAAAGAGACAGGAAAGCAGAGGAGGGGTTGGTAGTGGATAAGGCCAGCGTGACGCAAAAATTTTTAATAAGTAATGCGGACAGTGCTTGTTGGCTGAAGCGGAATCTCATCCAAAGCGAAAACGGGCGCTGGCATTTACGCGTCGCAGAGGGAGATCACCTGAGCGAGCGCAGCGAGAGAAGGAAGCTCCCGCAGCACCAGACGCGTGCCCTCGCAATCCCACGGTAATTGAAACCCCAAGGGGGGTGCTCCGGGGGGAGTGCATAGGGGGCCGAGGAGGGGGCGCAGCCCCATACGGAGTATTGGCTTGGCCAATACGACCGGAAATCAGGAGCAAGTCGCGGCTTTGCCGCGCCGTCAGCGACTGATAGCCGTGCCTTACCGCTCGGCGGCAACGCCGCCGAAAGCGGCCCAAAAACCGCAGAGCGGGGTTTGGCATCAGAATGGCGGGGCGCAGCCCCATAACCGGTCCCCTTAGCCCCGCGCCGGGCAGGCGTCCCAAACTTCGCCTGGTGGCGAAACTTCCGCGCCCAAAGGGCAAAAAATACGCTCTATCCAGCTAAATCCCCTCACTTGCCCCGACTTCGAAGTAAATAGAAGTCACCTGAAACAACGGCAATCTATGGTCGCAGATTGAAGCGGCCCCTCGCAAGCCAACGGCAATTGCCCCCCACGCCGGGCAGGCGTCCCAAACTTCGCCGGATGGCAAAACTTCCGTGCCCGAAGGGCAACAATCCCGCCGCAAGACGAAACAACTTACCAGATTCCTGCCTTGCCAGATCGCTCAAAAGCGCTCACTATAAACGCAAGCCTGAAAACAGACCGTGGAGGAACTGCTCATGGCCCGCATGCGATCTACAAAACAAAAGCTCAAAGAATGCCTCGTCAGCCCGCAGTGGCGCGAACACCTGGACGAAATCGCCCAAGGCGGCCTCGAAAACGTAGGGCCGCTCTTTTCCTTTCTTCTGCTCGGCCCCCAGACCATGCACCGCGCCGCAGTGGCGCTGGGGCAGGTAACGGCGCGCCTGATGCAGGAACAGCCGGAATCGGCCAAGAATATCATCCGTCGCCTCATGTGGCACCTCAACGAAGAATCCGGCAACATCGGCTGGGGCATCCCCGAGGCCTTTGCAGAAATCCTCGCTGCCAGCGAATCCCTGGCCAAGGATTTTCACCGCATTCTTATCAGCTACATCATTGATCTTGGCCGCGACGACAATTATTGCGACAACGACACCCTGCGCCGCTCCTGCTACTGGGCCATCGGCCGTCTAGCCCAGGCACGCCCGCAATTGTGCCTGACCGCCCGCCCCTGGCTGCTGAAAGGGCTGGAAGACGTTGACACGGTATGCCAGGGCATGGCCGCATGGGCGCTCAGCCAGCTGCCGCCCGACCTCATGGACGCCCCGGCCCTGCGCCGCCTGGCTGAAGCGGGCAACACAGCCCCCTGCGAACTTTTTGACGGCGAAGATGTTTACGAAAAAACCGCCAGTCAGATTGCTGCCGAGGCCCTTGAGGGCAAGCTGAAGTAACGTTCTTCTTACGCGCGGCCTGCAAGCCATAGCTTGCACTTGATAAATACAAAGCTCCCCCGGAACCGCGAGATTCCGGGGGAGCTTTGTTATGCCAGCCGCCAGCGGCGGCTTTCAGCTATTCTTCCGTTATTCTTCGGCCAGGGCGCGCACGGGTTCGCCGTAAGCGTCGTTAACCGTGCCAGTGGTGTTCATGAGCGCGATCCAGCGGCGGATGGTACCCACAAGCACAAAGACCATCAGCACCATGACCAGGCAGGCCAGGAAGGCAAGCAGATACTTGCCGCCGGGGATGTAGGTCGTGGTGACCTGCAAGTAGCCAGCCCAGAAGGTCACGGCGGTCAGGAAGATGCCGGGGATGGCCGTCACAAGGCTGAGCTTGCCACGGTTCATGCGCAGCAGCATGGAGGTGCACACGATCAGGGCGCAGCCAGCAAGCAGCTGGTTGCTCAGACCGAACAGGGGCCAGATGTTGCTGATGTTGCCGGTGTACATCAGGTAGCCCCACATGGACGTGAAGATAAAGCTGGTGATGTAGACGCCGGGCATCCAGTTCTTGTCGCCAAAGGGCGCGTACACCTTGCCCAGCATTTCCTGCAGGAAGAAGCGGCCCACGCGGGTACCGGCGTCAATGGCGGTCAGGATGAAGACGGCTTCAAACATGACGGCAAAGTTGTACCAGTAGGCCATCAGGTGATCCATGTAGGGGATCTTGTGGAAAATGTGGGCCATGCCCACGGCCAGGGAAACTGCGCCGCCGGGGCGGGCATGCAGGTTCAGGCCGATCTTTTCTTCAAAGAAGCCCAGGTCAACAGTGTTCAGCGCGGGGTGCGCGGCGATCAGCGAGCTGAACTTGTCAGGGGTGGAGTTGATGGCAAAATAGTCGCCGGGCATCAGGGTGCAGGCGGCGATCAGGGCCATGATGGCAACAAAACCTTCGGTCAGCATGGCGCCGTAACCCACAAAGAGGATGTCGCGCTCGTTGCCGATCATTTTGGGCGTTGTGCCTGTGCCGATGATGGCGTGGAAGCCGGACATGGCACCGCAAGCGATGGTGATGAAGATAAAGGGCAATGCAGGCCCGCCGATCACGGGGCCACCGCCGTTAATAAAGGGGGTAACGGTGGGCATGAGCAGGGTGGGCTGCACAAAGATGATGCCCACGGCCAGCATAAGAATGGTGCCGATCTTGAGATAGGTGGAAAGATAGTCGCGCGGCACCAGCAGGAACCACACGGGCAGCACTGAAGCCAGGAAACCGTAGCCAGCAATGGCCAGAGCCACGGTGTTGCGATCCCAGTCGAAGGCCCAGCCCAGAACATCCTTCTGCATGAGGTCATGACCGCTCAAAATACCCACAACCAGCAGCACCAGACCCACAAGGCTGGCAAGCAGAACGCTGTTCTGCTTGAAGCGCATGATCAGGCCCATGAGCATGGCGATAGGCATGGTGATGACCACGATAAACAGCGACCAGGGCGCGTTGTGCATGGCGCTGATGCAGGCCAGCGAAAGACCGGCCAGGGTCAGAATAAGAATACACAGCACGGCGATACCCGCCACGGTACCCGTAACGGGGCCGACCTCGCGCTGGGCGATGGCCGAAAGGCTCTGGCCTTTGTGCCGCACAGAGGCGAACAGCACCACCATATCGTGCACCGCGCCGCCAAGCACGCAGCCAATCAGAATCCACAGCGCGCCGGGCAGATAGCCAAACTGCGCGGCGAGCACAGGGCCAACCAGCGGGCCAGCAGCCGCGATGGCGGCAAAATGATGGCCGTAGAGAACAAATTCGTTGGTTTTGACGTAGTCGTGACCATCAGCAAAACGAACCGCTGGCGTAATACGGCCCGCGTCCAGTTTCAGCACCTTGTTTGCCAGAAAAATGCCATACACCCGATAGGCAATGGCAAATATGCACAATGCCGCAAACACTAGCGTGATGGCATTAATGTGCTCCAAGCTTTCCATCGTGTCTCTCCCTGTTTTGTTCTTCTGGTCGCAGCCTGCAAATCATTCCAAAGCACACAGCCGCTACCCCAAAAAAACGCTACTGAATCCTGCGGAACAATGCACAGTCTGCTTCCTCCTTGCCAATGCGTCGGGCATCACAACCGCGACAAACCAGAACCCCCAGTTAACTGGTCAGCATTGCTAATCATAAACTTTCCTGCTTTTCGACCTACCCCCAATACCAATTTCTGTCCATACAAATTGTCCGCTCAATGCATTTGCCGCAAACGCTGTTCAAAGCAAATCAGCATACATCCTGCATGGTTTTAATGAACCAACACCATAAGTGCGCCATTTTTGCAGTGCTTTACTACTGTTTCAGAAGGTAGGTTGCTTATAATCGCATATCCCAAACAGCGATGTGAAAATTTTCACTCTTTTCATAAATCCATGCAAGCACTTTGTTGGCGGTCTTCCTGTCCAGCGCAAACCAGCCCCAAGTTGGCAATTGCAGTGCATTGATTCCGGGTTGCTGCCTATCATGGGTGCGTTTTGCTTGCATTCCTCCCTGCCTGGGCCTAGACTCAAAAAACCGGCTGGGGGAGCCTCAAAGGCTGAGAAAGGGTGATAGCGCCCTGACCCCTAGAATCGCGCAAAACAACGCGGTTCTGCACCTGACGCGGATAGTGCCGACGAAGGGAAGCTGGCCAACCTGCAACTATTTGCAGGATTGTGCTCGCCCGCAGCCGTAATGGTTTTTGCGGGCATTTCTGTTTTATGCCGTCCGGCATCAACTGTCCCGCAGAACCATTACAACCTCAACCTCGGAAGCAGCCCAGCGGCTGTTTTCCTCTGGAGGCGCGTATGGATGTCACAGTCAACGGGGCAACCGAAGCCATTGCCGAACCATGCAGCGTTGCCGAACTTCTGGCAACACGCGGGCATGATACGGCACGGGTTGTCGTTGAACGCAACGGAGAAATCCTGCCCCGCGAGCGGTTTGCCCAAACCCTGCTCTGCGGGGGCGACAGTCTGGAGATCGTGCACTTTGTGGGCGGCGGATAACAGGCCACCTGTTCCCGGCCCAGAACACCATCCTTTTACCAGCACATTCCAGACGGAGAGCACAATGAACGATCCCTTCATCATCGGCGGAGTCACCCTTACCAGCCGTCTTTTCATCGGTACCGGCAAATACGGAGCCGACAGCCTCATCCCTTCAGTGGCGGAAGCCAGCGGCGCGCAAGTCATCACCGTGGCCATGCGCCGTGTGGACAAACAGGCCGAGAATCAGGCCTCCAGCCAGGGCATCATGGGGCATATCCCCGCGCATATGCGCCTTTTGCCCAACACCTCGGGCGCGCGAAGCGCCGAGGAAGCCGTGCGCCTGGCCCGGCTCGCCCGCGCTGCGGGATGCGGCGACTGGATAAAAATTGAAGTCATTTCCGACACCCGCCATCTGCTGCCCGACGGCTACGAAACCGCCAAGGCCACGGAAATACTTGCCAAAGAAGGCTTTACCGTGCTGCCCTACATCAATCCAGATCTTTACGTGGCGCGGGCCTGCGTCAACGCTGGCGCGGCAGCCGTCATGCCGCTGGGTGCGCCCATCGGCACCAACCGGGGTCTGCGCACAAAGGAAATGGTGGGCATCCTGATTGAAGAAATCGACCTGCCCATTGTAGTGGATGCGGGCATTGGCCGCCCTTCGCAGGCTTGCGAGGCCATGGAAATGGGCGCGGCGGCCTGTTTGGTCAACACGGCCATTGCCTCGTCCAGCGATCCCGTCAGCATGGCCCGCGCATTCGGCGCGGCAGTCCAGGCCGGGCGCGATGCATGGCTGGCGGGCCCCGGCGCCGTCAAGGCGCAGGGTCAGGGCGCGGAAGCGTCTTCACCGCTCACAGGATTTCTCCGCTAACGCTTGCAATACACACCATGTTGACCGCCAGCCAAAACGCTGGCAGCCGACCGCTTATAAGGATCACACATGGAAACTTTTCAGGAATATCTGCAGGCGTGGCCCTCAGCCCGCCGGGCAGAGGGAGCCGCTCGCGCCACAGAAGCGGATGTGCTGGCCGTGCTGCAAAAAGAAACCTTGCAGCCAGCCGATTTCCTTACCCTGCTTTCTCCTGCGGCTGCTCCGCACCTTGAGGCCATGGCCCGCCGTGCGCGCGATCTGACCCTGCGTTTTTTTGGCAAGGCCGTGAACATCTTCACGCCGCTCTACATCTCCGATGTCTGCACCAACCAGTGCCGCTACTGCGGATTCAATGCAAAAAACAAGCAGCCACGCCGTCATCTGAGCATTGATGAGGCCGCTGCGGAGGCGGACGTTATCGCCGACAAGGGCTTTCAGCACATTTTGCTGCTGACGGGTGATGCGCGTCATTTGTCCTCGCCGCAATATATCGCGGATGCGGCCCGCCGCATCAAACCCCGCTTTGCCTCGGTGGGTGTGGAAGTCTATTCCCTCACCACTGAAGAATACGAGCTGCTGGTGGACGCAGGCGTGGACAGCATGACCATGTTTCAGGAGACGTATAATCCGGAACTTTACGCATGGCTGCACCCCGTTGGCCCCAAGCATGATTATGGTTTCAGGCTCAATGCACCGCAACGCGCAGCAGAGGGCGGCATCCGCTCCATCGGCGTGGGCGCCTTGCTGGGGCTGGAATCTTTTGAACAGGATGCCTTTGCCACAGGCTTGCACGCATGGTGGCTGCAAAGGCGCTATCCCGGCGTGGACGTAAGTGTTTCCATCCCGCGTATCTGCCCGCATGAAGGCAATTTTGACGTGCAGCACGGTGTGGACGACCGCCATCTAGTACAATATGTTACGGCCATGCGCTGCTTCTTGCCGCGTGCGGGCATCACTTGCTCCAGCCGCGAAAGCGCCTTTATGCGCGATCATCTGGTGCCCATCGGCGTGACCCGTGTTTCCGCCGGTGTTTCCACCGCCGTGGGCGGCCGCGCAACCGAGGATTTGCACAATCCCGGCCAGTTTGAGATCACCGACCGCCGCAGCCTTGAAGAAATGACGGCTTCCCTTGCGGGCATTGGCTACCAGGCTGTGCTTAAAGACTGGGAAGATCCGGTGGCTGTATAAAAACTGCTTGCAGCTATGGTGCGGCGGCCTGGTGCACACCGGGCCGCCGTGTGAAACAGGCTGACAACTCCCCGCCCAACAACCAACTTACGGATCCACGCCATGCACAATGCACTTCACAACGGTCTTGCCCGCTACCTCCGCCCCGGCCAACTGGAGGCCCTGCGTGCCGCCCGCGTGGGCATTGCCGGGGCGGGAGGGCTTGGCTCCAACGCAGCCCTGATGCTGGCCCGAAGCGGCGTGGGAAATCTGGTGCTGGTGGATGATGACGTGGTGGACGCCTCCAATCTCAACCGCCAGCAATACTGGCCCCGCCATGTGGGCCGTCCCAAGGTGGAAGCCCTGGCAGAACTGCTGCTGGAGCTGAACCCCGAAATGGGCGTGGAAGCACGGCGTATGCGCCTTGACCAGAACAACATGGCTGAGGTGCTGCCCGCATGCCCCATCTGGGTGGAAGCCTTTGACGGACCAGACGACAAAACCCTGCTGGTGGAAACGGCCCTGCTCGGCGGCTACCGCATAGCCAGCGCGTCGGGTATGGGCGGCTGGGGCGGCAAAGCCATGGGCAAACGCTATCTTGGCCATCTGGTGCTCGTGGGCGACTTCAGCACGGATATCTTGCTGGCCCCGCCCCTTGCCCCCCGAGTGACAGAAGCTGCCGCCCTGCTGGCTGACGCCGTGCTTGAGATGGTGCTGGGCGTGAACGAGCCGCTTTAGAACCATACCTTTTACCGCAAAAAGGCCCGTTGCAGGCAGATATTGCGCGTTTATCGCTCTATCCGGCTGCAACGGGCCTTATACTGCCTTGAGGCAAAAAACTGCGCTACACTTTGAGTTGCGCTGTCAGGTCTTCCAGCTTGTCGGTCAGTTCCTGAAGCTTGTCGGTTTCCATGCTGGCCTGGCCCATGGATTGGGACGTGTCGGCCACCATGTGGTTCACCTGATCGATGGTGTGGGTGATCTGCTCGCTGGCGGCTGACTGCTCTTCACTGGCAGCGGCGATGGCCTTGACCTGCCCTACGGTGTTTTCCACCGTGCCCACGATGGCGTCCAGCGCCTCACCAGACTGCTTGGCATAGTCTGTGGCCTGCTCCACCTGCTGTACGGCATTGTCCATGGACGACATGCTCTTGGCGGCGCTTTGCTGAATGGCCTCAATGGCACGGCCCACATCTGTTGTGGAAGCCATGGTTTTTTCTGCCAGTTTACGCACTTCATCGGCCACCACGGCAAAACCCCGCCCGGCTTCGCCAGCACGGGCCGCTTCAATGGCGGCATTAAGAGCCAGCAGGTTGGTCTGGTCGGCAATATCCGAAATAACGTTCATGATTTCGGTAATGGCTCTGGCATGTGATTCCAGCGTGGCCATATCCGCACGCAGTTCAAGGGTGACACGGTGCACGTTTTCAATGCCGTGCAGGGCGTTCTGCACAACTTCCGCCCCTGTGGTGGCCTTGGACATTGTGTGTCCTGAAGCTTCGGCGGCCTTATCCGCATTGCCGGCAACTTCCTGCACTCTGGCGTTCATGTGGCCCATGGATGAGGCGGCCTCTTTAAGCTGCCCTGCGGCAATGGCGGCATTTTTGTCCGACTGCCGGATGCTGCCGGTAAGGGCCACCACGATCTGGGCCAGTTCATCCATGGTTTCTTCCAGCGCCTGCGCCACTTCGGCCATACGCTGGTTCTTCTCCGTGATCTGTCGCTGCGCCTCATTGAGCGCGGTCATGTCCACATACACGCACATGCCGCCAATGCAGGCACCCTCGGCATTGTAAATGGGAAACACGTTGGCGAGCACGTTGACCTTGCCGCCCTTGTGTCCGCCGATGGTCACTTCAAGATTCTTGAAGCACTCGCCCGTTGCCATGCTCTTTCCCACGGCGGTTTTACGCGTGGGATCGTTATAAAACAGATGGGCCAGGGTTTTGCCAAGGCAGGATTCAATGCTGTCGTCGATTTCCAGCATGTTCAGACATGCCCTGTTGGTGCTGAGCGCGCGCTCGTTGGTGTCCACCAAGAGGTACGGCATGGGCAGACCACGCAGGATGCCGTCTTTATATTCCCTGTCGTGTTTAAAAGCCTGTCGCAGGTCTTCAAGACTTGCAAACAGCGGAGCAAGAGAGGGATCAGTATTGTTCAGGCTTCGGCTTGGATTGGCCGCCACGGCGCAGACAGCTTCACCAGCCTCACGCAAAGCCCCGTTTGCAAACGCACGACCGGCAGCAAACGCCCCAAAAGCCGCCACAAGAGCGGTCACAATAAGAGCAAAAACGGGCAAACCCGCAAGCTGATTTACGCCAAAACCAAGACCCGCTGCCAGCAGCGCTGATACGCAACTGTACAAAAGGAATTTACCGTTCACTGAGCCACCTCACTTTAAAACGCAAAAACTTTTTATGCTTGGCAAAAACTTGCCGTCTGCATGCCATCGTGTACAAAACGGAACAGCAGCCCCCTAATGCCGCTGTCCCGGACTATTCTCTTCTCACTCTGCATTTCGGCAGTTTTTGGAAAAAAATTAGTTTTCAGAAAAAAAGGACCATTTTTACCATTTGGTGGTATCCATACTTCATCAATCAAGGTACGACAACTCACCTCAGCATATCTTGCCCGCATTGCACAAACATCTTGACAATTTTTTTTCACCAAGATAATGAAACTCATTCAAAGCGGCTGGCGTTCGCGCCACTGCTACATCCTGATGCGGAACGCAGTTCCTGCGGGGTGGCCTGAATGGGCCCCCTTTTTTTTGTCCTTGTGACAGGGCAAACCCGCCAGGCAAGCGCATTTTCAGCGCAAAGGAATGCTCTAAGAAACGAATGACCGACGACGTACTCAAAGAAACCATCACCAGTTTGGCCGAGCCCCTCGCAACATCGCTGGGCCTGGTTATCTGGGGAGTGGAAATCGTCCGCGCCGGGCGCACAGTGGTTCGGCTCTTTGTAGACGTGCCGTTTTCTGCGGAATCCGGCACCAAGCCCGCCCCCGCCGACACCGACGACATTGATGCGCCAGCCTTGGTCGCGCTTTCTGCCACCCTTGAGCAATGCGAGCATATCTCACGCCACATCGGCCTCGCCCTTGAGGTGGAAGATACCATTCCCGAGGCGTATGTGCTGGAGGTCTCCACCCCCGGCCTGACGCGACTTTTCTTCAGCCTTGACCAGATGCGCCACTATATTGGTGATGTGGTAGAAGCCCGCCTGCTCAGGGCCGTTGCCATCAACGAAGGTTCTCCTGAAGGGCCCAACCCCTCGCACGGCGGCCCCCGCCGCTTGTGGCGCGGCACCCTGCTTTCCGTTGAAGAAAATGCATTCACCCTGGCGCCAGCCACCATCTCGCCCGAGGGCGAGGTGACACCCGAAAACCTGCCGCCGGTCAGCATCCCCTGGGATGCCGTGCGCAGGGCAAGCCGCATGTATATTTTCAGGCAGCCGCAAAAGCCTGGCAAGGGCCGCGCCAAAGCGCCCACCGCCAAGGCGGAGGCCAAGCCCCGCAAGGAAAAGAAAACAAAATCCAGTGGTTCTGAAGAGAACCAGTAAAACCTGACGCAACTGCACACTCGCTTGGCATGGCCAGAATCACTGGCCGCCGTGAATAGAGCAGGAACCAGAGATATTTTCGCCGCAGCGCCAGCAGCCGGAGGCACCCATGAATCTTGAACTTAAAAAGGCCATTGACCAGATCAGCAAGGACAAAGGCCTTGACCGCAACATGCTCATCGACACGCTTGAAGACGCGGTGCGCACTTCGGTGCTGCGCCGCTTCAGCGAAGATATGGACGTGGAAGTGACCTACAATGACGAAACAGGCGACATTGAGGTCTACCAGTTCAAAATCGTCATGGACGACGACGACGTTGCCAATCCTGACACGCAGATCGAATACTCCGAAGCGATCAAGCATGATCCCTCCGTGCAGGTGGACGATGAAATGGGCTTCCGCGTCAAGGTCGAAGACCTTGGCCGCATTGCCGCCCAGTCTGCCAAGCAGGTTATCATCCAGCGCATGCGTGATGCGGAGCAGGAAATCATCTACACCGAATACAAGGACCGCGTGGGCGAAATTGTATCCGGCATCGTGCAGCGCCGCGACAAGGGCGGCTGGGTTGTGAACCTTGGCCGCACCGAGGCCATACTGCCCCGTGAGGAACAGATTCCCCGCGAACATTACAAACGCGGCGACCGTGTGCAGGCCCTCATCATTGAGGTACGCCAGGAAGGACGCGGCCCGCAGGTTGTTGTTTCGCGTTCGCACCGCGATTACATGGCCGCCCTGTTCCGCCGTGAAGTGCCTGAAGTTGACGATGGCGTGGTGCAGATCATGGGCGTTGCCCGCGATCCCGGTTCCCGCGCCAAGGTTGCCGTGCTTTCGCGTGAGCGCGATGTGGATCCCGTGGGCGCATGCGTTGGCGTGCGCGGTTCACGCATTCAGAACATCGTGCAGGAACTGCATGGCGAGCGCATCGACATTGTTGTCTGGAGCGCAGACATCGCCACCTATGCCCGCAACGCTTTGGCCCCGGCCTTGGTTTCGCGCATCGTGGTGGACGAAGAAGAAAATCTTCTGGAAGTCATCGTGCCTGACGATCAGCTCACCAACGCCATCGGGCGCAAGGGGCAGAACGTCAAGCTGGCCGCGCGCCTGCTGGGCTGGAAGGTCGATATCTTTACCGAAACCCGCTACAACGAGGCCAACGCCATTGGGCACGGCCTTGAACAGGTTGCCAGCGTGGCGGAAGTTTCCATTGAGGCGCTTCTGGCCGCAGGCTACAGCTCGCTGGACAACCTGCGCGAGGCTACGGACCAGGAACTGGCCGACAAGCTCACTATCAGCGCGGCGCGCATTGCCGACCTGCGCTCGGCCATCAACTTCCTGGCCCCGATTGTGGAGAGCACTCCCGAATCCTCGGCAGTGGAGCTGAAAATGCCCGCAGCCACGGAAAGCGGAGATGCAAAAGAATAACGCTGCGCCCGTTGAAGTCGGGGAGCAGGCCTGTGACGGGCCGGAGCGCATGTGCGTCATCTGCCGCCGCCGCTTTCCCAAGGCCGATCTCGACCGCCACGTACTGGCGGAGCAGGGAATTTTGACTTTAGACGCAGAAAAAACCAGACCGGGCAGAGGCTGGTATGTATGTTCCGATCCTGTCTGCGCGGCCAAGTTCGCGAAATTCAGACCCGGAACACGGCGCAAGGGGGGAAAACATGTCCGATGATAAAATAAAAATTAAGGATCTTGGCGGGGATATCTCGCAGGATCCCAAGGATATACTGCGTGTCGCGCGTGAGCTCGGCCTGCCGGTAAAATCCGCTACTGGTTCCGTCACCTCAGAGGAGGCCACTCGCTTGCGCGACTACTTTGCCGAACAGAAACAGGTTGATGCGGAGCGTGCCGGTTCGCAGCGCGACGTCATCGTGCGCCGCCGCCGCAAGGACTCCCCGCAGGAAGCCGAAACCGCAGCGCAGGAAGCCCCCGTTGCCGCACCGGTTGAAACCGAAGCGCCCAAGGAAACTGCCCCTGTGGTAGAAGCCGTGGCTGAAGCGACCCCGGCAGCCCCTGCTGCCGCTGCCGAGCCCGTTGCGCCCAAGGCTTCCAAGCCCGCGCAGGAACCGGCCCCCGCTGCCGAGCACAAGGCCCGCATCGTCAAACCTGCCAAGGTCATTTCGCCAGCGCGCGTTATCAGCCGCCCCAGCGATCAGAAAGAACCCGAGGTTGTGGAAGCTCCGGCTCCCGCAGCAGTGGAATCTGCCCCTGCGCCAGAAGCGGCCCCTGCCGCCCCTGTGGTGGAAGCCGTTGCCGCAAAGGCTTCGGCTGAAAAGCCCCACGCAGACAAGACTGAAGCGCAGGACAAGGCCGCCAAGGCCCGCGTGGCGCGCCCCGACGCCTCGGCCATGCCCGAAGGCTCGTCTGCGCCTACCCTGCCCCAACGTTCTGCCGAAACCCGCGCCAGTGAAGACGGCGAGGAAGGGGCCGCGCCCCGTCGCGCGCCCCGTGCGGAAGCTCCGGCAACGCCGCAGGTTCGCATTATTTCCCGTCCTGTTCCCGGCGCTACGCCCACGCAGGATGCCCGCCCCGCCCGCACTGGCGACAGCCGCCCCGGTGGCTATCCGCCCAGAGACGGCGCTGGCAGGCCTCCCCGTCCCGGCGGTCCCCGTCCTGGCGGCCCCGGTGGCCCCGGCGGCGCGCCGCGTTCTGCTGGCGGCCCCCGTCCCGGTGGTCCCGCAGGCGGCTTTGGGCAGCAGGCAGCACCTGCGTCCCCTTCCGACACACGCGATGGGCAGAGCAAGAAAAAACGCCTCAAGGGTCGCCGTACTGTTGATTTCCAGCAGGGTGATTTTGGCCGCCGCAGCGATGACGACGACAGTGGTCGCCTGAACAGAGGCAAGGGCCGCCGCAAGTCGGGCCGTTCTTCTGTGGTGCCTCAGTCCACCCAGCCGCTCAAGGCCGCCAAGCGCAAGATCCGTATTACCGAAGCCATCCGCGTTGCCGACATGGCCCACCAGATGGGTCTTAAGGCCAACGAGATCATCAAGGTACTCTTTGGTCTTGGCATCATGGCGACCATCAACCAGACGCTGGATATCGACACCGCCACTCTGGTGGCCGCAGAATTCGGCTATGAAGTTGAAAAAGTCGGCTTTTCTGAAGACGATTATCTGGTTCCCAAGGAAGTGGACGCGCCTGAAACTCTCAAGCCGCGCCCGCCTGTTGTTACCATTATGGGTCACGTTGACCACGGTAAAACTTCGCTGCTCGACGCCATACGCAAGTCCAACGTCACCAGCGGTGAAGCCGGCGGCATCACGCAGCACATAGGCGCATACCATGTGAAGACCAAACGCGGCGAAATCGTGTTCCTCGACACGCCCGGCCACGAAGCCTTCACAGCCATGCGCGCCCGTGGCGCTCAGGTCACCGACCTTGTTATTCTTGTGGTCGCCGCCGACGACGGTGTCATGGAGCAGACCCGCGAAGCCATCAACCACTCCCGTGCCGCCAATGTTCCCATTATGGTGGCCGTGAACAAGATGGACAAGCCCGGTGCCGAGCCTGACCGCGTACTGCGCGAACTGGCCGAACTTGGTTTGCAGGCCGAAGAATGGGGCGGTGACACCATCGTTGCCAAGGTTTCGGCCAAGAGCCGCATGGGTCTGGACGAACTGCTCGAAATGGTGGCCCTCCAGTCTGAAATTATGGAGCTCAAGGCCAACCCCGACAAGCCCGCTCGCGGTCATATCGTGGAAGCCAAGCTCGACAAGGGCCGTGGCCCCATCGCCACCGTGCTCATTCAGGAAGGCACCCTGCGCCAGGGCGACAGCTTTGTGTGCGGCACCTTCTCGGGCCGTGTGCGCGCTCTCGTGAGCGACCAGGGCAAGAAGGTCAAGGACGCCGGCCCCTCGCTGCCTGTGGAAGTACAGGGCTTTGAAGGCGTGCCGGAAGCTGGTGAGGAATTCTTTGTGGTGTCCGACGAAAAGGTCGCCCGCCGCATCGCCGATTCCCGCGCGGTCAAGCAGCGTGAACGCGATTTGGCCTCCGAATCGCGCGTCACCCTTGAAACCTTCCTGTCGCAGCGCAAGTCCGATCAGGAAACCCTGACGCTCAACCTCGTGGTCAAGGCGGACGTGCAGGGCAGCCTGGAAGCCATCACCGAAGCTCTGAACAAGCAGAGCACGGAAAAGGTACGCATCAACGTGGTGCACGGCGGCACAGGCGCAATCACGGAATCCGACATCCTGCTGGCTTCTGCCTCGCAGGCCATCATTATCGGCTTCAACGTGCGTCCCACTTCCAAGATCAAGGATGTGGCCGACCACGAAAACGTGGATATCCGCTTCTACGAGATTATCTACAAGCTCGTGGACGATATCAAGAGCGCCATGGCCGGCATGCTCGCCCCTGTGCAGCGTGAAGTGTACCTCGGTCAGGCCGAAGTGCGCGACACCTTCAGCGTGCCCAAGGTCGGCCTCATCGCCGGTTCCTACGTGGCTGACGGCAAGATCGCCCGCAATGCCGGCGTACGCCTGCTGCGCGACGGCGTGGTGGTCTACACGGGCAAAATCTCTTCCCTCAAGCGCTTCAAGGACGACTCCAAGGAAGTGGTTAAGGGCAACGAGTGCGGCGTGGGCCTTGAAAACTTCAACGACGTGAAGATCGGCGACATCATTGAAGCCTTTGAAACCGTCGAAGAAGCCGCCACTCTTTAAACAGTGATTATGGGAAGGGAGGCCGCTTACTGGCCTCCCTTCTTTTTTGCATACATGCCTTTGACAGACAGCCTTTCAGGCCATATCTGTATTCTTCGGCTGTGCCGGAAGGAGCCCCAGGGGCCAAAAGCACGCCGCCGACCCCTTGCCGCCACAAGGCGACAAGCCTGCAAAATGCCTTTCGCCCGGCAGGAATCCAGCCTATGGCCATGTTTATGGCGGTTCTTACCGTAGAGTTCAGCCTGGAAGGCAACGACAATCTCAAGGCCAAGCGCCGCGTTGCCAACAGCCTGAAACAGAAAACCAGAAACAAATTTAATGTAGCCATAGCCGAAGCGGGAACAGAAGACAGTCTCTCCCGCCTGCGGCTAGCAGTGGTATCCATTTCCAACAGCGAGACCCATCTGCGCAGCCGCATGGACAAATGCGCGCTCATGATGGAAGCGGTCTGCCCCGAGGAAATGACGGATAGCCAGGTGGAGATATATGCAGCGGACTGAACTCATTCCCCCGCAATTCCGCGAAGGTGCGGAACGCATGGCCGAAGCTCTTCGCCATGTGGATCAGGTTATTGTGGCCGCCCATGTGAATCCTGACGGTGATGCTGCAGGCGCGGTGGCGGCTGCTGGGCATATTCTGCGCTCCATGGGCAAGGAATTCATGCTCTACGCCCAGCCAGGCTTGCCGGGATATCTGGATTTTTTTTCCACGCCGGGCTTTGTGCACACAACGCTGGAGCATCCGCCCTTCAAGCCGCGCTGCGCGGTGCTGCTTGACTGCGGCGAACCCGAACGCCTTGGGCGCGAGCTGGCGGGTCGCCTGCCGGATATGCAAACCCTGAATATTGACCATCACCTCGGCGGCAACGGCATGGGGAACGTGGCAAACTGGGTTGAACCCCAGGCAGCGGCCACAGCCCAGCTCATGGCCTATGTGGCCCTGGCCGCAGGCCTGCCCCTTACTGGCGATCTGGCAAACGCCCTGGCCCTTGGCATCATTACCGACACTGGCGGCTTCTGCCACGGCAATACCAGCGCCGAGGTGCTCTACCTCACGGCCCATCTGGTTGAGCATGGCTGTAATATTGCCCAGTTGCGCGAACATCTTGAAAACAGCTGGAGCCGTGGCCGCCTGACCCTCTGGGGCCAGCTTTTGCAGCGGGCGCACCTTGAGCGCAACGGCAGCGTCTGTTTTTGTCCAGTCTATCTTGAAGACCTGCGCAAATGCGGGGCGCTGAAGGAAGACCTCGAAGGCTTTGTGGAACAACTGCGCCGTTTGCGCGGCGTTCAGGTGGCCGCGGTGCTGCGGGAGGATTCCCCGGCCTGCTGCAAATTCAGCCTGCGCTCCTATGGCGCGGTAGACGTGCGCGCCGCAGCGGCCAGACTTGGCGGCGGCGGGCACCGCAATGCTGCGGGCGGCACCGTGAGGGCAGATATGGACGCGGCAAGCGCCCAGCTGCTTGCTGCCATTGCCCAAGAACTGGACGCCGAAGCTCTGGGTTCGTCCGGCGAGTAACAGTTTTCTGCTTTTTTCTCGGTTTTGGCTCCCCCAGTGGCCTTTGTCGCCGATATTTTTTTGACTTATGCCCGCTCTGCGGCTATGGTTGCAACTTGCGTATGAGTATGACCACAGCGGCTGTTGCCGCACCCAGCACCCCAGACCGGCAGCCGGCAAAAAGCTCCGGGGCGGCCCAGTTGCCCCAGCAGCACGGCATTCTGGTGTTGCGCAAGCCCTCCGGCCCCACCTCGGCCCGTTGCCTCACGGCTATCAAACGCCTTGGGCAAAAAAAGATCGGGCATGCAGGCACTCTTGATCCTTTGGCATCAGGAGTTCTGCTTGTTTTGCTGGGACAGGCCACCAAGCTTTCAGGCCATCTGCTGGCTGGCGGCGGCAAGGTTTACAGCGGCACGTTGCGGCTGGGACAGGCCACCGACACATGGGATATTGAAGGCAAAGTTGTGGCCGAAGCGCCGTGGGAGCATGTGAGCGAAGCTGACGTGCGCCGCGAGGTCGCCGCATGGCTTGAGCTTACCGAGCAGGCCGTGCCGCCCTATTCAGCGGCCAAGCACGAAGGCCAGCCGCTCTACAAACTGGCGCGCAAGGGTGTGGAAGCCCCTGCCAAGGTCAAACGCATAAAAATTTCGCAGGCGGAAACACTCGAGGTGAGTCTTCCGTTTGTGAGCTTTCGGGTCGCTTGCAGTTCTGGCACCTATATACGCTCCCTGGCCCACAGCTTGGGGACGCGCTTAGGGTGTGGAGCCGTGCTCACAGAACTGACCCGGGAGTATAGTCACCCCTTCGGCCTCGATGTGGCCCGCGATCCTGCGGACTTCACGGCTGATCCCGCCCTGTTGCCGGGTTGCGTGCGTCCCATTGCGGAAGCACTGCCCCACTGGCGCAAGGTAGATCTCACGCCGGATGAAGCCGCTCGTGTGCGCAACGGCATAGCCGTGCCATGCCGCCCGGAAGCACCCGCGCAAGTGGATGCCCCCGAGCCGGGCGCGACAGATGCCGAGCCTGCGGAAGGCTTTGCGCTGCTGCTTGAACAGGGCACTGCCCTGGCTCTGGCGCAGCTCGAAACCACGCCCGCTGGCCCATGTTGGACCGTGTTGCGGGGACTTTGGAACTAACCCCGACTATCAAGGAGTACTGCTGTGGTAATGGATGCCAGCGACAAGAAAACGGTTATTGATGCCCACGCCAAACATGAAGGCGACACCGGTTCCCCGGAAGTTCAGGTGGCTCTGCTCACCGCCCGTATTGAAGACCTCACCGGTCACTTCAAAGAACACAAGAAGGACTTCCACTCCCGCACTGGTCTGCTCAAGCTGGTTGGCCGCCGTCGCAACATTCTGAACTATCTGAAGAAGAAAGACGTTCAGCGTTACCGCGCTCTTATCGAAAAGCTCGGTCTGCGCAAGTAAGACTTCTGTCGCGCAAGGGGGAGCCAGCGCTCCCCCTTGTTGCTTGAATCAACCCCATCGAGGGTACAAAACGCGAAGAAGGGGGGTCCGGGAAAATCAGGCAGAGGCCAATGGCCGAGGATCTGCCCGCTTTTGCCGGAATCCCCTTCGCACGACGCAAAGGATTTTTTATGTATCAAGATATTTTTGAACCCATCAGGGTTACAGCCATGGTCGGCGGCAAGGAAGTTATCCTTGAAACAGGCCGTATGGCCAATCAGGCCCACGGTTCTGTGTGGATTCAGTGCGGCGGTACCGTGGTACTCGTCACCGTGTGCTCGCAGACACTTGAATTCGACAAGGGATTCTTCCCCCTTACCGTTGAATACTCCGAAAAAATGTACGCCGCTGGCCGCATCCCCGGCAGCTTTTTCCGCCGCGAAATCGGCCGTCCTTCCGAGCGTGAAACCCTGGTTTCCCGCCTGATCGACCGCCCGCTGCGTCCGCTCTTCCCCAAGAAGGGCCTGAACGAAGACGTGCAGGTTCTTGCCAGCGTCATTTCTGCCGATCAGGTGAACGACTCCGATGTGCTGGCGCTTACGGGCGCTTCCGCCGCTGTCATGCTTTCGCCCCTGCCCTTTGACGGCCCTGTGGCCGGTGGCCGCATTGGCCGTATCAATGGGCAGTTTGTGCTGAACCCCACCTTTGAGCAGCAGGAACAGAGCGACCTCAACATCGTGTTTGCCGCCTCCGCCGATGCGCTCACCATGGTGGAAGGCGAAGCCCGCTTTGTGCCCGAAGAAGTCATCATCGACGCTCTTGAATGGGGCCGCCAGCAGATTCAGCCCCTGGTTGAAGCCCAGCTCAAGCTGCGCGAACTTGCCGGCAAGCCCAAGATGGCCTTTACCCCCCACGCCGACGACCCGGTTCTGGTTGCCCGCGTGAAGGAACTGGCCCTTGCCGCTGGCCTGGAAGAAGCCCTGCGCGTGCCTGAAAAGATGGCCCGCAAGGACGCCCGCAAGGCCGTGAAAGAAAAGGTCATGGAAAACCTCAAGAGCGATCCGGCCTGGGCCGAAAACGACGCCGCGCTCAAGAGCGTGGGCGACATGCTCTCCGACCTGGAAAAGAAGCTGGTGCGCGCACGTATTGTCAACGAAGGCACGCGCATTGACGGCCGCGACACCAAGACCGTGCGCCCCATCCAGATCCAGACCGGCCTGCTGCCCCGCGCCCACGGCTCCGCCCTGTTCCGCCGTGGCGAAACCAAGTCCATGGTTGTGACGACCCTTGGTTCTTCCACTGACGAACAGCGCATGGATTCGCTCACCGGCGACGTGACCAAGCGCTTTATGCTGCA
The DNA here is from genome assembly GCF_022508225.1 of Desulfovibrio sp. UIB00. Taxonomy (NCBI): domain Bacteria; kingdom Pseudomonadati; phylum Thermodesulfobacteriota; class Desulfovibrionia; order Desulfovibrionales; family Desulfovibrionaceae; genus Desulfovibrio; species Desulfovibrio sp. UIB00. Next base: position 376,455 of record NZ_JAETXJ010000001.1, on the reverse strand, counting down.
CTACAACTTCCCGCCTTTCTCTGTGGGCGAGGTCAAGCCCGTGCGCGTTTCGCGCCGCGAAATCGGCCACGGCGCCCTGGCTGAAAAGTCCCTGCGCCCCGTGCTGCCCGCTGACGCTGATTTTCCCTTTACCCTGCGCGTTGTGTCCGAGACTCTCGAATCCAACGGCTCCTCCTCTATGGCTGCCGTGTGCGGCGGCTCGCTTTCCCTCATGGATGCGGGCGTGCCCATCAGCGCCCCTGTGGCCGGTGTAGCCATGGGCCTCATCAAGGAAGGCGACAAGTTCATCGTGCTCACCGACATTCTTGGTGACGAAGACGCCCTCGGCGACATGGACTTCAAGATCGCAGGTACCGCTGAAGGCGTGACCGGCGTGCAGATGGACATCAAGATCACCGGCCTCACCACCGAGATCATGCGCGCCGCCATGAAGCAGGCCCATGAAGGCCGCCATCACATTCTGGAAGAAATGGCGAAGGCCATTGGCGAACCGCGCAAGGAACTTTCGCGCTTTGCCCCCCAGCATGCCGAAGTGTTCGTGAATCCGGACATCATCCGCCTCATCATTGGCCCCGGCGGCAAGAACATCAAGGCCATCACCGCAGCTACAGGCGCATCTGTGGACATTGAAGATACGGGCCGCGTGTCCATCTTCGCCCCCACGGCTGAAGCCCTGGAAAAAGCCCGCGAAATGGTTTCGTACTATGACCAGCGCCCCGACCTCGGCAAGAACTATCTTGCCAAGGTGCGCAAAATCATGGAAATCGGCGCCATCGTGGAAGTGCTGCCCAATGTGGAAGCCCTTGTGCACGTGTCGCAGCTTGACGTTAACCGCGTGGAACAGCCCGGCGACGTCGCTCGCCTTGGCGAAGACATGATGGTCAAGGTCATTGAAATCAACGGCGACCGCATCCGCGCCAGCCGCAAGGCCGTGCTGCTTGAAGAACAGGGGCACCCCTGGAATCCCGAAGAAACCGCCCGTCCTCCCCGTTCCGACAGGGGCGACCGTGGCGACAGAAATGGCCGTGGTGACCGTGGCGGGCGTGACCGCCGCGACCGTGGCGACAGACGTTAAATTGTATTGCGCGCTGGCCGGACACCCTCCGGCCAGCGCCCTGACCGCGCGATGAAAGGAATATTTCATGGCCAAAAAAGCTGAAAACAAGATTCAGGCTGCCGAAACCGAAGCCGAAGAATGGGTTCGCGTTGACAGCGAAGGCAATCCTCTTGCCGATCAGGCTCCTACTGCCGAAGAGCTGGAAGCCAAACTGGCTGCCGCCAACCGTGGACATACAGAAACCCTTGGCGATGCCTGGGCTGTACTGACGGGGCAAAATCCCGCCGCCATCATGGGCCAGATTGCCACCACCGTCATGCACGACGGCGGCACCCGCCCCTCCTGGCAGTGGAAACGTGACGGCAAGGATCACATTCTGCTGGCATGGCCGCAGGATCAGCCCGTGAGGGCTGCCGTGCTTGTGGCTGGCGAGGAAGGGGAAAAACTTGCCCCAGTTACCGCCACCCCCCTGCTTGAAGGGCTGCCCAACGACCTCACGGTTGACAACGTGCACCCCTGGCAGACCGGCGTTGAGGCCAACGTGGCCGTGACCATGCTTGAAGGTAAAAACCCCATGTGGTTTTACGACCCGTTGTATGGACGCGACAAGGACGACCTCACCCCCGGCGTCATGCACACATTTTTGCTGGCTGGCCTTGCCCTTGCCCTGCGCAAGGCCCTGCTGGACGAAATCACCATCACCCAGGGCGTGCGCTACGAGGCCTATGCCGAGGCATGGCTTGCCGAAAATCCCGGCAAAACCCGCCTTGACGTGCCGCCCCTCAAGGTGAGCGTCAGCAATCGTCACCTCATCATGCCTGGCCGTAATTTCTGCGAATACCAGATGCGCGCCACCATTGAAGAAGTGAAGGACTGCCAGCTTGAAAAAATGCCCGTAAAGCTGCTCTACCTCAGCTTTCCCTTTGAGGACAGGCAGCCTATGCGTCTGGCTGTTTACGCCTCCAAGATGGTTCTGGGCGACTACGAACCAGAAGCGGGACACGAAATTGATGCCTATGTATGGCTGCAAGGCCGTATCATTGACATTGACCAGGGACCGCAGCAATAATCTTCTGAAGGGCCGCGCCACGGGCGCGGCCCTTCACCCCTCTGTGCGGAGCCGCCTTGCCGCCAGCTATGAAGCGGCCCGTTTCAGAACGATCAGCCCCATCGGGGCCACTGCGACCTGGGATTGCACCATCCGCAAGCCGACAACAGGTCAGACCAGATCCACTATTCCCCCCTCAGTCGGCATCAACGGGCACCTTGTGCCGTGATGCCTGATGTGCCGTTCCGTATTGCAGCATTTTTGCTTGAGATTGCTCAGGTTACTGCGTGAGCAGATGCCCGCCACCAAGGCAACGCAGCTATGGACAATGTTCGGCAACTTCGGAAAACAGCGCCGTACTCACGCCGCATTGAGCAGGGGACATATGCAAGAAGCCCATTTCGCCGCGCCCTTCATGGGCACAGGGCAGTGCCTCGACACCCTTAACCGGGTGTTGGCCGCCCTATCGCCGGGCCATTCCTTTCACGATTCTCTACAGGAGCTGCTGGCGGCTCTTGCAGAAGACATGCACTTCGACAGGCCCCACATCGTGGTTCAGGATCCCGAAAGCGGCGAGCTCAAGCTCTCGCTTTCCTACGGCCCTGCGGACGCGCCCGAGGCCGCCTATGAACCGGGATCAGGCATCACTGGTCAGGTTTTTGCCGAGGGCAGGCCCATAATTGTTTCATGCATGCAGGGTCGGCCAGACTTTCAGAACCGCCTTTTTGGCCGCAGCCAGGAAGAAATGGCGCGGCTGGCATTCATAAGCGTGCCGGTGCGCGTTGAAAATGCCGACCAGACGGAAGTTATCGGCACCCTGAGCGCCGATACCCCCACCGCCCCGGAATCAGAACTGGATCTGCGCTGCCGCTTTCTCGAAACAGTAGCCACGCTTGTGGGTCGGCAGGTGGCCCGTTTGCAGGAAGAAATGGCGCGCCAGCATTTCTGCATGCTGCCCGATGAACCTCTTGTCAGCGGCACGCCAGCCTCGGTCATAGCCACCTCCAAGAGCTTGCGGCACGTGCTGCGCCGCCTCACGCAGGCCGGGGCCAGCCGCGCAACCGTGCTGTTGCGCGGGGAGTCGGGCGTGGGCAAAGAACTGATGGCCCAGGCCCTGCACACAGCAAGCCCCAGGCGCGCGCAGCCTCTGGTCATGCTCAACTGCGCCGCCCTGCCCTCAGAGCTCATTGAAGGCGAGCTTTTTGGCTGGCGCAAGGGCGCGTTCACAGGCGCTGTGCAAAACCGCGCCGGGCTTTTCCGCCAAGCAGACAAGGGCACGCTGTTTCTGGACGAAATCGGCGACCTTTCCACCACAGCCCAGGCAAAGGTGCTGCGCGCGCTTCAGGAAGGCGAAATCCAGCCGCTGGGCGATGAACGCCGCTACAAGGTGGACGTACGCCTTGTCTGCGCCACCAACCGCCCGCTGGAAGAGCTGGTGGAGCAGGGGCTGTTCCGCGAGGATCTTTACTACCGCATCAATGTCTTTCCCGTGTTTATTCCCCCGCTGCGCGAAAGACCGGAGGACATTTTGCCCCTCACGGAGCATTTTCTGCGCATGTTCAGCAAGGAATACGACCGCCCGGTACGGCGCATTTCCACGCCTGCCATCGACCTTTTGCTGCAATACCACTGGCCCGGCAACGTGCGTGAGCTGAAAAACGTCATGGAACGCGCCGTGCTTATCTGCGAGGATGCCGTGCTGCGCGCCCATCACCTGCCCAGCACCCTGCAAAGCGCGGAGAGCAGCAGCACCGGCCCCACGGGCGGCGGCCTTGGCTTTAATGAAACCATCGCCAGGGTGGAGCAGGAATTTATTGTGGACGCCCTCAAAAACGCCCGTGGCAACATCCATCAAGCCGCGCGTGATCTGGGCATCACCTACCGCATCATCTATTACAAGATGAAAAAATACGGCATAGATCACCGCAGGTTCGCGCCTTCAAACCCTGCCTAGAACCACAAATCATGCAGGACATGCACACTCCACACCCGGCCGGCAGACTTGTAATCTGCCGGGCCGGGTGTGTTTTTTTTGCGCGGACGCTCAAACCTGTTGGAGGGCAGACAGCACCACTCCAGAGGCGTACAAAAATGTTTTAAAATCTCATGATTTTACAAAATTGTTTTAACATTAGAGCGCAATCTAAAAAATTATCAAATAAATACAAAATATTACAGATAAAATCACCTTGGAACGCCTCTTGCTTACCTATGTGCTGTAGCAAGCAGCGCGGCAACCATGGGGGTGCGCCGCGTCACGTACAGACATACAGACAGTTCCAAGGAGGCTCCACATGTTCAAGAAAACGTTGGCGGCGTTGGCTCTCATGCTCGTCACCCTGTGCGGTTCGCTGAACGCAAAGGCCGCAGAAGACACCATCAAGGTGGGCATTCTGCACTCGCTCTCCGGCACCATGGCCATCAGCGAAACAACGCTGAAAGACGTCATGCTCATGCTCATTGACGAGCAGAACAAAAAAGGCGGCCTGCTGGGCAAGAAGCTGGAACCAGTGGTGGTAGACCCTGCCTCCAACTGGCCCCTCTTTGCAGAAAAGGCCCGCGAGCTGCTGAGCAAGGACAAGGTCGCCGCTGTTTTCGGCTGTTGGACCTCGGTTTCGCGCAAGTCCGTCTTGCCCGTGTTTGAAGAACTCAACGGCCTCCTCTTCTACCCTGTGCAGTACGAAGGCGAAGAATCATCGCGCAACGTCATCTACACCGGCGCGGCCCCGAACCAGCAGGCTATTCCCGCTGTGGACTACCTGATGAACGATCTCGGCGTGAAGCGCTGGGTACTGGCCGGTACGGACTACGTGTTCCCCCGCACCGCCAACAAGATCATCGAAGCCTACCTGATCTCCAAGGGCGTGAAAAAGGAAGATATCCTTATCAACTACACGCCATTCGGTCATTCCGACTGGCAGTCCATCGTTGCTGAAATCAAAAAGTTCGGCAACGCGGGCAAAAAGACCGCTGTGGTTTCCACCCTCAACGGCGATGCAAACGTGCCTTTCTACAAGGAACTTGCCAACCAGGGCATCACGGCCGCCGACATTCCCGTCATGGCTTTCTCCGTGGGTGAAGAAGAACTTTCCGGCATAGACACCAAGCCCCTGGTGGGCCATCTGGCTGCCTGGAACTACTTCATGAGCGTGGACAATCCCGCCAACAAGGCCTTCATCAAAAAGTGGCACGACTTCACCAAGAATCCCAAGCGCGTGACCAACGACCCCATGGAAGCCCACTACATCGGCTTCAACCTGTGGGTGAAGGCTGTTGAAAAGGCCCAGAGCACCGATGTGAACAAGGTCCTGAAGGCCATTGTGGGTCTTGAAACCCCCAACCTCACCGGCGGCATGGCCAAGGTACTGCCCAACCACCACATCACCAAACCCGTGCTGATCGGCGAAATCCAGGCTGACGGCCAGTTCCAGGTGGTCTGGGAAACTCCCTCCGTGGTTCCCGGCGAAGCGTGGTCGCACTACCTGCCCGAATCCAAGGATCTGATCGGCGACTGGACCGACCCCATCAACTGCGGCAACTACAATACCAAGACCAAGAAGTGCGGCGGCGCTTCCAAATAGCCCGCGCAACCGTATGAACCTGCTGCGGGGGCCTCAGCGGCCCCCGCAATCCCCCCACGGCACGTCGGCCAGGGCCAGCGCCCGCGCAGACCCGGCAGACCAGACTAAAGGATATTCCCATGCGCACGGCGCTCTTGCTCTGCTGCCTCATAATTTTCAGCCTGCCTCCCGCAGTGCTGGCGTCCGGACCGGAACCGGACGGGAATGCCGGGGGCGCGGTTTCGACTCCTTCCGCGTCCCCGGTGCTAACTTCGCCATCCATTATTCCAGCCGATCTGCTCAAGGCTCTGGTGAGCCCCAAGGTAGCAGACAGGGATGCGGCCATTGCCGCGCTGGAAAAGGATGACAGCAGCCTTGCCGCGCCACTGCGCGAAAAACTGCTGGAAGCCCTGCTGCGCAATACCCTGCTGGCCGATGCCGCTACAGGAGCGCTCTTTGTGAGCGACGATGCTGGTCAGGCGCGGCCCCTTGACGCCAAAGGCGAACTTGGCGCGGTGCAAAGTGCCGACAGCCTGCGCAAAGTGGGCACAAGCAACCGCCAGCGCCAGCGCATTACGGATATTCTCAACGCTCAGGCTCTTACTTCAACCGACACGGCCAAGCGCCGTCAGGCTTCGGCAGCCCTCATGGACAGCGCCACCCCGCCCCTCAAGGCAGAGGCCCTGAACAAACTGCTGGCTGGTGAAAAAGATGAAGCCGTGCGCGGCAACCTCAACGCAGCTCTTGCCCTGTACGTGGCGGCTGATCCAGCCGCCGTGCGCTCAGACCAGCTTGCCGCCGTCAAAGCCCTGAACAGCAACGGCAGTCCCGCCGCCCTCAACGCCCTGCGCACGCTTGCCGCTTCATCCGACGCGGCTGTGGCCAAGGCTGCGGACGATGCCCTCTATTCCCAGCGCGTTTCCGCCCAGTGGGCGCAGTTCTTTGAAATGCTCTTTTTTGGAACGAGTCTGGGATCCATTCTTGTACTGGCCGCCATTGGTCTTGCCATCACCTTTGGCGTCATGGGCGTCATCAACATGGCCCACGGCGAGCTGATCATGCTTGGGGCCTATACTGCCTGGGGCATGCAGCAGCTCTTGCCGGGCCAGCCCGGCCTTGCTCTCATTCTGGCTGTGCCCGCCGCCTTTCTGGTGAGCGGCGGCACAGGCGTACTGCTTGAAAAGACTGTTATCCGCTTTCTCTACGGTCGCCCGCTGGAAACATTGCTGGCGACATTCGGCATCAGCCTTGTGCTGCAACAAGCCGTGCGCACGGTGTTTTCGCCCCTTAACCGCGCCGTGCAGAATCCGGAATTCATGAGCGGCGTGTGGCAGATCACCCAGCATTTCAGCCTGACCTGCAACCGCGTGTACATCATCCTTTTCTGTCTTGGCGTGTTTGCCCTCATCCATGTGGCCATGCACCGCACCCGGCTGGGGCTTGAAGTGCGCGCCGTATCGCAAAACAGGGCCATTGCCCGCTGCATGGGCATACGCGCCTCGCGCGTGGACGCGCTGACATTCGGCCTTGGCTCCGGCGTGGCGGGCATGGCTGGCGTGGCCTTGAGCCAGGTTTCCAACGTTGGCCCCAATCTGGGCCAGACCTACATTGTGGATTCCTTCATGGTGGTAGTGTTTGGCGGCGTGGGCAACCTCTGGGGAACGCTCACGGGCGGGCTGGCTCTTGGCATTGCCAACAAGTTTCTGGAACCTGCCAGTGGAGCCATGCTTTCCAAGATCATCATTCTGGTCTGCCTTATCCTGTTCATCCAGAAGCGCCCGCGCGGCTTGTTTCCGCAAAAGGGCCGTGCGGTGGAGGCATAAATGGCGACCGATATCTTTGAACGCGAAAGGCTGCTCAACACGCCTACCCGCAATTTTCTGGCTGTTACCGCCCTGCTGTCCCTGGCTGTGGTTGCAGGCAGCCTGCTGCCCGCAGGCAGCGCCCTGCACGTGCCGGGCTACATGGTCACCCTGCTGGGCAAGTATCTGACATATTCCCTGCTGGCCCTTTCCGTTGATCTGGTCTGGGGTTTCATGGGCGTGCTCAGTCTTGGGCACGGCGCGTTTTTCGCCCTTGGGGGTTATGGATTCGGCATGTACCTCATGCGGCAGATAGGCGCACGCGGCGTTTACGGTAACGCCAACCTACCGGACTTCATGGTTTTTCTGAACTGGAAAGAACTGCCATGGTTCTGGCAGGGCAGCGAATACTTTGTGGTGGCAGTGCTGCTGGTGGTGCTGCTGCCCGGCCTGCTGGCCTATGTATTTGGCAGGCTGGCCTTTGGTTCGCGGGTTTCGGGCGTGTATTTTTCCATCATGAGTCAGGCCATGACCTACGCCCTCCTGCTGGCCTTTTTCCGCAACGAAATGGGCTTTGGCGGCAACAACGGCCTTACAGACTTCAAGACCCTGCTGGGCTTCGAATTGCAGACAGACGGCATGCGTACAACCCTGTTTGCCTGCTCCGCCGTGGCGCTTATGGCTGGCTACCTCCTGTGCCGGGCTGTGACGGCGTCGCGCCTTGGGCGCGTGTGCGTGGCCGTGCGCGATGCGGAAAGCCGCGTGCGCTTTATCGGCTACAGGGTGGAGCGGTATCAGGTGGCGGTGTTCACGCTGTCCGCCATTCTGGCGGGCATCGGCGGCGCGCTGTATGTGCCGCAGGTGGGCATCATCAACCCCGGCGAATTTTCGCCCCTCAACTCCATTGAAATTGTGGTCTGGGTGGCGCTGGGGGGCCGGGGACGGCTTTATGGCGCGGTGCTTGGCGCCTTTGCCGTCAATGCCTTCAAAACGTGGTTTACGGCGGTCATGCCCGAGGCGTGGCTGTTTGCCCTTGGCGGAATGTTTGTGCTGGTGACCATCTTCCTGCCGCAGGGTCTGGCGGGCTTGCCCGATCAGTGGCGCAACCGCGCAACACGCGGCGCTATGCCAGGTTCCCCTGCCGATTCCACCAATGAAGGAGGCGCAGCATGAAGACCCAGCAGGATATTTTGCACGGGCGCAGCCTTGAGGATGTGGCAGAAGCCGCCCGCGCCTACGAAGAAACCCACGCCCCCTTTGACAAGCGCCCCATGAAGATGCGCGCCCGGCCCCCGCGACACATGATGTCCAAGCCGGACATCGCGCTGTACATGGAAAAAATCAGCGTGAGTTTTGACGGCTTCAAGGCGCTCAACGATCTGACCTTCTATGTGGACAAGGGCGAACTGCGCTGCGTCATCGGCCCCAACGGCGCGGGCAAGACCACCATGATGGACGTGATCACCGGCAAAACCCGGCCCGACACTGGCTCCGCATGGTTTGGCCGCACCTGCAATCTGCTGCAAATGGACGAAGTCGCCATCGCTCAGGCGGGTATTGGCCGCAAATTCCAGAAGCCCTCGGTGTTCGAGGCCCTGAGCGTGCTGCAGAATCTGGAGCTGGCGCTGGCTGGCGACAAGCGGGTATGGCCTACATTCCGCGCGCGGCTCTCTGCCGACAGCAAGGTCTTTATCGAAGAAGTGCTGCACCGCATCCGTCTGACAGACCTGGCCCGTTTGCAGGCGGGCAAGCTCTCGCACGGGCAAAAGCAGTGGCTTGAAATCGGTATGCTGCTTATGCAGAAGCCCCAGCTTCTGCTGCTGGACGAACCCGTGGCAGGCATGACCCCTGAAGAAATGGACCGCACCATCGAGCTGCTGCATGACCTTGAAGGCGAGCAGAGCATCATGGTGGTGGAGCACGACATGGAATTTGTGCGGGCCATTGCCCACAAGGTCACGGTGCTGCATCAGGGCAGCGTGCTGGCCGAGGGCACCATGGACGAAATGCAGAACCACCCCGCCGTGGTGGAGGCCTATCTGGGCGAACCGCTGGGCGCGGCCTAGCGCCTGCACGGCCCTGGCCTGCCGCTGGCTGATCTTGGGCTGATTTTAGGCTGGACGACCGCTGCAAACTGCCAATTTTCGAGCCTCATGCTCCGGAGGAGCGTAATGCTGCATATTACAGGTCTCAATCAGTATTATGGCGAAAGCCACATCCTGCGCGACGTCAACCTTGAGGTAAAGGCCGGTTCGTGCGCCTGCCTCATGGGGCGCAACGGCGTGGGCAAAACCACATTGCTTCAATGTATCATGGGCGTGCTGCCCGCACGCTCCGGCCATATTCTCCTTGAAGGAACGGACTTGCTTCCTCTGCCTGTGGAGCGACGGGCGGCCCTGGGTATCGGTTATGTGCCGCAGGGCCGCCAAATCTTCCCCCTGCTGACCGTGCGCGAAAATATGGAGCTTTCCCTGCCCATGCGCAAGGACAAGGCCGGGGCCATTCCTCCCTTCATCTTTGACTTTTTTCCCGTGCTGGGCGAAATGATGCATCGGAGGGGCGGCGATCTTTCCGGCGGGCAGCAGCAACAGCTTGCCATTGCCCGCGCGCTCACGCTGGAGCCGCGCCTGCTCATTCTGGACGAACCAACAGAGGGCATCCAGCCCAATATTGTTCGCGATATCGCCACGACCATTCGCAGACTCAACGAAGAAATGGGCCTTACAGTGCTGCTGGTGGAGCAGAAAGTGCCTTTTGCCCGCCGCATGGCAGATACGTACATGATTATGGATCGCGGCCACATCGTTTCACAGGGGGGCATGCACGGCCTGGACGATGGCACTGTCAAAGCCTTTCTGAGCGTCTGATTCCCGCTACGGGAACAAAAGGAACTGCATGTCTGCCAACCCCGCAAGCCCTGCCGGCAATCTCCACGGTCACTGCTTTACGCCTGACCGCCGCTGGAGCGCACGCATGGATCTGGATTTTGCGGTGCGGCAGGGGCGCACCACGCTGACAAAAATGCAGTTCAGCGGGCCTTTGCGCGTGCAGCGGCCCTTCTATCCCGAAGCCGCGCCCACCAATGCGCCGGGCCGGGCGCAGGCATCCCAGCCCTGCCATTGCTGCCTGCTGCACCCTCCCGGTGGCCTTGTGAGCGGTGATGATCTGAGCCTTAGCGTGCGGCTGGAGCAAGGCGCGCACGCACTGCTCACCGCACCTTCTGCCTCCAAATTCTACGCTGCGGATGCGCATAACGTCGCCCAGCGCCAGACCACAGACCTGAACGTTGCGGGCGGCATGCTGGAATGGCTGCCGCGTGAAACCATCATCTATGACGGCGCGCGGGCCGAAATGCGCACATCGGTGGAGCTGGACAATACCAGCGCCTGCATCGGCTGGGAAATGATCTGCCTTGGCCGCCCTGCCGCCAACGAGAGCTTTACACACGGCAGCGTGCGCCAAAGCCTCATCCTCACTCGCGAGGGTCTGCCCCTGCTGCATGAGGTACTGCGCTTTGAAGGCGGCGATGCCCTGCAAAAATGCGCCTGCGGGCTGGGGGATCAGGCGGTCTCCGCCACCCTTTTTGCTGTGGGGCGAGGAACGGATGACGGACAAGACCTTGCCGCGCTGGAGGCATGCTGCACCACGCTGCAAAACATGCTCTCGCCCATCCGCGATTTTGACGATGCGCCTGAGGGTACTTCTGATGACGCGCCAGCAGAGCAGGCCCCTGCCGTTGGTGGAACTTCCGTCCTGGCCAGGCCCGTTCCCCTGTCTGCCCACATGGGGGAGCGGGCCGGAGCCACCGTGCGCGGCGGGGTGCTTGTGGTGCGCTATCTGGGGCCGGATATGGAAGAAGCGCGCAACCTGTTGCTGACAGCCTGGAACCTGCTGCGACCCGCACTGACCGGCTGCCCACCGCACATGCCGCGCATCTGGTACGGCGCTTTTTAGGGATATTTCTCATAGCCGGGCTGCGATCATTTAATTTTCAAGGAACACTTGCGGCATGCCGCACATACAGGAGGCATCATGGAACTTCTGCCCAGAGAAAAGGACAAGCTGCTGCTTTTCACCGCCGGACTGCTGGCAGAAAGGCGCAAGGCGCGCGGCCTCAAGCTCAATTACCCCGAGGCGGTGGCCTACATCAGTCTGGCCGTGCTTGAAGGCGCGCGCGACGGGCAAAGCGTGGCCGAGCTCATGGGCTCATGCCGCAACCTGCTTACGCGCGAGGACGTCATGGACGGCGTGCCCGAGATGGTCCACGAAGTGCAGGTGGAGGCCACCTTTCCTGACGGCACCAAGCTTGTGACGGTGCACGACCCCATTCTGTAATCAGGGCGCCACGGGCAAGCCGGACACGACAACGAACGCGGCAACGTACACGAACACGCAAGGGGGACGCATGATTCCCGGTGAATTTCATATCGCTGAGGGCGAAATAACCCTCAACGCCCTCTCTGAAGGGCAGGAAGTGGTGCTGGAAGTTTCCAATACCGGCGACAGGCCCATTCAGGTGGGCTCGCACTATCATTTTTTTGAAGTAAACCCGGCCCTGACCTTTGCCCGCGAATCCGCACGCGGCATGCGGCTCGACATACCTGCGGGAACAGCCGTGCGCTTTGAGCCGGGGCAGAAACGCGAGGTGCGCCTTGTGCCCTACGCCGGGGCACGGCGCGTGTTTGGCTTTCGCGCCCAGATCATGGGGGCGCTTGATGCCGAAGCCCCCAGGGAGGAAAAAGCATGATCCGCATTCCCAGAAGCCAGTATGCCGAACTCTACGGCCCCACCACAGGCGACCGCATCCGCCTTGCGGACACGGAACTGTGGATCGAAATCGAGCGCGACCACACCGTCTATGGCGATGAAGTCTGCTTTGGCGGCGGCAAGGTTATTCGCGACGGCATGGGCCAGAGCCAGATCAGCAATGCCGACGGCGCTATGGACACCGTCATCACCAATGCCGTCATCATGGATGCGGCCCTTGGCATCATCAAGGCGGATCTTGGCATACGCGACGGACGCATTGCCGCCATCGGCAAGGCGGGCAACCCCGATGTGCAGCCCGACGTGGATGTGATCATCGGCCCCGGCACGGAGATTATTGCGGGCGAAGGCTGCCTGCTCACCGCTGGCGGCATGGACTCGCACATCCATTTCATCTGCCCGCAACAGGTGGAAGAAGCCCTTGCCAGCGGCATCACCACCATGCTCGGGGGCGGCACCGGCCCTGCTACGGGCACCAACGCCACCACGTGCACTCCCGGCCCCTGGCATCTGGAACGCATGCTGGCCGCCACAGACGCCTTGCCCATGAACTTTGGCTTCTTGGGCAAGGGCAATGCCGCCATGCCCGAGGCCTTGCGCGAGCAGCTCGAGGCAGGCGCTTGCGGCCTGAAACTGCACGAAGACTGGGGCACTACCCCGGCTGCCATAGACACATGCCTTACCGTGGCAGACGAATACGATGTGCAGGTCGCCATCCATACCGACACGCTCAATGAGGCGGGCTTTGTGGAAGACACGCTGGCCGCGTTCCGGGGCCGCACCATCCACACCTATCATACAGAAGGCGCAGGCGGCGGCCACGCTCCCGACATTCTGCGCGCCTGCTCCCTGCCCAACGTACTGCCCTCGTCCACCAATCCCACCCGGCCCTACACCGTGAACACTGTGGACGAACATCTGGACATGCTCATGGTTTGTCACCACCTCAACCCCTCCCTGCCAGAGGACGCGGCCTTTGCCGATTCGCGCATCCGGCGCGAAACCATTGCAGCAGAGGATATCTTGCAGGATATGGGCGTGATCTCCATGATTTCCTCAGACTCGCAGGCCATGGGCCGCGTGGGGGAGGTCATTACCCGCGCGTGGCAGACCGCCCACAAGATGAAAGTGCAGCGCGGCCCCCTGCCCGAGGACCGTGGGCGCGGCAACGACAACTTCCGGGTGCGCCGGTATCTGGCCAAGTACACCTGCAATCCTGCCGTAACCCACGGCCTTTCCCACGCCATTGGCGCAGTGGCCCCCGGCCTTCTGGCCGACCTCGTGCTGTGGAAGCCCGCCTTTTTTGGGGTCAAACCCTCCTTGGTCATCAAGGGCGGGCAGATAGCCGCCGCACCCATGGGCGATGCCAATGCCTCCATTCCCACGCCGCAACCCATGCACTACCGCCCCATGTTTGGCTCACTGGGGCAGGCTGCGGCTGCCGCCAGTCTGAGCTTTGTTTCGCGCGCCTTCATGGAAAACGGCGGCGAGGGACGGCTGCGGGAGCTGGGCCTGCTGCGCGGGCTTTCCTCCTGCCGGGGGACGCGCACCCTGTGCAAGAGCGACCTCCTGCTCAACAGCGCCACCCCGGCGATCTCCGTGAACCCGCAAACGTATGAAGTCCGTGCTGACGGCGAGATACTCACCTGCGCTCCGGCAGAAGTGCTGCCGCTGGCGCAACGGTATTTTTTGTTCTAGGCAACCACCCAAGGAGCGACCATGCTGGAATTTACCGAGAACATGGGGCAGCGCACCAATCTGGAGCCTACGGCCACCCTCACCCTGACCTGGGAGCAGCGCGGCAAGTGCCGTCAGCGGCTTCGGCTGGACAGCGGCGAAGAAGCGGGCCTGTTTCTCACGCGCGGGCAGGTTCTGCGCGAGGGCGATATTCTGCGCGCCGGGGACGTGCTGGCAATCGTGCGCAACGGCGCGGAACCTGTGGTGACGGGCATTGCCCCCAACTGGGAAACCCTGGCCCGCGCCTGCTATCACCTTGGCAACCGCCACGCCGCCTTGCAGCTCGGGCACAAGTGGCTGCGCTTCATGCCCGACCACGTGCTTGAAGAACTGGCGGAAAATCTGGGCCTGCGCCTGCGCCGAGAAAACCTGCCCTTTGTGCCCGAGGGCGGAGCCTACGGCGGCCACGGTCACAGTCATGGCTGAATTGGCTGCCGGACTGGCGACTGAGCCTGCATCCGAGCTGACGCCCCCCGCAAGGGTTCTGGCTGGCGGAACCTGCTTTGCTCAACATGTTCAACAGGGCGCAGCGCATGGGCAGGCGGCGGATGCCGCAGGGCAAACCGGGCCGCATGCTGGCCGTGGCTGTAGCCGCGCGGCATGGAATGGGCCGCAGTTTGGCCTGACAGCCCTGCTCTATCTGGCGGGACAATCCCTGCCCGTGGGCGGTTTTGCATGGTCGCAGGGGCTTGCAGCCGCCGTGGAGCGGGGGCATGCGGCCACTGCGGAAGGCGTGCGTCGCTGGCTTTTGGGCGTGCTGCGCCTCGGTCTTGCGCGCAACGACCTGCCGCTGCTGCTGCGCATGCACGCGGCGGCATCCAGCGCAGATGCCTTTGCGCTGGCCCGCTGGAATGCCCTTATGCTTGCCGGACGCGAAAGCCGCGAACTGTGGCAGGAAGAAATCCAGATGGGGCGCGCCCTGCGCCGCATTTTGAACGATCAGAATATGCTGCCGCACTGGCCTCTGCCAGACAATGCGGGTTACACGGCCTGCTTTGCGGTTGCCGCCGTCATGCTCGACCAGCACGCCCGCAGCATGGAGCCTTTGAGCGACCCTGCCGCGCAACAGCGCGCCGGGGTGGATACGGCCTGCGCCTATGTGTGGAGCTGGCTGCAAAATCAGGTGGCCGTGGCCTGCAAAACAGTGCCTCTGGGCCAGACCGCCGCGCAAAAATTGTTGCTGGAGTTCATGCCTGCCGTGCCGCTACTGGTGGCTCAGGCAGCGGCCCTGCCCGATGAGGACATCGGCTCCAGCCTCCCCGGCCTTGCCCTGTGCAGCGCCGGACACGAACGACAATACACCCGACTTTTCAGGAGTTGAACGTCATGACCAATAGACCCTGCCTGCGAGTGGGCGTTGGCGGCCCTGTGGGTTCCGGCAAAACGGCCCTCTTGCGCCACCTGTGCATGCGCCTTCGCAAGCACTACAACATGGCTGTCGTCACCAACGACATTTACACCCGCGAGGATGCGGAATTTCTGCTGCGCCACAACGCCCTTGAAGCCGACCGCATCATCGGCGTTGAAACGGGCGGCTGCCCGCATACTGCCATCCGCGAAGACGCCTCCATGAACATTCAGGCCATTGAAGAGCTTCAGGCCCGCCATCCCGGCCTTGAGCTGGTGCTGGTGGAAAGCGGCGGGGACAACCTCTCCGCCACGTTCAGCCCGGAACTGGCAGACCTGACCATCTATGTCATCGACGTGAGCGGCGGGGACAAAATCCCGCGCAAGGGCGGCCCCGGCATCACCAAATCCGACCTGCTCATCATCAACAAGGTTGACCTCGCGCCCATGGTGCATGCCTCGCTGGACGTGATGGAGCGGGACACCCGCCGCATGCGCGGCGAACGCCCTTATGTGCTCACAGAGATGCTTTCCGGCGCCGGCATTGAAGCCGTGATCGCCTTTATCATCCGCGAGGGCATGCTACGCCTGCCCGATCAGTCCGTATAAGTGCATTGTCTGCCGCATGCAGACGCAAAAAACGCCCGCTATTGCGGGCGTTTTTAGTATCCATATTTAATGCAAGTGGGCGATTAATCAGTAGCCTGCGCCTTAAGCGCATCGGCCTGCGCCACCGTGCTCAAGGCTTCAATCAGAGGATCAATTTCGCCTTCCATGATGCGATCCAGAGAATACAGGGTCAGGTTGATGCGGTGATCCGTACAACGCCCCTGCGGGAAATTGTAGGTACGGATGCGCTCGGAACGGTCGCCGGAACCCACCTGCGACTTGCGGTCGGCGGAAATTTCCGAATTATAGCGCTCGCGCTCGGCGGCCAGAATGCGTGAGGCAAGCACTTTCATGGCGCGGGCCTTGTTTTTGTGCTGCGAGCGCTCGTCCTGACAGGTCACAACGGTATTGGTGGGCAAGTGCGTGATGCGCACAGCCGATTCGGTCTTGTTGACGTGCTGGCCGCCAGCGCCGGAAGCCCGGTAAATATCGATGCGCAGGTCTTCGGGGCGGATTTCCACGTCCACTTCTTCCGCTTCGGGCATAACGGCCACAGTTGCGGCAGAGGTATGGATGCGGCCCTGAGCTTCTGTGGCGGGCACGCGCTGCACGCGGTGGGTGCCAGCCTCGAACTTGAGGCGGCTGTACACCTTGTTGCCGCTGACAAGGCAGATAACTTCCTTGAGGCCGCCCGATTCTGAGGGCGATTCGCTCATGAGTTCCACCTTCCAGCCCTTAACTTCGGCATAGCGCGAATACATGCGGAACAGATCGGCGGCAAACAGGGCCGCTTCTTCGCCGCCAGTACCGGCTCGAATTTCAAGAATGGTGTTCTTTTCGTCCAGCGGATCCTTGGGCAGCAGCATGAGCTTGAGCTCCTGCTCCACCTCAGGCAGTTCCGTTTCAATGCGGCGCAGGTCTTCCTGGGCAAGCTCGCGCATTTCGGGGTCATCATCGCGCAGCAGCTGCTTGTTTTCGGCCTGTTCCTGCAACAGCGCCTTGTGACGGCGGTACATCTCCACAATGTCGCGCAGATCGGCATGGGCCTTGGTGAGCTTGCGGTAGTGCTCCTGATCGTTGAACACATCCGGCTCAGCCAGGGAATGCTCCAGCTCCATGAATTTCTTTTCCAGACCTTCCAATTTGGCGAACATAGGTGTCTCCAACACGCTGTGGGCGGAAAAAACGAAAATCGGGCGCGCAGCCATGCCGCAAGCAGCATGCCAAGCAACAAGCCCATGTACAGCATCTGCCGCAAAAGCGGCAGAAAAATCGGCAATAAGCGCTATTCCGTGGTGTAGGCTACGGTATGCACCCTCGCACCGTCATCTGGGCCAAGGGCTTCGCGCAAGGCCACCACGGCCACCTCAAGCTGGCTTTCGTCAGGCTCATAGGTGGTGAGCCGCTGGAGGGCCAGCCCCGGCGCGCGCAGCACCGTTGCCAACAGCCCTTCGGGCAGCTTGGCAGCGTAGCGTATAAGCTCATAGGCCAGCGCGCTGATGGGCACCATCAGCAGCAGCTTGACGCCAATGGTGAGAACGTGTTTGGCAACCTCGCCCTGTGGCGTGTAAATGCTCAGCATCAGAGGAACCAGTACCGCATGCAGCAATATGGAAATGCTGATGACAAACAGCAAAAACGTGGTTCCACAACGCGGATGCAGGCGGCTTTTGCCCATGGCGGCGGCAGCGTCCACATCCCCCCCCGCCTCATAGGCGTGGATGGTTTTGTGTTCTGCCCCGTGATACTGAAAAACACGTCGAATATCAGGCACATATGAAATTGCCTTGATATATCCCATGAAGATGCAGCACTTGAAAAAACCGTCCCAGAGGTGGAACGAAAGGCCTTCCACATCGCCTCCAAGGCGAGCCCAGAGCATTACCAGCGAGAGCAGGTGCGGCACAACCACAAAAAGGCCCACTGCCATCAGCAGGGCCAAGATCAGTGTAAGCACCAGATGCCAGCCGGAGATTTCCTCCTGCTCGCTCTGGGCCACAGCTTCAACCGAGCGGTTGAGCGCCTTGATGCCGTTGACCAAGGTTTCCAGCAGCACAGGAAAGCCCCGTACAAAAGGCTTTTTGAGCCAGGGGCTGCGGGTAAGCGAAAACCACGGGCAGCGCATGGCACGAATGACCCCGTCGGTCTGGCGAACAGCCAGTCCGTAGACATCACCGTGACGCATCATCACGCCTTCCATGACGGCCTGCCCGCCCACCGGGGCGCATTCCGCATTCAAAAGAGCGAGGGCAAGCTGCAACACACCGCTCGCGCGCTTTGCGCGCGGGGCGATTTGCTGCGAGCCTGCCCGCCGCGAACTTTCGGGCGTCATGCCAGTGCTGGAGTCCCGGTTAAGGCCCGACCCAAGCTTACTGCTGATCAAACTTGGCGTACTTCTTGCGGAAGCGGTCAATACGACCAGCGGTATCAAGAAAACGCTGCTTGCCGGTGAAGAAAGGATGGCAAGCGGAGCAAACTTCCACGTTAACCTGTTCGCCCTTGGTGGAGAGCACGTGCTCTTCGTTGCCGCAGGCGCAGGTGATGGTGGCGTTGAACACTTTGGGATGGATATCATTTTTCATGGCAGCTACCTCGTGAACGCGGCATAATCCAGCTTTTACAGCAATTCGGACGCCCGCGCGTTTTACCCTTGGCGCGGCGCAGTACCGCACAAGGGCAAGCTATATAGCCCTCTTTTGCGGCTTTGGCAAGTGCGCCGGGCGGGGTTGAGCATAAAATGGCGTTACGGCCTCTTGCGATGGGTCAGCGACAATCCATTTCACGGCCCCTTGCGGGCAATTTGGGGGCAGCCCGGGGCAGCCTTGTGGTTGACGCGGCAAGCAGCTATAAGACCCCCATGCCTAAATCACCCAGACAACGCGCCGACCAGCTTGTATTTGAACAGGGCCTTGCGGAAAGCCGCGAGCAGGCCCGCCGCCTCATCATGGCGGGCAAAATCATCCTTGAGCAGACGGTTCCCGGCGCCCCGCCGCAGGTTGTGCCCAAACCGGGGCATCCTTTTGCTGCGGACACGGTTTTTGCTCTGCTGGAGCCAGAACGCTACGTGAGCCGTGGCGCTTACAAGCTTTTGACCATCCTCGAGCATTTCAAGCTGGATGTGACCGACTTTGTGTGCCTGGACGCGGGCGCTTCCACCGGCGGCTTCACCGACTGCCTGCTGCAACGGGGAGCCAAACGCGTTTATGCTGTGGATGTGGGCAAAAACCAGTTACACGAACGCCTGCGGGCTGATGAAAGGGTGGTAAATCTTGAAGGCGTCAACCTGCGCCATGCGGAGCTGAGCCTTATTCCCGAGATGGTTGATCTGGTGGTCGCGGACGTTTCCTTCATTTCGCTCACCCTCGTGCTGCCCTCGTGCATGCCCTGGCTCAAACCCGGCGGCATGCTCGCCACGCTTATCAAACCCCAGTTTGAGCTTGGCCCCGGCGAAACCGTCAAGGGCGTGGTGCGCGATGAGGCCGCCCGCCAGCGCGCGGTGGACAAGATTCTGCTCTTCACCCAAGCCAATCTGGGTCTTGAATGTCAGGGTGTGCTGCCCGCCGCCATCAAGGGCCCCAAGGGCAATCAGGAATACATGGCCCTGTTTGCGCGGCAGGGTCAGACAAGCGCATAAAGCCGCCTACTCCTCACGATCAGATTCTTTTGCATCCGACGTGTCCGCATCCCCGGCGCTATCCGGGGTAAGCGCGGCAGCTGCCTTTTTTTCCGCAGGAGTAAACAGCCGCCCGCGCTGCACGGCCTTGTTGCCAAAGCGGCTGCGCAGATCGTCCAGCGCGGCATCGAGTTTTTGCCTTCTGGCCTCAACCTGCGGGTCCAGCCCCTGCGTTGCGGGCTTGACTGCGCCCGGCAAGACCAATTGCGCCACAGGCGCGTCAAAACCTGAAACCCCAAGGCCGATAAGCCGCACAGGCTGGGGCAGGGGCAACTCACGCAGCAGGGCGCAGCCCACCTCAAAAATGGTTTCCGTGGCGTTTATGCCCTCCGGCAGTGTGCGCGAGCGGGTAACCTGTCGAAAATCCGTATACTTGACCTTGAGCGTCACCGTGCGGCCCCTGTAGCCGTGCCGCCGCAGCGAAGCGCCCACGCGCTCTGCATGGGCCAGCAGCATGCGCTGCAAAAAATCCCGGTCGCGCGTGTCCTCGGTAAAGGTGCATTCCGCACTTTCGCTCTTGGCGGCGCGCTCAGTTTCTATGCCGCGCGGGTCGCGCCCGTGCACGCGCTCAAACAGCACACCGCCCCACTTACCGTATTTGCGCAGCATAAAATCCAGACTGTAGCGGCGCAACTGCCCCACGGTTCTCACTCCCAGACCTTGCAGACTCTCAACCATGCGCTTGCCCACGCCGGGAATCTTGCCCACGGGCAGGGTCGCCAGAAAGTCGTCCACTTCTTCGGGCCGCAGGATAAACATGCCATCGGGCTTATTGATGTCTGAACAAATCTTGGCAAGAAACTTCACAGGCGCTGCCCCGGCGGAACAGGTAAGGCCGCCCGTGGCCTCGCGCACACGCTCCTTGATGCGCAGAAGCAGCTCTTCCAGAGAGCCAAACAGACGCTCAAGGCCTGTGGCGTCCACATAGGCCTCATCCACGCTGGCCTGCTCCACAAGGGGCGAAAACTCGCCAAGGGCCGCCATGACAGCCCGCGAAAGCTCGGCATAGCGCGAGTGTCGGCCACGCACCACAATGGCCTGCGGGCAGAGCCTGCGGGCTGTTGCCATGGGCATGGCGGAATGCACCCCAAAAACGCGCGCCTCATAAGAACAGGTGGAAACCACGCCCCGCTGCTCGCCGCCCACAATGACGGGCTTGCCGCGCAGGGACGGGTCGTCCATCTGCTCTACCGATGCAAAAAAGGCATCCATGTCTATGTGGATGATCATGGCGGTATTTGATGCTCAACTAGCTATTTTTATTTCAGTTCTGCAACGTTTAAAAAGATGGATTTTGTCCTCTGGCAAGGAAATGGCCCGTTTCAGGACAGGGATAGTACATGCTGGTACAGCCCTGGACTGAAACGGGCTTTTGACGCAGTCCAGAGGGCAAAAGACGCTTTCTAAACTATGCTATGGTACTCGACTGGAGCAATAAGCCATTCTGACGCCGCCGGTGGGCAAAAAAGCCCTGTGCGAGCTACGACTAGTCGAGCTTCTCGCGCACGCGTTCAAGTTCCGTCTGCACATACGCCTCCGGCGCTCCCGCCGAACGCAGCAGATATTCCGCCATGGCCAGCGCAACTTCGCGTTCGCCGCTGAACACGGCGTCTGCGCCTTTGTCGCGCAGGGAGCGGGCTTCGCTCACAAAGGCCGTGTGCGCCAGAATACGCGCATGCGGGTTCACCGCGCGCGCTATGGACGTCACTTCGCCTGCGGGAATACTGGGGGATGTGAGCAGCAGGGCCTCGGCCTTTTCCAGACCAGCCTCACGCAGCACCTCGGCCTGCATGGCATCGCCGTGCACCACGGGCACACCTTCGCTGCGCAAAAGCCGCACAGTGTCGATATTCATTTCCACAACCACGGGCAACATGCTGCTGTCCTGCAAGATACGGCAGCAACTGCGCCCAACGGGGCCGTAGCCCACCACAACCACCCGCGCGCGGTCGCCTTCGTCCGGTACGATCAGGCAGGCCGCAGGTTCGATAATATTACCGCGCTTGCGCTTCTCCCACCACAGGGCCACATCCTTGGCCTTGCGGTACAGCATGGGGTTGAACGTGATGGAGATGATGGCCGCTGGAATAAGCGCATTGTTGACCCTCTGGTCAAAAACCCCAAGGCTGATGCCAAGGCCCGCAAGGATAAACGTAAATTCACCCACCTGCGACAGGGAGGCGGCCACGGAAAGCCCCTGCTTGAGAGGCTTGCGAAACAGGCTTGTCATCAGCAGCGCCCCAAGGGGCTTCACAATCATGATGACAAAAAGAGTCGCCAGCATGAGGGGCCAGTCCTGCGCCAGCGAGGCAGGGTCAAAGAGCATGCCCACAGACACAAAAAACAGCACGGCAAAGGCATCACGCAGGGGCAGGGCTTCGGCGGCGGCACGGGCGCTGAACTCGGACTGCCCCACAACCATGCCTGCCAAAAATGCGCCAAGCGCCATGGACGCCCCAAAAAATTCCGCAGCAGCAACGGCGATGCCAAGGGCCAGGGCCAACACTGCGAGGGTGAACAGATCGCGGGTGCCCGTGCGGGCCACGTAGCCCAGAAACAGCGGGATAAGTTTTTGCCCGGCCACAAGCGTAAACACGGAGAGCGCCGCCAGCTTCAGCAGGGTCATGCCCAGGGCGCTCCAAAATTCGCCGCCCGGAGAAAGAACCGAAGGCAGCAGCACAAGCAGCAGAATGGTAAAGATATCTTCCACCACCAGCCAGCCCAGGGCCACGTGCCCGGTGGGATTGTGCAGGTCATGGTTATCGGCAAGTACACGGGTAAGGACCACGGTGCTGGCAACGGAAATAGCCATGCCGTAAACCGCGCCGGAAAGCAGATCAAAGCCGAAAAAATGCAATAACCCCATGCTTGCCAGCGTTGCCAGCGATATCTGCGCCGCTGCGCCGCCAGTGGCAATGGCCCCCACGGCCAGCAGATCCTTGAGGTGAAAATGCAGGCCCACGCCAAACATCAGCAGGATAACGCCAATCTCGGCGCACTGGGCCGCCGTGGAGGCATCGGCCACAAAGCCGGGGGAGTGAGGGCCTACGATGATGCCTGCAAGCAGATAGCCCACAAGCGGGGAAAGACGCAATTTCTGCGTGATAAAACCAAGAACCAGGGCGGCGGAAAGCCCCCCGGCAAGTGTAAGAATAAGATTTACGTCATGGGGCATGGATAGTGCTCCTTTGAGGCCATGAAAAGGCAGGCCGCAAGCAGCTGAATGCCCGCTCTAGAGCTGTTTACGCATGAAATGAGTCAACTGCTCTGCAAGGATTTCTCTGAAAAATCCTTGCCACGAAATACTCTAGTCGTCGGACTTCAGCCATTGCAGCCACAGGTTGCGTCGGCGTGGGCCATCGCCCTCGCACAAATAAACGGATTGCCACGTGCCAAGGCGCAGTTCGCCCTTCTCCACAATCAGCAGGAGGGATGGCCCGTGCAGGGTGGTTTTTATGTGGGCATCGCTGTTGCCCTCAGCGTGGCGGTAGTCGCCATGCTCCGGGACAAGGTGGCTGAAAAAGGCCAGCATGTCGCGCCGCACGTCAGGGTCTGCGCCTTCGTTGACCGTGAGGCCGCAGGTGGTGTGCGGGCAGAACAGGGCCAGAGCGCCGCTCTGCCAGCGACCATCGGCGGCCCTGCGGCGCACCAGCGCGCGCAGCTCCGCCGTGATGTCGATCATCTCGCACCGGCTGCGGGTGCTTATTTCAAGGGTTTCCACGGTTGCCTCAGCTTGTGAATTCCAGCAGGTCGGAGCGGGCTATGCGGTCCAGCTCTTCACGCTGGTTTTCCGGCGTTTCGGTAAAGAGAAAACCAAACAGCCCATAGCGCGTAAAATCGCTTTTGCGCACATGCAGGACACGGGCAAAGCCACGGCCCAAGGCCTCGTAATCAAAGTTGCGTACGGGCGGGCAGTTTTCCGGCTTGTTCAGCACGATGAGGGTGTAGAGCTTGCCTTCGCGCCCGGCCAGAGCCTTGTCCCAATCGGGCCGCCGCCCTTCCAGAAAGCACCCGTAGGTGTGGAAGCCCCAGGAAAACAGGGTAACGTCCGTGCAGCACCAGCCCGCAAAACGCAGAGCGTTGAATTCGATGGGCCGTATGCGCCCTTGGGCGTCACGCCGCAGCTCCACATGGGTGGGAAAATTCCGCAGGCAGAGCAGGGAGTTAACCTTATTGAACCATGCCTCGAACTCTGCAAGGTGGGAACGTACCACAGAAGCGCCCGTGTAGTACAGGCGGTCGCTCACGTCTGAAGCGGAAGCAAATTCGTGCCGCAGAATGTTGCAGATCACGGCCTGCCCCTGCGCGTCAAAGTATACATCCACGGCGTATTCATCGCCTTCAATGTATTCCTCTATGAGCCAGTCTTCGCTGTCCACAACGCTGTCGGGATACTGCTCGCGCCAGTGCGTTGCTTCCTGCTCAATGGCGACGAGGGCGGCAAGCCAGTCTTCGCGAGTGCGCACAATGCGCACGCCCAGGCTGAAAAAACCCACAGAAGGCTTGACCACGCAGGGCAGGCGCAATTCTTCAAAAGGCAGATGGCGCAGGGCATCAAGAGTGAGTCTGCGATAGAAATAATCATCGTAGAGAGGACGCAGCAGCTCGCGGGTTCTGGCCTTGTTCTTGAGCTTCTCAATGCCGCTGACAAGCTCGGCATTGTCCACGTGGTCGCAAACCCAGGCCAGGGAATTTTCCGAGCAGGTATAAATGCGCGGGGGCGCGCAGTCCGGGCAGGACTTCCGGCACTGGGCCGCAAACTCCGCTTCCGGTACGAGGTTCAGGGGCGCTGCGCCAGAAAGCGCGCGGGCGCGGGACAAGTCCCGCGCCACAGCATTGTCGAGCACCGGTTCCCGCCGGGCTGCCGCGTAGTCGAGCAGCTCTGGCGAGACGTATGGTTCGTCAAAAATTATCATGCTCCTCCCAACACGCGGAAGTACACCGCAGGTTCCTTGAGCAGGCCGGCGTCCATGGTGCGCTGGAGAGCATCGCCCATGGCGCGGGCCGTGGTTTCGTGGGTCATGAAGACCAGCGGAACGCCATTGCCTTCATCACTCTTCTGGATGACCTGGGCCATGCTGATGCCCTCGGCGGCCATGCAGCCCGAAAGATCACGCAGCACGCCGGGGGTGTCCTGCACCATGACGCGCACGTAGTAGCACGAGCGCCATTCTTCCGGCGGCACAATGGAGGCCTTGGGCAATTCCTTGCCCACAAAGCCGGTGTTGTTGGGGCGTTCATCGCGGGCAACGGCCAGTAGATCGCCCAGCACGGCTCCGGCTGTGGGCAGATCGCCCGCGCCGCGCCCGTGGAAAAACAGCGGGCCGGAGGCGTTGGCGTCCACCCGCACGGCGTTGTACACGCCGCCCACGCGGGCCAGCAAAAACTTGTGGTACACAAGGGCGGGGAACACCCCGGCCTCAAGCCGGATGTTGCCATCACTCTCAGCGCCCTCGGCGCCAGGTACCTCACGCACCTGACCAATGAGCTTGATGCGGTAGCCAAATTCGCGCGCAAGGCGGATATCCATGCCGGAAAGCCCGCGAATGCCGCGCACCGAAAGGGCCGTGTAGGGATAGTGCACCCCATAGGCCAGACGGATAAGCAAGATAAGCTTGTGGGCGGCATCATGCCCGTCAATGTCCAGCGTGGGGTCGGCCTCGGCATAGCCCAGCTGCTGGGCCTGCTTGAGCGCAACGTCAAAATCCATACCGTTGCTGGTCATTTCAGACAAAATATAGTTGCTGGTGCCGTTGAGAATGCCCATGAGCGATTCGATGCGGTTGCCCGTAAGGCTTTCCTTCAGCGTCTCCACAATGGGGATGGCCCCAGCCACGCTGGCTTCGTAGCGCAGGATGCGCTTTTTGCGGTCAGCCTTCTGGAACAGGGCCAGACCTTCCTCGGCCAGCAGGGCCTTGTTGGCGGTGACGATGTGCTTGCCCTGATCAAGGGCGCGGTCGATGATGGTGCGGGCATTGTCGATGCCGCCGATCAGTTCCACCAGCACGTCGATTTCAGGATCATCGGTAAGCGCGCGGTAATCAGTGGTAAGTTCCGTTCCGGCGGGCAACTGGGCGCTGCGGGCCTTGGTGGCGTTGCGCACAAGCACCTTTTTGAGCACGATGTCGCGCCCGCAACGGCGGCGGATAAGGTCGGCGTTTTCGTCAAGCAGACGCACAAGGCCGCCGCCCACGGTGCCGAATCCGGCAAGGCCCACTACCAGGGGTTTATCGCTGTTCTTTGTCATGTCGCCTCCGAATCTGCTGCCTAACCCCGGTCTGTCCGCCGCGGGCCTGCGCGGTTGTTGGCCATATGCGGCCTTATGGTTGCTGCGGCGGGGCCGGAAAACCTCCCGACCCCGCCGATTTCAGTTGTTCTGACCTCGTTTCATCCCGTCCGAAAAACGGTTTTTGAAAGCGAGATTTTGTTCCCTGGCGAGAAAACGGCCCGTTTCAGGCTGTCCAGGGGACAAACGATGCTTCCAAAACCTATTTTGCCATCCTGGGGATTTTTGCCTTCCGGCAAGGAAGACGGGCTTTTTATGCAGGGAGTGTACTCTGATGGTACTCGACCGGAATAAAAAGACCGCCTGACGCCGCCGGAAGCAAAAAGACGCGGAGGGCGAAACAGGTTTAGTCGGAGACGCCCGACAACAACCGCCGCATGCTGCTAATAGCCTGCCGCGTGCGGTGCTCGTTTTCAATCAGGGCAAAGCGCACGTATTCGTCGCCGTAGGAGCCGAAGCCCAGACCAGGCGAAACGGCCACGTGGGCCTCCTGCAACAGCAGCTTGGAAAATTCCACGGAACCCATCTTGCGGAAGGGTTCGGGAATGTGCGCCCACACAAACATGGTCGCCTTGGGCGAAGGCGTTTCCCAGCCGATGCGGTTCAGGCCTTCGATGAGGCGGTCGCGCCGTTCCTGATACACGTCGCGGATCTGGTGCACGCAGTCTTCAGGGCCGTTGAGGGCCACGGTGGAGGCAATCTGGATGGGCTGGAACATGCCGTAATCCAGGTAGCTCTTGATGCGCGCAAGGGCGTGGATAAGATCCTTGTTGCCCACGGCAAAACCCACGCGCCAGCCGGGCATGGAATAGCTCTTGGACAGGGAGTAGAATTCCACGCCCACATCCTTGGCGCCCTTGGCCTGCAAAAAGCTGGGGGCCTTGTATCCGTCAAAAACCAGATCGGCGTAAGCCAGATCATGCACAACCCAGATGTGGTTTTCCTTGGCGAAATCCACAATCTTCTGGAAGAATTCCAGATCCGTCACTTCGGTGGTGGGGTTGTGCGGATAGCAGATGAAAAGCACCTTGGGCTTGGGCCAGGCCTGACGCATGGCGGCCTCAAGGTCTTCAAAAAAATTGCGGCCAGGGCCGATGGGCACGCTGCGCACGTCCGCGCCTGCAATGATGGGCGCGTACTTGTGGATGGGATAGGTCGGGTCGGGGGCGAGCACCACGTCGCCAGGCTCAAGAATAGCCAGCGAAAGGTGGGCCAGACCTTCCTTGGAACCCAGGGTCACGATGGCTTCGCTGTCAGGGTCGAGCTGCACGCCGTAGTGGCGCGCATAGCGATCACAGATGGCTTTGCGCAGGTTCGGAATACCGCGCGAAAGCGAGTAGCGGTGGTTCACCGGCTTCTGTGCTGCCTCAACAAGCTTGTCGACGATGGGTGCGGGCGTTGCGATGTCCGGATTGCCCATGCTGAAGTCCACGATGTCGATATTCTGCCGACGCAGCCGCATTTTGAGGTCTCCCACCACCGCAAAAACATAGGGGGGGAGGCGGCGAATCCGCGAAAACTCTTCCATGTCTGATAGCTCCTAAGTTGATCGACATGCAGTCTGTCCCATGCGCTCGCAACAGGTCACGCCCGCACCATGCAGGCATGGACTCCACCCTGCCGCGCAGCCCCACAGGAAGCCCGTGCGTTTACCGGGCGCTCACAAGTCGCCGGAAACGATTTTGTCAAGCCGCAGCATAGCCAGCCGTGCGCCTGTTTGTAAAGCATTGCGGGCCGCCGAACCCCTTGATGGGGCATGTTTTTTATATGGTTTACGGCGGAATGCCGCCAACTGCGCTTTGCCTTCCGCGCATAGTTGTGTATCCTTGATAAATATCTTGAATCCTGCGGAGGCAAACCATGGAAGATCATATTCGCTTTGACAGGCAAAATCTTGCGCTGCACCTGCTTGACCAGCGCTTGCTGCCAGAGCAGGAAACCGAAGTGATCTGCCGCAATACAGACGACATTGTATCGGCTTTACAAACCATGGTTGTGCGCGGGGCTCCGGCCATTGGCGTCACTGCGGCCTGGGGCTGCGCCCTTGCGCTGAACGAAACCAGCGGCCCCGGCTGGGCCACCCAGCTTGAAGAACTGCTTGACCGCATCGCCAATGCCCGGCCCACAGCCGTAAACCTGCGTTGGGCCGTTGAACGCATGCGCAAATGCTGGTGGAAGATAATCAACAGCGGAAGCGGCGACCGCGCCCCCCTGCTCGCGGCCTTTCTTGACGAGGCCGCCAGAATGCAGGCCGAAGATGTGGAAGCATGCAAGACTCTGGGGCGCTTTGGCGCGGATTGCCTGAAAGACGGCGACACCGTGCTCACCCACTGCAATGCTGGCGCTCTGGCCACTGCGGGCTATGGCACGGCGCTTGGGGTTATTCGCGGCGCTGTGGAGCAGGGCAAACGCATCAAGGTTATTGCCGATGAAACGCGGCCCTTTCTCCAGGGCGCGCGCCTCACGGCCTGGGAACTGCACAAGGACAATGTCCCCGTTACTGTTGCCTGCGACAATGCCTGCGCGCTGCTCATGAGCAAGGGGCTCGTGCAGTCTGTGGTGGTGGGGGCCGACCGCATTGCCGCCAACGGCGATGCGGCCAACAAGATCGGCACCTATGGCGTTGCCCTGCTGGCAAAGCACTTCAATATTCCCTTCTACGTGGCTGCCCCGCTCTCCACCATTGACCCCACAACATCCGACGGCAGCGGTATTCCCATTGAGCAGCGCCCGGAACGCGAGGTCACTCACGTGGGCGATACGCGCCTGACACCCGCAGATGTGCCCGTGTACAATTTTGCTTTTGATGTAACCCCCGCAGAGCTTATCACCGGCATCATCACCGAAAAGGGGGTGTTGCAGCCGCCCTACGGGCTTGCAATCTGGGCAGCCCTCAACGAGGCCAGTGCCGCGCCCGAAGCAGAAGACGCCGGGATTAAGGAGCGTTAGGGGTTCAGCATGAAAGAGCTTGTACTTGTCATAGGCCCGGCGCTGCCGGATGCGGCGCGCGCGCTGTGCACGGCCCCAGGATACAGCCCCAGCGGCAAGGCCGAAACAGAGTCCGGCCAGGCCCTGCCTGAACGGATTGTTGCTCACTGGGACGGATGGGAAGCGCCCAGTGGTGAAATTTCGCTGTCTGCGCGCCTGCGTGATGAACTGACGACCATCCGCGCCGAGCATATGGCCTGGGCGCACGATTTGGGACGCATGCGCGTTGGCGGACGCGAGGTGCAGCAGCATCTGCGCTGCGGCGAAAAACTCTCCATGTGGTGGTGTTCGCTGCTGTACGAACGCCATCCCAAGATGACGCCCGGCCTCTACACGGTTTACAAGCTACGCGCCCTTGAGCGCCTCATGGACGAGGGCGGATTTGCCTCCCTGCGCGTTTTTGGAGGGGATGAAGACCTGCGCGCCGCGCTTGCGCGCCTGTGCACCTCAGGGCACAGGCTGTTTGCAGAAAGCAGCGAAGCTCCGGTTCCGCTTAAGCCAGCCCGCAGTCTGCTGCGCAAGGTTTATGACGCAACACCTCCCCCCTTGCGCGCGCTGGCCCGCTACGCCCACTGGTGGTGGACTGTACGCCGCCACCTGCCGCCAGTTTCAGCCAAAAAACCTTTGCAGCCCGCTCAGGGGCAGGCTGCCACCATCGCCACCTACTTTCCCAATGTGGACATGAAGGCTGCGGAAAATGGCCGCTACCGTTCCCGCTACTGGGAGAACCTGCATGATGCGCTGAATGCGACCGCCGAAGTGGAGGCGCAAGAACAGGGGAACACCCGAAAGGATGCCCAGACCGCCGGGCACTTTGTGCGCTGGCTTTTCATCCGCTTTCCCGCGCCCCAGCTCAATCTGGCCCAGTGTATTGCCCTGCGCGACCGCTTTCGCCGTGAAGGCAGGGACGGCGCGAGCTTTCACTACCTTGAAGAATTTCTGACCACAGGCGACCTCGTCGCCGCCCTGTTCCGCTACGCGCGCATCTGCCTTGCCAGCCTGCGGCTGGAAAAAGAAGCCCGAGCGGCCTTTCGTTTTGCAGGCTCAAAGCTTGATTTCTGGACCTACCTCGGCCCCTACTGGGCGGAATCGTTCCGGGGCTGGCGTTGCCTTGAACGCTGCCTGCAACACCGGGCATTCAAACGATATGCCGCTATGGCTGGCCCGCAGCGCTGGACGCTCTTTCCGCTGGAGAACTGCCCGTGGGAGCGCATGCTCACCCAGACCATGCACGAGGCGGATAACGGCCCTGTCATCGGCGCGCAGCACTCCACCATCCGGCCCACAGACTTTCGCTATTTTGACGACCCGCGCACCTTTACGGGAGAGATGGCAGAATTCCAGCCCGACATGGTGCGGGGCAACGGGCGATCCGCTTGCTCGCAGTGGCGCGAGGCAGGCGTGCCCGCCGAGCGCCTGGGCGAAGTGGAAGCCCTGCGCTACCTCTATCTGGCGAACAATGAATCACAAAGTGCTGCTGCGAGTCATGAGTCCACGCCTGCCCCTCGGCGCTTGCTGGCCGTAACCAGTTTTTTTGCGGATGAAACCGAGGCCCATCTGGCACTGCTTGCCCGTTCGCTGCACGCAGGCCTGCTTGACGGCTGGGAAATCCGCGTAAAGCCGCACCCCTACCTGCCGGTTCAGGAAAGGCTGAAGGCCTTGCTGGGCCGCCGTGCGCAGGATGTGCAGGTGGTAGACGGCCCCATTGCCGACCAGCTTGCTCCCGGCGTGGTGGTCTGGGCCTCCAATTCCACCACCGTTGCGCTTGAAGCCGCCATCAAGGGCTTGCCCGTGATGGCGATGCTGCCCACAGACGACTTTGACCTCTGCCCCCTGCAAGATGTACCCAGTCTGCCGCGCACCGGCAGCGTGGACGATGTGGCCCGCGCGCTGCAAGCTGCAGCGCCTCTGCACCTTCCACCCGAATATCTCGACCTGAACGTCTATCTTCCCAAATGGGAAACACTGCTGCATCTGAGAGGAAAACCATGAGTACGCATGACAGAGTGGCCGCCCTGGTGCGCCACTACTATTGGGACAGGGATCTCAACTGCGCCCGCACAACCCTGCGTTGTCTGGAAAATGTTCTCAATGAACCGCTGCACCCGCAGGTGTACACTGCCACAGTGGGTTGCCACGGCGCTGGCGGCACTGGCGGGCAGTGCGGCCTTGTGGAGGGCGGCTTGCTGCTCATCGGTCTGCGCGGCGCGGAACTGGGCAAGGAAGAATCCGAAATCGTTGATCTGTGCGCGCAATTTGCCGCCCAGTTTACGGAACGCTTCGGCAGCCTCTCCTGCAAGGATTTGCGGCCCGGCGGCATCCACCCCAATGATCCCCCGCACCTGTGTGAATCCGTTTCGGTGGACGCCATATGTTTTTTGCATGACTTTCTTGACGAAATGACACATTCCGCCGAGCCAAACCGCAGAAAACCTGGGTTTGAAGCTGATACGGCAAAATAGGGTTCCAATTCCACCATTTGACAACAATGCCCGGAGCGAATAGGTTCCGCGCAGATGGCCCTTTGCGGCCATGCACTTTTTATGCGTCTGCCTTCTGGCAGGCGCTCACCCTCAACTTTATGGAAGGAGCATCCTACATGTCGTCCGACAGTTGCCACAGTTCCCCTTCGGAACCTGACAGTTTACGTCGCACCACTCTTTCCACGCCATTCCGTTCCCGTAGCTGAAAATCTTCCTGCGGGTAACGCGTTGCGCGTGCTCTCAGGAGGCTTTTATGGTTCTGCGCTCTTTTCTGCCGCACGGCCTTGTTGTGCCGTTTGCCCGTATTTTTGGCCGCAAAGGTCACGCCGCCGCACATTCCGTCAGCACTGAGCTGGTTCGGCAGGCTGCAACCCGTCTGCTGGATGCCGCCCGCGTTGAGCCGGACGAAGCCCTGCAGACGTTCAACTCTTCGCCCGATGGGCTTACCCGCCATCAGGTGCATGAGATGCGCCACCAGTACGGGGCCAATATCCTTGCCGCAAAGGGCAGGGACAGCCTGCCCAAACGCCTGTTCACCTCGTTTATCAATCCCTTCAGCATTGTGCTCCTTCTGCTGGCCTGCATTTCTTTCTTTACCGACTATCTGCTGGCAGATGCCGGAGAAAAAGACCTCACCGCCGTTATTATTGTGACGGTCATGGTCTGCATCAGCGGCGTGCTGCATTTCGTGCAGGAGGCCCGCTCCGGCAATGCTGTGTCCCGCCTTGAATCGCTGGTCAAAACCACTATTGAAGTGGTACGTGAGGGCGAAGGCAAGGAGCTGCCCATCAATTCGCTGGTGGTGGGCGATGTGGTGCGCTTGGCCGCAGGCGACATGATCCCCGCCGACATGCGTATTCTGCGGGCCAAGGATCTTTTTGTCAGCCAGTCTTCCCTCACGGGCGAGAGCGAACCGGTGGAAAAGTTCCCCCATGCCCTGCCCGCCGACACCGCCGCCGCCTCGCCCCTTGATTGCGACAATCTGGCCTTCATGGGCAGCAACGTAGTCAGCGGCGCGGCCTACGGCCTTGTGCTGGCTGTGGGCGGAGCGTCGCTTTTCGGCTCTCTGGCGCGCCAGATTGCTGCCACCACCACGCCTACCAGCTTTGACAAAGGCGTGAATTCCGTTTCCTGGCTGCTTTTGCGGTTCATGATCTGCATGGCACCGGTGGTGCTTTTTATCAACGGCTTCACAAAGGGCGACTGGGTGGAGGCCGCCTTGTTTGCCCTTTCCGTCGCCGTGGGCCTTACGCCCGAAATGCTGCCCACCGTGGTATCCGCCAATCTGGTGCGCGGGGCCGTGTTTATGGCCCGTAAAAAGGTGATTGCCCGCCGGCTTAACGCTATCCAGAACCTTGGGGCCATGGACGTGCTGTGTACCGACAAGACGGGCACCCTCACGCAGGACAGGATTGTGCTTGAGTATTCGCTCGACATTCACGGCACGGAAGACGCCCGTGTGCTGCGCCATGCCTTTTTGAACAGCTGGTTCCAGACTGGCCTCAAAAACCTGCTGGACGCCGCCATCGTCAACCACGCCGATGAACTGAGCATGCAACCCCTGCGCAAGGAATACAGCCTTGTGGACGAAATGCCCTTTGATTTCAGCCGCCGTCGCATGAGCGTGGTGGTGGCAGACACCACGGGCAAAACCCAGATCATCACCAAGGGCGCGCTGGAAGAAATGCTCACCGTGTGCGCTTATGCCGAATATCACGGGCAGGTTGAGCCGCTTACACCCGAACTCCAGGCCGAAATACTGGAGCGTGTGCGCCGTTACAACAACGACGGCATGCGTGTGGTGGGCGTAGCGCACAAAACCATGTCCGCGCCGGGCGGCGTTTTCTCTGTGGCAGACGAAAAAGATATGGTGCTGTTGGGCTATCTGGCCTTTCTTGATCCGCCCAAGGATTCGGCGTCAAAGGCTCTGGCCGCGCTCAATGAGCACGGCGTGCGCGTAAAGGTGCTGACAGGCGACAACGACGCCGTTACCCGCAGCGTATGCCGTCAGGTGGGGCTGCCGGGCAAAAACATTCTGCTGGGCGCAGAAATAGAAGGGATGGACGATGCGGCCCTGAAAACCGCCGTTGAAGAAACCGACATTTTCGCCAAGCTCAGCCCGCGCCAAAAAGCCCGTATTGTGACCTGCCTGCGCGGCAACGGCCATGTGGTGGGCTTTATGGGCGACGGCATCAACGATGCCCCGGCCATGAAAAACGCCGATGTGGGTATTTCCGTTGATTCCGCTGTGGATGTGGCCCGGGAATCCGCAGGCGTCATCCTGCTTGAGAAAGACCTCACCGTGCTTGAGGCCGGTGTGATGGAAGGACGCCGCACCTATGCGAATATAATTAAATACATCAAGATTACGGTTAGTTCCAACTTCGGCAACATGTTTTCCGTGCTGGCGGCCAGCGTGTTTCTGCCGTTCTTGCCCATGACGCCGCTACAGATTCTGGTGCTCAACCTGCTCTATGATGTCTCTTGCACGGCCATGCCCTGGGACAATGTGGATGAGGAGTTTTTGCGCAAGCCCCGCAACTGGAACACGGACAGCATCCGGCGATTCATGTTCTGGCTCGGGCCTACCAGCTCGATCTTTGACCTCACAACCTATGCCCTGCTGTTCTGGGTGATCTGCCCTGCCGTGGTGCCCATGCCCGCAGGCGGCTGGCAAGCCATGAGCAGCGCAGATCAGGCGAGCTTTGCCGCCCTGTTTCAGGCGGGCTGGTTTGTGGAGTCGCTGTGGACGCAGACTATGGTCATCCACATGCTGCGCACCCCTGGCATTCCCCTGATGCACAGCCGCGCCGCGTGGCAGGTGACCCTGCTCACGGGCCTTGGCGTTGCTGTGGGCACGGCCATTCCCTTTACCGTTCTGGGTCAGGGGCTGGACATGGGCGCACTGCCAGCCATCTACTTCCCCTGGCTGGCTGCGGTGCTCGTGGGTTATCTGGCCCTGGCCACCCTGGTAAAGCAGGCCTTCATGCGCCGTTACAACACATGGCTATAAAAGAACTGCGGTCAGGGGGCTGACTTTCAACCTCCTGACCGCAGCACGAAAAGAAACAGTCATTTGTTCCCGGCAAGGCTGCCTTAAGCAGCCAGCAGGCAAAAGAGCTGTTCAGCGTTTGCTGTCAAAAAAATCCTTCTGATCTCCCACCCCATACAAAAACGCACCCCGGTGGTCGGCAGTGTCGCCAGCATATACGGCCTCAGCCCTGGCTCCCCCTGCGGTGATGGTGTAGCCCACGGCAAGGGTGGACACGTAGGGCGGCATGACCTCATCCACCTTGCCGTAATAGTAGCGGCAAGGCGTTGCCGAGCGCCACATGAAGGCCTGATTGTCGCGCAATCTGCGAAAAAATGTGTCCATGCCCGCCGAGGATTGGGCCATGACTTCCTCTTGCACTAGGTCGGCAATCTTGGCGGGTATCTGCGGCTGCAGCTCTTCCCAACTGATTTTGTTTTCGTAAAAATCGCGGCAGGCAGCCTGATACTCGGGCTTGATGATGGTTTGCGGCAGGCCGGGCATGTCGTAATAGTAGGCGTAGGAATGGGTAAACAGAATAACGCTGCCCGCGAGCCACGTGGCGTCAAGCGCTGAGGGGTTGTTTATCCAGCGGGTCAGCAACAGATACAGATCGGCTGGTGTAGCAGCCGTTGCCGCCGCCTTGACGGGCATGTTCAGGGATTCGAGCCGATGGCGGAATTGCTGGGTGCTCCAGCTGCCCTGCGACCAACCGCTGAGATAGAGGCCATCCTCTTCAATACCCAGATCAGCCAGCACCGCACGGGCGGCAAAAAGCATATCCATGCAGGCCTGCACTGTTGACTCGCGCACCATGTAGCTGTCCGGCTCGATGGAATCCCCCTTGCCGATGTAGTCCGCGCCTATCACCACATAGCCGTTCCCCGCCAGCCGCGCGGCTACAATGCGCGTTTCATCCGACTCCTCGGGGCGAGAGGGCACCGCCGTACGGGTAAATACCGTGCCGTGCTGATATGAGACCACGGGCAGTTTCTTTTGCGTGATTTGCGGCACTGCCACAAGGCCGGAAGCCATGGTGGGCCGATTGCCCTGTTCCGGAATCATGGTTGTGTACAGCACCTTGTACAGGCTCACGCCATTGGCGGCCTCCGAATACTGCATTTTGAAATTGCTGAATGCCGCCACTTCTGACGTAAGAATTTTATTCAGCCGTTCAACGCTGTAGTCGCCGATGTGCGTATAGCGCACACCTGAGGCCACATTCTTGTAATCTGCCGCGTTGGCAGTTACCGCCAGCAGCATGAACAAAAGAGCAATGATTGTGGTCTGCCGCATGGAGCCTCCGGGTTTGCTGGTGTTTTTTCCACACTACTGATGCTCTATTCTTTTGCAAGCCTCTGTGAACAGACCTGTGCTGATTTGAAAAAACAGATGAAAAGAGGCCCTGCCATGCGGCAAGGCCCCCCCGGACACTGATACAAAAAGACCAAGCGGCTAATGCCCGGATTTCAAACTGCTGATAAGCCCACGCAATACCTGTGCCTGCTGGGCCATGTCGGAAACCGCCCCGGCAGAATGCTGCATGGCGGAACTGGTTTCAAGCGAGATGCGGTTCACGTCTTCAATGGAGCGGTTGATCTCCTCACTGGTGGAGGACTGTTCTTCCGCAGCGGTCGCGATGGATTGCACCTGCTGCGCTGTGGCGTCCACCAGTTGCACAATTTCATGCAGGGCCTCGCCCGAAGTGCCCGCGAGTGTGGTGGCGGTATCAATCATATTCACAACCTGCTCCACGTTGCCCACGTTTTTGCGGGTGCCGTTCTGGATATCGCGGATGGCGTCGCCCACTTCCTTGGTGGCGGTCATGGTTTTTTCCGCCAGTTTGCGCACTTCATCGGCAACTACGGCAAAGCCGCGCCCGGCCTCGCCTGCGCGCGCCGCTTCAATGGCGGCATTGAGGGCCAGCAGGTTGGTCTGGTCGGCAATGTCCGAAATAACACCCAAAATCTGCCCCGTACTCTCGGCCTGCTTGCCGAGCGTGGTCATTTCCGATTTCAGCTCCACGGCGCTGGTCTGGATAAGGCTGATATCCTTTACCACACTGGCCACCACATCCGCGCCGCTTTCAGCCTTGCTCTTGGCTGCCTTGGCGGATTCCGCCGCCTGCCCGGCGTTGCGTGCCACTTCAAGCACTGTGGCGTTCATTTCTTCCATGGCAGTGGCTGTTTCGCCCACGCGCACGGTCTGGCTTTCAGCGCCACGGCTGGCCTGTTCCACCTGGGCCGAAAGTTCTTCCGAAGCAGTGGTTACTGCCTCCACAACGCCCTCAAGTTCGGTGGCGGCATGCAGCATGCCGTCCGCCTTGGCCTGCTCGGCGGCCATGCGGGCGGCTTCGGCATCTTGTGTTGCACGGGCGGCACGCTCTGATTCTTCCTGCGCCAGACGGCTTTTTCCGTCAGCCTCGGCTATCTTGTCTTTAAGGCTGCCCACCATGCTGCGCAGGCTGTCCGCCAGATGACCAATTTCATTGCGCCGCACCAGCGTCAGGCTGCGATCAAGCTCGCCCCCCGCCACTGACCGGGCATAGGATTCCAGCTCTTGCAGCGGCTTGACGATAATTTTTTCAAGGGCCAGCAGGGTAATACCCACAAGTAGCAGGATTGCGGCAAAGCCAGCGCAAACCATGATGTTGCGCTGGTTATTGGCCGAGGCTTCGATCTCCGCGCGATCCATGGTGATGACGACCTTCCAGTTCCAGCCCGGAACCGACGCCCACGCAAGCATTTTTTCCACGCCGCCACGGGTGAAGGATTCCACGCCCGTCGGAGTGGAAAGAATTTTGGCGATGCCTTCTTCCTTGGAAACATCCTTGAGTACGCGCTCGCTGTCGGGGTGCCCGACCATGACGCCTGTGGGTGCGACAATAAACGGATAGCCCGTTTTGCCCAGATGGATGTCGTTAATGTAGTTTTCCATCAGACCGTCAATGGCATAGGCCATGCCCACGCCGCCAATGACCCTGCCGCTGTCGTCCACTATGGCATCGGCAACGCCCACAATGGCCTTGCCCGTGATCGAGCTCTTTGACGGTGTGTCGCTCAGGCCGGGCTTGCCCTTGAAGGTTTCGCGAATGTACTCGCGATGGGCAAAATTTTTGAGGCTGCCTTCCTTGCCGTGAACACGGTTGATCAGCTGGGTGCCTTCCGTGTCAAACAGGAAGAAAGAGTTTACTTCGTCTGCCGAGCGCGACATGGCAGAAAGGAAACCTGCGGCCTCGCTATTATCATGCCGGTTACGCAAATATTCCTTGAGGGCTGGTTGCAGTACCGCTCCGTGGAGCACCATCTGCTGCTGCTCGCCAAAGTCACCCAGCGACTTGGCAATGGTGCCAGCCAGAAGGCGCATCTGATCAACGCTTGACGTCAGGCTGGCCTCATAGCTGTAGCGGGCGACCACGACAATCAGGGCTGACTGCACCGCAAAAACCACCCCGCCCACAAGAAGCATCATTGCCATTCTGATGCTGCGTACCGACATAAACTAGCCTCCTCACTGCAAAACAGATCATTTCAATTCAGGCTGTCCACTGCGATCTTGCTAAAAACATCAAATAGGAGGCGGATGCAATATACATTCCAATATATCAAGATATTTAATTTTTCTATTATCAACTGAAATAACTAACAATTCATTACTATCTGAATTTTGATTTCTTCACGCCACGTTCCCTCATGTCTACATTTTTTAACACTGATATTAAAATAATTAACAGTAACACCTGCACGTGCGCCTTGTGCCGGCGCAAAAACGAGGATGAAAAAAGCGGCCCCCACGTGAGCAGGAGCCGCTTGCAGTCAGACATCAAGCCTAATTTTAAAATACTTCAGCTACAAATCCAGCATAGCAAGGCATACCAGCCGTTGTTTTTCGTCATCCTTGGCTAGTTTCCGGATTTCATACTGCTGATAAGCCCGCGCAGCACTTGGGCTTGCTGGGCCATGTCGGAAACGGCCCCGGCAGAATGCTGCATGGCGGCGCTGGTTTCGAGCGAGATGCGGTTCACGTCCTCAATGGAGCGGTTGATCTCCTCACTGGTGGAGGACTGTTCTTCCGCAGCTGTAGCAATCGACTGCACCTGCTGTGCTGTGGCGTCCACCAACTGCACAATTTCATTCAAGGCTTCGCCCGAGGTACTCGCAAGCGTGGTGGCGGTGTCAATCATGCCCACAACCTGATCTACATTGCCCACGTTTTTGCGGGTGCCGCTCTGGATATCACGGATGGCGTCGCCCACTTCCTTGGTGGCGGTCATGGTTTTTTCCGCCAGTTTGCGCACTTCATCTGCAACCACGGCAAATCCGCGCCCGGCTTCGCCAGCGCGCGCCGCTTCAATGGCGGCATTGAGGGCCAGCAAATTTGTCTGGTCGGCAATGTCCGAAATAACGCCCAGGATCTGCCCCGTACTCTCGGCCTGCTTGCCGAGCGTGGTCATCTCCGTTTTCAGTTCCACTGCGCTGGTCTGGATGCGGCTGATGTCCTTTACCACGCGGGCCACCACATCGGCACCGCTTTCTGCCTTGTTCTTGGCGGTTTTGGCGGAATCCGCCGCCTGCCCGGCATTGCGTGCAACTTCAAGCACGGTGGCGTTCATTTCTTCCATGGCAGTGGCTGTTTCGCCCACGCGCGCAGTCTGGCTTGCAGCGCCACGGCTGGCCTGTTCCACCTGGGCCGAAAGTTCTTCCGAAGCCGTGGTTACTGCCTCCACAACGCCCTCAAGTTCGGTGGCGGCATGCAGCATGCCGTCGGCCTTGGCCTGCTCGGCGGCCATGCGGGCGGCTTCGGCATCTTGTGTTGCACGGGCGGCACGCTCTGATTCTTCCTGCGCCAGACGGCTTTTTCCGTCAGCCTCGGCTATCTTGTCTTTAAGGCTGCCCACCATGCTGCGGAGGCTGTCGGCCAGATGCCCAATTTCATTACGCAGGTTGATTGTCAGGGAAGATTCAAGATTGCCCTCAGCAACGTCAGAAGCAAAAGCCTGCAACTGCCGCAAGGGGCGCACAACCACCTTGTCCAGCGCGAACAGACAAATGCCCACCAATGACAGAATAGTGATAAAGCCCAGCACCAGCATAGCGTTGCGCTGTTCATGTGCCGGAGCTTCAATTTCATCGCGGCTCACGGTCACGCCCACGCGCCAGTTCCAGTTGGGGGCCACATCCCACGCCAGCATGCGTTTTTCGCCGTTACGCACAAATTCTACGCCATTGCCGGAATCAGCCTTGACCATATCGCTGACGCCCGGCTCCCCAGCCATGTTTTTGAGGATAAGGTCGCTGTCCACGTGGCTGATCACAACGCCCTCTGGCGAAACCACAATGACGCGGCCAGTCTTGCCTATGGTGATGCCCTTGAGGTTATTGGTCAGACTGTCAATGTCGTAGGACATGCCCACGCCGCCAACCACTTTGCCGTTGTCGTCAAAAATGGGCGTAGTGACGCTGACTATGAGCTTGCCCGTGGCAATGCTTTTGAGCGGGGCGGAACTGTACCCCACCTTGCCAGCCAGAGCAGCCTTTATGTATTCACGCTCAGCCAGATCGTTAACCTTGCCCAGTTTACCCTGTGCGCAAAGAATAACCTGCTTGCCCGAAGCATCAAACAGATAGAGCGTATTTATCTCGGGTGCAGCCTGCGACATGGCAGCAAGAAAAACTTCCGCGCCCTTTTTGTCTTCGCCCGTAAGCAGAAATTCACGCAGTCTTGGCGGCTTGGAAACACCGTTTACAAACATGCTGAGCTGGGTTCCAAAATCGCCCAGAGATTTGCTTACCGTATCTGCGGTGAGGTCCATTTCGTGAGTGCTTGCCTTAAGGTTCGCCTCATCCCCCATGCGCGTTACAACAACAACCAGAGCCGACTGCACCGCCAGGACCACGATGCTGATGACCAGCAACATGGCAGTTCTGATACTGCGTGAAAACATAAAAACATCCTTTGCGTAATAAACCTGTCATCTTAGCACATTGATCCTTGGCGATTCATACGCGGCATCTCCCATTTCGGGAGGATGATAATTCCCCAAGAGATCATGCCATGCAGCCCGCAACGCGGCTATTTTTCAAATACCACGCAATCTACGTACCAGAGCAGGGGCGGCATACCGCACAGCAAAAAAGAAGCGGCAGCGCAACAGATCTGCGCTGCCGCTTCTTTGATTATCGGCTTCTAAATTATAAACTTTACTTTTTTTGCAAAGAAAGTCGTCCGGCCACAGCATCCGCCCCCATGCGGGCGAATTCGGCCACTTCACGCCCCTGACGAGCGCTTTCGGGCAAGAGCAGTTCCGGCTTGTTAGCCAGGCTTTTGTCCGGCGTCACTCCATATTCCGGCGGGAAGGAGTCGTTGAAATACATGTCCTGAAAACCAGCAAACTTGAGCGCATGGGCTGTGGCGTCAAGCACGGCATGCTCCTTGTCGCTGATCAGGCCAAGGGCTTTGGCGTTCATAAGGCCCGCGAGGCACTCACCGCCCTGGGTGCAGGCAATGTGGCCGTGACGGTTGGCCACGATCATGGCGTCCATGATCTGCTGTTCGGTCACGCGCACCACCTGGAAGGCCCCCTCGCCACCCTTTTCGATAAACATCTCCGCCAGCTTGCGCACACGCGGGAAGGAAACGGGATTGCCGATCATGGCGGCCTGCGCCACGCTGGGCGTGACGGTTACGGGCTGCCAGTGGCGGGCATCCTTGGGCGCATCGTAATACCGCCACACCGGATCGGCATGCTCGGACTGCACGCCGAACACGCGGGGCAGCGAGGAAATGATGCCAAGCTCCAGCATTTTCAAAAAGCCGCACATGATGGCCGTGATATTGCCCGCATTGCCGATGGGCACAAAGAGGCACAGATCGGTCATGTCCCAGCCGTACCATTGAGCTGTTTCATACGCGTAGGATTCCTGCCCGAGGATGCGCCAGCTGTTCTTGGAATTGAGCAGGGCCACGCGGTAATTTTCTGCCAGCAGCTCGACCACCTTCATGCAGTCGTCAAACACGCCGGGCAGTTCAAGCACAGTTGCGCCGCTGCCCAAGGGCTGCGAAAGCTGCTGGGGCGTCACCTTGCCGTGGGGCAGAAGCACCACGCTCTTGAGGGGCGCGCCCACATACGAGGCGTAGAGGGCCGCCGCCGCCGAGGTGTCGCCAGTGGAGGCGCACACGGTCAGCACTTCGTCCCACTTGTTGCGGCGGCACAGCCACTTGAGGTAGCTGAACGCGCAGGCCATGCCGCGATCCTTGAAGGACGCGCTGGGATTCTGGCCATCGTTCTTGTAGGCAAAGGGCACGCCCACGCGGTCGCGCAGGGCCGGGGCCGCTTCAATAATCGGCGTGATGCCTTCGCCCAGATACACGATATCGTCCTCGTCCAGCAGAGGAGCAAGCAGCTCGTAAAAACGGAATATCCCCCGAAGCGCAGTGCTGCGGCTGGCGGAGCGGGCGTCAAAAAGCTCGCGCCACTCTGCGCCGCTGCGTTCTTTCAGTTTGTCGAAATCCAGGTTTTCCAGCAGAAACACGCCGCCGCACTGCGGGCAGGTGTACAGCAGGCTGTCGCCGGGATGACGCGCGCCGCAGTCAAGACAAACATACTCCATGCGGCCGCGATAGGCCGGAAAATCCGCATGCGCCATGAGAGAAACTCCTTGATAATGGCATCAGGAAGGGGCTTTGCAATCCCCATCCTCACCCCCGGTCTGCAAAAACATTTTGCGGCCAGGAGCGCTTGTGGCTGTGACAATGGCGGCACAGGAGACCGCAGCATTGCCGAAATCTGCGGGAAAGCCAGACTATCCCTTATCTTCCTGCTTTTCAGCGTGCTTGCCCTTGAGCCAGCTTTTTTCGGTGCCTGCGCGCAAGCGCGCGATATTTTCCTTGTGTTTCCAGACCACCACAGCCAGCACGCACAGGGAAAGAGGCAGCCACATCCACTGGCCTGTAACCGCCAGAGCCACAACCAGCGCCGCAACGAGGCTCAGTGACCCAAGCGAAACAAAGCCGCTGCGCCAGATGATCAGGCAGCACAGGGCAGAAGCTGCCAGCAATTGCCAGAAAGCCAGGGGCATGAACACGCCAATGCTGGTGGCAACAGCCTTGCCGCCCTTGAACTTCATGAAGCAGGAAAACACATGCCCAAGCACGCAGGCCAAACCCACTATGCTGACAAATACGGGCGAGGGGTTAATGCGGAACGCCAGCCACACCGGCAGCGCGCCCTTGCAGACGTCGCACGCAAGGGTTGCCACACCCCAGCCAAAGCCGCACAGGCGCGCCACATTGGTGGCCCCTGTGTTGCGGCTGCCGCTTTCGCGCGGGTCCAGATGGCAAAAGGTCTTGGCTATAACAAGACCCCACGGCACAGAGCCAAGCACATAAGCCAGCGCAATCCACAATACTTCCAGCATATAATTCTCCGCTGCAAGCCTCTGAAAATACGGGCAGATATGCCCGCAAACCCCAAAAGTCTTCTTAAAAACACAATCTTACATGGCAGCGCAAATACCTGTTGGCGCGCATGCCAAGCTGGGACGCCGCCCGACGGAAGCGAAAGGCCGATCTAGCCTGCCGTAACAGCTTCCAGAATCATGATTTCATTATACAGGGGCTGCACCTTGCCGATGCGCACATCCACGGCAAGGCCGGGGTGCGAACGCTCGTCAAAGAGCCGCCTTTTACCGCGCACAAACATACCCTGATCGGGCAGGCTCACGGTAATAAAAGCATCGTTTTCTTCAGTGATGACGCCGTTCCACCAGACCTTGTCGCCCTTCTGGCGGAAGAAAAGCAGCTTCCAGTAGCGTGGACGGAAGCGTTGCACCTGCCCCGCCGCGTCCAGTGCGGGCGAAAGCATGTTGAGCAGGTCAATCAGCTCGGCTTCTGTCCAGCGCGGCGCGCCAGTGCGGAAAAAATGCACCAACTGTTCTTCGTTGACAAGATCGGGATAACGCCTGAGCGGCGAGGTCACAGGAGTGTAACGAGCAAGCCCGAGAGCCGCGTGGGGCCGGGCCTGCACCTCGAGGCCGGAGGGCGTGAGCGCGCGCATGATGCGCGTCATGTCCTGCGGTGTTGTCCAGATGCCCGCGTATTCCCTGGGCAGGGCTACATCCTGCACGCGGTGCAGCATGGCGACGCCCTTGTCCGCAGCCCACTGGGCCACTGCGGCGCTGGCAAGGATCATCATTTCCGCCACCAGCATCTGCGCGTCCGAGGCCTGATAATCCTGCCCCACTTCCACCCGCACGTCTGCCCCTTCGCCCTCAAGGCGAATGACAGGGTCGGGCCTGTCCATAATTACCGCGCCGTCCGCAATGCGGGCAGTTTGCCGCTGCCGGGCAAGCTCAAGGCCCAGACGCAGCTGTTCGGCATAGGGCGTAGCCGCATTCTGCGGCAGGGGTTCGCCGGCGGCCTGCGCGTCAAGCACGGCCTGGCTGTCCACATAGGTCAGGTTGGCTGCAAGGCTGGTCTGCACAACCGAAATCTCGCACTCGCCAAGGGTGCCATCCGCCGCCACATGCACAAGCACGCTCAGCGCGGGGCGCGTCTGGCCCGCCAGCAGCGAATAGGCGTCCGTGCCCAGCACTTCGGGCAGCATGTGACAGTCGCCTTCCGGCAGATAGATGCTGGTGCCCCGGTGCAGCACCATCTTGTCGAGCGGCCCGCCAAAATTCCAGAACAGCGAGGGGCAAGCCAACATGAGGGTCAGCGCCCATCCGTCGCCCTCCGCCTCCACATGAAAGGCA
This sequence comes from Desulfovibrio sp. UIB00, assembly GCF_022508225.1. Taxonomy (NCBI): domain Bacteria; kingdom Pseudomonadati; phylum Thermodesulfobacteriota; class Desulfovibrionia; order Desulfovibrionales; family Desulfovibrionaceae; genus Desulfovibrio; species Desulfovibrio sp. UIB00. Next base: position 332,315 of record NZ_JAETXJ010000001.1, on the reverse strand, counting down.
TCGTCCACGTCGCGCGTGGTCGCGCTGTCTATGCTGATGCAGGGCAGATCGCAAACATCAAGGCTACTTTGTTGCCCGTTTTGGGCAAGGGCAGCCAGAGGATCGCGCCCTGCGGCGGCAAGGGATTCGACCTCATCGGCGCAGGCCTGCCACCATGTGTCGCCCGAGGCATAGCCCGCGCGGTCAAGCCAGAAATTATAATGCGGCGGCACCTTGCCCCAGGCCACCAGCAGTTGCAGGGGCAGATGCGGCACATCAGGCATGCCCTTGCTCAGGGTGCGCCAGATGTTTTCCCATTCCTGACTTTCAGGATCAATCATTCGGGAAAAAAGAACTTCTTCCAGCCGCTCGGCCACTTCCTGCGGGGGCCATTCGCCAAGGGCTGCACCCTCACGCGGGGGCTGGGGCAGCTCGCGCTTGCGGCAGGCAACATCCCACAAAAGGCGCAGAAAGGCGGCTCCGCCTGCAATGAGCGATTCGCGCTCAAGGCGGATTTTCTCCTCGGCCATGCGTTTTTCAACCATATCGGCTGAAAAAACCTGAAAATCCGGAGGCTGAAAACGGAAATGACTTTTGCAGGCCAGCAGGGCCCGGCCATAGGCAGCCACATGGTCGGTGGTGGGATCGCTTTCAAAAAGCTCGGCAAACCAGCTTGCCGGGGCTACTTCCACCTCGCCCTGAGCGAGTTCCCACACGTCCATAACGGGGATCTGGGCGGCCATGTCCTCGCGGTTCTTCCTGTGCGTTTCAAGCACGCGCACCGCGTCTTCCCGCCCCATATCCGCCCCGTGCATGGGCCCTATCCAGGGCAGCAGGCGCGAAGAATTGAGCCGGGTTTCCCTTCTGTTGGGCAACAGCAGCCGCAGCCTGCCCCCGACCTCTTCAGTGACCAGGGCAATCTGCACGGCATTGCCTTCCATATATTCCACCACGCAACCCGGCGCCGGGTAGCGCACACAATCAGACATGCCCGCTCCTTCAGAAAAAGCGCGTCCGCTCTCCCATAGACCGTCGCGCTTGCAGCCAAAGACATTCCTTTATTTTTGGTCTTCTGGCAAGTGCCGCCGGGGGCGTAGCACTAGGCATACTGGACGCAAGGGCTGTAAACCGCTATATTAGCGGCTTACGGCAACAATTTTTACCACGCGCATAGCGCGAGCAGGGCGGACACCCAATGAGCAACATTATTCACCAAACTGGAGGCAGCCGTACCCTGGTCATGCAGGAGCCGGAAAAACCGCAGCTCTACCGTGAGCTTTTCCCTTACACCAGCGTTTGCCGCACCTCGTTTGACGAGGTTCTGCTGTCCCCCCGACCGGCAGATCAGATGCGCATTACCGACACGACCTTTCGCGACGGCCAGCAGGCCCGCCCACCCTATACGGTCAAGCAAGTGGCAAAGATGTTCGATTTTCTGCACCGACTCGGCGGAAAAACCGGACTCATCACGGCTTCGGAATTTTTTCTGTACTCGGCCAAAGACCGCAAATGCATTGATGTATGCCGCGCCAGAGGCTACCGCTTTCCACGCGTAACCGCCTGGATACGCGCCACCAAGGACGACCTCAAGCTCGCGCGCGACATGGAATTTGACGAAACCGGCATGCTCACCAGCGTGTCGGACTACCATATTTTTCTCAAGCTGGGCAAAACCCGCCAGCAGGCCATGGACATGTACGTGAGCATGGCCGAGCAGGCGCTGGAATGGGGCATCATCCCCCGCTGTCACTTTGAAGACGTGACCAGAGCCGATATTTACGGTTTCTGCCTGCCCCTGGCCCAGCGGCTCATGGAACTTTCGCGCGAGAGCGGCATGCCGGTCAAAATCCGCCTGTGCGACACCATGGGCTACGGCGTGCCCTACCCCGGCGCGGCGCTGCCCCGCTCGGTACAGCGCATTGTGCGCTGCTTTACGGACGAGGCCGGCGTTCCCGGTCAGTGGCTTGAATGGCACGGGCACAACGACTTCCACAAGGTGCTGGTCAACGGAGTTACCGCATGGCTCTACGGCTGCGGCGCGGTCAACGGCACGCTGTTCGGCTTTGGCGAGCGCACGGGCAACACCCCGCTGGAAGCCCTGCTGGTGGAATACATCTCGCTTACGGGCGACGATGCCGCCGCTGACACCACAATTCTGAGCGAAGTTGCCGAGTTCTTTGAAAAAGAACTGAACTACCGCATTCCCCACAACTATCCCTTTGTGGGCCGCGACTTCAACGCCACCAGCGCGGGCGTGCACGCCGACGGTCTGGCCAAGAACGAAGAGATCTACAACATTTTCGACACCAAGCATCTGCTTGGCCGCCCGGTGCCCATCATCATTACCGACAAAACGGGCCGCGCGGGCGTTGCCTACTGGATCAACGCCAACCTTAATCTGCCCAACGACCAGCAGGTCTCCAAAAAGCATCCTGCCGTGGGCCAGATATACGATGCCATCATGGCCGTGTACGAAGAAACGGGCCGCACCACCAGCTTCTCGCACGAAGAAATGGAAGCCCTTGTGCAGCGCTTTATGCCCGAACTCTTCGCCTCCGAATACGACCACATGAAGCAGCTGGCTGGCGAACTTTCGGCCAACATCATCATCCGCCTTGCCCGCAGCAAGGATCTGCTGGACTTCAGCAAACACGCCTGCGGACGGTTGGACGAATTTGTGCGCGAATACCCCTTCATCCAGTACTGCTACCTCACCGACGATCAGGGCAAGCTGCGCTGCTCGGCCATCACCGACCCTGTGTACCGGGAAACCTACGAGGCGCTGCCCATCGGCTACGATTTCTCGGAGCGCGAATGGTTCAAGATGCCCATGAAAACCGGCGACCTGCACATCATGGATGTGTACCAGTCGCACTTTACAAGCAAGCTCATCATCACCGTTTCATGCGCGGTGACGGATGACAAGGACAACATCGTGGGCGTCATTGGTGTGGATATCCAGCTTGAACTGCTCCTGAAACGCGCGCGTGCGCTCCAGCAGGAAGTGGCGGCAGCTGACGACAGCGACAACGACTAAGGTAAGGAAATTCCATGAACAAGAGAATCTACTGGATTGAAGGCGACGGCATTGGCCCCGAAATCTGGAAGGCCGCGCGCCCTGTCATTGAAGCTGCCCTTGCTGCCGAGAATACCGGCATCAATCTGGAGTGGACAGAGCTGCTGGCGGGCGACAAGGCCGTGAAAGAAACCGGCTCTCCCCTGCCGGAAGAAACCATGCAGACCCTGCGCAGCGCAGAGCTTGCCATGAAGGGCCCCCTCGGCACCCCCGTGGGCACGGGCATCCGCAGTCTCAACGTGGCCCTGCGCCAGGGGCTTGATCTCTACGCCTGCATCCGCCCGGTACGTCATTTTGAAGGGCTTGAAACGCCCGTCAAACACCCCGAGCGCGTCAACATGGTCATTTTCCGCGAAAATACCGAAGACGTTTACGCCGGTGTGGAATTTGCCGCCGGGACTCCTGAGGCCCGCAAGCTTATTAACTTCCTGCGCGAAGAACTGGGCGTGAACAAGGTGGGCGATGCCGCCGCCGTGGGCATAAAGCCCATGACCGAGGCTGGCTCCAAGCGTCTGGTGCGCCGCGCCCTGCGCTTTGCCCTTGACCAGAAGCAGCAGAGCCTCACCCTTGTGCACAAGGGCAATATCATGAAGTTCACCGAAGGCGCCTTCCGCCAATGGGGCTACGATGTGGCCGCGCAGGAATTCGGCGACCTGACCTGCACGGAAAAAGAACCCGTGGCAGGCAAGCTGGTGGTCAAAGACCGCATTGCCGATGCCATGTTCCAGGAGGCCCTGCTGCGCCCCGAGCAGTACCAGATTCTCGCCACGCCAAACCTCAACGGCGACTACATCTCTGACGCGCTGGCGGCGCAGGTGGGTGGCCTTGGGCTGGCCCCCGGCGTCAACATGTCGGACACCCTGGCCTTTTACGAAGCCACCCACGGCACTGCCCCTACAATTGCAGGCAAGGACAAGGCCAACCCCGGCAGCGTCATTTTGTGCGGCGCGCTGATGCTTGAACACATCGGCGTGCCCAAGGCCGCCGAGCGCATCCGCAATGCCGTGAGCAAGGCCATTGCTGCCAAGGCCGTGACCGAAGACCTCGCCGCTCAGGTGCCCGGTTCGCGCACCGTGGGCTGCGTGGAATTCGGCGACATCATCGGCGCGAATCTGTAGCATGCGCAGCGCTGGCCCCGACACCCTGCCCGCAGCGGCATTGGGTGTGGCGTGGCTGCCGCTGATATGTCTTTAAGAGCAAGAGGAGAAAAGGAGTGTTTTTACGGCGCGGCCCGGCGGTCAACCGACTGCAGGGCGCAACCGCAAGGCGCTCCTTTTCTCCCATCCGCTCTGGCCTGAATGAAGGACTGCACCATGATCTCGCTTGACAATCTGCTGCTCTTTGTACCCATGGCCGCCATTCTGGTAATGTTGCCGGGGCCGGATTTTGCACTCATTGCCAAAATTTCACTCATGAATGGCCGCCCGCAGGGGCAGGCCGCCGCAGTGGGCGTGGCCCTTGGCATCTGCGTACACACCTCCGCCGCCATGCTGGGCATTTCGGCCATCATCGCACAGTCCGTGCTGTGGTTCAGCATCCTCAAATACGTAGGTGCGGCCTATCTGGTGTGGCTGGGCATTCAGGCCATACGCGCCGGGCAACGTGCTGGCCAGCCTGTAAGCGCTGCGGTGGTCAAAACCGCTCAGGAGCCGAATCCCGCCCGGTCTGTGCAGCGTCTGACGTTGCGCCAATGGCTGCACTTCTTCGGGCAGGGCTTTCTGACCAATGCGCTGAATCCCAAGGCTGTGCTGATTTTTCTGACTTTCCTCCCCCAGTTCATGGATCCCCACGCACCGCTTGCCCCGCAGTTTCTCACCTTGGGCAGCATCATGTCTGGCCTGTGTCTGTTCTGGTATGTGCCGCTGGCCTATATGCTGGGCCGCGTCCGGCACATCTTTGAGAACAGCCGCTTCCAGAAGTGGATGCAGCGCTGCACTGGCCTTGTGTTCATTGCCTTTGGCCTCAAACTGGCCACGGCGCAAGCTCGCTAACCCGCGTCGCGCCAGCGACCCGCAAACCCCTGAAGGTCTGCCATGATCGAAATTGTGAACAGTTCTGTCGTGATTGACGCCAACGGCATACGCATGGCTGAAGAAGCCCGCGCCAAGGGCGTGGACATTGAAGCCGCCCGCAAGAACAGCCTTTCCGCCCGCATTCTGGCGGCACACAATACCGGCACGGACGACAACGTGCTGCGCATCCGCTTTGACGCCATGGCCTCGCACGACATTACCTATGTAGGTATCGTGCAGACGGCCCGCGCCAGCGGCCTCAAGGAATTTCCCGTTCCCTACGCGCTGACCAACTGCCACAACAGCCTGTGCGCGGTGGGCGGCACCATCAATGAGGACGACCACCTCTTTGGTCTTTCCGCCGCACGCAAGTACGGCGGCATCTTTGTACCCCCGCATCTGGCGGTCATCCACCAGTATGTGCGCGAAATGATGACCAAGTGCGGCGGCATGATCCTTGGATCAGACAGCCACACCCGCTACGGCGCGCTGGGCGTCATGGCCATTGGCGAAGGCGGGCCGGAACTGGTCAAGCAGTTGCTTGGCAAGACCTACGATGTGACCAACCCGCAAAAGGTGGTCGTGTGGCTTGAAGGCGCGCCCCGGCCCGGTGTTGGCCCGCAGGACGTGGCCCTTGCCATAATTGGCGCGGTGTTCAAAAACGGCTTTGTGAAGAACAAGGTCATGGAATTTATGGGCCCCGGCGTGGCGGGGCTTTCTGTGGAATACCGCTGCGGCATTGACGTCATGACTACGGAAACCACCTGCCTGTCGTCCATCTGGACCACTGACGAAAAGGTGCGCGACTACATGTCCATGCATGGCCGCGCTGGCGACTACGCCGAGCTGCGCCTTGAAGGCCCGGCCAGTTACGATGGCCTTATCAGGGTTGACCTGAGCCGTATTGTGCCCATGATCGCCCTGCCCTTCCACCCCAGCAACGTGTACCCCGTGGCCGAAGTTGCCAAGCACGGGGCCGAATTGCTGGCCGAAGTGGAAGCCGAAGCCCAGCGCCAGTTTGGCGATGCGGCCAAAGGCCTGAATATGCGCGCCAAGGTGCGCGACGGCGGCGTGTGGGTGGATCAGGGCATTATTGCTGGCTGCGCTGGCGGCAATTTTGAAAATATCGCTCTGGCAGCCGCCATTCTGGACGGCAAATCCACAGGCAATCAGGCCTTCAATCTGGCTGTGTACCCCGCCAGCGAACCGCAGGGCCTTGCGCTCGTCAAAAACGGCGCAACCGCCAAGCTCATGCTCGCAGGCGCCGTGATGAAGACGGCCTTCTGCGGCCCCTGTTTCGGCGCGGGCGACACCCCGGCCCACGGCGCGCTCTCCATCCGTCACACCACCCGCAACTTCCCCAACCGCGAAGGCTCCAAGCCTTCCAACGGGCAGGTTTCCACGGTGGCCCTCATGGACGCCCGCTCCATCGCCGCCACTGCGGCCAATGGCGGCCGCCTTACCCCGGCGACCGAGCTTGACTGGTCCGCGCCCGCGTTGGCCAATGTCGATCTTTCCTACACGTTTGAGCCGCTCATCTACCACAGCCGCGTGTACAACGGCTTTGGCAAGGCAGAACCCGAAGCCCAGCTTGTACGCGGCCCCAACATTGCCGACTGGCCGAGCATGAGCCCTCTGCCCGAACATCTGCTCCTGCAGGTGGTAAGCGTGATCACCGACCCGGTCACCACCACTGACGAGCTGATCCCATCCGGCGAAACTTCGTCTCTGCGCTCCAACCCGCTCAAACTTGCGGAATACACGCTTTCCCGCAAAGACCCCGGCTATGTGGGCCGCGCCAAGGCTGTTAACGCCATGGAAGCCGCCCGCCTCGCCAATCCCGCCGATGCAGAACTGCTTGCCAAGGCGCGTGGGCTCTTTACCGTGTGCGGTCTTGATGTATTGCAGGCCGCAGCCGACCTCAAGCAGGTGGGCCTTGGCTCCACAATCTTTGCCGTAAAGCCCGGCGACGGCTCGGCCCGCGAACAGGCGGCCTCCTGCCAGAAAGTGCTGGGCGGCTGGGCCAATATGGCTGTAGAGTACGCCACAAAGCGTTACCGCTCCAACCTTATCAACTGGGGCATGCTGCCCTTTATCGTTGATCCCTCGCTGGCCGACAGCCTGAAAGTCGGCGACTGGCTGGTGGTGCCCAACGTGCGCAGCGCCGTGCAAAACGCCGACCCCACCTTCACCGGCTACGTTGCCAGCGAAGGCGGGCAGGCTCAGCAGATCAGCCTCGCACTCAAGGAACTGACCAGCGACGAGCGCAAGATCATCCTCGATGGCTGCCTGATCAACTTCTACAACAGCTAGGCGAGAGTTTTACGGGGGAGGGACCCCCTCCCCCTAAATTTTTTATTCTCCTATCTCGTATTCAAAGCACCAAAAGGCCTCTGTGGGAATCCACAGAGGCCTTTTTACGTAATATGCTAAAAGAGAGCTGCTTACTTGGCGGCTTTCTTGTCTGCCTTTTTATCAGCTTTTTTATCCGCCTTTGCGTCTGCTTTGGCATCGGGCTTGCTGGCGGCAGGCTGGGATTCTTCCACAGCGGGGACCTTTTCCAGTTCCTGCTTGATGGCAGCCTTGAGTTCTTCGCTGGCAGCGGCATCGGTCAGGCCTGCGCGCAGGTGTTCCGCCCCGCGCTTGGGATCTTCAAGAAAGTAGATGTACAGCACGCCGAGGCTGTAGCGTACCGAGGCTTCGTCCTTGATCTTCACGACCTGCTCAAGGGCTTCAGCAGCTTCCTTGTGGCGGCCCTGATTGTGCTGGATAACGCCAAGCAGATACAGGGGCTTGGGATTGCTCACGTCCATGGTCACGGCGCGCTGGGCAAAGGTTTCTGCCGCATCCCAGTTCTGCGCGGTCACAAGATGCTCGATCAGGTGAATAAGCGCGCCAAGATCCTGCGGGTTTTCCGCCACCTGACGCATGAGCTTGCCCACGGTCTGGGCGTCTTCGCCAGCTTCACCCCCGCCCATGCCCTGCTGTTGGCGGGCGGGCACTGTCAGATGCGGATTCTGGAACCGCGCCTTGAGCGAGGCCCCAAGCATCACAGCCAGCGCAACAGCCAGCGCGATAATGAGTATGCGGGCGGAAAGGTTGCCTTTTGTTGTATCAGTCATGGTTAAGCATCTCCATCTGGGCAAGGCGCGCGGCCAGTGAACGCTGGCGAGCCGCCAGAAAAGCCATATACGAGCCAATGCCAATCCACACGGCGGCATTGGCCATGATTACCCATGTCAGTGTATCCATAGTTCCTCCGGGTGGAGTGAATGATTTCAGTTAGGGGCCGAAATATCAGGCGCTCAGCCGATTTTGCGCCAGCGCGTCAAGGCGGTCGCGCAGATCAAGCTGACGCTTGCGCAGCCACACCAGGGCCGCCCACAACAGACCAAAACAGGCAACGCAGGCCATGACGGTGACGCGCATTTCAGGTTCCAGCCCGCCGCCCTTGCTGCCAAAAACAGCCGGGTGGATGGACCGCCAGATGCGCGCCGACATAAAGACCAACGGCACATCCAGAAAGGCCACCACGCCCACCACGGCGCACACCGTATTGCGGCGCTGCGGCGGCAGATCAAGCCCGCGCAAAACCAGATAACCCGCGTACACGAACCACATGATCAGGGTTGTGGTCAGGCGCGGATCCCACGTCCACCACACGCCCCACGAGCGGCGCGCCCAGAGCATGCCCGTGACCAGCGCAAGGCCGCCCAGCAGCACGCCCACTTCTGCGGCGGCGGCAGCCAGCCTGTCCGCAGCGGGATTACGCCGCCACAGATAGGCCACAGATGCGCCAAACACCACAAAAAAACTCACCAACGCCCACCACGACATGGGCAAATGGATGTAAAATATCTTTTGCGCCAGCCCCAGAGTGACTTCCTCGGGGGCATAGGCAAACACAAGCCACTGACAGGCGGCAAAGGCAACGCCCCCCAGCAGGGCCAGAATCTGCGGCAACGCCGAACACTTGGGCATTACTCGTCCCCCGCGTAGATGTATCCAAACAGCAAAAGCCCGGCACCCAGAAAAACGGCGTCAAAAGCTGCGGCAACGCCGAGCCACGCCCCTGGCCCATCCGGATTGGGCGCGCCGAGCGCCTGCGCCCCCACGCTGATGCCGGCAAGCAAAAGCGGCGTCAGCAGCGGAAACAGCACAATACTCAGCAAAGACTCACGGGCGGCCTGCCCCTGCGCCAGCGCCCCCAGCAGGGAGCCAAGAGCGCACATGCCGATATCCGTCAGCACAAGGGCCAGCAGAGCCTCGGGCAATGGCCCGCCAAGCTCCTGCCCCAGAAAAACTACCGCCGCAGGCAGAAAAACAACCTGCGCCAGCACCAGCAGAGCAAGACCCGCGCAGCCCTTGCCAAGCCATACGGCCTGCACCGGGGCGGGGCAGAGCAAAAGCCCGAGACGGGAATTGTTAACTTCTTCCAGCGCATAGAGCTGGTTGAAAATAAGCACCTGACAAAAGGCGGAGCTTATCCAGAACACAGCCGCAGCGCCTTGCGGCGCCATGCGCTCGCCAATGCCCTGCGACAGGCTGAATACAAAGAGCAGCAAAAGCCCGAGCAGCAAGGCCTGCACCAGCCCGCTGCCACGTGCCAGCGTGAGGGCCAGATCCTTGCGGGCCATGGCAAACATCAGGCGCAGCATGCGGGGCCTCCCTGCGCGCGTTCAGAAGCCTCGTCGGCAGCACCAGCCGGTGTTTCCACCGGAGCAAAGCCGCCAAAGCCAGCGGGGGAGCCGTCATAGGCCAGCTTGCGGTGTTCCAGCGCCAGCAGCCTGTCGGCCAGAGGCGCATCGCCCGCCAGATCATGGCTGATAAGCACCACGCAGGCTCCGCGCTGCCGCGCTGCCATAATTTCACGCCGCAGCAGTGCCAGCGAGGCAACATCAAGGCCTGTGCCGGGTTCGTCCAGCAGGAGCACGTCCGGGGCCTGCATGAGCACCCGCGCCAGATTGAGGCGCTGGGCCATGCCGCGCGAGAACACGGCCGCCCGTTCGTGAGCGTGGGCTTCCAGCCCCACGCGGGCCAGCCCTGCCATGATATCGTCACGCGTCAGCTTGAGGCCGTAGGCATCGCGCCAGAAGGCCAGATTTTCCACCGCCGTGAGGCCGGGATACAGAAAGGTGGCGTGCCCCAGATAGCCCACGCGGGCCTGATCTGCCACGTTGGCAGCGCCTGCGCTTGGGCGGGAAAGCCCTGCCATAATACGCATGAGGGTACTCTTGCCCGCGCCGTTGCCGCCCACGAGCAGCGAGACACTGCCCGCAGCAAGAGCGCAGCTTACGTCTTTAAAGACGACCTTGACGCCATAGACCTTGGCAACGCGCACAAGTTCCAGCAAGAGGGCCTCCTGCGGCTAGGCCGCGCTGTTCTCGCTGTCCGACTCCGGCGCGGAATTCTTGCGGCGGCGCAGCCCGGCGAGCGGCACAAGGCACATGATGGTGCCGCCGATCCACAGCCAGTTGACCAGCGGTTCCACGCTGACCTTGACCACAACCCTGGAACTTTCATCCAGCCCCAGCAGGGAGGCGTAGATTTCGTTGCCAAGGCCGGGGATCACGTCCACTTCGGAGAACTGCATGGTGCCGAACTTGTCGTACAGGCGGCGCTCCGGCGCGACGATGCCGATGGATTTGCCGTCCTTGAAGATTTCCAGCCGGGCGGCGATGAATTCATGGTCAACGCGGCGGCCCTCGCCCAGTTCGAGCAAGGTGGCGGTATAGCTGCCCACGGTGCTGCTTTCGCCCTTGGCGAGGATCATTTCGCGGTCAGTGGTGTACGGGCCGGAAAAGGAAATGCCGATGGCAACCAGCGCCATGCCGATGTGCGCGCCCAACGCCCCGAGGGTGACAGGCTGCGAGCGGTTGGCCTTGTCTGCCAGCAGCATGACGGCCCCAAGCACAATAGCCACAGCGGCGGAAGCGCCCAGCAGGGCCGTGGGCTGATGGTAGCCCAGCGCCCAGATAACCCCGGCGCTGACCACAAATGCGCCGATCACGGCAAAAAAGCCCTTCTTGTTGCGCAGGCCCCCGCCCCAGCCAAGCCAGGGACAGGCAGCCATCATCACCACCAGCAGCGCGCCGAGGGGCAGGCACACGCGGTTGTAGAAGCGGGCGTCAAGGCCGCGCGGCGCGGCGGACCACAACTTGCTGATAACAGGCCACATGGTGGCAACCAGAATAATCACGGCAAGCGCCAGCAGCACCCAGGCCACAAGGGTCAGAAAGCCCTCGCGGCTTTCAAGCCCGGCAAGGGGTTTGCCGGTTTTGGGCGTGGCAAAGGGAATCCACAGGGCAATGACAAGGCCGCCCAGCACAAAGATGGTCAGGGGCGTCCCCACGCTGCCGTCGCCAAAGGCGTGCACGGAGTCGATAACGCCGCTGCGCACAAGGTAGGTGGCAAAAAAGGCCGAAACCGTGGTGAGCACCATCATGGCAACGTTGACGCGCCCAAGCTTGCCCCGGCGGTCTTCAACAATCAGGGTATGCAGCGAAGCCGTGGCGATAAGCCAGGGCACCAGAGAGGCGTTTTCCACAGGGTCCCATGCCCAGTAGCCGCCCCAGCCAAGCTCCATGTAGGCCCACCATGCGCCAAGCACGATGCCCGCCGTAAGGAAGAGCCACGCCAGAATGATGAAGGGCCGCGAAAGGCGGAACCACGAACCCTCGCTGCTGCTCTGCCCCGAAAGACACTGGGCCAGCGCCAGACAGGCAGGCACGGCAAAGCCGCCGTAACCAAGGAACAGCAGCGGCGGATGAAAGATCATGCCGGGATTCTGGAGCAGGGGGTTCAGGCCGTTGCCGTCTGCCGGAACAGGCGATTGCAGCACAAAGGGATTGCTCCAGCTGGTGAGGATAAGGGCAAAAAAGCCCATGATGACGTAAAAAAAGCTCCAGTACCACAGACGCGTTGGGCGGCTGAGGTTTCTGTAAGCCCGCGTGAGGGCAAAGGCGCTGCCGCTCAGGCCCACTGCCAGCGCCCAGAAGAGCATGGAGCCGGGCTGCCCTGCCCAGAAGGCGGTGAGGCGGTAAAATACGGGCAGCACGCGGTCAGTATAGCTGGCAACGTAGGCCACGCTGAAGTCGTTCCAGAACAGGGCGTGCAGCAGCAGTGCCGAGGCCAGCAAGAGCGCGCCGCTGATAACGAGGTGGGCTTTTTCCACCACGGCGAGGGAGTCTTCCCGGTTTTGCCACAGTTGCAGTAGGGCCAGACCACAGCCGCCAAGTGCGGCCAGCAGGGCCACCAGTTGAAGGGCAAAGGCAAAAACGTACATAAGACTCCTTTATCCCGCTGAGGGGGCGGCCCGCCGCAGGGCGGGGCGTTGCTATCGTTTGGGCATCGGGTGCCCGATTACGGCTCTGCGCACTGAACTGAAACCCGGCCATCTTTGCAGGGAAAGCCCGCGCCCGTGGCCCGCATGGCCCGCAACTATGGACAGAGCGAAGGGCCAGTAAGGCCAATCGCACTCGCCAAACGGCAATGCCGCTGAGCAGGCTCAGCTATTGCGGTTCTCTTTCTGGTATTTGGAGGGGCATTTGGTCATGAGCGTCTTGGCCTGAAAGCGGCCTTCCGGCCCCATGCCGCCTTCAACAATAACTTCCGCGCCAGCCTTGAAGGTATCCGGCACCGCGCCGGAGTAGCTTATCTGGATGGTCTGGCTGGCGTTGTCCTTGTCTTCAAGGCGAAAATCCACACCGGGCGCGCCCCGGTGCTTCTCAATGCCGTCTTCGGCCACAGTACCAAAAAGCCGCGCCGCCACGAGTTTTTCGGGCGTTGCGGCCTTGGCTTCCGACACGTTCAGAAAATACACGCTGTTTTCAGAAAAGCCGGAATATGCAAGATAGCCCACCCCGCCCAAAAAGAGCAGCAGCGCGGCTATGTAGATGCCAGTATTTTTTTTGCGGGCCATGCGTTTCTCCTGAAACATTGGGTCATGTTTGGTGCTGCCCGAAAGGGGCCATGACCTTCGGCCCGTTGCGCCGCAGGGGCGCGCAGACCGAACCTGCCGGGCTGGGGCTTTTGCCCTGGGCCGCCCGGCCCTGATTGCTCAAAACCTTACGCTATTTTACACCTGCTGACAAGATAGGAATTATTTTTAATAGAAGTATAATGCAGCTTGGGGCGCGGGTTCTGTGATTGCGGTCACACTTGCTGCAAGCTTTGTGTGCGGGCGCACACGACTGTATCAGCAGGCAAGCACGAGCGGCATCCGCACAAGCGCACGCATAAGCACACAGGCAAGGCAGAATGTGGCCTGCGTCTTATCATACTACTGCAATAAGATTTCTGCCGCAAGGGATAATACAATTATTCCTCGCTGCCCAAGCCGCTCCAAATGGCGCGAAAATGCGGCACGCCGATTTTGCAAGCCGGACATGGCGGGCGCAGCACAGGACAAGGCAGCAGATCAGCCCTGTCGGTTCACGCTCAGTTCGCGCCGCCGTTGACGCGCAAGCGCGCGCAGATCATCCACATTATCGCTTTCGTCCACAATTTCGCTGCCGAGGATTTCTTCCAGCACGTCTTCCAGCGACACCACGCCAGCAAGCCCACCGTATTCATCCAGCACCACAAAAAGATGCACGCGGGCCTTGAGCAGATCGTGCAGCAGCACGTCAAGCGTCTGGTTTTCAAGGATAAAGTGCGCCGGGCGCATAATCTTGCTGAGGGTCACATCCTTGCGGCCCTCGTTGATGCAGCGGCCCAGGGTGCGGCGCTCCACCACGCCCACGATGTCTTCGTTATTGTCGCCGTACACGGGTATGCGGCTGAAATGCCAGGTGCGCTGATCTGTGTAGGCCTGCTCCACGGTGAGGTCGTCCGGCAGTTCAAAAACCACCGTGCGGGGGGTCATGATCTCGCGCACGCGCTTTTGATCCAGCGCCAGCACATTGCGGATAAAGGCTTCTTCATAGGGCTTGATGCGCCCCGCCTGACGCGAAAGGCTGGTGACGGCGCGGATGTCGTCCTCAGAAATGACCGGGCCAGCAGGCGGCGGGGACACAAGGCGGGTTATCATGCTCGTAACCCACAGCAGGGGCGACATGAGCTTGACCATGATGGCAAGCGGGCGGGCGAGCATTACGCCGAGCGGCTCCGCCTTGGTCACGCCCAGATTCTTGGGCAGGATTTCGCCCATTGTCAGAATCAGCACCGTAAAGCCCACGGCAAAAATCGACATGTATTCCGGCCCGTACACAGCCAGAAAGGCCGCGCCCGCTACCGTGGCCCCGGCGGTGTTGGCAATGGTGTTGAGCGTAAGGATGGCGGCAATGGGTTTGTCCACCTGGGTGCGCAGGGCGTACAGCAGCTCGCCGGACTTGCTGCCGGACTTGCGCAGCCGCTCGATGGTTGACCACGAAAGGGAATACAGCACCGTCTCAAGCAACGAACAGGTAAAGGAAACGGCAACAGCAATGACAACGGCCAGAACAAGGGTGAGCATGGCGAAACATCCGAAAGATTTGATGCGGCGGGTCGCCCTGCAAAACGCAAGGCGGCGCTGACAGCCGAAGTTTAGCCCCGCGCGGCCCTGTTTGCAATCGCCGGGGCGTTGAGCGAGGGGGGATGTGGATGCTGACCAGCAAGCCCCGGCGTAATCTCAGCAAATGGAATGGAAAAAAGGAACGACAGTTACTGCGGCAACTGGCAAATGAGATTATGCTGACTGAAAAATGCGACTCAAAACAAAAATATTTTTGAGAAGTAAAAGGCAATATCACTGCGCAAACAAAGGGTTTCAGGCCCTGACAATCATTTTTAAATTACGCTCTTTCAAAAAAATTTATAAATTTCCTTGACAGTCAGAGGCCAAGCGCTTAGATATCTGTTCTCGCAGCGAGAAACGCTGCACGTGTCGCGGGGTGGAGCAGCTCGGTAGCTCGTCGGGCTCATAACCCGAAGGTCGTAGGTTCAAATCCTGCCCCCGCAACCAGATAATACAAGCCCTTACGGAGACGAGCCGTAAGGGCTTTTTTTATTGCTCGCACGTAAGAGTCTGCGGTAGGACTTGGCGAACTTTAGACAAGGAAAGACACTCCTCCCTTTCGTAATTCGCCGAATTCTTGATTTGATTTAACTTTTGTCAATTTTTTCTCTTTAAAGAGCTCATAAATAAAAACCCAGTATTCATCATCAAGCCCCAGGGAGACGATCTCTTTTGCAAAGTCAATCAAATTTCCGGTGGGTGCAGAGTTCTCCTTGCTATATAAATACAAAGCCATAATAAGAATACAATCTTGAGATGAAATTATTTCATTCATAGAATTTATTAATATATCTACTTTCTTTTTATATTTTAGGGCCGTAAATAATGCATATGATGCTGATGACCATTCTTTTGCGATTAGAGAATTTGAAAATATATATTCAATACATTCATTAAATATATGATCATTACAATCTTTAAGAACACTCGGAAGCAACGGAGCTAAATACGGAAACAAAAAAATTAGATGCGCGGCTTTTTTTTGAAAATATTGTGACGCTTTTGGGGACATTTTTGCACCCAAAAGCATTTTTATTGCATAGTTCAAAACTGCTGCATTATTTTCCTGTATTTCTAAAGATATCGCATAATCAAAAAAATCTGACATTTCATGAATCGATCCATCATCAATCAATATTCTATTTTGCTGATTTCTTTTTTTAAAATTATATGTACGCAACTCTCTTGCCCAAGAATTATTTATACAACACGGGAGTTCCCGTATTGTCGTTTTATTCGCATTCAATCCAAGGCGCAGCTCATTTAGCAAATCTGCAAGTGTAACAATAAATAGAGACGCCTCGTCTCTAGTTTTTGTATAGCATTTATAGTCGTCAATATACCTAGTAAATGCAAATCCTTTTTGCAACAATGCATTATCCACTTGTGACAGAAGGATATCTGAAATTAAATTTGATGAATGCGGACCAATATGAATACCATTACTTTCTTCATTCTGAGAATTTCTTATATAAAAATCTAACGTGTTAAACCATTTCTTATTATTCTTCATTCTAAAAGCATTTTTTCTTCCAACAATTGACCATGCAATACTATGTGTATATATTCCTGGAAAAAAATTTGCTATATCTGTTTCTACTAAAAAACGCTTTCCAATTGATATATTAAGATATTCAAAAGCTGCAAAATTAGTTCTCGAGGCATAATTCATCTCAAATATCTTATTTGAATTGTTTATTTTTCGTACACATCCTAAATTACAAGTACCTCCGACCCATCTCCTATTTATAAGTGCACTTATTTTACCCCAATTATCTCTTATATGCTTACAAATTGTAAAATATGCTCTTGGGTGTGGGATTGAGTATTTTCTAATTTTTGATTTATTGCTTAATGCACGTTGCGATATATAGCCATATTTTGTGTTTATATTATTAGAACAGAAATCTGTTGCTCCATCAGATAAGACAAATTTGTAAAAATTATCACTAGTAAAAATTGGAATAATTTTGTCTGAAAAAAAACCATGCGCAAGTAGCCCTTGGAATACGTAATCCGCATTATTGAGAAAAGGAAATCCGCATAGTTTGGCTATGTTACCCATGGCGCATCCTCACCAACGTTACAATTTTATCCTCTTCTATCGCTTCCGCTGGCATTTTCCAAGTCTCTATCCGCGTTACAGATCACCAACAAAATGTTCACCACCACCACCTCACATCAACCCCACAAGCAGGGTCTTGCCGTCTGGCGCGAGCTTAAATACCCCAAACTTTGCGCCAGCGTACTGGTGGGCGGTTCCTTCCTGAAAATAGAAGGCCGTGGCGGCGGTGAGCACTTCGTAGCCGCGCAGCCTGTAGGCCAGCAAA
This sequence comes from Desulfovibrio sp. UIB00, assembly GCF_022508225.1. Taxonomy (NCBI): domain Bacteria; kingdom Pseudomonadati; phylum Thermodesulfobacteriota; class Desulfovibrionia; order Desulfovibrionales; family Desulfovibrionaceae; genus Desulfovibrio; species Desulfovibrio sp. UIB00. The sequence goes on along the minus strand of NZ_JAETXJ010000001.1, from coordinate 315,419 downwards.
AATTCATCAGCTTGCAGGGGGCTACCATCGTCCAGCCGCACAAATGATGCCGCGTGCGGCACCGGGTCATTGGTAATGCGCAGCACGGCAAAGCCTTCCGCGTTCCTGCTTTCATCATCTATATTGCGGCTGTTTGCGCTCGCTGTGGGGGAACTGGCACTGCCATCCGTGCCTCCGCCGTTTTCCGCATTCATTTGAGCAGCCTTTTGGCCCGCGCTCTGTGCGGCGCTCTGCCTTCGCAGTGCATTACGAATATCGTTGTTCACCACATAGCGCAGGGCCATGTAGTCGCCCATGAGCGGCGCGCGCGGGTCAACCGGGGCAAGGGGCAGCAGGATTGTTTTGCCCTCCGCCAGCACGGTTTCCAAGCGATATACGGAAAGGGCGTAGCCGCCCAAAAACAAAACCAGCACTGCAAGAATATAGAGCTTACGCATGTGCTGCCTCCCGCGCCGCAGCTTTTGCCTGCCATAGCCGCAGAATCAGGGCCAGTACCAGCAAGCCAAGGCCTGTTGCCATCAGATAGATGGATTTTTGGGAAAACGGCACAGCCAGACTGTAGTAATAAAAAACCATGTAGGCGAAGAGATACGCCAGCACAAAGCCCTGCATAACCACGCTGCCCATCCGCCTTGCCAGCGTTAGCCCCAAAAGGGCCAGCCCCGCCCCCGGCAGATACCACGACACCGCAAACACAAGGGGCATGCCCGCCATTGTGAGCAGCCGGGCAGTCCTGCCCGCCCCTTTGCCTAACCAGTATGCCAGCGCGGCCACAGCCAGAGCCGGGGCAAGCCCCAAATATCCCGTAGCCAGACCGGGCAAACCCATATCGCTGGCGAGGCTGTACGCCGGAGCAAGGGTGAACATCTCAAAAATCAGCACGGAAGCGTAAAAGCCGTAAAACCACCCTTCCGCCACTTTGCCACGCGCCGTGCCGCGCCACATGTGTTCACGCAGGCAATAGCAGGCCAGCCCCGCGCAAACCAGCGCCCACCACAGCGAAAACAGCTCCACCGCGCCGCCTATTTCGGAGGCGGCAAAACCATTGCGCGCATACCCGTAAGAGAACGCAATCCCCAGCGCCACAGAGTTGCCAATCACCACAGCCATAATTCCCGAGTAACCAGCATTGCGCATGAAAATACTGAGAACAGTAAACGCCGCTGCCAACGCGAAGCAGGCCAAGCCTTCGGGGTTGATGCTCATGCACAGGGCAATGCCAACCCCGGCAGTGCCCGCAAGGGTCAAGGCAAAGCCAAAGTGCCGGGCAAACAACTGCTGCCTTGCCAGCAGCACCCGCCCCATAAGCAGCACCGGCACAGATGCCGCAAAAACGGTCAGTTCCTCATTGGAGCTGATCCCCAGACTCTCAAAAAGCAAAAATCCAAAAAAGGCGATGAAGAAAACCGCCGCCACCCATCCGCCAAAGGCCAGCATGCCCCTGACATACCAGGGGGAGGGTTGCGCCCCCAGCCTGCCCAATGCGTCAGACAAGGGCTGATTGAGCGGCACAAAATCGCCCGCCTGCAAGTGCGCCCACAGCGTTTGCCAGTTATTCCCGGCAGCGGCGCGGGCAAGGATTGAAGGGGAAATAGCCACTGCTTCGGCCTCATGCCGGGGGGCCGTTATCATGCTGCGCTGCAGGTGCAGCAGTATCTTTGCCAGCCCCGCAGTCACGCCGGTGACAAGCAAACCCCACAGCAAAAAGGTTGCCATGCTTCCGGCGCTGAAAAACAGCTCCGCTTCCGCCAGAATGGAAAGCAACACTGCCGCGCCCGCTGCCAGAAGGGTCGCAAGCATAAAAAGGTCGGGTTGCCGGGTGCGATACCACCACCACGAAAAACCCGCCGTGACCAGGGCAAAACCTACAACAAAATTGGGCGAAAGCCAGAGCATCTGCCCATCCCTGAAATACAGGTCAAAAATAGTGGCAATCAAAAAAAACGTGGTGCGGGAAACCATGTCAAAAAAGAGCAGTCTGGGCATCCAGCGCGAGCAGAGCCACGCCTGCGCATGGGCCTTGTTTTTACTTTGGCTTTCATTCTGGCCTTTGCTCTGGCCTGGGGCATTATCTGGGCCATCATCCAGATTCTGTTGCAGTCTGGTTGCCGCCCTGCGGGCCATCCACTCCCAGCACGCAATGACGCAGGCAATGGCAACAAGCCACTCCGGCACCATAAAAAACTGCCCCAAGGCATCAAGAGGCGATGAAAGGCTACGCCCAAGCCAGAGCGCCGCAAAAATATTGGCCGAAATCCACGCGGCAAACCACAACCCGGCCTGCCTGCCCGCCAGCGCAAGCAGCACCAGCAGCGCCGTCCATACCCGAAACAGCTCCCACAACTCGGCCCCTGTCTGGTAGGTCTGCCCAAACACCGCCAGCATCGGCCCCATTGCAATGCCGCAGGCCAGCAGCAAAACCTGCCCCAGCCGCGTATCCGGCCCCAGCAGCACAGGCCCAAGGCCGCTCCCGGTCACCAGCGCACCCGTGAGCGCCATGCGCGCAAAGGGCGTCATGGCTCCCCAGTTCCAGGCAATGAAGCAGATCACGCCCGCCAGAAAAAACAGCGCCCCGCCCAGCAAAAACATCTGCCGCCAGTAGGCGAGCCAAGCCTTGCCGTCCGGCCTGAAACCGCAAAATTCCACGGCCCGCTGCCATGCTACAGTGCTGATTACCCCGGCATCGCACAGGGTGTTGAGCGAGGTCTTGGTCAGCGGCGGCAACACTCCGCCACCGGGGGCGAGGTCTGGCGCAATATTTGGCGCATGACTGGGCGTTGCAGAAGGATCAGAATTTTCAAATTCACTCATGGGCGGCTTCCTAACAGTGCGCAGGGGCTTGAAAAGCAATGACGGTTATCAGCGTAATGCCAGCATAACAAAACACCCTCTGACGGAGAACAGGAATATATCTCTGTAATTATAGCGAGATATACAACTCTGCCGCCACGTGCGGCAGCAGGTAAAGCAGCGCGCATGCTCAGCGGCGGCACCCAGGCGCGGGCAACAAATCATAGTGAACGGGTTTTATACGGTTGCCTTTCAGCGCAAGCTGTACCAATCTTGGGAGCTTGAGACAGCGCGAGTGCGCGGGCAGGCCATGCGCCCTGCCCTTGCGCAGCGTAAAACCGTTTTTGTAAACCACTCTATTGGCCCCAACGCGGCACCAATTCATGAAATATACAGCCCACATACTGTGCGCACTGGCGCTGCTTTTTACCGCCGCCTGCTCGCTCCTGCCAGAACACACGCCGCTCACAATGGAAGAACGCCGCTGGATCAAGGAACACCCGGACGGCGTGCGCGTGGGCGTAAGCCTGCACTATCCCCCCTACGAAATTTACGACATGAACGGGCATTATCAGGGGCTGAGCGCAGACTACATCCGGCTTATTACGGAAAAGACCGGGCTGAAATTCGTGCCTGTCCGCTTTCGCAACCGGGAAGAAGCGCTCAAGGCGCTTGAATCGCACAAGGTCGATATGGTGGCGGCTCTGGAGATGACCCCCGAGCTTCAGGAGTATCTGGATTTCACCCAGCCCTACATCAGCGTGCCCGCAGCCATCATATCCCGTAAGGAATACGCGGACGACCTCACCCTGGACAAACTGGTGGACATGCGCATCGGCGTGACTGTTTCCGACCATTTCACCAAATATCTCAACGAGCATTACAGCGGCACGAGCCGCACCATCCTTCCCGTTACCGGCGGCTATATCGGCGGCCTGCGCGCGCTGGCCGTGGGCGATGTGGACGCCCTCATCTGCGACATGGCCCTTGCCTCTCACTACATTGCCAATGCCCGCATCAGCAACCTGCGCATAGCTGGCATTACCAATTATTCCATAGATCTGCGCATAGCATCCCGCAAGGATGAGCCCATGCTCGGCAGCATCGTACGCAAGGGGCTTGCCCTGATTCTTCCCCACGAACGGCAGGTTATTGAAGAGGAATGGCTTTCCCTTCAATACCGCCCCTTCTGGGCGAGCCGCACGTTCTGGATGGGCGTGTTTGCCGTATTTGGCCTTGTGTTTGGCAGCATTGTGCTGGTGCTGTTCTGGAACCGCAGCCTCAAGCGGCAGGTCAACCAGCGCACCCTTACCCTGCGCTCCATCAACACCGTGCTGCTGGGGTCGCTGGATTGCCATACGGAGCAGGAGGTTATGCTGCGCTGCCTCATGGAGGCCCGCGTCATGTCCGGCAGCGAACACGCCACCCTGGCCCAGTTGCAGCCCCAGGGCACGCTCAACCACCTGCTGACGGTCTATCCCGAAGATGGCGAGCCGGACGGTAAAAACACCAGCGGGCGCGACGCCATCCAGCTTGGGGAAGCCCAGCTCAGCGAACTGCGCTCCGGCAATGTTGCCCGCGCGCATCTTGCCAGCGAAGGCCTGCACATGGTGATCGTGCCCTTGCAGCAAAAGGACGCCGCTGTTCTGCGCTGCATCACGGTAATACGCCGCCGCAAGGATTACACCCCAACGGAAATACTCGGGCTGACGCAGGTACTTTTTGCCTTTGAAGAAGCCCTGCAACGCAAGCGTGCAGAAATCTCCCTGCACGACAAAGAGCTGCAATTGCAGCGAGTGCAGCGCATGGAGGCCCTTGGCACTCTGGCAGGCGGCATTGCCCACGACTTCAACAACCTGTTGGGCGTCATCATTGCCAATGGCGAAATGATCGAACTGTTCCATCTGGAGGGCGATGCAACGCTGGAATCCAAGACCAAGGCCATTCTTGCCGCAGCCTACCGGGGCCGCGACCTTGTGAGCCAGATTCTCAGCTTTACCAAACGCAGCAATCAGGAAGTGCAGCTCGTACACGTCAGCCATATTATCAAGGAAACCGCAAAGTTCCTGCAAACGTCCTTGCCTGCGCCCATCTCCATCCACTACAGCATCGGCGACCCGGAGCCTCCGGTGCTAGCTGATCCCACGCAGTTGCACCAGGTGCTCATGAACCTGTGCACCAATGCCGCCCAGGCCATGGAAACCAGCGGCGGCGTGCTGACCATCGGCATAGAAACGGCGAATGAAGCCCCCTGCGCCGCAAAAATATCCGAACGCGGTTTTTTGTGCCTCACCGTTTCAGACACGGGCTGCGGCATGAGCAAAGAAGTGCTCGAGCGCATTTTTGATCCCTTCTTTACCACCAAAACGCCGGGAAAGGGTACGGGGCTGGGGCTGGCTGTGGTGCAGGGCATCGTCAAGGCCTGGGGCGGCTGCGTGCAGGTTTCCAGCGAGGCGCGGCGCGGCTCTGTGTTCCGGGTGTACATTCCCGCAGCGCGTGAGCAAAAGTACGCCCAGCCAGCCAAGACCGGGCCGCAAAAAATGCCCGCAGGCACAGGCTCCATCCTCTTTGTGGATGATGAACGAGAACTGGCGGAGACCTTCCGCGTGTTTCTCGAAAGTCTCGGCTATACCGTGCATGTGGAGACGGAAAGCAATGCCGCGCTGGAACGCTTTGCCCAGTGCCCCAAGGCATACGATCTGGTCATCACCGACTACAGCATGCCGGGCCTGTGCGGCGACAAGCTCGCCCGCGCCATACTGAACATCCGGCCCGATGTTCCCATCATCCTGTGTACCGGCTACAGCCATACCTTTGGTGAAGACGAGGCCGCTGCCATTGGCATTGCGGCATTTCTGAACAAACCTGCGGAGCTGCACAGTCTGGCCGAAGCCGTGAAAAAACTGCTGCATCCTGACGATACCAATCCATAATATTTCTGAGACATTGCAGCGCCGCTGGCGCTGTCTGGCACTACGGAGGAACGCATGGCCCGCATGCTGGTGATAGATGACGACAAACTGACCTGCGACGCACTGGTGGAACTGGTGCGCACTATCGGACACTCGGCTGACTTTGCGCTCACCGGGGCCGACGGCAAACGCATGGCTCAGGCAACGGAATATGACATCATATTTCTGGATGTGCGCCTGCCCGACACCAACGGGCTGGTCATTCTGCCAGACCTGCGCCAGGGCACGCCCCCGCCCGAGGTCATCATGCTCACAGGGTTGGGCGACCCGGACGGCGCGGAGCTTGCCATACGCAATGGCGCGTGGGATTACCTGCAAAAACCGCTTTCTCCCAAAAAGATATTGCTGCCGCTGCAACGCGTGCTGAAATACCGTGACTCGCTCAGGGAATGCAGCGCTCCGCCGCTGCTCCTCTCCCGCGCTGGCATCATCGGCCACAGCCCGGCGCTGGAGCGCGCCCTGGAACATCTGGCCTCCGCTGCCAGAGGCGACGGCAGCGTGCTTATCCACGGCGAGACGGGGACGGGCAAGGAACTGTTCGCCAAGGCCCTGCACCGCAACAGCAGGCGTAAATCCGGACCCTTTGTGGTGGTAGACTGCGCCTCGATCCCCGCGACTCTGTTGGAGAGCACCCTGTTCGGTCATGTTAAGGGAGCCTTTACCGGGGCGGACAGAGCCAGCGACGGTCTGGTGCTTGGGGCCAACAACGGCACTCTTTTTCTGGATGAAATCGGAGAACTGCCGCTGGAACTGCAAAAAAAGCTGCTGCGCGTGCTTCAAGAGCGGCGCTACCGCCCTGTGGGCGGCAGTATTGAGGTGGAAAGCGATTTTCGGCTGGTGGCCGCCACCAACCGCAATCTGGAGCAAATGGTCGAGGACGGCGATTTCCGCCGTGATCTGCTCTATCGACTGGGGGCCACCACCCTCCATTTGCCGCCCCTGCGCGAGCGGAAGGAGGATTTTCCGGAATTAGTGGAAAGCATGGTGCGACGCATGGCCCGGCAGTATGGCGTTCCGGAAAAGAGGCTCAGCACGGGCTTTCTGGAAACGCTGGAATCCTACGACTGGCCGGGAAATGTGCGCGAACTGGACAATGTGATTGAAAGCGCCTTTACAGGGGCCTTTGACCTGCCGGAACTGTGCGTCCACAACCTGCCGGAAGGCGTACGCATTCGCATTCTCAAGCATTCCATCGAGCTTAATGGCGAACATAACGGCCCTGCAGCGCCACACCCAGTGCTCTCCGCCAGCGGGAACCTGGGCGCGGCCCCGTCCGCTGTGGGGTCGTACAAAGACTTTCGCCAGCAGGTGCTGGCCGTGGCCGAGCGGGAATATTTTTCACAACTGATGGAAACCTCGGCCTGGGATATCAGGAGGGCCTGTGAAATCTCGGGCCTTGGCAAGAGCAGGCTGTACGCACAGCTCAAACACTACGGGTTGGAAAAAGACTAAATTTTCCACCAAAAATGGAAAAATCTGGACTATGCGTAGGCGTTCTGTCCACCTTTTTTGTAAAAAGCGTGACAGTAAATTTCAACATACTGATGTTAAACGATATTTTATTTGGCACATAAATTGTTAAGCCCGCTCATATGTACTGATTGGTTACAAATTTCACAATAAGACCTTGAGAGTAGATATGAGCAAAAAAAATCCCCCCGAAACTGCGCCTGGCGGAGAAATCACACGGCGCTGCGTTCTCAAGTGGGTTGCCGCTCTGGGCGGACTGGCCGCAGGCGGCGGGCTGTTCTACGGCCTCAACTACGCTGTGAGCGCGCCCGCCAAGGATGGAAAGACCATCTGGACCTCGTGCAACGTCAACTGCGGCAGCCGCTGCCTGTTGCGCGCCCATGTCGCCGACGGCGTGGTTACACGCATTGATTCGGACACAAAGGGCGACAGCGAATACGGCCTGCACGAAATCCGCGCCTGTCTGCGTGGCCGCTCCATGCGGCACCGCCTGTACGCTCCCGACCGGCTCAAATACCCCATGAAGCGCGTTGGCGCTCGCGGCGAAGGCAAATTTGAGCGCATTTCGTGGGAGCAGGCGCTGGACGAAATTTCTGCCCGTCTGAAAAAGACCATTGCCGACTACGGCAACGACGCCGTCTACATCAACTACGGCACGGGCAACCTCGGCGCCACGCTCTCCATTTCATGGCCCACGGGCAACACCCCGCTGGCGCGCCTGATGAACTGCCTTGGCGGTTATCTGAACATGTACGGCACGTACAGCACCTCCCAGATCAGCCAGGCCATGCCCTTCATGTACGGCGAATATCTGGGCAACAATGCGCTGAGCGACATTGCCAATACCAAGCTTGCGGTCTTTTTTGGCAACAATCCCGTAGAAACGCGCATGAGCGGCGGCGGCATGACCTACGATCTCATGCAGGCAAAGCAGAAGGGCAACGCCCGCATTGTGGTTATTGACCCCCGCTACACCGATACCGCCGCCGTTGCCGATGAATGGATTCCCATCCGCCCTGGCACGGACGCCGCCCTTGTGAGCGGCATGGCCCATGTGCTGATTACGGAAAATATGGTGGACACTGATTTTCTGAAGCGCTGCACCGTGGGCTATGACGAGGATTCCCTGCCGGAGGGCATCCCCGCAGGTAATTCCTATAAGGCCTACATACTCGGGCATGGTGAGGACAAAACCCCCAAAACGCCTCGCTGGGCTTCAGCCATTACCGGGATTCCGGAAGACAAAATCATCAGCCTCGCGCGCGAAATCGGCGGCGCAAAGCCCTGCTACATCTGTCAAGGCTGGGCTTCCCAGCGCCATGCCAATGGCGAGCAGACCTCGCGGGCCATCACCATGATGGCCATGCTCACCGGCAACATGGGCCTGCAAGGCGGCAGCACGGGCGCGCGCGAAGGCAGCGCCAACCTGCCCGTTGCAGTCTTCCCCTTCCTGACCAACCCGGTCAAAAAGGCCATCTCCGTTTTCTCGTGGACAGAAGCCATCAAGCGCGGCGCGGAAATGACCGCCCTGCGGGACGGCGTACGCGGCGCGGACAAGCTGGACGTGCCCATCAAGTTCATGTGGAACTACGCGGGCAATGCCATCATCAACCAGCACTCCGACGCCAACGAGACCAGCCGCATTCTCAAGGATGAATCCCTGCTGGAAACACTGGTGGTCATTGACAACTTTCTTACGCCAAGCGCAAAGTTTGCAGACTATCTGCTGCCGGGCACCTTTAACCTTGAAGAAGACGACATCATCCCGCAGGGGTCTTCATCCCAGCTCCAGTACGTCATCTTTGCCCAAAAGGCCGTGGAGCCGTTCTTTGAATCGCGTTCTATTTACGACATCTGCACCGGCATTGCCGAGCGCTTCGGCGTTCAGGAAAAATATACCGAAGGGCGTACGCGCGATGCATGGCTGCGCAAGCTGTATGACGACACCCGCAAGAAAATCCCTGAACTGCCCGCAACGGTAGAAGAAGCCTTCAGCATGGGCGTGCTCAAGCGCAAGGCTCCCCAGCCGCCCGTTGTGCCGTACAAGGCCTTTCGCGACAATCCCGAGGCCAATCCGCTCAAGACCCCCACGGGCAAGGTGGAAATTTTCAGCAAGAAACTCTGGGATATCGGCCACACCTGGGAACTGCCCGAAGGGGACCGCATCACCGCCCTGCCCGAATACCTGCCCACATGGGAAGGTGTTTCCGACCCGCTCAGGAGCAAGTACCCGCTCCAGCTCATCGGGCACCACTACAAACAACGCACCCACTCCACCTACGGCAATGTGGACTGGCTGAAAAAGGTGGCCCCGCAGGAATTGTGGATCAACCCGGTGGACGCCGAAAAACGCGGCCTCAAGGCGGGCGACACGGCCAAGGTCTTCAACGACCGGGGCACGGTGTTTGTTCCCGTCAAGGTCACGCCGCGCATCATGCCCGGTGTGCTCAGCCTGCCGCAGGGCGCGTGGTATGAACCGGATGCAAAAGGGCAGGATCACGGCGGGTGCGTGAACGTGCTCACTTCCTTGCGGCCCAGTCCGCTTTCAAAGGGCAACCCGCAGCACACCAACCTTGTTGAAGTCGTCAAGGTCTAAGGAGAAGCTTCATGTACAAAAGACCTGCCTTTCATATCGACACTTCACGGTGCACCGGGTGCAAGACCTGCATGATCGCCTGCATGGACAAGCATGACCTGCCCGAGGGTGTGCTGTGGCGGCGCGTTACGGAATACGTTGGCGGCGAATGGGCCGCGCGCCCTGACGGCACCTATACCCAGAATATTTTCGGTTATTATCTGTCCATTGGCTGCAACCACTGCCAAAACCCCATCTGCGTGCGCTCCTGCCCCACCACGGCCATGCACAAAGGCAAGGACGGCATTGTTTCGGTAGACCACACCAAGTGCGTGGGGTGCAGATATTGTGAATGGGGCTGCCCTTACTCCGCCCCCCAGTACGATGCCAAACTCGGCAAAATGACCAAGTGCGATTTTTGCCGCGACTATCAGCAGGAAGGCAAGGCACCGGCCTGTGTGGCGGCCTGCCCCAACCGCGCGCTGGATTATGGCGAATATGAAGAGCTTGCTGCTAAATACGGCGAGGTCAACGTTATCGCGCCCTTGCCCGATCCCGGCATTACCCAGCCGAATCTTGTGATCACACTGGGCAAAAATGCCAAACCGGCTGGTTCCAAGGCCGGGAAAGTCAGCAACCCTGAGGAGGTGTAGCCATGCTGTCCAGCGAATGGAGTCTCGTCATGTTCACCATCCTCGTGCAGGCAGCTGTGGGGATGGTGCTGGTTTCCGAGGCGGCGCGGCTTTGCTTTGGCGTAAAGGCTGCAAGCCTGCGCTGGCAGACCCCGGTGGCCTGCGCAATGTCGCTTGTGGCCGTGCTGCTTTCCCTCACGCATCTGGGCACGCCCTCGCACAGCATCTTTACCGTGCTGAACATCGGGCATTCGTGGCTGAGCCGCGAAATAGCCTCTGTGGGCTGTTTCAGCGGCCTCCTGCTGGTTCTGTCCGTACTGCGCAGAAACAACGCCTCAATTGCTCCGCTGGCTCTGGTCACGGTGTGTATGGGCCTTGTGACCGTGGGCATCATGTCCAAGGTCTATCTGCTTGAAACCATCCCGGTCTGGAACACGGTTTCTACCGTGTTGGGCTTCTTCAGCACCGTGCTGCTCACGGGCGCTGTGGTCAGCGGCATGGTCTACAGCCTTGAGAAAGACGCGGGCGGCATGGGGGATGCAAACTCCGGCAGGCTCATGGGCGTGGGCAGCCTTGCCGCCACTGCGGGCCTGGCTCTCAAGTTTGTGAGCATTCCTCTGAGCATGCTCACCCTGGGCGTGGTCGGCAGCACAGGCGCCAGCGGTATGGACATGCTCGCCGGAACAGGTGTGGGCATACTGGTGATCTGCATCCTGCTGGTCTTCTTTGGCGGCGCCCTGTTTGCGTGGAGCGCGTGCCGCACGGTTTTTGCCGGGCACGACAGACCGCTGATCGGCTCCACCCTGTGCGCGCTGGCCCTTGTGCTCGCCGGCGAAGTTCTGTCCCGGCTCATGTTTTACGGAAGCTACCTGCGCATCGGCCTGTAACATTTCACATTGGCCCGGGGGGCAACCTCCGGGCCACTCCATACCTATGAATACAGAAACTCTTGGCGCATGCGCCCTGGCATACAATTTTTTCAGCCGTATTTTTCTGCATGCCCCTGACCCTTTGTTGCTTGATCTGCTGGCCAGAGAGCGCCTGTTTGAAAACTGGCCCATGCAGCCGGAAACTCCAGAGGGCGTCAGCGGTTTGGCCCTGCTTGCGGACTTTTTTCGCAGTTACACAGATGCGGCCTTGCCGACACTCAACGCTGATTACACGGCCCTGTACGCAGACCCGGCGCAGGCAATCCCCCTGTGGGAATCTGTGTGGACGACCCGCGACCAGCTGCTCTTTGACGGCCCCATGTTTGACGTGCGCGCCGCCTATGCTGAGTATGGCCTTGTGAGCCCACGTGCTGCGCATGAGCCGGACGATCACATAGGGCTGGAGCTTTCCTTTTTGGGCGGTGTACTTAACGAAGCCGCCGGGGCCGCAGACAGGCAAAACCCTGAGGAAGCGTTGAGCCATCTAAAAGTCGCACGCAATTTTCTGAACAGTCATCTGGCACGCTGGGCCGGAAATTTTTTGCTGGAAACCGCCGCGCGAGCCACGACGCCACTGTACGGCGGAGCTGCGCTGCTTTGCCATGATACGCTGTTTCAGACAGGGGCATTGCTGCAAGCAGATTCTGCACACTCCCTGTAAATCCTGCACGATACATTCCGCTGACCGCACTGTAAGCAGCTTTGGTATTGCATGTGGAATCCCCCGGCGCTCCGCCCGAGCGCCGGAACGGCGGTTTGCCGAATCATGCAACGCAGACCGGCACAACTTCCGGTCGATTCTGGCAACTCCTCTCTCGGTTCAATAAATCTTCCCCATATGGGCTTCCTGTTCACCGACAGTTACGCGGCAACGCCCTTGCGCCCAGCAAGCAGGTGTTACTTTTTTGTGCCGTTATACTAGCGAGGGCCTGTTCTCCCTATTGTTTTTCCCTGCGCGTCCGTTTAGAACCAAGCATCACATCTGTCATTCTATGATATAACTGCGAGGGAACGGCAATGCTGAAAAATATCTCTGTTGCCAGAAAGTTCACCATTCTTATAGCTTCTGTATTTTTGGGGATGACTGCCCTTTTTGTCATTTCAACATACACGATATCAAAAACATCAATTGGTTCCGCAACATATCAATCCATAGAGAACAGCAAGGATTTGCTTGCCGATATTTTGCCGCCACCGCTCTATGTGATTGAAACATATCTTGATGCATTGCAAGCTGTTAGCTCCACAGATGCCGCCAGCCTTGAAAAAATTTACGGATCCATTGCCCAGCACAAAAAAGCATTCCAGCGGCAATATGAACTCTGGCATTCCGGCGCTATTGACCCCAAGATCAAGGAAATTCTCAATCAGGAACTGTATCCCACCGGAAAAGCCATCTTTGAAATATTTGAAACCAGGCTCAAGCCTGCGCTCCAGAGCGGCAACAAGGCGGAAGCTGAAAGCATTTGCCTGAGCCAGCTTGCGTCTGCCTATCAAAAGCACCGGGCCGTGGTGGACAAGCTTGCAGTCCTGCTGGATGACTATTCCAAAAAAGTTTCGGACGAAGGGCGCAGCGTTGTTGAAACCGGGCGCATTTTCTTTACCGCCATGTTTATTTGCGGTCTGGCGCTCATCACGGTGATCTCGCTGGCCATTGCCATGGGCATTATCAAGCCGCTCAGGGAGTGCATCTGTTTTGCAAAAAACATCAGCGACGGCGCGCTTGATTCAGAAATGACCATGCAGAGAAAGGACGACTTTGGCACGCTGGCAACAAGCCTCAGCACCATGCTTGTGGAGCTGAAACGCAAAATTTCTTTTGCGGAAGAAAAAAGCCAGCTTGCCGAGCAGGAGGTCGCCAAGGCCACCCGCGCCGCAGAAGAAGCGCACGAAGCCAGACAAAAAGTGGAAGAGAACCGCAACAAGCTTGTGGAAACAATCCACAGGCTTGAGAGCGTGGCAGGTGTTGTGACTGCGGCCTCCGAGCAGCTTTCTGCGCGCGTTGAGCAGTCCAGCCGGGGCGCGGACGAGCAATCAGGCCGAGTGCGGGAAACCGCCACAGCCATGGAAGAAATGAACGCCACCGTGCTTGAGGTGGCCAGAAATTCCCAACGGGCTGCCAGCGCCTCCACCGAAACGCGCGGGCAGGCTCAGGACGGAGCCGCCATTGTGGACAAAGCGGTTAAAGGCATTGAAGACGTGCGCGCCCACTCCCTTGCCATCCGCGAAGACATGGCGGTACTGGGCAAACAGGCGGACGGCATCGGGCAGGTCATGAACATCATTGCAGACATAGCCGATCAGACCAACCTGCTTGCGCTCAATGCCGCCATTGAGGCTGCGCGCGCAGGTGATGCGGGTCGCGGCTTTGCCGTGGTGGCCGACGAGGTGCGCAAACTGGCGGAAAAAACCATGACGGCAACCCAGGATGTGGGCCGCGCGGTAAACGAAATTCAGGCTGGTACACGCAAAAATATTTCCAGCGTGGAAACCGTGGTCAAGGCCATTGAAAACGCCGCCGCCCTTTCTGCCCACTCTGGCGACTCGCTGAAAAATATCCTCGGCTTTGTGGATCAGGTCAATGATCAGGTACAGTCCATTGCCACGGCCAGCGAGCAGCAGTCCGCAACCAGCGAGGAGATCAACCGTTCCGTTGAGCAGATTGCCACCATCTCCGCAGAAACCGCGCAGGCAATGGAACAGGCCTCCACAGCGGTATCCGACCTCATGCAACAGACCCAGATATTGCATCAACTCATAAAGGACATGAAGGCGCAAAGCCAGACAGCCTGAGTAATCCCCGCACAAGATCGCAAGCTCCCCAATGGCCGCCTTTGGGGAGCTTTTTTGCGCACTGCCCATGCCGGGCAACTGGACGCGTATCAGGCATAACGGTATAGCTTGCCCATGATACCCCGCGCTCGCTTTATCATGCTGAATCTGTACCACATCCTGATTGACGGCCTTTTCGATTCCGTTCCGGTTGTGCTGGCATTCATGGCTCTGGCCCTTGGCAGTGGAGAAACGGACGTGGGCCTTGTGGTGTCGCTGGGCGCGGCCCTGAGCACTGCCGTGGGCCTTGGCACGGGCCTGTTCTCGCGGCGGTTCGGCTTTTACGGTTCTGTGACCTTGCTCATAGGCATGGCCGGGCTTGGCTATCTGGGCGCGGCCTTTGCGGGCAGCATGAAGACCGCCGGTGCGTGCTTTGTGCTGGCAATGGCTGGCTTTGCCGCCTTTCATAATATTTCTTTTTCCTACATCACGGCCAATACTGAAAGGCAAAGCCTTGGCCGGGTCATGAGCGACTTTACCGCCATTGGCGATGTGGGGCGTATCCCGCTGGTGTCTTTTGCCGCCTTTGCGGCGGCCTACTCTGTGGGAACCATGCCGGGCTGGCGGGCAGTCTGCCTGGCCTATGGCGTGCTGGCCCTGTGCGCCGCCCTATCGCTCTTTTGCTCCGCCGTAAAAAAATCCCCGGCGGCAGGCGGCAGCACGCAACCGGGCGATTCCGCTTTCGATCCAGCGCCCGGCGCTGAGGCCAATCCTCCCGTGCGCCCGAGGCGCAATCCTTTTGCCGGGTTCAGCATACTGAAAAACCGGGATGTCTTTCTGGCCATGCTTGCCAGCATGCTCAATGCCTTCAGCAATGACCGAATCTTCACCTTTCTGCCATTGCTGCTGGTGGCAAAAGGCATAGACGCCAAAACCATCGGCTCGTTCGCTCTTGGCTTTACCCTTGGTTCCTTTGTGGGAAAGATGGCCTGCGGACGCCTGATAGATATTTTCGGCACCCGAAAAATATTTGTTATCGCAGGCATTATCCTTGCCCTGCTGCTTTGCGCCCTGCTCCAGTCAAGCAATCTCATACTGACGGTGATTATATCCCTGGCCATCGGCATAGTAACCAAGGGGACAGTGCCCGTCATACAGACCATCATCACGGAGCCGGTACGCGGCGCAACCGTCTACGATGCCATTTTTTCGCTCAATTCCTTCGGACGCGGCATAATCAACATGCTGACGCCCGTACTCTTTGGCGGCATTGCCTCCCTCTGGAGCATGGAGGCCGTCTATCTGCTCATGGCTGCGGTCGCCGCGCTGGGCATTGTGCCTGTTCTGCTTATGAGCTGGAGCCGCACCGCCGAGTAAGCAACCGCTGCCGCCTGCACGTCCTGATAAAGCGAAAGCGCCCATGAAATCATGGGCGCTTTATTTTCGCGGTGCTTCAGGGGCTGACCGTGCGCAGCCTAGAACTGATACACAAAGGTCACGGCGGTGTTCCAGGCATCGGCGCTACGGTCGCTCTTGCCGTTCATCTTGCTGTTGCCCCACACAGAGGCGCTCTTGTCAAGGAAGAGCGCGTCATAGTTGGTTTCCACATAGATGGTGAAGTTGTCGTACATCTTGTACTTGGTGCTCAGGCCAAATTCCACAAGGGTGTCGTTGCGGGTCAGATACAAGCCCTCGCGCCCGGGAACAGTGCCGTCGTTGGGGGCCATCCAGCTTCCGGTGGCGTTTCTGATTTTTTTCAGGAGCGCCGGGTCGTTGGTGCCGCCCATATAATTGATGCGGAAGGTGTGGCTGAGGTTGTCGATAAAGCTCATATTCTTGAGCCGCGCGCCAATGCCCCAGGTGCCGGTCATGGATTTGCCCACAATGCTGTCGCGGCCCACAATGGGGTCGCCGTGGAAGGCGAATTCCGAAAAATCGTTGGGGTTGTTGGGGTGGATGTTGGGCATGCGCTCGGAGCCGTTGCCCGGATTGTCATCGTCGCCTGAAGTATACCAGCCGTAGAGGCCAGGGGTACTCCAGTCCAGCTTGTATTCGAGCAGCAGGGAGGCCAGCCAGCCAGCACGGTTCATGGCGGCATCGTCATACTGCACGGAGCCGTAAACAACATCCCACGACACGCGGAATGGATCGAACAATGTCACCTGACCGGGCAGGCCCACCCACATGGCATTGCCGTATTCGCTGAGCTTGCGTTTGTGAAAGCCGCCATACAGGGGCAGCAGGCCAGCCTTGGGGCCACCGGCAGAGGCTACGCTCGCGTAGCTGGTGATCTGCTCATTTTTGACGTTGTTGTAGTTGATGGCCGGGCCAATGCCCATATACATGCCCCAGGGCGTGAGGCTTACGCCGTCAAACGTCAGGGGCAGGGTCAGGCCTACGGCATCCATGTTGTCCATGTAGCCGGGGTTGCGGTTGGTTGCGTCAGTGGTGTTGTCGTTGAAGAGGCGCGCCCAGAAGGCCGTGACGCCCACGTTTTCGTTAACGGCGTAGGAGGCGGTGATGCCCGCCGCGTCATCGGCCAGCACCTGGCTGTTGTTGATGTAGTCGGGCAACTGCATGGGCTGAATACCCATGCGCACCTTGAGGGCAGTCTGCGGCACAGTCCAGTCAAGAAAGGCATTCTTGACCTTGACCCAGTTGCCGTCCGCGCCCAGCGAACCGCCGCTGTTGCTGGCGCCCCAGTACTGCATCATGCCCCGGTTGTAGCCACCCAGTTCAAAATGCACGGTGCCGGAAAGATTCTCTGAAGCCTTGGCGTCCAGTTGCAGGCGAACCTGCTGGGCGGCTTCAAATTCGTCTTCACCTGTGCTGTAGCCCGTTTTGTTCCCGCCCTCGGTAAAATTGCCGTGCTGGCCGTAGCTGAAATTATAAGCCCAGCGGCCCTTGGCCGAAAAATCAATGGCGCTTGCTCCCCCGGGCACTGCGCACAACATCCCGGCTACCAAAAGTAACACTGCAATTTTTTTCATCCCCGGCTCCATCTTCGTTTCCTGGTTCAGTAAGTCAATGACCAAATCAACAGCATTCCAAAATCTGCACACATAGGGGGGTCGCCATTCCTAACTCCGCAGGTGATATTTTTCCACACTATTTTTTACCAAGCCGTGGAACGTGTGGGCTTGGCGTGCTAGGCCCGTGGGGTTTCTGGGGATATTTTGCAAAATATTGCTATCTGCGGCAGCACCTCAAAACCTGGTGGAAACACCCATTTCTGCGCACTTGCCGCCATTTGCGGCCCCACAACGCACCTGATATGGTAGCTCATGGCTGGCAAGCCCACGCCTGCCGCAACTGTGCCGCACACTCACAGGCGGAGCCCAGCCACGGGCCGCCGCCACAATCCGGTCTGCCCGCCAGCATGACCGCCCCCATCGGTTTGCCATGCTGCACGCCATCAGAAATTCCAGCCTGTTCGTCAAGCTTGTGGTCATGGTCAGCCTTGCGCTCTGCCCGCCCATGTTGCTCGGGCACATGGCTGGCTCCTATTTTATCAGCAAGTACGGATATGAGGATGCGGAAAACACCGTCTCGAGCGTGGCGCAACTTGCGGCGGAATCGCCGCTGGTGGTGGAGGCCATGCGCACCCGCCAGCCCGAGGCGTACAGGCAGATGACCGCCTTTCTTGAAACGCTCACCCGCGCCTCGGACGTGAAATTTATCGTGCTGATAGATATGCAGGGTATCCGTCTTTTTCACCCCGACTCAGCAAAAATCGGTCAGCACTTCGTGGGCGGCGATGAAGGCAAGGCCCTTGAAGGGCTGTCCTACCTTTCATCGGCGCGAGGCACATTCGGATTTTCGCTACGGGCGTTCCGGCCCATTTTTGACGCGCAGGGCAATCAGCTGGGCGCGGCTTCCGCAGGAATTTTGTCCAGTGATATCGAAGCGGGCGTGGCGCGCCTGACCGGGCCTCTGGGCTGGCTGCTGGCCCTCTCGCTGGTTATTGGCATCGTGCTGGCAGTGCTGCTTTCGCGCACCATAAAAAAAATTCTTTTCGGGCTGGAACCGCACCAGATCGCGCGGCTGCTTGAAGAACGCAACGCCATACTGCGCACCACCCGCGAGGGCATTATAGCCGTTAACAGGGACGGCACCCTGGTACTTGTTAACGAAATGGCCGAAAAAATCCTGCGTTCGGCGGGCGTCTTCGGCCCGTTGGAGGGCCAGCCCGTGCAGAGTGCCATCCCCGGCACCCGTCTTGATGCCGTGGTCAGGGAGGGCAGGCCGGAATATGACCAAGAGCAGAATATCAACCGCTGCGTGGTGCTGACCAACCGTGTGCCAATCTTGGTGCAGGGGGAAATAATCGGCGCGGTGGCGACCTTTCGCGACATGACGGACGTGCGCGCCCAGGCCGAACGCCTCACTGGCCTCAGCAATTATGTTGAGGCGCTGCGCTCGCGCTCGCACGAATACCTCAACAAGCTGCACGTCATTTCCGGCCTGTTGCGCAATGGCCGCCACGCGGAACTTGATGCCTACCTTGAGCAGATCATCGGCAGCAAAAAACTGGAAACCTCCGCCATTGCCGCCTTGGTCAAGGATCCCATTGTTGCGGGCTTTCTGGAGAGCAAGTACAGCCGCGCTCATGAAATGGGCGTAACACTTGTGATTGAGGGACGCGGCGTTATCCCCCCGCTTTCGCCCAAGGGTTCGCACGCCTTGGTCACGGTGGTGGGCAACCTCATTGACAATGCCTTTGAAGCCACCATCTACGCTGTAGAAAAAAGGATCACCCTGAATATCGAAAATATCCCGACCCAGGCGGGCGGGTCTGACGAACTTGTTATCAGCGTGTCCGACACCGGACGCGGCATTTCCGATGAACACCTGGAAAAAATCTTCACCAAGGGCTTTTCCACCAAGGGGTCAAACAGGGGCATCGGGCTTTACATGCTGCTGCTTACGCTGGAAGAAATGGACGGTTCTGTGGAAATCGACGCAAAACCGGGGCACGGCACGGTCTTTACCGTGCGTGTTCCTGTGGCTGCGCTGGCGCAAGGAGAACAGGAATGATCCGCGTGCTCATCGTTGAAGACGACCCCATGGTGGCAGATTTGGCGGCAATGTATCTTGAGGGAATAGAGGGCTTTTGCCTTGAAGGCAGGGCCAGCTCCGGCGAGACCGCGCTGGAACTGCTGCGCGCCGGAGAGATTGATCTGGTGCTGCTCGACATGTTCATGCCCGGCATGACCGGTATGGAACTGCTGCGCATCATCAAGACCAGTTTTTTCAATACAGACGTCATCATGATAACCGCCGCGCAGAACAGCGACGACATTCTCAATGCCCTGCGCATGGGCGTTGCAGATTATATCGTCAAACCCTTCACGGTCGAGAGGTTTCGCACCGCCCTTGAGCAACTGCGTGAAAAGCGCCAGCTGCTCACATCGCCCGAGGTGCCCATCACACAAGAAATCCTGGACAAGCGCATCTTTATTAAAAAATCTGGCCAGCCTCCGGCAGATACTCCAAAGGGCATAGACGCCACCACCCTGCAAAACATCATACAGGTGCTGCAAGGCTGTTCCGGCCCGTTCAGCCTCAAGGATATTGAGCCGCTGACGGGCATTTCGCGCATATCGCTGAAAAAATATTTCGACTACCTTGCGGCGGCAGACCGCCTGGGCAGTGAAAAAGACTACGGCGGTCACGGCAGGCCCGTGACCAGATATCACTGGAAAGGCTGAAGTGCAGACGTACCGGCGGTTGGCCTAACCCAGCGCCCGCCATGCGATAAACAGTCCTATGGCCATGCAAAGCCCGCTGACCATGCGCTTGAGCAGGCTCACTGGCACACGGTGGGCAATGTGCGCCCCCACGGCTATGCCCACAAGCTCGCAGGCCGTGACCCACCAGACCGTGGAATAGGAAATGAAGCCGTTGCTCATGTTGCTTGCAGAGCCGGAAACAGAAATTACCATCTGCAAAACCTGGCTTGTGGCAATGCACTGCAAGGGCGCGTAGCTGAACAGCAGCATGACCGGCACGGAAATGATGCCCCCGCCAGCCCCCGTCATGCCGCACAAAAAACCCGTAAAAATGCCAATACCAAAGAGCAGCGCCGTATTGCCCCTTGGGCTGAGCCGCTGTGCCATACCCGTGCCCTTGCGCGCAGGAAGCATGGAATACAGGCTGGAAAAGATTATCAGACAGGCCAGCAGAATGTTGAGTCCGCGCGCCGGAACATACGCCCCCACATACGCCCCCGCATAACCCGACAAAAAACTGCCCGCCACCACTGGCAGGGTAACCCGCCAGTCAATGGTGCCGTAGCGCTGATAGCTCACCGTTGCCACAATGCCCGCAAACAGAAAGCTGAACAGTGCCGTTGCCATGGCCTCATGCGTGCCAAGCCCGCCGAAAAACATGATGGCTGGGATCAGCAGCACGCCGCCCACCCCTGTTGCGCCAATAAGCGCGCCCACCAGAAATGACGAAACCGCAAGCGCCACAAGCATAAAGGCTCCTTTGGATTGCTGCAGGCATGGGCAGTGCGCCGGGCCGAGGGTTAGCCCGGCGCACGCCCGCAATGTCGGCAACATTTCGGCAGAGTGACTGGCTAAACGTTGGCTGCAAATTCCGTCCGGCCTGTCCGCTGCAAAAGCGCCGCCCTGCCGTTCTGGGCCGGGAGGCGCAAGCTGCGAGCGTGACGGGGTCCGGCATATGACCCCGTCACGCGGGAGGAGAGTGTTTAATCCGAGAGAGGTTACACCGCCGCGTCGGTCACGGCAGATTCAGAGGCTTCTTCCACGCTGCTGGCAGGCACAGTGTGGTACAGATCGTTACGTTCACGGATGGTTCCCAGCCATATGGTGGATATGGTGCTGATAAGACCGGCCGCAAGCAGATAGCCGCACAGATACCAGGGCTGCGAGCCATTGGCCTGTACCAGCATTGTGGCGATCATGGGCGTCAGACCCGAGGCGAAGATGCCCGAGAACTGATACACGAAGGAAATACTCGAATAGCGCACTGTAGCATCGAAACTGTCCGAGAACAGGCTCGCCATGCTGGCATATGCTGCGGCGTAGACGATACCGAAGGGAACGATGATGGCAAGGTACACAAAGAACAGGTTGGTGGTGGCGTAGTTGTGCAGCACCCAGAACACGGGGAAGGAGGTGATGCCCAACAGCAGTGCGGCAGTGCCGAAAATACGGCCTTTGCCGATGCGGTCGGCCATGGCGCCCCACATGGGGATAAAGCAGGCCATGACAGCGGATGCCACCACCACGGCCATGAGGGCCACGGTACGGTTCACGCCGCAGGTATTTGTAAGGTAGGTCAGGGAGAATACGCCAAACACGTTGAAGGCGATACCTTCCACAAAACGCGCGCCCACGCAGGCCATCAGGGTCTTGGGGTAACGCTTGAAGGCGTCAATCATGGGGTAGCGGATTTTTTCCACATGCTTTTTGGCACTGGAGAAGTCCTGAGTTTCCTGCACGGAGGTACGGATATACGCGCCAACAAGCACCAGCACGGCGCTCAGCACAAAGGCCACGCGCCAGCCCCAGGCGATAAAGGCTTCGTCGGGCAACAGCCAGGAAAGCAGGCCGATCACGCCGGATGCCAGCATGAGACCAAGGGAAAGACCCACCTGGGGCAGGCTGCCGTAAAATGCACGCTTGTGGGCAGGGGCCGATTCAAAGGCCATAAGCACCGCACCGCCCCACTCGCCGCCAAGGCCAATGCCCTGGGCAATACGGCAGGTGACCAGCAGAATGGGCGCCCAGATGCCGATGCTGTCATAGGATGGAATGCAGCCAATAAGCACTGTGGCCACGCCCATGATTTCAAGGGTGAGAATGAGCATTTTCTTGCGGCCGATCTTGTCGCCAAAATGCCCGAAGATGAAACCGCCAAGGGGGCGGGCAACAAAGCCCACGGCAAAGGTCGCAAACGCCAGGATGGTACCGACGCCCGACGAAAAGGACGGGAAAAACAGTTTGTTGAACACAAGCCCGGCGACTACGCCGTAGAGGAAAAAGTCATACCATTCGATCACCGCGCCCATCAGGGAAGAAATAACTACGCGGCGCAGGTTTGCCTGGGCAGTTGCTTTATCAACAGCGTTGCTCATGTGTTTTCTCCTTATGACAGGCCCAGCACGCGGCGGGCGTTTTCATACATGACCTTGCGGCGGGCTTCTTCAGTAAGATCAAAGTGCTTGTAGGCTTCAAGAGCATCAGCCAGTTCCACAAAGGGATGGGCACTGGCAAAAAGCACCTTGTCAGGGATGAGGTCGTTCATGGCGCGCACGTACACGTCAACCATGGGCGCGCGCTCGTATTCCGAAATATCCATGTACACATTGGCGTTGCGCAGGCAGGTGTAGATGGCCTCGTTTACAAAGGGGTATCCGCCGTGGCTCATGATGAGCGTCAGCTCGGGAAAATCTCTGGCAACCTTGTCCACATCGCGGGGGTCTGCGTATTCCAGAATGGCCCCCGGCACCTGCGGCGGCGGAGCCATGGTGATGAACACCGGAATATTCAGCTCGCAGCACTTGGTGTACAGCGGATAAAACCTGGCCTCGGAAGCGGGTATGTGCGCAAGGTAAGGGTCAATGGCAATACCCTTCATGCCGTAATCGGCAACCACGCGCTCGATTTCGCGCACCGCGTCCATTTTTTTGTGCGGATCAATGCCCCAGAACCCCACAAACTTGTCGGGATAAGCCCGGCAAAACTCCAGCACGCTGTTGTTGTTGGCCGGAAATCCGTAAGTGGTTTCGCAGTCACGACCGGTTATGACCCCAAGCTCCACACCAAGATTGTTCAGATCAGCCACAATCTCGTCAAGAGGCTGGGGCTTGCGGGCGTCAAAGCCAATGGCTTTGCAGGCCGCCTTGAACATGGCGCTGTTCTTGATGCCGTTAATGATTTCTGGCGTGTTTGGGCGAAAGCGAAAGTCAATAACGTTCATAATGCGGTTCTCCTGAACCCGCTTGGGGGGTTATGCGGCGCTGGCGGCAAGTGCGTCTGCCAGATCCACGCGGGTTGCCCTATCAGGCTGCCCGCGCAGGAAACAAAAAGGTTTCCCATCTCTCTTCTCCAGGCGTTGCTATTTCTAAGCCGTTCAGGTCGCCTCCAACCCACGCGGCTTGTGATATTTTTCGTTTTGCACGATGTGTGCCAGATCACAAAGCCTGACTTTCAGCAATTTCTCACATAATATTCAATTAAATCAGTATAATATTTTTATTTACATCATATTTTTTTAGTATGTTTTAAAGCCGCGTCGCAAATTTGCATCAAGCAGGAATCGTTCTCCCGCAGGCTGAAAAGGGCGCTTGTGAAAATAAAATCATGTTGCTTTTTGTCACGTTACCCCTAGCTGGATAGTTCTTCCAAAAGGCTGTGTCGCAAGTTTGCGTCGCAATAAATGCCCTTATTAACGCCAAGCCCTCCTGACTGGTGCAAATTTGCGACTATGGCTTGTTAAAAACCGCACTCGCAAATGTTGTCGGGAAAAAAATTTTTAAATATTTAAAAACTTCAAATAGTTAAATATTATGGCATGCCGCATGCACAGGGAGAAACAAACGAGGATTGCCACAACCTTTCGGCGTTCTCCGCGCGGCGGCTGCCATTGTCCCGCGCGCCACATATTCATATTTCAGGAGTATCGTGATGAGCACCACCACTTGCGAATGCCGCTCCCCCCAGGAACAGCGTTTGTACGACAAGATCGAGGGCCGGGAAGACAAATTCCGCACAACCCACACCCGCGTTTTCAAGCTGCTGGAACGCTTTGAAGGCCAGAAGCCGCGCATCGACATCGAACGCGCCCTGTACTTCACCCAGTCCATGCAGGAAACAGACGGTCAGCCCCTGGTGCTGCGTTGGGCCAAGGCCCTCATGCACATTGCGAAAAACATGACTGTCTATGTGCAGGAAGACCAGCTGCTGCTTGGCCGCGCCGGTTGCGATGGCCGTTACGGCATCCTGTACCCCGAACTGGACGGCGACTTTCTGGATATCGCCGTGCGCGATCTGCCCACCCGCAAAACCTCGCCCGCCACTATCACGCCTGAAGACGCCAAACGCGTTATTGAAGAAATTGCGCCGTACTGGAAGGGCAAGACCTACCATGAAGCCCTCAACGCCGCTCTGCCCGCCGAAGTGCACAAGCTGACCTATGATGACCCCATGGGGCTCATCTCGCGCTTCATCGTCAATGAAACCTCGTCCTTCCGCTCGTCCATCCAGTGGGTGCACGATTTTGAAAAGATCCTGAAACGCGGTTTCAACAGCATCAAGAAAGAAGCCCAGGACAAGCTGGACGCCCTTGATCCCCTGAGCTGCAAGGACGCCTGCGAAAAGCGGCCCTTCCTTGAAGCCGTTGTCATCGTGTGCGATGCCATCGTGCTGTGGGCCAAGCGCCACGCCGTGCTCGCCCGCGAAATGGCAGCTAAGGAAACCGACCCCACCCGCAAGGCCGAACTGCTGCGCATGGCCGACAATGCCGACCACGTGCCCGGCGAACCCGCCCGCGACTTCTGGGAAGCCTGCCAGAGCCAGTGGTTCACCCAGATGTTCTCGCGCATCGAGCAGAAGACCGGCACCACCATTTCTAATGGCCGCATGGACCAGTACTTCTTCCCCTTCTACGCCAAAGACCGCGCCGAGGGTAAGCTCAACGATGCCCAGGCCATGGAATTGCTGGAATGCATGTGGGTGGGCATGGCCGAATTCATCGACATGTACATTTCGCCCACCGGCGGCGCTTTCAACGAAGGTTATGCCCACTGGGAAGCCGTGACAGTTGGCGGCCAGACCACCGACGGACGCGACGCCAGCAACGCGTTGACCTACCTGATCCTCAAGTCCAAGCGCGAATTCCCGCTGCACTATCCCGACCTCGCGGCCCGCATCCACTCCCGCGCACCCGAGCGCTACCTTTGGGACGTAGCTGAAACCATCAAGTACGGCTCGGGCTTCCCCAAGCTTATCAACGACGAAGAAATCGTGCCCCTCTATGTTTCCAAGGGCGCAACCTTTGAAGAAGCCCTGGACTACGCGGTTTCCGGCTGCACCGAAGCCCGCATGCCCAACCGCGACACCTATACCTCCGGCGGCGCGTACATCAACTTTGCCGCTGCCGTGGAAATGGTGCTGCGCAATGGCCGCATGAAGAAGTTTGGCGACCAGCTGCTGGGCGTGGAAACCGGCGATCCCCGCAACTTCAAGACCTGGGACGAGTTCTGGAACGCCTATGTGCAGCAGCACCTGCTGTTCCTTAAAACGGCCTTTACCCAGCAGTACATCATCAACAAACTGCGCGCCCAGCACTTTGCCCAACCCATGGGCTCGGCCATGCACGACCTGTGCATGAAGCACTGCATTGACCTGCATCAGGAACAGATTCCTGAAGGCATCAACCTGGGCTACTTTGAATACATGGGGCTTGGCACTGTTGTGGACTCCCTCGCCGCCGTGAAAAAGCTTGTGTTTGAAGAAAAGAAGCTGACCATGGACAAGCTGCTGGCCGCCATTGACGCCAACTTTGAAGGCTACGACGACGTGCGCGCCCTGCTGCGTTCCGCCCCCTGCTACGGCAACAACGATGAATATGCCGATGCCATTGGACGCGAGATCGACAGGATCTCCGTGGAATACGGCGGCAAGTACTCCATGAAGGAACTGGGCATCCACAACGATGTGCGCTATGTGCCCTTTACCTCGCATGTGCCCTTCGGCAAGGTGGTTTCCGCCACGCCCAATGGCCGTACCGACGGCTTCCCGCTTTCCGACGGCTCCTCGGCCTCGCACGGTGCGGACGTCAACGGCCCCACCGCCGTGCTGCTCTCCAACTACCAGACCAAGAACATGGGCATGCGCGACCGCGCCGCCCGCATGCTGAACATCAAGTTCACGCCCAAGTGCGTGGAAGGCGAACAGGGCACGGAAAAGCTGGTGTCCTTTATCCGCACCTTCTGCGACCTCAAGCTCTGGCATGTGCAGTTCAACGTGGTAAACAAGCAGACCCTGGTGGCCGCGCAGAAAGACCCGCAGAAGTACCGCAACCTCATCGTGCGCATTGCCGGGTACAGCGCCTACTTTGTTGATCTGTCGCCCGACCTGCAAAACGACCTGATTGCCCGTACCGAACACGACGCGATGTAACAAATCCACGGGCGCGACTGGCCGAAAGGTTGGCCGCGCCCGTTTTTTTATAAAAGGATGGTCTTATGTGTCAGGATGACAGCCAACGGCAAGGCATGGTTTTTAACGTCCAGAAATATTCGGTTCATGACGGCCCCGGCATAAGAACCATCGTTTTTCTCAAGGGCTGTAGTCTTTCCTGCCGCTGGTGCAGCAACCCCGAATCACAGCAACGCGAACCGGAACTGGCCTTTAACGCTGGCCGCTGCCTGGGGGTTTCCAAGTGCGGGCACTGCATTGTGGCCTGTCCGCATGGTTCCATAACGCTTGGCGAAGACGACAAGCTAAACATAAACCGCAGCCACTGCACCGAATGCCATATGCCCTGCGCTGCGGCATGCCCCGCCCAGGGTTTGCTGGTTTATGGCAAAAAGCGTACAGTGGATGATGTGCTGCAAGTGGTTGAGCAGGACATGGCCTTCTACGCCCGTTCTGGCGGAGGCCTGACCCTTTCGGGCGGCGAACCCCTGTTGCAGGGTGAATTTGCCGTGGCCCTGCTGCGCGAGGCGCGCACCCGGCGCATCAAGACCGCCGTTGAAACCTGCGGCATGGTTTCGCCAGAGACCATCCGCGAGGCCGCGCCATACCTCAATTACGTGCTGTTCGACATCAAACATATGGACAGCGCAGTGCATGAAGCGCAGACAGGCCTGTCCAACAGGCATATCCTCGAAAACTTCCGCATTCTGGCAGAAGAATTTTCTGATCTGCCAATACTGGCACGCACGCCGGTTATCCCCGGCTTTAACGACAGCGAAGAGGCCATTGCCGCCATTGCCGGATTCCTCAAGCCTTTTGAGCGGGTGGAATACGAAATGCTGCCCTACCATCGCCTTGGCACGCAGAAATACCAGTTTCTCGACAGACCCGTGCCCATGGGTGATGTAAAGCTGGAAACAGAACACATGAACAGGCTTCAGGCTGTGGCGCAGGCCATCCTGGGCGATCGGCTCCGCGTACCGCACTGATAACCACTTACCCCCCCAAAAAATTGACCTATGGCATGCAGATCTTCCGAGCTTCTATCCAAACATGTGGAGCGCATCCTCGATGCCCTGCCCGAAGGCGTCTTTATAAGTGATGCCGCTGGCACCAGCCTGCAGGTTAACCGCATGTACGAACAGCTGACCGGGCTGACCCAGGAACAGATACGCGGCAAAAATGTGCGCGATCTGGTACAGGAAGGCACGTTTGACTGCATTCTGAACCCGGAAATAGTGCGCACGGGCAGGCCCACCACCCATGTGCAGCAACTCAAAAACGGCAAAAAGCTCGTGCTCACGGGCTTTCCCGTTTTTGACGCCAAGGGAGACCTGTGTCTTGTGGTCACGTTTGCGCGCGATGTCACACTGCTGGCGCAATTACAGGATCAGGTGGCCGGGCAGTGCAAGCTTATTGACCAGATCAACGACCAGTTGGCCTACATTGCACAGGGCGCGGCAAAATCACGCGAACCTGTGTATGCCAGCCGGGCCATGGGCGATGTGGTTTCCCTGCTCCGCCGCTTTGCGGACACGGACGCGACCGTGCTTATTTTGGGCGAAACCGGCGCAGGTAAGGACGTATTTGCCCGCTACACCCACTCCCAGTCGGCCCGTAACGATAAAATCCTGCTCAAGGTCGACTGCGGCGGCATTTCAGAATCACTCACGGAATCGGAGCTGTTCGGCTATATGCCGGGGGCGTTCACTGGCGCTTCCAACAAGGGCAAGGCCGGGTATTTTGAAATTGCCGATGGCAGCACGATCTTTCTGGACGAAGTGGGCGAGTTGCCGCTTTCCATGCAGACGCGGCTTTTGCGCGTGCTCCAGGACGGCGAAATCATGCGGGTGGGCGCTTCCAGCCCGCGCAAGGTGGACGTGCGCATCATTGCCGCCACCAACCGCGATCTGGCCGAAAGCGTGGAGGCCGGGACCTTCCGCCGCGACCTGTACTACCGCCTCAATGTTGCCACGGTGCGCATCCCCCCACTGCGCGAAAGGCAGGAAGACGTGCGCCCCCTGGCAGAACACTACCTTGCCCAGTACACTGCCAAATACCACAAGGCCATGGCCTTTATGGACGTGACCCTCGACATCATGACGGCCTATTCCTGGCCCGGCAACGTGCGCGAGCTGCAAAACCTTGTGCACAGTCTGGTCATCACGCTCAGCGGGCCGCTGATTTCCCCTCGCGACCTGCCGCCACAGATATCCGGCGCACCCCGCGAAGCCTCGTGCTATAGCGAGGACATCCTCGCCGCCCGCCGCCCCCTGCGCGACATCATGGCCGAAATGGAGCGGGATTTCCTGCTCAAGGCCATTGAAGTGCACGGCTCTGTGCAGCGCGTGGCGGAGCTGTTCCAGATCAACCGCAGTACTGTGTTCCGCAAGTTGCAGGGCGCACGGCGGATTGACTGATGCGTGTGGGCGTCAGGGCTGGCAACGCGACAGTCAAGACGCATGCTTCCCCCTTGGTGGTGGCGGCCTTGACGACCTTGGTCATGATTCTTTTTGCCGCCAATTCCCTGCTCTGCCGTTTTGCGCTTGCCGAAGGCCAAAACGCTCATCCCCTGAATCCCTCTGCATATACGGCCCTGAGGGCCATTTCTGCCGCTGCCATGCTCTGGCTGCTCCAGATGCGGCGCGGCGGCAACCCGCTGCGTGCCGGCAGCTGGGGTGCGGCCTTGGCGCTGTTTGGCTATATGGCCTGCTTTTCCTGGGCTTATGTTCGGCTATCTGCCGGGGCGGGCGCTCTGGTCATTGCCGTGGCCGTGCAGGCTGGCATGCTCGTGGCCGGGCTGCGGCTGGGGCAACATCCCGGCAAGGCCCAGAGCCTGGGCATTGGGCTTGCCATGGCAGGCCTAATCTATCTGCTGCTTCCGGGGCTTGATGCGCCGCCAGCAGGGGCGGCTACGGTCATTTTCTGCTCTGGCCTGTGCTGGGCGGCCTACACGATCTATGGCAGGGGCGGCGACAATGCCGCTGCGGCCACGGCTGGCAATTTTATCCGTTGCGTTCCACTAGCTGTAGCACTGCTGGCATGGGCTGTGGCCTTTGACCAGGCGGGAATGCCTGCCGCATGGCCGTGGGCAGGCGTTGTGTGCGCCCTGGCAGCCGGGGCGCTGGCATCCGCCCTTGGCTACGTTCTCTGGTATGCGGTTTTGCGCTGGCTCAGCGTGCCCTCAGCAGCTGTGGTGCAGTTGAGCGTACCACTCATCACCGCCCTGGGTGGCGCCATGCTCATGGATGAAACTCTGGGGCTACGACTGCTGGTGAGCGCCCTTGCCATTCTGGGCGGTATTTTCTGCGCAACGGCCCTGCCCCATCTGCTACGCAGGCACTGAACAAACAGGCCACGCGCCTGCGCCCCCCAAGTATGCCGGGGATAAAAACGCTGCTGCAAAGCTGCGTTAAACGCTACTTTGCTGATGCGGACAGCAGATTGGCCAGAATAACTTCCGTCACACGGTAAAAAACTTCAAGGTCTGCATCGGATATGCCCGTCAGAGCTTCAACGCGCAGTTTTGTGCCAATGCTCAAGATATCGTTGATGACGCTGTCCGCCTTGGGGGTCAGACAAATGCGTCTGGCGCGCCTGTCGCCCTCCACGCCCACGCGTTCCACAAGGCCCATCCGTTCAAGGCCGTCCAGCACCCGCACAAGGGTGGGGCCTTCCACACCCACAGAAACAGCCAAGTCCTTTTGCAGGGCCTTGCCGTTCATCCGCGACAGATGCATGAGCACCAGCCAGCGCGCCTGGGTCAGCCCCAGGTGGGAAAGACGCTCGTCAAGCTTGGTACGCCATGTGCGGGAGGTGCGGTTGATGATTATACCAACAAGATCTCTGGTAGAAGCGCTCATTGTAATGCCCCCATTGTGTGCGTTGCCAGCTTGTAATTGATACTTGCTTGCCGCCTGCCTGGCGCCAACGCCAAGTTATTTTTGGCGCCAGATGTTATGCACTGCCACATACAACTGTCTCGCGCAAGTCAGGAAAAATCTTAAAAGTACACATCAGCCCACAGAATCAGACCATGCGCAGAGGATCACCCTGCAAAGCAGACCTGCAACACGCTGCTGGAGCGCATATGCGCAAACAGGAAGATATGGGGAAAAGCCCGAAAAATAAAGCGAATAAAATATATGAAAATTAATAAAGCATAAAAATGAACTGCGCCGACGGTTGCCCCATGCCCCTGTCGGTCTGGCTAAAAAAGACAGTCCAGAAACATGCGGTCGCCAATGCCCTGAATGAATGCGTCAATGTGCACCAGAGCCAGTCGACGTTCAAGAGCCTCACGTTCGTGCCTGCATCCGCAGAGCATGTCTTCAAGTTCCGTCACATCCCGAACGCCAAAATAGTCGCCGAACAGACGGATATCGGCGATTATGCCGTCACGCACATCCATATGTACGTCAAGCACGCCGCTAGGGGTCTTTGTGCTGCGCTCAAAGGCGTAATTGGGTGAATAGCCAAAATTCCAGTACCAGGAGCGGTAGCGTTCTTCTGCCAGAGCTTCAATGGCGGTTATTTCCTCCGCGCTCAAGGCAGTCTGCCCTATAGAATCCTCCCCGGCCACAAAGCGCATGAGGTAGTTTATGAATTCCTCAATGGGCATGGGCTGGGGCAAAAAATCCACAATGTTGCCCACGCGACCGCGCACGCTTTTGACAGATTTATCAATGTATTTTGCGGGACTGGGCTTGAGCGCGGCACAGACGGAATCCAGGTTGGCAGAATACAGCAGGGTGCCGTGGTGCAGCAGGCGGTCGCGGTGCATGTGCTGCGCGTTGCCGGAAATTTTGCTTTCTCCAACGACCATATCGTTACGGCCATTGAATTCACAGGGGACTCCAAGGGCATTGAGCGCTTCGGTAATGGGCGTGGCAAAGCGCTTGAAGTCCAGCAGCCCCGAATGGTTGTTCAGGCTGATGAAGGTAAAGTTGATATTCCCCAGATCATGAAAGACCGCACCCCCGCCGGTGAGCCTGCGCACAACGGGGATGCCGTGCTGCTGCACATAATCGGCGTTGATTTCGGAGTGGGAGTTCTGGTTTCGTCCCACAATAACAGAAGCCGCATTACGCCAGAGCATAAAGATGTCGGTTTCGCTATTGCGCAGCAGCCATTCTTCCGCCGCCAGATTAAACGAGGCGTCTGTGCAAGGATTATAGATAAAACGCATACTCCCCCCCATGAAACACATTGCTGGGACATATCGTATTTTCTACATTTATCCAAGCAATTCGCTGATGCCAGCGCTTGCAGGCATGAAGGGAGCGGCGCTTGTTCCGAAAGTTGGCGGCAATGCAGTGGGCGTTATCAACGCTGGCACAAAAGAGCGTGCATACACTTGGCCATATGCCCGCTCTTTTATACCAGAAAAGTATCAGCAGCGGGTTGTGCGAGCTTAAACAGCTCCCGGCAGCCCACCTTCAGCGAGACTGCCAGCTATTCTACCGTAACCAGTGTGCCTTCTTCAAAAACGCAGGGGGTCAGCTCATTGCCAAGTCCGGGTAGTTCCGGGACGCTGAACATACCGTTCACCGGCTGGTAGTCGTACTTGCACAGGCGTTTGTTATAGCCGTGCAAGTTGTATACATGGTGTTCGTGGATGGTGAAATTGGGAATCACCGCCTCAAGATGCAGGGACGCTGCCGTAAGCAGGGGGCTTGAGCACACGTGCACCTGAACACCCACGTCATAGGTGTGGGCCATATCACATATTTTTTTTGCTTCGGTTATGCCGCCGCAGTTGCCGATGTCCGGCTGGATCATCTGAATGGAGGCATTGTGAAAGTACGGAGCAAAACCCCATCTGCCATAGATGCGCTCCCCCTGAGCAATGGGAATGCCCAGATTGTCGTGGACATATTTGTTCAGTGACGGTTCCGGGGTGCAAGGTTCTTCAAAAATCAGAATGCCATATTCCTTGGCCATGTTTCCGATCTGGATGGCAGACTGCACGTCCGTGTAGGAGTGATTTTCCATTATCAGATCCACATCCGGGCCAATGGCTTCGCGCACGGCACTGATACGATCGCGCAGCATGCGCATGACATGCGGCGGCTGAAGGCGGGTGGTTTGCTCGCTGTTGGTGCGGTTGCCCTTATCATCAAAGGCATAAAAGTCAATTTTGATGGCATCATAGCCGTCACCAACAGCTTTTTTGGCATAGCGCGCGTAATCATCCGGGCTGACTGCCGCCTTTTTACCGTCTTCATCCCATCCAAACTGCAACTGACTGGCATAACAGCGCAGTTTTTCACGCCTTTTGCCGCCGAGCAACCTGTACACCGGTTCTTTGTAGTATTTGCCCTTGATATCCCACAGGGCCACATCAAGGGCTGAAATACCGGCAAAAGCCACGGCTCCGCCATTCTGCCCCCAGAATGTGGATTTATAGAGCGTTTCCCATATGGGTTCATTGTCCAGAGGATTTTTGCCGATCAACAGGGGCGCAAGCTCGCGGATCATGCCAAAGGCAGCATACGCGCCCCGCCCATACGCAAGTGCGGCCTCGCCATCACCATAAAGGCCGTTATCCGTGTACACACGGCAAAGAACTGGTCGCCACAGGGGCGGGTTATTGGGGGTATCCAGTATCACTATGTCGATCTTGGTGATTTTCATGGCAGCATCCTGTTTAGCAAAGTGCATTTGCCTATATGATTACACTTTTTGTCCTGCCATTGCGCGGCAGGGTTACGATCAATGACAACAATCCGCATCCGGCACGATAAACAATGCCAGATACGCTGCGCTGAAGGCGGCTAGAACCCGGCAACGCTGCCGCCCTTGTACAGGGCATTGATGGCATTGCGGACATCTTCAGTGGTATATGCCTTGATGAGATCCCTGGTCCACGGGGCGTCCTTGTTGGCGCTGGAAACAGTGAAGCCCACGCCAAACTTGTCCAGATCGCTGGACTGGGCCAGTTCTGTAAAGTCAGCCACCTTGTTGCTCACGATAAAGAGCTTGGCGCTGCATGCCGCGTCAACATCCTGAAGGGCAGAAATAACCTGATGCGTATCGAGCTTTATGATCTCGATTTGTTTTATGTTGCTTTCGATATCAAGGTCGGTGGGATTGGTGACGCCGGGCTTGAGCTTGATGAAACCCAGTTCCTCCAGCAGAAACAGAGAGCGGCTCATGTTAGATTCGTCCTGCGGAATGGCTATGCTGGAACCTTCTTTTATCTCACTGATATTTTTGTGCTTTGAGGAAAAGATACCAAAGACGTTTTTATGAATATACGGCGTAAGCATGGTTATACTTTTTGATTTTGTTTTGTTGTAGCTGTCCATCCAGGGCTTGTGAGCGTGCAGGGAGGCATCAATTTCGTTATTGTCGATGGCTTCAAACATTATTGTTGCATTTTGCAGAACAATTACTTGAACCTTGTAGTTCATGGCTTCAAGTGCCTTCACCCCTGCCTGAACTTCTGGCTCATTGTAGGCCATGCAAGCCAATCGCAACGTTTTTGGCTGCGCGCTTGCCTCAGCCTTGGAACTTTCCTTTGTTTCATTGCAGGCGGTCAGACACAGCAGGGCAAGGACGGAAAGCAGAACAAAAATCTTTTTCATTGGTAAAATCCCTTTTTCATCATTTATTATATGCTGGTAGCCTTGTGTTAGCTTTATTGCGGCGCGCCATGTCAGCTTGCAGACTTGTACAGCCTGTCTCCTATAGCCTGAATACCCATGACGATAACAAACATTATAAAAACGAGAAGATACATTACAGTGTCGTTAAAGCTCTGGTAGCCGTAAATGAGTGCTGAAGCCCCCACGCCGCCTGCTCCCATTGTCCCGGCAATGGTAGAAAGCCCAAGCATATGGATGACCCCAAGCACGGACGCACTGATGAGCGAAGGGAGAGTGGCGGGCACAACTACCCGAAAGATAATCTGCAAATTACTGGCGCCGAATGAACGCGCGGCTTCAATGAGGGCAGGATTTACTTCTTTCAGGCTGTTTTCAAACATTCTGCCAAAAAACGGAGTGGAGGCCACAGTAAGCGGCAGCAGGGCCGACACCCAGCCAATGGAAGAAGATGTTACAAACCGTGTAACAGGAATGATGGCCACGATCAGTACCACGAAGGGAAAGGAACGTATGCTGCTTACCAGCGCGCTGAGCACCTGATAGGTTCTGGGGTTTGGCCTGAGGCCGTTCTGCCCGGTCACAAACAGCGAAACTGCAAGCAAAAAGCCAAAAAAACCACCGAGAAGCGAGCCAAAAAGCAGCATCTTGCCTGAGGCCACAAGTGCGGGAAGAAGTATCTTTGCCCAAACAACTTCCATAGGATAATCAACCATTGCAGCAACCTACCGCGAAATAATTTTGCAGGGCACGCCCTGTTTCTGAAAAAAAGACAGAAATGCATCCGCGCGTTCACTCGGGAAATTCAGGGCAAACACCCCATATACGCCACCCCTGTGGCGCGACACCTTGCTGTCCAGCAGATGATAGGGGTGGCCCACATCGCGCGACATTCTGTAGAAGAGCTCCTGCTGGGTGCGCTGCTCCAATGTGACAATCTGAACCGTACAACCCTCAGCCGGAATTTCGACCTCTCCTTCACCCAGCAGATTGATGAGAGCTGGCGGCTGCTGAATAAATATTTCGCGCACATCTCCCGTGGTGTCGCATCTGCCATTCTCCAGAATGGCCATCTTTGTGCAGATTTTGCGCACCACAGACATCTGGTGGGTAACGGCAATAATGGTGACCCCAAGTTTTTCATTGAGGCTCATGAGCAACTCGAGGATTTCATCAGTAGTTCTGGGGTCAAGGGCCGATGTGGCTTCATCGCTTAGCAAAATGGCCGGGTCCATGACCATCGCGCGCGCAATGGCCACTCGCTGTTTTTGACCGCCGCTCAGCTCTCTGGTTTTGGTATTTATTTTGCCAGCAAGGCCTACAAGTTCAATAACATATTCAATCTTATCCCTATGCTGCGGCACTTGTTTATGCCAGCACTGCATGGGGAGGGCTACGTTGTCGTAAACAGATTTGCGATCAATGAGCGAAAAATTCTGAAATATCATTCCGATATTTTTTCTTGTTTCGCGCAACGTGTTGTCATTGAGACCTTCAATGGCGATGCCGTTAACCGTGATACCGCCCGAAGAAAATTTCTCCAGTCCGTTGATGCAGCGTAGCAAGGTGGATTTTCCTGCACCGCTACGTCCAACAAGGCCGTATACATCGCCCTTGTTGATGGTCAGATTGATGCTGTCCAGCACCTGCACTGTTCCATAAAATTTTGACAGGTTTTTGATTTCGATCATGGGTGTTTGAGGTGGCTATAGGTGGCGGGGAAACTCCCAAAACCCGCCGGAACTGACGGGTTGGTGCGGGGCTGGGGCAGCACAGGCCAGACAGAGGGGGAATAGAGAACACGTGCGCCGGATGGGGAATGTAAAGCTACGGTATGTGCAGCAGCAAAAGCCGCCAGACCGGTGACAGCCCAAAGGGCAGGCACCAGCCGGCGGCATGCTAATTCAGAAAGAATGCGTAAAAAACAGGAGGAACGTACTGCTAACAGCAAAAGGCCGGCTGTTGGCAGCCGACGTGAGCACCTGAAGGAGTGGATAAACTCATTTGCGCGGGAATTCTTCCAACCTGGAAGAAATGAGGCGGTCATAGCCTCAATCCGTTCATTTGAGCG
This sequence comes from Desulfovibrio sp. UIB00, assembly GCF_022508225.1. Classification (NCBI taxonomy): domain Bacteria; kingdom Pseudomonadati; phylum Thermodesulfobacteriota; class Desulfovibrionia; order Desulfovibrionales; family Desulfovibrionaceae; genus Desulfovibrio; species Desulfovibrio sp. UIB00. The sequence continues at coordinate 279,428 of NZ_JAETXJ010000001.1, read as the reverse complement.
AAAGGCAGCGGCATCCTGTTACGCAATGGGATAAAACCTGAAAAGAAATTAACGGTTGTGTTATTTTTTAACGATAGTCAAATGAACTTTGTTTGTCCACTGGCGGCCTCTTTGCAGCACTGAGAACCTTTCCGCAGATCAAAGCACTGCATTCTATAAGGGGCATAGAGACTGTATTCTTGTCAGCCCCCTTGGCGGATGGACCGGCCTCTAGCGACTGAACGTCTGAAGCTTGGGCAGGGTATTGGCCCCGTGGGGCAGCAGTGTTGCCCGGAGGTCTTTGCCGCCGTTCAGTTTTTTTGCCAGTGCAAGGGCTTCGTCCAGCGTTGTGGTGATGTGGATATTTGTTTTGGCAAAGTCTGCGGCATTCATGGAGCTGACCATGATGAGGTTGTGCTTTTCCGCCGACTCCGCAAACAGAAAGCCCACATAGCTGCCGATGGAAAAATTCTCGCGCAGGTCTTTTTCACGCGCGTCCATATTGTCAAAATCGCAGATCTGGTGCTGGGTATCTGGGCTGCCAAAGCCCTCGGTGCAGGCTGACAGAATGATGATGGTGCCGCCCTCGCTCACCACCGCAAGGGCGTTGGCCAGGGTTTTGATGGTCTGGTAAAAATTGATGTCCTTGGGCGCGCCGCCCGCGCTGGCGATGACCATAGGCGTGCGCTCGGACACGTTGACGCCGTCGATGGCGTCAACCAACGCGCAGGCCTCGCGGTGGGCCTGCACCATGTCGCCGGCCACGGCCTTGATGATGTTGTAATTGTCGTCCACCACAACGTTGAGCAGAAAACGGGGTTTGGCCAGCAGGGCGGCCTCTTCAAGATCGGCGTGAAAAATATTGCTGGTTTCCATATTGGCGCTGCGCACCGCCGCATTGGTGCCGCTGCCAAAGCCCTTGTTCAGGGCCAGGTTGTGATGCCGCTGGATGGTCTCGTAGCTGGCGATGCCGGGCAGCAGATACTTGGGGCCGCCGCCGTACCCGGCCAGAAAGTGGTACACCACGCCGCCGGTCAGGATGATATGGTCGCACTCCATGGCAAAGCGGTTAAACCACACTTCGGTGCCGTTGCTGGTCACGCCCGCCTTGACCATATCCGCCGCGTCCCGGCACTTGTGATCAATAACCTGAATACGGTTGTAAATATCTTCGGAAACAATGGCGATGTGCTCCTCGCGCGTCATGGGGCGGTGCGTGCCTGTGGCCGTGAGTATACGAATGTCCGCATCGCGGATGCCGCATTTATTCAGACGGGCAACCACAGCAGGAACATAAACATTGGGCGACTGCCACAGGCGCGTGGAATCTGGCACGACAATACACACCGTCTGACCGGGGTTAAGCATTTCCTCAAGCCGGGGTGAACCGATAGGATTATCCAGAGCTTCGTTAATGTGCTCCAGCGCGCTTTTTGCGGGCAGCGCAACCGCGTTGGAATGCAGCTCTGCCGCTATGAGGCCGTTGCCAAGCTCCACAGAAAATTCCCTGTCGCCGTATTTCATGTAATGCTGTGCCATGAGTCGTGTCCCTGTTTGTTGCTGTGCCGCAAATGCAGCGCCGGGCCTTGTTCCACACAATTTTGCCGCAGCGCCAGTTCGTTCAGCGTCTGTTATGCCTCATGCAGGCTTTTGTGAAGAGGGGGAAATTCCGCTTCTGCGCCGCTTAGGCTCTATCCGAACAGCGCGCTGCCCGTCATCACAAGGCCCGCGCAGGCAAGCATGACATCAATAAGCAGGCGGAAGGTCGCTTCAGACATGCCAAGCACAAAACGTTTGCCCAGAAATGTGCCAAGAGCCAGCGTAGCCCCAACCACAAGACCATTGCACAGCACTGGCAGGGGCAGGCCGCCCACAGCGCCGAAGGCCAGGGCCTTGGCAACATACACGGCAATGGACGCAGCCGCCTCGGTGGCGAGCAGCGCCCCCTTGGCGAGGCCAAAACCGGCAAAAAGGGGGATGGTCAGCGGCCCGGTTGAATACACAACCCCAGTCAGATACCCCACAAGGCCGCCTGCCAGGGCCATCTGCCGAGGGCCAAGGCGCACGCTGCGCGTTCGGCTGGCCCGGCGCAAACCGATGAGCGCAAAAAAGAACAGCCCGATGCACAGATTGGAAATTTCCGCAGGCATGATCCAGAGCGTCCGCACACCCAGCACCGCCGCAGGCACGGCCGTTGCCGAATAACAGACAAAGGCCCTGAGGCTTATCTGCCGCCGCCAGGCCACCACCCGCGAGGCATTGCCCGCAATGGAGGCAACAGCCATGATGGGGATGGCGGCCTTGGGGCCAAAGGCCAGGCTCAGCATCGGCAGCAGAATTATGGACGACCCTGTACCCACCACCCCGCTGATGGCCCCAGCCACAATGCCGCACAGCCCAATGAGCGCGTATATCATGGCCTCTCCATTCTGCGCGCGCAGATTTGCGTTTACAGGGGCGTAATCTGATCTACCTCATGGTGGAACACATAGGGGTCTGCCACCAGCTCAAAGCGTTCGTCATCGGGGTAGTGCACCGCAAGCTGGTAATTTTCGCCCGCAAAGGCCTTTATGGCCTCCAGAGAATCCCACCAAGTGGCAAAGAAAAAATGCTCCGATCCGCGAAAGGTCATGCGTTTGACCGCAACCCCCAGATTGCCGTGAACGCTTTTGGCGTGGTCTTCGCCCGTTTTGCGCAGATGCTCGGCAAAGGCGTCGCCCATAGCCTCCGGCACGCAACCGTGCCATGTTCTCACAATCATGTTTCCCCTCTTCTGTTCCTGATTTTCGCCCCAGCCGGGGGATTATTGTCAACCCAAATGCCTTGTGTTACCCAAACTGCACATCAGAACATTCTGTTGATGACACTTTCGGCACGCTGGCGGCCCCGCGCCTGCGCCCTTGCTGTTTTCGGGGCAACAAATCCTGGCATCACCACATCGATTCACACCGGCCTACAGATCACTTTTCCTGTCCGCCTTCCAGAACGATTTCTATGCCATTACGCGGAGCACGCATATGATCGGGCCAATTGTGAACAGTGGCGGACTTTTCATCGGCGGCATCATCGGCGTTATTTTTGCCGATATTTTTCCTGAACGGCTCAAAAAAGCGCTGCCTTCCATCTTTGGCGTCATAACCCTGTGCCTGGGCGCAACCCTTGTGGGTAAGGCCGCAGCACTGCCCGCCGTGACGATTTCGCTCATTCTCGGCACCATGGTGGGCGAAATCATATATGCCGAGGCCCTGTTGCAAAAGTTCCTGCGGGCCATTTTTAGCCTGCTTAAGAGCAAGCGCATGGGCGACGAAAACTTTTCCCTGATGGTCATAACCCTGGTGGCGGCATTCTGCTTTGGCAGCATGGGCTTTTTGGGGGCCTTTCATGAAGGGCTCACCGGCAAGCCCGACATCCTGCTGACCAAGGCCGCGCTGGACATGTTTACCGGCGTGGTTTTCGGCTCCTTCATGGGCTTTTCCGTAAGCCTTATCGCCGTGCCGCAGTTTATTATTCTGGCGCTCATCTACATGGGGGCCACCACCATTGCCCCGTTCATGACCCCGGCCATGCTCAACGACTTTACCGCCTGCGGCGGCGTCATCTTTGTGGCCACGGGCCTGCGCATGTGCGATATCAAGATATTCCCGGTCATCAACATGCTGCCCGCGATGGCCATTATTTTGCCGCTTTCGCACCTGTGGGAGCTGTACTTTCCCTTCAAGTAACCGGCCTGCGACCATGACTGAAATACGGTTTTGCCTTCCGGCCTTGCGCGCCGGAGGGCAAAACCGTTTAAACACTGCGGCTAGAGCAGCGATTGCAGTTGGGCCAGCAGATCCTCCGGCAGATCAATACTATTTCGCTCACTGGCGGCGCGGCTGAGGCCGATGCGGCGGTCGCCCGGCAGACGCGCGCCCGGCTGGTCGCTGATGAAACCCAGCAAGAGCTCCACCCGATCCAGAAAGTTCGCTCCCGCAGTAGCCGCAGGGTCCATGACCAGAAAGCTCTGCCCAAGGCGCGGCGGCGGGCCGTCCGGCGTGAACAGGGAAGAGGCCTCAATGGCCAGGGAAGCCCCCGTAAGCGCTGCCGACATTATTTCCACAATGAGGGCCAGGGCGTAGCCCTTGGGGCCGCCAAAGGGCAGCAGCGCTCCGTTGAAAGCCTTGACCGGATCGCAGGTGGGATTGCCCTCCGCATCCACAGCCGCGCCCTCTGGGATGCTCTCGCCCTTTTTTGCGGCCTGCAAAATCTTGCCGCGCGCCAACAGCCCCATGGAAAGATCAATAACAAGGGGCGGAGCGTCCTTGCGCGGGCAGGCCATGGCCAGCGGGTTCGTGCCAAAGGTCACCTTTGTGCCGCCGTAGGGGGCCAGAGCAGCTGGGCTGTTGGCAAAGCCAAGGGCCAGCAGGCCTTGCGCCGCCAGATCCGCCACAGGGAATCCCATAACGCCCGCATGGTGCGAATTGCGCACGGCCATGAGGGCCACGCCAGACTCCCTGGCAGCCTGAGCCACCACGGACAGGCCATCGGCAAATGCGCTGAAGGCAAATCCGCAGCAGGCGTCAACAAGCACCACGCCGGGCTTTGTGCGCTCCACCACAGGAGCGGCATAGCCATCAACTTTGCCTGCCGCCGCCTGGGATGCATAGTAGGGAATGCGCGAAAATCCGTGCGAGGGCAGGCCTTCCATTTCTGCCCGCAGGAGCGAGGCGATGGTCAATTGGGCATTTCGCTGTCCGACATTGTGGGCCTGTAAAATATCTTCACCCAGTTTTTGCGCTTCGCTAAGGCGGATATGAGGCATGGAGTCTCCAGATTCTAGCTGATTTTACTTATAGTTGCTTGCATTGCGCGAGCACTTTTTGCATACCAGTATTGTTGATGGCGGAAAAGGATGTTTTGCGAGCCCACACTGGGGCTTTTCTGCGCACAAACTAAATGCTAACCTTTAAAAGGCGCGCTGGCTCCCGCTTGGCCCGTGCTGCCGTTGAAGCTCCACGTGCGCGGTCATAATGGCAGTTCTGGCCTGCGCGACGACCGGGAACAAAAGCCCTGTATGGGGGCAGCGGGCATCTTTTTTCCGTTTTACAGAAAATTGCTGCTTGACTGCGCGCCTCAGTCGCCATAAGCAAGCTCGCGACAGGCATTGCCGCCGAAAAATTCCCCCCCTTGGAATTCGGTGCTCAGGGTTAGTGCCCCTTTTGGGAATTGCTGCCTCACGCGATGCCAACATAAGGAAGGATAATGACGAGCTTCCACGACTTTCTTCGCAGTCTTTTTCCCATATGCCGCAGTATTACGGGCAACGGAGTGCGGCAGACGTTGCGCATGTTACAGGAAGAACTACCGGGATTACGCACCTTTGAGGTGCCGTCTGGATCCAAGGTTTTTGACTGGACAGTGCCGGAAGAATGGAACATCAGGGGCGCGCGGCTGACCGGCCCATCGGGCGAAGTGATTGCTGACTTTGCCGATACCAATCTGCACGTTATGGGGTATTCCGAACCCGTTGACTGCGACATTTCGCTGGAGGATCTGCAAAATCATTTGCATTCCCTGCCCGAAATGCCCAATGCCATTCCTTATATCACATCATACTATGCCCGGCGCTGGGGCTTCTGCATCAAGCATGATGAGCGGCAAAAGCTGGCCCCCGGCACGTACCACGCCTCCATAGATTCCACTCTGGCTCCGGGGCATCTGACATACGGCGACCTTGTGATCCCCGGCCAGAGCGAAAAAGAAATTTTTCTTTCCACCTACATCTGCCATCCATCCATGGCCAACAACGAGCTTTCCGGCCCGGTGGTGGCCACGGCACTGGCGCAGTGGGTGGCGCAACGTCCGCGCCGCTACACCTACCGTTTTGCCTTTGTGCCGGAAACCATCGGCTCCATCACCTATCTGAGCCGCAACCACGAGGCCTTGCGCCGCAATGTGGTGGCGGGCTTCAACCTCACCTGCATGGGCGATGAACGGGCCTATTCCTATCTGCCCAGCCGCAAGGGCAACACCCTGGCTGACAAAGCCGCCCTGCACGTGCTGCGCCACTTTGCGCCCGATTTTATCCGCTACACCTTTCTTGACCGCGAGAGCGACGAGCGCCAGTACTGCGCGCCCGGTATCGACCTGCCCCTGTGCAGCGTCATGCGCAGCAAATACCACGTCTACCCCGAGTACCACACCTCGCTGGACGACTGTTCACTTGTGACGCAAAAGGGGCTTGAAGGCAGCGTGAACGTCATGACGCGCATCCTTGAAGCGCTGGAAGAAAACGTCACCTACGAGCCGCGTGTGCTGTGCGAACCGCAGTTGGGCAAGCGCGGCCTCTACCCCACGCTGAGCACAAAAACTTCCTGTACGGAACAGGTCAATCTGATGATGGATCTGCTGGCCTACGCCGATGGCGAAACCACGCTGCTTGAAGAAGCAGACATTGTGGGCAGGGATATTTTTCGCTGCGCGGAAACCATGCGCAAGCTGGTAGAAAAAGACGTGCTGGCGGTAAAAACCTGCTGACGACTGTGCGCGGCATGGCAGCAAGGCCGCCGCGCAACAGCCGCGTCACGCCATGTCCCATCCCTGGATTGTTTCCCGCCCCTGCTTGTAGCGGAAGTCGCATACCTTGCCGCCCTCAGCCAGCGTTGAGGTGCGCGCAAGGCCCGTGCCTTCCGCCCGTGCGGTGGGAAAGTCCACCCGGCAGGGATAAGGAGCCAGCTCGGGCATGCCCAGCGAGGCAAAATACTTCATCAGCCCGCATTCCGTGTAGTTTACGCCGATATCAAAATCGCGCCCATCACCCCGAAATACTGTCTGCACCCAATCCAGCGGGTAGCGCCGCTGCTGGCTGCGCATGGCCCAACCCTGCAACAGGGCAAAATACTCCGGCGTAAAAAACCGCTGCCCGTTGGCGCGGTACACGTCCTTCTGTTCCTCAAAACTGTAGACCGCCAGATCGTACACAAGCTTGCCCACATCCCTGGCGTTGAACCCGTGCGGGCGCAGGGCCGTGTACAGGGCCGCATACTGCGGCCCTACAAGAAAACTGGGATAGGTCAGGTTTTCCGGCCCGCCAATATCCGGCAGAGGCAACAGCCGCGCATGGGCCTGTCTTGCCTGGGCAAACATGGCGCGCAAATCTTCCGCTGGGCGCTGCCCGGCGAGCATCTGCTCCGCACCTGCGCACATACCTGCAAATTCGGCCTTAAGGGCCTCATCACTCACCGGCTTGCCGACACCCTGCGCAATGGAGGCCATACAGGAACAAGGCAGCAGCAGAGCGGCGCAGGTTCCCAGCGCCATAGAGCAAAATGCGCGCCGGGTATAGCGTGGAAGCATAGTGGCATGGTGCATGACGGCTCCTGCTTGTGGCGCTCGCGCGCCAGACTACGGGTTTACGGCATGACTCACACTAGCCGGAGCCGGGGGCGCTGTCCACGCGCGCCAGAGCAGCGGCGTGTGCCTGCGGCATGGTCAACGGGCATGGATGCGCGGCACGCCTCACTTTTGTGAGCAAATCACTATTAATTACAAATTATCATTTACTAATTTTAAATATAATTCAGTGTAATATATGCTTATGGCGATTTCACCACATTGGTATACCGGTTGACATGTAAACATAACTGGTACATGCAAAACGGCTACCCGGCGCATATGGGAGACTGACGTCATTTCACCCCTGCGGCCGGAAACTGTTGCCCTGTGATCAGACCTGCCGAGGAGCGTTCATGCCAATGCCTTTTGCCGTTGTGGTGCTGCAACACCACAGTGTCCGCCTTTTCGGTGTGCGCATCCACACAACCTTGCACAACGCCCCGCAGGAATGCCCCCGGCTGTGGAATGAGGTCTTTACCCCCCGCATGCCAGAACTGAGCGGCAAGCCCAGCAATACCTATCAGGGGCCTTCTTACGGGCTTTCCTTGTTTACAGACCATGCGGGCCTTGCTTTTGATTACTGGGCTGCGATGGAAGCCCCGGAGCTTGCCGCGCCCCCCGCTGGCATGGATGAAGTAACCCTGCCCGGCGGTCTTTATGCCTGTTGCCGCATCCCCGCAGCCGGAATGCTTCAGGAAGCCTACGACTACATGTATGACGAATGGCCCCAAACGCCGGAGGGCTATACCGTTCTGGCAGACAAGCCCTGCTTTGAGCGCTACGACAGCCGCTTTTTTCAGTCCGGTACCCACGATGTCTATGTACCAGTGCTGCCCCGCGAAAAATAGCCTCCTCTTGCGACCTATTCGGCCTGATTTCCCAGCCGCTTGGGCCTGATTTTCGGGCCTGCTTCTCTTTCATTTCCCTAGTTTTTCCCTTGCCTGTTTTGCCCACAAACCGCACCATAAAAGTATGCTATAAATTGCACTCTTTTTCGGAATATGCCATATTGCGAATGAATCGTAATAATCGGCAATTCGGCTGCACCCTTGCGCCCGCATACGCCGATAAGGAGCATACATGGCACTGACCCGACGTAATTTTCTGGTGGGCGCGGCCTCTGCGGCAGGCATTGCGGCTGTGGGGCTGGATGCCCGGTCCGAAACGGGCGCAAGCGCGTCTGCCCAGCACGCGGAATACGCAACATTACTCGACATTGAAAAATGCATCGGCTGTGGCCAGTGCGTGGAAGGCTGCCGCGAGCGCAACGGGAGCCGTTATCCGAAAGTCAAAAAGCCCCTGCCGGTCATGTTTCCGCCTGGAACCAAGGACGAGGATTGGTCTGGCAAGCGGGATGTGGACGACAGGCTCACGCCGTACAACTGGCTGTATATCGAGAGCGTTACCGTGCAGAAGGACGGTGCGCCGCTTGAACTGCACATTCCCCGCCGCTGCCTGCACTGCACAAACCCGCCCTGCGCCAATCTCTGCCCCTGGGGCGCTGCCAGCCGCCAGCCAGAAACCGGCACGGTGAGCATCGACAGCCAGACCTGCCTTGGCGGGGCCAAATGCCGCACGGTCTGCCCCTGGCATATACCGCAACGACAATCGGGCGTAGGACTGTATCTTGACCTCATGCCGCGCTTTGCAGGCAACGGCATCATGTACAAGTGCGACCGCTGCGCGGACAGCTTTGCCCACGGCCAACTGCCCGCCTGTGTGGAGGTTTGCCCTCAGCAGGTGCAGACCATTGGCCCGCGCGATGAAATTCTGGCGCAGGCCCGCACGCTGGCACAGGAGCGCGGCGCGTACCTTTATGGCGTGACGGAAAACGGCGGCACCAATACTTTTTATCTGTCGCCCGTGCCGTTTTCCGAACTGGCGGCGCAGGCCAAACCCGGCCCCGGCAAGCCTACCTTTGGGCCGGTGGCGGACTCCATGGCGCAGGCTGGCAACCTCACCCGCATGATGATGACCGCACCACTGGTGGGTGTGGCAGGGGCGCTGGTGAACGCCGCGCGCCAGGAACAAGGCCCGAACCACAAACACACGCAGGCCCGCCCTCAGGGTGCGCTGCATGACCCAAGAGCTGAAGCTGCCCTCTCCGGAGGATTGCTCAAGAAGCTGTGGGTGGCAGTGGCTCTGCTGCTCGGCTTTACGGGCATGATGCAATTGCCCGTGGCAAGCCGCTACGGCATTGCCAAAGTTCCCGGCCTCACATGGACAGGTGATTTTTACACCACGCTGAATGTCCATTATGTTCTGGCGGCCCTGCTGCTGGCATTGGGCCTGTATTGGCTGACCCTGCAGGTGCGCGGCAGGCTGCGGGGCCGCCTTGCCTACTGGGGCAAGGTGCGGCTGGCAGTGCTTGGCGTTGTGGTGCTGAGCGGCATGGCCCGCGTTGCCAAAAATCTGCCTTCCATCACGTTTTCGCCGGGCATGACGACCTTTATTGACCTTATCCACCTGGGTTTTGCCGTGCTGCTCGGTGCGCTGTGCCTCTGGCTGTGGGTAACTGGGCGCGGCGCGTGGCGCGAGAATGGGTAACGGGCACGGCCCGCAAACATGACTGCATGCACAGGCGGGTATTCTGCGGAATGCCCGCCTTCATTATGGGCTTGGCTTCCAACCCCAAAAATTTGTCTGCACTGGTCACTACGGCTCTTGGCCCCGACAGGATTTGGCGCTACGCTGATTACTGCATCTTCCCTCCTCAAGCTAGTTTTGTGACATCCACCCCCACCAGCGAGGCGCACCATGACCATGCCCGCATTTTACATCCCCCACGGCGGCGGCCCCTGCTTTTTTATGGACTGGATGCCGCCGGACACATGGAATGCCCTTGGCGGCTGGATGCGCTCCATCCCGGCGACGTTGCCGCAACAGCCAAAGGCGCAGATTGTATTCTCCGCCCATTGGGAGCAGCAGGAATTTACCCTGTTGACCACGCGGACACCGGGCCTGTATTATGATTATTATGACTTTCCGCCGCATACCTATGAGTTGCAGTGGCCTGCGCCGCCAGCCCCGGAACTGTTTGACCGTGTGGGCCAGTGCATGCGCTCGGCAGGACTGCCGCTGGCAGAGGACACTACGCGGGACTTTGACCACGGCGTGTTTGTGCCGGGCCTGCTGATGTACCCAGAGGCGCAGATCCCCACGGTGCAAATATCGCTGAGGCGGGGGCTTGATCCGCTGGAGCATCTGGCGCTGGGCCGGGCGCTGGCCCCACTTCGAGAAGAGGGAGTGCTGTTTGTGGGCAGCGGCATGAGCTTTCACAACATGCGGGCCTTCCGCTACGGGGATAACACGCCCATTGATGGGGCGGATGTTTTTGACAACTGGCTGACGGATGCCGTGCGCAACCCCAACGCCGTCATGCGCAACGCGGCCCTTGCGGAATGGGAAAAGGCCCCAGGTGCGCGCTTTGCCCACCCGCGCGAGGAGCATCTGATCCCGCTCATGGTGATTGCCGGGGCTGCCGGAGCCGCGCAGGGCAAACTCGCATGGCATGGAAGAGCTATGGGCGCACCGCTCTCAGCATTTTCTTTTGACTAGATGAAATAAATACTTGCGGCCCACGGCGAAAAGGTATAAATCCAAATTCCTCATGGGGCTGTAGCTCAGTTGGGAGAGCGCTTGAATGGCATTCAAGAGGTCAAGAGTTCAATTCTCTTCAGCTCCACCAGATAGGTAATTGAAACCCCCGATCATTGAAAAATGGTCGGGGGTTTTTTGCGTGTTTAGAAGTTTGTGGAAGCAGCCAATTTCTTGCTTATGCGACGTGCACCCTGTGCAATCGTTGTGGTGAGTTAAAGGTGCTCAACTTCAAAAGATTTCCAAACTCAAGGCTTAGGGGGCAAGCACCATAATTTGCGCGGAAACAGAAGCTGCTATATATATTTTCTTTAATCACACTTTCCCCAGCTATCAAAGAATATTCGATGATATGTAGGAATGCTACATACTGGACTGGACATATCCTGAGGCTTGACCCAAGTGTAATCGCTGGATATGAATATGATTATAGCCTAAATTGTTAGCTTAGAAAGACAACATTTATAATTCCTAGAATAAGTCTGTAATACCTGTTTTTTTAATAAGAGGAGAGCGCTAATGAAACTCTTTGACAAGTTGGTACAGATCAAAGATTCTGTTGTTGACACAACAACTTCTACTAAAGATATTGCCGTTGACGCAAGTGCTTCTGCAAAAGAAAAAATACATAAATCTACAAAAGATGCATTTGAGTATTTTTCGTCTGTAGATTTAAATAAATATAAAGATATTGAATACAAAAATTATATAAAAAATAAATATTGCGACTTTTCAGAGTCTGTTGTTGAAAAATTTAATGCCACTTTTGAACTTGATAAAGACGCAGAGCAACTTGTTAATGACATGAAAGAAGCCCGGCATGGTTGCCCCCAAAATGCCTCTGAGATCTTTGAATTATGTAAAAATGAAGCCTTGCAGCGCACTATAGCGGTATTTTGTTTGGGGCCAATATTTAATAATCTTGATGATACCCTTGAGAACAGGTATTCGAAACTATCTACTCCTTATAAAGATTATGCAAAGGTAAAAGACGTAAGAAGACACAAAAATTTTGCTAAATTGGGTAAGATACGCGATAGGGCAAAAGAAAATATGGAAGTCCTTGATAATGGCTATAATGCTGATAAAGCATTATATCCATGGGAGGCACAAATTGAACATATAATATCTGCAAAAGAATATCATTCAAATGTCATTTTGAAAGCAGGAACAAACGAGAGTGAGTATATTTCTGCCATAAACGATAAAGACAACTTAACATTTATTGACGGAATTGTTAATAGTGCGAAAGGCGAGTTGGATTTAATTGAGTTTGTAAAAAGTAATATTAATTTTGAGATCGATGAAAATGATCCAGATATATATAACTACATTGATAAAAATGGTGATAAGCATTCAATAAATATGAATGACGTTAAAGATAGATATGGTGAAGCAAATGCTGCATATATGCATAATACAATCAATGCCGCTAAAGAGATTGGCCGGACTGCTGTGGAGTCTGGCTTGAAGATGAGCATGCAGCAGATTGTTGGCTTAATTGTTTATGAAACCGTGGATATTTTTGTCGACGAGATTAAAGACATATCAGAAACATGTGATATATTTGATAAAAAAAGCTATAAAGAAAACATATCCAAGCGTGCATCTTCAATTTCAAAAAAACTGAAAAAACGTTTTGATGAGAGAGATTTACTCAATCGGGCAAAAACACTTGGAATAGAGAGCACAATCTCTGGTGCGCTCTCTGTTATACCTCAAATTATAATCGCTATTATCATAAAAATGCCAGCATTTTTAATAGCAATCATTCGAGAATCTACCTTGTCTATGGTTAGGTGCGTGCGGATATTGACAAGCAAGATTGATAATAAATTTGATGCTATTAAGATTGTCTTTGCCGGGACGGCTTCTGCAATTTTAGGTGTTTATATCCAAAAGGTTATATCTTCATCAATCGCAGCCATACCGATCATTAATCGATTCAATAGACAAGTTACGGAGGTTTTATCTGGAATGCTCACTGTTGCAATACCTTTAAGTGCGGTTTATTTATTTGAAATAAACAAAAATAAATTTTCATTTTCTTTTAAAGGCAACACCGGTCTTTCAGAATAAATTTTGGTGAATGGTGCTTGCCCCCTAAGCCTTGAGTTTGGAAATCTTTTGAAGTTGAGCACCTTTAATTCACCACAACGATTGCACAGGGTGCACGTCGCATAAGCAAGAAATTGGCTGCTTCCACAAACTTCTAAGCACGCAAAAACCCCCGACCATTTTTCAATGATCGGGGGTTTTAATTACCTATCTGGTGGAGTTGAAGAGAATTGAACTCTTGACCTCTTGAATGCCATGCAAGCGTGCTTAGCGCTATGCCTGCGGCAACGGGATAGCCCCCAATTGCCCCCGTGCCTACCGCTCAAGATGCATTCAGGAAAATGGTCTTCTTGATGCTGACAAACTCTGGCGGCACAAGCAAGCGAATCAAACGTACACATTCACAGAGGGATTCGCAGCCGCAGGCTGTGCGGCACTGGCTCCAGCGCTATCCCCATCAGCAACGGCTACCTGGGCAGGCTGAACCTGGGCAGTTGAAAGGCTGGGCTGAGAAACAGCCGCAGGGGTTGCTTCCGTAACAGGCGCACTGACCGCAGGTGCTACTGCCTGAGGTTTTTGATCCGTCTGCGTCAGTTGTTGCGGTTGGCCTACAGCGTCCTTTCCATCTGCTGAATCTTTGCCCTCTGCTGCTTTCTTTGCCATTTCTTCAATACGTTTCTTGATTTCCTTGAGGTTGCGCCTTGATTCTTCAGAAACGCTTGTCTGCATGGCAAACCCCATTTGCCGGGCTGCCTTTTTAGCCTCGAGCGCAACCTCTGCGGGGGTTTTGGCAGCAGCGCATGCTGCCATGCCCGCTTCAAGAATGGCCTGTTGGCGATTCATGCTGGCACTTTGCTCGATCTGAGCTCCAAGTCGAGAGGCTTTGACATATTTTGATTCACCTGATGACGCCGACACAAAATTGCGGGACATCAAGCTGGAGTCAACAGATGATATGCTCATGATGGCCTCCCTGCGCTCAGACAATGTTATCTGTTTTATCGTCTAAAAAAGCAAAAGCTATAGGCAAACATTTTTATGTATGGCCATAACTCTGATGCTTGCGCACTGCCGTTAAATGCGCCGCTGTGGCAAGAATTCTGTATTTATCTGATTTTATTGATACTCACACAGATTGCAGATTTTTTTGCAAGCCCAAGCCCTCCCCAAAAAAATTCTGTCAGACATCTGGCACCAACCCCAGGCCATATTTTCCCCTGAATGTATCGAATTGCTTCTCCAACCTGCCAACAAAACAATATCTTTTTGATACACTTCATTTTGTGCACTGCGGCAGCTTTTATAAAAATCATATTACACTGTAATTATTAATACAAAGTACGACTCTCAATTTTTTCTATTGACAAGATACTAAATATCGAAGAGCAGTCATCCTGAAAACTGAACGCTACTGAGTTTTTTGGAGTAGTTTATGAAGCATATTATTCTACTAGCATTTATTTTTACATTGCTCGCTGGCTGTGTGGAGTCGTATTCGCATAAAACTGGTGCGCCAGTGCCGCAGTTGGCCCGCATGCCTACACTTGACCCTGAAACAGGAAAACCCGCCAAATGGTGGCTTCCGGATCTCAGCAATGAAGAAACGGTTGAGCCGCTTGAGGCGCGGGCACAAGAGCGCCGTTGCATGTATGGCCTGTACAATGACAAAAATATCAGCGAGTTGTCCCACCCAAACATGACGCACAAGGCCCTGCCGCAGAAAAAAAATCAGGTATGGGCTTATTCGATCTCGTATGTTGAAGAAAGGGAAAAGTCTCGCGGGTTTTTCCTCCGCAACGAAATAATTAAAAAGCCCGCCAGCACCATATTCAATATTTTTACAGATATGGACGGAAAAATCCTTGCCTGCACGTGGATCAGGGGCACGCCTGCATACCTTGCAGAGCAACGCGCAAAGGCGGCGCAAGATGCAGATGCCGCCCACCCCGCCCCATAGCGCCGCAAAACTTTTGCGTACCTACTGATGTACGGAGAATCTGATGCTCAAGAATATATTACTGGTTGGTGTATTTGTGGTGCTGCTGGGCTGCGGACGGCACGGCAACGGGTATGACGGCTGGGATGAAAACTATGTTGAAACCGGGACTGGCGTTACCATGTGGCTTCCCAAGAAGATGCACACGCGCATGTATTATTCATCCGTTGTGGAAGATTATGCAAAGACCTGCGGTCAAAGCCAGTATCTGGATGTAAACCTTCTACCTGAACCGCAGGATGTTTATAGGGATGATGCCGACGGTGTGCGCACCTATGCGTTTTGTAGCACGTTTTCTGTCCACGAAGGGCGAAAAACGAAGCTAAACAGCCCGGATGTGGACCGAACCGTCTACCATGACTACATTTTCAACGTCATGATGAACCAGAAAGGCGAAGTGCTGGACTGCGACTATATATACTCGGAGAGCACAACCGATTCGCCCATTTCAAACGAACCCTTCAAATTCCCCATTATTATTTTCAAATAAATAGACAGTACCCACCCGTTGCCAATGCTTTTGCAGCGTAGTTTTTCGCTATGGACAATCTGCTACCGGTCAAGAAACATACGGTAAAACTTGCTGTTCTTGATGCTGGCAAGCTCTGACGGCACAAGCACCCTGTTGATGCTGACCTGATCATTCTGCGCAAGCTTGAGGTAGTATGGCGCGTAGGGTCTGTCTTTTTTAAGTATGACAAGCACCGTGGGCTTGAGAGGCGACTTGTGATCCTGCTGACATACAATGCCCGTTGTTTCGTTTGAGAGCTGTACAACAGTACCTACGGGAAATATGCCCACCAGCTTGATAAAGTGCTCTACCAAACCCGGCGCCCACGCCTGCCCAGACATGGTGAACAGCTTTTTTACCGCCTGCGCAGGGGGGATTGCATTTTTGTACACCCGCGTAGATGTCAGCGCGTCATACACATCGCAAATGGAAATAATGCCACCGTGCAGGCTGATGGCCTCGCCGCTGAGCTGGTGCGGATAGCCTGAGCCATCGTGCCGTTCGTGATGGTGCAGTATGCCGTCAAGAATTATGCTGTTAATCCAGGGGATATCCTTGAGGTTGTCGTGGCCAAGCCTGACGTGCGAACGGATAACCGAGGTTTCGTCCGGGTTCAGGCTGCGCGGCGCATTCAGAATTTCCAGTGGCACAAAAGCCTTGCCGTAGTCGTGAAAAAGCCCGGCCATGCCAGTATCAAAGGTTTCATCATCGTCCAGCCCCAAAAACTGGGCAAAGGCGATGGAAAAGATGGCGACGTTGATGCTGTGCCGATAGGTATAATCGCTGGTTTTCTTGATGGTTGTGATAAGCAGCAGGGCGTTGAAATTACGGTGCAGGCTTTGAATAATCTCGTTTACAAAGGCTTTTAGCTCCGCAACTTCAATAGCGCCCACCTTTTTTTCCTGCATCAGGTTTTTGATGTAGTTGCAGGCGTCAAAGTACAGGTCACGCGCCCGGCAAAGCTCCTCGGCAAGTGACGTTTGCCCTGCATCGTTACACCTCGGGGTGCTGTGGCAGGGGCCAGATTGCACAACTTCGGAGCGGGCAGGATCGTAGTAGGCTTCCGTATATCCAGATGCAATAATATGTTTGATATGTTCAGCGCTTTTGATGACACCACTCTTGCCATAGACAAACGGAGCATTTATCCAGGATGTTGTGGGCTCTACGAGCCACATCCCCTGGCGTAACTGCGATACGGATATCTTTATCGGCTTCATGAAATCTCCCGCCAAAAGCATTGCCGCGAATATAGGTTTGCACGAGGCAGACCAAGCACCTCGCAAGCGAAATGTGATTACTTATTACCGTAATCTGATTTTTTTAATCTATCAAATGGAAATTCGACTTCAAATTTATACAGGAATGCTTATCAACAAGGCCTGGATTGCGTGATGCTATTGATTCTTGGCTGAAATTGGAAACCCGAAGTAGATGCATGCGTGCGGCATGTTGTCCAAAAGAATGCCCGGCGCATAGGCTGCATCGGCACTGCATCCCCCCTGCATACATACAAAAAGCCCCCGAATTGAAAAATCGAAGGCTTTGGGTGTTATAGGCGCTGGTGCGTCGGTACGCGCTGCTCACTGTTCAACGGCACGCTCGCCCGCTTCGTAAACGGTCTTTGCATAGCCAGGCAATATGCTTTTAAACAATGCATCGATATCTTTTGGGGTTTGCGCAGGCGGCATTGTATTTTTTTGATATATCCGCATCCCTACACTGCGGACAGGCTCTTTGCTGTCTGACTGAAGGTCAAATGTGCGCAATATGAGCGAGAACCTATACACACGTGGTTCCCACAGCACTCTACGCTGCATCTGGATGTTAAAGAATGGAATGAGAACATATCTGGCCCCTGCCTTTTTGCCGCTTTCGATGGCTTCCTCGTCGGTTTCATATCTGCTGCCTGTGGATACTGTTCCGGCATAGGGGGCAATGGTTTCCCTGAGCAAAACCACAATTTCCTCGCCAGTTCCGGGGTAGCGCTTTGCATCAACAATACCGCCGCCGGGTCTGTCATCAAAATCAGGAACATCCTTGGGCACGGCAATATACGTACTCTGATTCTTCTCCAGCGGCGGAAGCTGCTTAGCTGGCGGCACTTGGGCAGCACACCCGGTCAACGCAACCAAGGCCAGAAGCAGCATTACGACTTTTTGAAACATCTTTCCTCCAGCATTCAGTATCCACAAAAAATATGACATATGATTATTTCATAATAATTTTTATATTACCACCAATTGCGTTAGTATGGATTGTTGCCCGTTGCAAAAGGCAAGGCTTGTGCCCCCCTGCCTTATGCATCTTTGCTACGGAAACCCCTGTGCGTGGGGGACGGCAAAAGTTGGGTTCGGGACCACGATAATCCACTTATTTTTGAGCAGCTTGACAATGATAGTGATAATTGATTTTGTTGCACATAGATCAAGATTTTTGTTTTACTGGTAGCTGCCGCGCGCGTATTGCCCCCTTTTGGGATCCGCCCCCCGTGCGCGCCCATTGCGTCAAACTCCAGATGTGAAGTGACGAACGGCATGTCATCAGTGCGTATTTCCATAGACCGCCTCAAACCTGGCATGTTTTTGGTCAACCCCGGCATCTCCTGGCTGGCAGAACCCAATCTTTACCAACAAGAGGGGTTCATCGCCTCGCAGGATGAAATCAGGGACATTGCCCGTCAGGGCTATGCAGAGGCCTGCTATGATCCCATTCGCTCGCAGATTGTGCGCAATCTGGAATCGCCACCAGCGCCCCAGACGCCTCTTGCAGAAGAAATCTATGCGGCACGGGGCGCGTTTTCCGCTGCCTATGGGCACGTAAAATCATTTATGCAGAGCGCCGCCAGCGGCAATATTGAGGTTGCGGCGGTGGAGCCATGCCTGAGCGCCATCAAAAAAAGCATTGTACGCAACCGCAACGCCCTGCTCCTGCTGGCAAATCTCAAGAGTCTGGACGATTACATGTACCGCCACAGCGTCAACGTGGCTATTTTTGCCGTGTCTTTTGCGCAATATCTGGGCATGGATGACGAGGAACAGCGGCAGATCGGCATTGCGGCGCTGTTTCATGATTACGGCAAAGCGCTGCTGCCCGCCAACATTCTCAATGCGCCGCGCAAACTCAACGAGGGCGAAATGCAGATCATGCATTCGCACGTTGAGTGCGGTCATGCCAAGCTGCAGGCCACAGGCAAATTTTCGGCAGAAGTGCTGGAAGGCATCTTGCAGCATCACGAGCGACACGATGGCACAGGCTACCCATACAACCTTTCCGGCGACCAAATAGGCATGTTCGGGCGCATCATTTCCATTTGTGATGTGTATGACGCCCTTGCCTCAAAGCGCGTGTATAAAGACGCCATCCACCCCAAGCACGCCCTGGGCACCCTGTTCAAGATGGGCGAGAACGCATGGGCACCCGGCTATGCCGAGCATTTCATCAAGATGGTGGGCATCTTCCCCATTGGTACGGCGGTGGTGCTCTCCAACGGGCAAAAGGGCATTGTGTGCCATTCCGACCCGTATGCACCTTCATTGCCGCGCGTACTGCTGGTCAAGGATTGCGAGCACGGCGTCAAGCCGCTCCGCACCATCGACCTGTGGCGACAAAAAAGCATTTCAGTCAACAGATCACTTTCCAAGATCGAAACAGCCTACTGGGATATTGCCGCCCTGCTTGATTCCGCGCACGAGGACGATGCCTAGCAACGCCTTGAGCCTCAGTAGGCGCTTTTTTTGCGCCATGCGCAGACAAAACCTTTTGCACAAGCACCACAAGATGCCTTTGTTTGTCGCGTTCGGCTTTAAAAAATCAACCATCATGGAGGCTGTATGGCGTGGCTTTATCTTGTACTGGCGGGCTTTCTTGAAATTGGCTGGCCCATCGGCCTCAAACTGGGCTGGACAGAAGAAGGACTGCGCGTGTTGTGGCTCGCCTTTGCCATTGCCTGTATTTTGTGCAGCGGCATGATGCTGCTGATGGCCCAACGGGAAATTCCCATGGGCACGGCCTATGCGGTGTGGACGGGCATTGGCGCTGTGGGCACCTTTGTGGTGGGCATTGTTGCCTTTGGCGATGCGGCAACGCCCTTGCGCATGGCCTCTGCCGGTTTGATTATCGCCGGGGTGATCGGCCTTAAATTCGCCTGATTCCTGCCATCGGCAACTCTGATAAAATTGGCGGGACAATAGCGCAGAATCATGTTGCGCCATTGTCCCGCCTTTTGTTCATACCCTTGCAGCCGGCGCATCCGCCAGGCTCCATGCAAAAGTTTGCCCCTACGGGCTACTTTGTCAGGTTTTTCAGCTCGGCATCTGAACGCGCAATGGCAATGCGCGTACCGGGCTGTATGAATCCCAGAATCTTGACCATTGCTTCCTCCGGCACGCTGATACAGCCGGATGTGGGTTTGTCCTGCGTACAGTGCAGAAAGATTGCCGAACCTGCCCCCTTGACGATCTTATCCGTATTATACTCGACCACGGCTACATACTTGTAAGCCACGGTTTCTTTGGACAGATCTTCGGCAGACTTCCAGTCAACGGGGGTTGTATCCTTTGTAACCCACTGGTTGTAGCGGGCTGAGGCAACGTCATCCACCCACTTTTCGTCGCCTGCAAGCTTGGTATAGGCAATGTTCACCACAGGGGGCGTAGCCAGCCCAAAACCGCGCCGGATTTCATACACGCCCACGGGCGTTTTGCCATCGCCCTCGCGCTTGTCCACGCTGCAACCGTTTCTGCCCACATAGGCCGGGGTGCGCAGCAGCTCCTGCCGGGTGCCGTTGGCTGTGGAGTACACCACCAGCGTGCCCGTTGTGCCGGAGGCGACAACTTCAATCTCGGTAGTGGCGGCCTGGCACTGGCTTATGCCGTTGCTGCCGCAAACCAGCACGAAAAGAAGAAGACAGATCGAAAATAGATATCTTTGCATGGTGCCTCTGAATGTTTGTACAAGCCTGCTGACCTATTACCCCGCCGTTGCGCAACAAAAAGCTATGCAAGCCTTTTTTCACGCAACAGCGCGGCATGCCTGCTACACGCTCGCATACTGCTATCGCGATTCGCGGGCATATTCAACAGCAGGACACGCTAGTAAAACAGAAACGAGCCCCATACGTTATAAAAGCCCCGACCAGTGATGAACTGGCCGGAGCTTTTTTCAGACGCGTAATGGCAGAAGATTGTTCTGCCTTACGCGCATCAGTAGTCTTTGATTTCCAGATACACAAGAGTCTGGTTCAAGAGCTGGTAGGCTATTTCGCCAAACGTAACAGGCCCGACAAAGGCGCCTGTTTTCTTGTTTTCAAGATTGGAGAACAGGTAGTTCAAAATACAGTTGCACGAGAACACAACCTTGTCTGTATCCGAACCCATTACCTTGCTTACATGCGCATCAAAGGCCGCCACGTAATCCGCAATCGGCTTTGCATGTTTATAACGGATGCCACTGAAAACCGGTGCATAAAAGTGCACCATGTTTTCCGCCTCGTTTATGCACTGAAAGCTGATGTTCACCAGCGCGCCATAGTAGTCGGCAACGATTGGCAGCCTGGTATCCAGATTGTGTTCTTTAAGGTAGGCAGCGAAATTTTGGGGAGCGCCATTGACCATGACATCCTTGGCTGAGAACCCGTCGGCAGAAAAGGTCAGCGTGTCGCCATCGCCCTGCTCAAAAAGATTGATGATGCCGATCTCTGCCAGCTTGCCGGGCTTGAGCTCTGCCTGAAGCACTATGGCCCCATCTTCAATCATGCTTCCCGTACTGCCGTTAAAAACCTTTGGTGTCTTTTTGCCAAGATCGTCGAGATGCACGCCTGCAATCCAGCCGATGAGCGGCGACATGCCGAATGATTTGTAGTTGGGTGCATTCACCGCAAACGAAAGATGCGTTTCGCTTGCCGCAGGTATCAGAATAAAACTGAATCCCTGCTTTGGCCCCTCCACATACACATTGGCGAGCGTGTCTTTATTGTACTGGGCAATGCTGACGCTTTGGGCAATATCGGTAATGTCTGTAACAAATATGAGTTCACGGGAGGCAAGCCCTCCATGCTCTTTTGTAATAAAATAAGGAATTGTGCCGCCAACCCAGTTACCCTTAGGCAACTGCTGAATAATAGCTTCTTCGCCTGCAAGGAGAAGTGAACGCCCTTCGGAAATTTTTTTCTGAACGTCATGTATTCCCATAATTGACTGATTCATATGTTCCTCACTTCCCGAAAATTGTTTTGATATCATCCTGCACGGTTTGCGAATTGGCGTTTTGCACAAACAGATTATACAACTGCTCTATACTTGAGGCGATATTCTGCGGTGTTGGGTTGTCATGAACCCCGCGCACAAGTCGACCGAGCATGATCTTGGCTGCCAGAAACTTGAGTTCGAAGGTCTTCTTGCCAGTGATAATGTCTTGCCAGCCCGCATGGCTTTTGCTCGGAACTTCCATTGGCTCCTCCTTTTTCAACTAGCTGAATACACTTAAGTTATAAATCTATGGACATTTCTGTTCTTAATGTAAGAATAATCATATGAAAAATACAAAGTAAAGGTGAAATAATAAATTATATAAACAAAGCAAGTTACACTTCTATTCTGAGCAATTGCATACATATTTCACACACCATATTTAATTTATATATTTTAAAATCAGCGTGTTATAAAAATACAATAAAAATTGCACACATAGATTATTTACAAGAGAAAAATTATACAAGCTAAACTCAGAGCGGCTTGTTCAATAGTATCAGCGGGCTGTTGACAATCAGACGTAGAAAAGCCCCTCGGTCATAGCATGTTGACCGAGGGGCTTTCAAAGCGAGTTACCGTTGCTTATTTGCTTTGATAAATAATTTTTTCGGCTAGGCATTCCTGAATTTTGCCGTCCTTACCCACCGTAAGGTTAAGCATTACTGCGGTGGTAAATTCAACATCGGTTGCATACAGTGAATAGAGCTTGCCTGCCTGCAGGGTTTTGCCGCCTTCCAGCGGTTTGCTGTAAAACTTCATGTCTGCCAGCGTGGCATCTTTTATAGTTTTGCCTTCAAGTGCGCCACCGTTACAGGCCTTCATGGTGGTAATCACCTTTTCCCACGATGTTTTTATGGCCGGGGCCTGTTCTGGCGCCCACACCGCAACAAAGGGCATGGGCGGCGGTGGGGGCGGCAACGTTGAGGGCTTGGGGGCATAGCTGACGCAGGCTGTGAGCATGCAAAAGATGCCAGCCAGCATGATTTGTATACGCATGTTGATTCCTTTATTCCGTTTTGGTGCGACAAGCGGTTATGTTGCCCTGCTCATTCAGCACAATGTTGAACCACGCACGAGCCTGCACTGTGGCGGAATAGCTGCGCCCATCCGCATACGAAAACACACGTTTTTCAGGAAATTCCAGCACCATGGCGCATAACTGGCCAGTATACTGCGGCTGGCAAATGGCCTGATCTGATTGGGGAAAGTTTTGTAAAGCGCTACCCAAATAGGCTCCATCGCGGCATGCGTTGATTATTGGCTCGGCCTGCGCCTTGGTGATTTTAATGGAGGCAAGCTCCGCAGGCCGCCATTGGGGAGCCGAAGTTATCACGCACGCCCCCAGCAGCACATAACAGAGGAATAGAATCAAGTTATGTCGCATTCGGGCTACTCCTTGGGCATTTTTGCTGCCAGAGTTCCTTCCTTGGGCTTTTTGCTGACTTGCACATGGTGCCCATACGAGGCCTTGCAGTCGTAGACCAGACCCTTGGTATTGATGTAGAGATTTATCATGTAGTGGTAGTAGTTGGTGTCCTCTTTTGTTACCGAATGCCACGAATTTGTTTTTGAGTCGAATTCTTGGCCAAGATACTCATGCGTTTCAGAGTCTATGAGTTCTGCCGCACAAATCCTGTTGCCGTTTTCGATTTTTTCGCAGCGCTGGCTCATTATGGGAAAGAGATTCTCTGGGCTAAAACCGCTGTAGTATCCGTTGTTGCACCTTTTGGCGATGTCTTCCATTTCTGGCGAGCCGCCAAATTTATAGGGCGCACTTTTGGGAGCCCAGATTTCATCAGGATACTGCGTGGAGCCGCAGCCCGTAAGAAGCAGAAAAAACACTGCCAAAAGCCCACTATATCTGCCCATTATTACATTCCTTTTAAAGAGGCTGTAGTAAAAACCGGATGCAAGATATACTGCAAGTGATGTGGAGAGTCGAGCAGTAGTGATAATTTTTTTCACCAAGTGAAATAATAGGTATATTAAATTTGGATTATCAGCGCAAATATTGCAATAAAATCAGCATATAATGTGCTAATGCAGGCGCACTAGTATAAAAATCACTCTTGAAGGAGAATATAGAGCCAGTAGTCTGATTTTGTTGGCGGTGTAAGGTTTGGGTCATGATGCCTTAGTATGGCATTCAAGAGGTCAAGAGTTCAATTTTCTTTAGCTCCACCAGATAGGTAATCAACCCCCCCGATCATTGAAAGATGGTCGGGGGTTTTGTGTCTTACGCGATTTGAAAAAAGAGTGGGGTCTACACCAAAGACAGGGGCAATCGCCCCGGCCTGAACAGCTAGACCATAACTCCACTTTTCCGGCCCGCCACTATAAATAATTAGAATGATGACAGGCCAGCACAACAGCACTAAACAAAAAATTTTGTTCTATTTGCGCGCTTGTTAGGAATGACATGTAAACCCCGCTACTTGGGACTACTCATTCACTAGCGCATAACTACAATCAGTTTGAGCCAGAATGCGCGACTATACTGGCCCGAATACGCTTAAGGCCAGAATCATCCAAAACTCCATAAAGGTTGGCCCCAGGGCCGCGAGCAGAAATAACATACAGATGGGGATCTTGACCAGCATTGCGGCGCTAATCTGCGACCTAAAGAAGAATATATACAGGAGCAGTACGCAGATAAACGAAGCAATAGAACCCTGAACTGCAATTGTTATTAAGATGATAGACCATGAGGACAACCATCCAAGGCCCATAATGTCAGCGATATGCTGAGTGTCTATTATTTCGGCAGCACCTATGAAGCATAAAGACATGCCTGAGATATAAATCCATATATTTTTTGCAATTTAAAAAGTGACAACAGCACAATAACGCCAGCCGCTCCAACAGCCTGCACCACATGCCCCATATAGTCGTCATCGACCAATCCACCGAACCAAGTAAAAATCAAGATAATAATATTAGGCCAGTGTTCTCGCACTAGGCCCGCAACTTTTGCTTTTATTTCCGGGCTTGTTGGGAATGCCATATAATTCCTCAAAGCTGTTTATGTGTTTTGCTCAAGCATGCTCAAATTTTGGCAGAAAAAATAAAAATATTTTTTCGAGGTCTGCAAAAAATTTCGGCGTTTATGCCATTCCATGACCTCTGCGCAAAATCATAACTAACTGAAAATTTTATTTTTTTCATCATAAATGCCCTTATTTATCAAACTGAAAAGAACAAAAAACTACTGAAACGTTTCAGTCTTACAAAAACGCCCGCCTCTGCTATATCTCCTCCAAACCCTTTAAGGAGGAGACATGGCAGCGAACAATTTCAGCACCAGAAACATGGGGCATGATGTCTCAGACCAACCACGTTTGAGCAACGGGCGATTCACATTTAAAGACGCAGCAAACGCGGCAACAATGCCTTCCAACAGGCAACAGACAGCGCTTGAGGCCGCAATGCCTGTTCCACAAACTGCTCCGCTGGAGGAGCGCATGTATCCGGCCAGCGTTGCTGACGTTGTGAAAAAACATGCCAACGGCGATCACACAGGTTTGCAACCATATTCAAGTGATCCCAATGCCACAATCCCGTATTATCAAATGGGGGTTAGACCTCTTGAATCACGTTTTTTTTCAGGATGGTATGGCGAGAGATTACCAGGGGCTGACCTACACTTTGACCACATGCACTTCCTTGGCAACGACGGCAGCAATTTTGGCCTGACGTCTGACGGCGTATTTTCTGAACCCTTGCAGAATTTGAATAAATATCAAGTCGAGTCCCCCAAGTATCGCAAGGAATACATTGACAGAGCAAAGATTGAAACAGACCGCAAATGGGAAGAACTTCAGTTAAAAGCGATTGATACACAAGATTATGACCACCGGATGTACAACTTAGCAACGCACAACTGTCAGCACTACTTTGCCGAAGTTCTTCAAAAAGCCCAGGAATACGCAACCAAGGAGAAACCTCTTGTGCTGCCCTGAAGCGCCGGAAAGATTGCCCACACTTGCAGACATGTAATGCATAGTAATCCCATATACATCTAAAATAGCACACAGAACATAAAGCAAAACGCCCCCGACAATCGCGGGATAGTCGGGGCGTTTTGCCTGACCAAGCAATCTGTAAACAAATATTCCATTGCCATA
Organism: Desulfovibrio sp. UIB00; assembly: GCF_022508225.1. Lineage (NCBI taxonomy): Bacteria > Pseudomonadati > Thermodesulfobacteriota > Desulfovibrionia > Desulfovibrionales > Desulfovibrionaceae > Desulfovibrio > Desulfovibrio sp. UIB00. The sequence goes on along the minus strand of NZ_JAETXJ010000001.1, from coordinate 253,538 downwards.
TAAATGAGAGTTCCATAAATTGCTGGCAAGTTGGCGGCCAACGGTGCCACCCTTCAGCTTTTTTGCTGAGCAACAGGAGCAAAGCACTCTTTTTTGCGCACCGTATGGCTTTGCGGCTTACACAAAAAACAGCATTGGAGAATTGCATGCCCGCTCCAGCAGACACACAAGTACAAGGGTCAACCCTCTTGTGGGCACATTGGCCTGTAATCGTTGCGCTGATCATCGCATTTTTGGGCTGGTGGCTGCTCATGCGGGAAACCACGTCTGCGGTGGTTATGACCGCAGGCATGGCTGGAATGCTTGTTTGCCTGCCGTTGTTTAAGCAGGAAAAGAATCCGTGGCTCTATGTTGCGGTGCTTGTTTTATGCTCCACAGGTACGCTTGTGGATGCAAAGCACCTCACTGATGCCATAGGGCTTGAATGGCTGCCAAGACGAACCGCTGCGATGATATCCCTTTCTGTGCAGGGATTTGTAGCCTCATTTGTATATTTGTTGCTGCATTTGTATATTTTTAGACTGAAAGGGCGGGCGGGGCTGCTTGCAAAAGTTCCCCCATGCATGTTGTTTATGACTGCGGCCTTGTACCCCGCAGCTGCACTATTCTGGCTGTTTCTTGCTGCCATCGGCCTTGCGCCGCTCTGCTAGATAAGGACGCAGCTCAAAATTTGCCCCTAAACGCTAGTGCTGCACACTAGCGGCACAATAGACCTTGAAGCCAGCAGGAGCACCACGCGCCTTCAAGCTCACGGTGCTGGTCATACAGAAAAAAGACCGCCCCTACGCGCCCTACTACCTTAAGCTTGCGCAAAACGATCAGGTAAGTATCAACAGGGTGCTTGTGCCCTCTGAGCTTGATAGCATCAGAAACAGCAAATTTTACCGCATGTTTCTTGAGGGGTAGGGACGAGAGGAAATTTGGATTGCGCGCGAGAGAGAGGTGGAAGCAGGACGCCATTCCGCGCTGCTGCGTGACGCGCCAGACGGACGCTTGAATGGCATTCAAGAGGTCAAGAGTTCAATTCTCTTCAGCTCCACCAGATAGGTAATCAAAACCCCCGATCATTGAAAAATGGTCGGGGGTTTTTGCGTTTTGGGAGGTTGGAATGGAAGATAGCAAGCGTGCAATCCCGTAATTGCTATTTTTTTTTCGGTGAATCCAAAAAGTTTTTATACCATTTGCTAATTGTTTTTATCTCAAAAGCTATTGCTATGCAAAAAAATAGTGCGTAAGGAAAGGGTATACTCATTAAAAAATTAAGCATAAAATTTGTTATTTCGAGAGATTGATTTATGTATGCTAAAAATATTGCTAATGTTTGACTTATAATAAAGTGCATAAATGCACCGTTAATCATAAGTAATATTGACTTTCCATCCTTTGTTGTCGTCTTAGCCAAAAATTTTCTAAATTCATCATCTCCAAATGTAATAATTATTGCATACCCACCAACAGAAAATCCAAGTATATTAGGCAATACACTTAGAGCAATGTTAGACCAACCGTTTGGACATTGACTAAACAGTGAAATAAAAAGAGCAGTGATAACTGCCAAATGAAAATATGGTGTATATAAAATATCGCGGATTGGGCCAAAATATATAAAATAATCAGAGATATCTTTGGATAAAAACTTGTATTCCTCCACAATTTTTGCCTTCAGCACTTTGCAGGAGGGAGTTATTTTTTTGAAAAAAGGACGAAATAATTTTCGCATGTTTTTTAACCATCTTGTGTTGTAATCTTCTCCCATACTTTTTGAGCGGCCCTAGCAAGGGCGAACAAATAGGGTTCGTTTTTTTCAGTAAAAATACTATCTACAAGTGGCGAATTATCCGTGTCGAATTCGACAGTCTTGCCATCTTCGTCCCGCCCCCTCCCTATCACACGCCCATTATTTCTTGCAGCATTCATAAAATTTTTTGTTAGTTCATTTGGTGTGATATTATCACTTCGAGTCGCCAGCCGATGCTGTAAAGATTCAGCATTTTGCTCTCTTAGACTTTCTTCAACATCAAAATCAAATCTATTCATATTTGTTGGATTTGGTCGATGGACAAAAATTTCTAAAGATCGCAAAGATGGTATGCGCAATATCTCCTCAATATATTCTTTCGTAGAGTGCAGCGACACATCAACCTCACCAAACTCGGCAACAATCTCTTCGCGTTTAAAAATACGCTCAAAAAAATCTTTTGCCATCTTTGGAGTGATATTCCTCACATCTACAAATATGCGGTGCGAGTCTTCAAATAAGCAGAAATTAACGTCCAAAGTATTTGATCTGATCTGTGGATCAATAATATTTTTGGGGTTTCCGTCTTCATCCAAAATAAGCGACAGCTTGTTTATATCAAAATACGGTGGTCGAATGTTAACAAATTTAAATACTGTTCCGAATAAATAGTTTCCATAAGGGGTAAAAGATTCTTTTACCCCTATAAGGCAGGCAGCATGAGTCTTATTAAACTGAACAACATCATGCTTGTCTGAACAATTTTTTAATAATTTGCTGTAATCCCTTTTATTCTCGTCATGGATTACAACATTCAATGCACATACAGCAATTCTTTGTTTTCGCGCCATATAACCACCAAATGAGGAGTGTTTTGCTGCTGCATCTACAGAAACAGTAGCATTATTAAATTTTTATGATGTCTGAATTTTGTCGTCGTTTAAATTTACGCGTTATTCTTTTGTATGGCAATAGCTTTTAAGATAAAAATAATTAGCAAATGGTATAAAAACTTTTTGGATTCACCGAAAAAGAAATAGCAATTACGGGATTGCACGCTTGCTATCTTCCATTCCAACCTCCCAAAACGCAAAAACCCCCGACCATTTTTCAATGATCGGGGGTTTTGATTACCTATCTGGTGGAGCTGAAGAGAATTGAACTCTTGACCTCTTGAATGCCATTCAAGCGCTCTCCCAACTGAGCTACAGCCCCACGGCGAAAAGCAGAATGACCAAAACTAGCCTAACTGTCAATACAATTTTGCATTTTTTTTACAGAGGCGGTTTTGGCGGCAATTCTGCCACGTCTTTCAGCCCTATTTCGGCTCCGCAGCCAGTTGCGCAAGCACCTTGCCGATATTTTCCAGCGCGCCCTTGAGCACGTCGTCACCCACAGCGTACGAAAAGCGGATGCACTTGTCGTCGCCAAAGGCCGCGCCCGGCACCACGGCCACGTGGGCCTTGTCGAGCAGCAGGGTGCAAAGGTCGGTGGAGTTGTGCACGCTGCCGCCATAGCACTTGGAAACATCCAAAAAGAGGTAGAACGCGCCATCGGGCTTGGGGCAGATGGCAAAGGGCCAGCCCTCAATGATCTTCATGGCAAAATCGCGCCGCCGCACAAAGGCCTCGCGCATTTTGTCCACGCATTCCATACTGCCGGTCAAGGCCGCAAGGCCCGCCTTCTGCGCGATGGAGCAGATATTCGAAGTGCTGTGGCCCTGCATGGCCGATATCTTTTTGATCAGGGTCGGGTGCGCAGCCAAAAAGCCCACGCGCCAGCCTGTCATGGCGTAGCTCTTTGAGAGACCGTTGAGCACGGCCACCTGCTCGGGATATTTGGCAAACCAGCCAATGGCGCTGGTCATCTTGGCAGGGGCGAACACAAGCTGATCGTAAATTTCATCAGAAAGCACAAACAGCCCGCGCGCAATGGCCCAATCCATAATGGCTGTAAACTCGGCCTCGCTGTAGACCGCGCCAGTGGGGTTGCTGGGCGAGTTCAGAATGAGCAGCTTGGTTTTATCCGTGGTGTGCGCCTCGAGCATGGCGGGCGTCACCTTGAAGCCCTGCTCCGGCCCGGCAAGCACAGGCACGGGGTTTGCGCCAGTCAGCATGACCATATCGGGGTAGCTGAGCCAGTACGGGGCAGGCACAAGCACCTCGTCGCCGGGGTTGAGCGTGGCCTGCATGAAATTATAGAGGCAGTGCTTGCCGCCCGCGCCGATAACAATGGATTCCATCGGCACCGGGACGCCGTAGTTTCTTTCAAAATACGCGCCCGCAGCCTTGCGGAGTTCGGGAATGCCCGGCACGGCGGTGTAGCGGCAAAAATTGTCGTCAATAGCCGCTTTGGCAGCCTCGCAAACGTGTTTGGGCGTGGGGAAGTCCGGCTCGCCCACGGCAAGGCTGATTACTGAAATTCCCTGGGCCTTAAGCTCAAGGGCGCGGCTGTTGACACTGAGTGTCAGAGAAGGTTTGATACTGCTCAGACGGTCTGAAATCTGCATAAGGGGGCTCCTTGGCGTATGCAACGCACCCGCAATCGGCAGGCGTACTCACAACTGGCTGTTTCTAGCAGCTTCATATCGGGGTGTAAATGAGCTCTGAACCCAAAAATGCAGCACATACAGCCGCTGCCGATACCTCCCGGCCCTCATGCGGCGACCTGCCCGGCCCCTCCACCGCTGCCCCGCTGCTACCCTTGCCGGCCCACTGCATTGTGGCCGCCTTTGTGGCGCGCCGCAAACGCTTCAGCGTGCTGTTGCAGCATCAGGGCGCAGACCTGTGGGTGCACAGCAACAATTCGGGGAGCATGCTGGGCCTGTGCCTGCCGGGCGCGCCGGTGCTGGCATCCCCGGCAAGCAATCCTGAACGCAAGCTCAAATACACGCAGGAATGCGTGTGGCTGGCACGCAGGGCCGTACCTGCACTGGTTGAGAGCGCCCACGAGTCTGGAGCACATGAATCAGACACACACTCCCCTGCCGACGGCTTCTGGGTGGGTGTGAACACCAGCACCCCCAACCGCATGCTTGAGGCGGCCTTTCATGCGCGCCGCCTGCCCTTTGCGCAGGGCTACACCACCATTGTGCGCGAGGCCAAACGCGGGCAAAGCAGGCTGGACGGCCTGCTCACGGCCCCCGGTCTGCCGCCTCTGTGGGTGGAGTGCAAAAACGTCACGATGGTGGAAGACAACGCCGCATGCTTCCCCGATGCCGCCAGCGAACGCGGGCAAAAGCACCTGCGCGAACTCATGGACATTGTGGCCTGCGGCGAACGCGCCGCCATGTTCTATCTGGTGCAGCGTCCGGACGGGGAATGCTTTGCTCCGGCGGATTTCATTGATCCGGCCTATGCCGCCCTGTTTTATGAGGCGCTCTCCGCAGGGGTGGAGATGTATCCCTTCCGCGCCTTGGTCAGCCCTGCGGGCATTGACCTTGGCCCCATGCTGCCCGTGCGACCGGAGCGCCCATAATATTCGAGGTGCCCGTAGTTCCCGAAGCTTGGGGCAGATTCCATGTCCCGGCGCAATGATTTGGTGGTTAGGAACAGTTTCTTCAAAGAATTACTTCAATAATAACAGAATAATAAATTAATTGCGCACAATTTGAGCGCCCGCATTTAAGGAATTGATTTTCGGCTGTGGCAGAATGGAGGGGGAACCTTCATCCTGCCGCTGCCGTTTTTTACGCGCCGTGCAGCAGTGGGCACTTCACCAAACAAAAGCTTGTACCCCACGGCTGATCATCATTGAAATGTTCAAAACAAATATTTAAATTACAGTATGTTATTTTAGTTTTGAACAATATCTACGCCCGTTTTTTGCACTTGTGCACAGTGCCGACATTCTGCCCGATAGCGAAACAGGGGTTCACCCTTGCGCCAACAGGGCCAGATTATGCACAAATCAACATGCAAATTAATATTGTATTTTCAGTATATTACGTAATTTATGAACAGTATCGCCAGTGTCAAACGCACACAAGGCAACACAAGAAACGCGGTCACAAGCGAAGAAACACGCGTGGAAAGAGGCAGCCCCCGGCGTGGATTTGCCCAGCGGACAAAAATGACTGCACACGCAAAAAAGCCGCCCCGAAGGACGGCCTAGAAAAAGGTACACGTGTACCTGAAAAAGTTTGCGGCTACATGTAACCCTCCAGATGCAACAGGGCTTCCTTGATCGGCAACCCGCCCCCGTAGCCAACCATGCTGCCGTCCGCGCCGATAACACGATGACAGGGAATAAATATGGCAATGGGGTTGCGATTATTGGCAAGGCCCACCGCGCGGTATCCATTGGGGCAATTGGCGGCTTCGGCTACCTGCCTGTAGCTGCGCGTCTGCCCGTAGGGTATCGTTTGCAGGGTACGCCACACGCCGCGCTGAAAGTCCGTGCCCTCGGGGGCAAGGGGCAAATCAAAATCGCGGCGCTTCCCGGTCAGATATTCGTCAAGCTGCTTAAAGGCCTCACGCAACAGGGGTGTTTCCTGCTCCGTGGTATTTTTCAATGGCTCAAAGGGTGCCGTGGGGCCAAGATCGAGCCGAATTACGCACCCCCCGCGCTCCACAATACGCACAGTACCGATAAGCGGCACTTCGCGCGTCAGTGCATGCGCTGCATGGGGAGGTTCCGTTTTTTGTTTGCTGTTCATGCCTTCTTTTCCTTCTTCACGGTTACGGGTTTGAGGGAATAGGCAAAAATCGCGCCCACAATGGAAAGCGCCGCCAGCGACTGAAAGGTGGCTGGCATGCCGTAGTTGTCTGCAATCCAGCCAAGCAGCGGGGCAACCACGCCGCCAAGGCTGGTTGCCAGGCCAAGGGTTATGCCCGAGGCAAAACCGATGTTCTTGGCAAGATACTGCTGGCCCAGCACCACCTGCGCGCTGAATGGCGCGTACAGCACAAAACCCAGCAAGGGCAGCAGAGCCCAGGCCGCGTACAGGTTGTTGCTCAGGCTGAATACTGCCACCACTGGTGGCAACAGGGCGAATACCCCGCGAATAACGGCGCGGTAGCCAAATCTGTCAGAAAGCATCCCGCCGAAAAAGTTGCTGATAACACCGCATACGCTGAAAAAGGTCAGGGCCACAGCGCCCGTTGCCGTGGACTGCCCGAAAGCGCTGACCCAGTAGAGCGGAATAAAGGTGTTAAAGCCCACAAAGGTGATGGAACGGGTCACAATGGAGACCGTCAGCTTTGAAAATTCGCGCCAGTTGTTCTCGCCGGGGGTTTCTCCCTCCGCCGCAAGGGCTGGCCCGGCCTTGCCGCCTGCCGCCGCGCCCACCTTCTTGGTAGCGCCCATGCGGGCGATGGACCACACCAAGATGCTCGCCGTTATCACAGCCAGCACGGCAAAAACTGTCGTCCCGGTCAGGCCAAAGGCCCCAAGGCAGGCGGTAGCCAGCAGCGGCCCCAGCACAAAGCCCCCATTGCCGCCAATGGAAAACAGGCTCATGCCCGTGCCCTTGTTCTGCCCCGACACCGCATTGGCAAAACGCGCCCCTTCCGGATGGAACAGGGCCGCGCCAATGCCGCTCAGGCCGATAGCCGCAAAAATTCCCCAGTAGCCGGACATCCAGCCAATGGCCGCGAGGCCGCAGCCCGCCAGCAGCACGCCCACAGGGATGAACCAGGGCTTGGAAAACCTGTCTGAAAGCAGGCCGAACAGCGGCTGGATCATGGACGACAGGCAGGAGTAGGCAAACATCAGCCCGCCCGTGGCCTGATAGCTCAAATCAAAAGCCGACCGCAAAAAAGGCAGTATTGCGGGCAATGCCCCGCCGTTAATATCGCACGACAAATGCCCTAACGACACAAGGAGTATTTTCTTTTTGTCCATTGCGGCACGCTACACCAATGTTGTTCCAAATCCAAGCAACGCGCACGGCTTCACAAGCGCGAGGACTGCACTGCGTTCCCGGCTGTTGACGCGCTGCACTTGCTCGCTTAAGCAGAGGGAGGCCATGAAAACGACAACTTTTCCCGCCCACGCAGGGCATGCCGCACCTCGCCCGGCTGTAACAACAGTCAGGGCCGCATCTACCAAGGATTACTCGATCTGTGCCGACATCTGGCTGGCGGCCTCTCTGGCAGGGCATGACTTTGTGCCTGCCGCGTTCTGGCGCGGGCAGCGGGCGGCTATGGCGGAAAGCTATCTGCCTTCATCGCAGGTCTTATTGCTGACAGCCGATGGAGAGCACGCCGCATTTGCCGCAACCCTGCCGGACGGCAACTGCACGTATCTGGCGGGATTGTTCGTGCTGCCCCGCTGGTGGGGCAAGGGCCTTGGGCGGCAACTGCTGGAACTGGTGCAGGAACAGGTGCTGGCTGAACTCCCAGACCAGAAGAACGCCAGCCTCCGCTGCACCGTATACGATAACAACAGCCGCGCCCTGGCATTTTACGCCAGCAGGGGGTTTATCCCCACAGGGCGCAGCATCTGCCCGCATACCAACGAGCCGCAGACGGATATGCTCTGGACTGCGGCGAGCACTGTTCACGACAACGCGGCTGCAACCTGCCGTCCCTAGGCAAAGCGCGCCGCAGGAGCCACCATGAGCAATCATTCTTCAGCATCGGCCAGTTCCAGCGCAACCTCCCTGCCCAAGGTGGCCCTTATTGCCACGGGCGGCACCATTGCGGGCGTTGCCCCCACGCCGCTTGAGCAGATCAGTTATCAGGCGGGGGTGCTCACCGTTGACAGCATGCTCGAAACCCTGCCCGGCATTGAGGGCGTGGCCCGCATCACCAGCGTGCAGTGCGGCAACCTGCCCAGCGAGAACATCACCCCCGAGCATTGGGCCATGCTGGGCGAGCAGTGCGCCAAGGCGCTGGGCGACCCAGAAATCTGCGGCGTGGTGCTGACCCACGGTACAGACACGCTGGAAGAATCGGCCTTCTATCTGCACCTCACCCTTGCCAGCCCCAAGCCCGTTGTGCTGACCGGCTCCATGCGCCCCGCCACCTCGCTGAGCGCAGACGGCCCCATCAACATACGCGATGCCGTGGCTGTGGCGGCCTGCCCGCAGGCGCAGGCGCGCGGCGCGCTGCTGGTCATGAACAGCCGGGTGCTCTCGGCCCGCACGGCGGTGAAGGTCGCCACGCTTGATGTGGAGGCCTTCCGTGCGCTGGAATCAGGCTGTCTGGGCCGGGTTATCAACGGCGAACCTCAGTTTTACTACGGCGGGGAGGAAAATCCCGCTCTGGCAGGAACCTTTGCCGAGCTTGCGGGCCGCAAAAATCTGCCACGTGTGGATGTGGTCTACGGTTGCGCGGGCATGCCTGTTGATCTTGTGCGCTATTCCGTGGAACGCAGCGCGGGCATAGTGCTGGCTGGCATGGGCAACGGTTCCATGCCCGATGCCGTGCGCCACGAGCTGCGGCAGGCCATTGCAGGGGGCATCCCTGTTATCCGGTGCAGCCGCACCGGTTCCGGCCCGGTCACGCCCCTTGATGAATACGAGGGCTTTGTGCCCGGCGGCATGCTTTCGCCCGCCAAGGCCCGCGTGCTGCTCATGCTGGCGCTGGAGCAGCAAAAGGAGGCAGAACCGGCGCAGCGCATGCTTTCGGTGCGCGAAGTGTTCGCCCTTGGGGCCAAACTGTAGGCAACAGGGCCCTTTGGGCTTGCCTGCGGCGCAAAAAAACCGCAGTGTGTGGTTTATTTTCTTTTTCAAGCCCATGACCCCAATGGAATCAGGAGAGCTTCATGTCGTATCGCTTTATTCCCCAGCTCACCGATGAGGATATCCGCCAGAAACAGCTTGAAGGTCTGCGTTACACCGTGCGTCAGGCCTGGAATTCGCTCCAGTACAGGGCAAAGCTGGAAGCCTGCGGCCTGAAGCCGGACGACATCACAAGTCTTGACGACCTGCGCCGCCTGCCCACCTGCGATGTGGAAGACCTGCGCGAGGGCTATCCCCTGCCGCTTCTCTGCGTGCCGCCGCGTGATGTGGCGCGCATACATGCCTCCAGCGGCACCACGGGCAAACGCAAAATTCTGGCCTACACCCAGCGCGATATTGATACGTTCAGCCTCCAGATTGCCCGCTGCTTTGAGCTGGCGGGCTTTACCCCCGAAGACCGCATGCAGCTTGCCGTGGGCTATGGCCTGTGGACGGCTGGCGCTGGCTTTCAGGCGGGCAGCGAAAGGCTTGGCATGCTCACCGTGCCTGTGGGGCCGGGCAACCTTGAAATGCACCTGCAGCTTTTGCAGGACCTGGGCGCCACCGGCTTTACAGCCACGGCATCCATGGCCCTGCTGCTGGCGGAAGAAGTGGAACGGGCCGACCTGCGCGGCAAGATCAAGCTCAAGCGCATGGTCTGCGGTTCAGAAACCCGCAGCGAAAAAATGCGCCTCGCCATTGAAAGCAAGCTCGGCCTTGAGGGCTGTTACGATATCGGCGGCATGACCGAAATGTACGGCCCCGGCACCGCCATCGACTGCGATGCCCACGAAGGCCTGCACTACTGGGCCGACCTCTTCATCATCGAAGTGCTTGACCCCGCCACCATGCAGCCCGTTGCCGAGGGCGAAGTGGGCGAAATGGTCGTTACCAGCCTGTGCAAGGAGGCCGTGCCCTTGCTGCGCTACCGCACCCACGACCTTTCGCGCCTGCTGCCGGGCCAATGCTCCTGCGGCCTTGCCATGCCGCGACATGACCGCATCCTCGGACGCTCGGACGACATGATCATTTACCGTGGCGTGAACATCTACCCCGGTCAGCTCATGGAAGTCATCGGTCAGTTTGCGGAGCTTGGCGGTGAATATCAGGTGGAACTCACCCGCGATGATCGCTCCCTTGATCATCTGGCCCTCACCGTGGAACGCGGGCAGGGGCAGACCGCAGGCAACGATGCCGCCCTGGCCCATGAGCTTGAAACCCGTCTGCACAAGGCCATCATGGCCCGTGTTTCCGTGAGCGTGGCGGACTACGCCAGCCTGCCGCGTACCTTCAGCAAATCCAAGCGCGTGGTGGACAAGCGCTAGGCCGTGCCGAAAAATATTGATTGTACTGGCGCGGGGTTTTTGCCCTGCGCCTTTATTATGAGCTTTGTCGCCGTATGCCTGCTGGCCTTTTGCCTGTTGCCACTCGCTGCCTCCGCGCGCGAAATCGCCGATGTGGATAGCCCCGCATGGTGCGCCCGACACGTCAACACAGCAAAAAATCAGACAACAGGGCCGAATCAGGCACAAGCCGAATGTCTGCGGCTTGAAGCTGCCTGCCGCGCTGCCCTGCCCGACCTTGCCCCAGCCGCCAGTTGCCCCGACAGACAGCTAGACCGCTGCGTGGCGCAACAGCGTGATGGCGGGTCCTGGTGCGCCATCCTGTGCTGCTTTGCCCCTGATGACGCATCCTGCCGTGCGGCTGCGGCCAGCATGCCCGCCTTTCTCACCACGCCCGAACGCTAGGCCAAAACATCAGGCAAAAGTCGCCGCCCAGAGTGGGTGGGGCAGAGCGCCAGCCCTTCGCCCGACGGCGGACGCTTGCATTGCCGCATGTGCGCTCCACCCCGGCAAATTATCACAACTCCCTTTGCCGCATAGACCTTTGCCCCTTTTTGGCATAGGATTTTATGCGAGCGCGCCCATGTTTTACGCGCCAGAACCGCCGACACTGGAGCGCGTATGCCCCTTGCCGCCTTACCCGCATCCATTTTCTCGCTTGCAGGCTACCTCATGCTTGCAGGGGGATCGTTTGCGCTGGTGAGGCCCGGTCTGGGCCTGCTCATTGTGCCAGTGCCGCTTCTGGCAATTCCCCTGCATTTTCTTGCGCGGCGCATCGGCGATTTTGCTGGCGTGGCGCATTCCCGCTGGCAAATGCGCACCTTTGGTCTTTTTCTGCTGCTGTTTCTTGGTGTTGTGGCCATTTTTTTCATTCTTGGCGCAATTTGCACTGACGGCCCGGCTCTGGACAGGCTGGAACTCATCGGCAATGCCTATAATTCCGGCAATGTTGACCTGTATGCCTCGCTGGTGGGGCTGTGGGAAATCAAGGAGTTGCAGGTTTTTACCCTGAGCGCATCGGTGTGGGCGGGGCTGGCGTTGTTGTGGCCTCTCAAAAGGGCATTTCAGGGCATGCTGGCGCTGGCTGCGGGCATTGCGCCCAAGGCCTTGCCCCTTTGGGGCTGCTGGCTGGCCCTTGCGGCCGCCATTGCGGCGCAGGGCGGCATGCTGGCCTGGCTGGTGGCACGGCAGGCTTAAGTCGCAACATTCTCAAGCGCACTGAGCCTTACAACTAGTCTGAAAAACCTCCGCGAAACACCGCATCGCCCGCATTCCCCAATTTCCCGCACCCAAAAACAGAAGCCGCACAAACCAGACGCGCTGTCCCGGCTTATGCGGCTCCCGCAACAAATATGCGGCGCAGGCAAGCCCTGCTACTGCTTCTTGGGTTCCTTGGTCAGGTCATCGGCAGCTTCGCGGGCATGGCGCACCAGTATGGCGCGCGCACCGGCAATCTGGCCCAAACCCTTGAGGTTGGTCTCCACCTTGAAGCCGGCTGCTTTGAGTTTCGAGGCCCAGGAATCGTCTTCATCCCCGGCCATGTCGTTGTGCGCATGATCGCCAGCCACCAGCATGAGCGGTTCGATAACCACCTTCTTGACCTTGGCTGCCTTGAGTTCCACCAGCAGATCGTCCACGCTGCGCGCACCCTCTACTGTCGCCATAAACACGCGTTTGTCCGCATCGTGGAACACGGCGCGCGTACCTTCAAAGGTCAGATCCGCGCGGCCATGGCTCTGGCCGTGGCCCATGAGCACCAGGGCTGCATCCTTGCCGCGCAGGGATTTGACGTCTTCCCTGATGGCCTGAATGAGTTCCTGCGCGTCTTTTTTCGATTCCAGCATGGGGCGGCCAAGAAACACGGAGTCAAAGCGGCCCGGATTTTTTTGCAGATCGATAAGCACGGCCCGTTCAAGCGCGCTGAACTCCTCGCCCGCCATGACGTGCAGCGACTGTACGCGCACGACCTTGACGCCGTCCTTGGCAAGCTGGGCGAGGCCATCGCTGATGCCGCCCACGGGATGCCCCTCGGCGGCTATTTTTTTGCGGATAATCTGCGAGGTATAGGCCCACACCACCGGCTGACCGGGAAAAGCGGCCTTGAACTCCGCATCCACGGCCTTCATGGAAACCAGGGCTTCGGGAACACTGGTGCCAAAGGCCACCAGCAGCACGCCCGCTTTGGGGCTCTCTGCGCCGGATTCAGCGGCAGGAGCAAGCGCAGGCGCGCCCATAACGGCGCACAGCAAAAGAATGGGCAAAAGGGTACGGGTGAAATAATGCAAAATGGAATGCGGCGTAGCACGCAGCATGGCAACCTCCTCAATGGCGCGTTGACGGGTTGAAGTTGGATAAAATGCCGGAGGATATTCGGACTTGAGGGCGTGGGCCTTGCGCCCCTTGCCTAGACTTCGCCTTCGCCGCTCGCGCGACTGGCTGTAGCGCCCCGCCATGTGGCGGAACGATGAAGCTTCGTTCCCTCTTACCGCAGCGCGACTGTTTCCGATTTTAACGGAATTCCCCGCCGACCCTTTCAAAACAATTCATGCGACAATAAAAGTCAAGTGGGCATACCCTGCAAGCCCCGCCAGACAGGCCCTTGCAGGGTATGCCCCGCGCGGGCTGCCGCGCCTGGGCCATCCGGAGCGGCGCGGAATCCCGATTTTTCGGCGGCTAAAGCCGATTTGGCGCGTATTTTTTCTTGTTCTTTTACTGAAATCCTGATAATAAGGCACCTCCCTGTTATGGGGAAATTATGTTTGGAGGCTGGACATATGGCAGGTTTGGAAACCGGGCACGACAACGAAATCAATTTCGAAAGCGCCCTTGAAAACTACCTCAATCCCGATTTCGGCGATCTTGAGGAAGGCTCTATCACGAAGGGCGAAATCGTCCGCGTGGATGATGACAATGTGCTTGTTGACGTGAACTTTAAGTCCGAAGGGCAGATTCCTGCGGCAGAATTCCGCGACCCCGCCGGCAACATTTCCGTCAAAGTGGGCGATCGTGTTGACGTTTACGTTGTTCGCAAGAACGAAAACGACGGCACCATCACTCTTTCTTTCGAGAAAGCCAAGCGCATGCAGGTGTTCGACCAGCTCGAAGACGTGCAGGAAAACAACCGGGTCATCAAGGGCCACATTGTCCGCCGCATCAAGGGTGGCTACACCGTGGACATCGGCGGTGTGGAAGCGTTTTTGCCCGGTTCACATGTGGATCTGCGCCCCGTGCCGGATATGGATGCCCTGGTCAACCAGGAATTCGAATTCCGCGTGCTCAAGATCAACCGCCGCCGCAGCAACGTTATCGTTTCTCGCCGCGTGCTGCTTGAAGAGGAGCGCGATTCCAAACGCCAGGATCTGCTGCGCACCCTTGAAGAAAACCAGATCGTTACCGGCAAGGCCAAGAACATCACCGAATACGGCGTGTTTGTTGACCTCGGCGGCCTCGACGGCCTGCTGCACATCACCGACATGAGCTGGAAGCGCATTCGCCATCCCAAGGAAATGATCACCATCGGTCAGGAACTGACCCTGAAGGTGCTTTCCTTCGATCGCGACAACAACAAGGTTTCCCTCGGCCTCAAGCAGCTCGTGCCCGATCCGTGGCAGGACATCTCCGCCCGCTTCCCTGAAGGGGCCAAGTGCAGCGGCAAGGTCACCAACCTGGTGGACTACGGTGCATTTGTGGAACTGGAACCCGGCGTTGAAGGCCTGGTGCACATTTCCGAAATGTCCTGGACCCGCAAGCTGCGTCATCCTTCCCAGATGGTTCACACCGGCGACGAAGTCGAAGTGGTCATCCTGGGCGTGGACGGCGACAAGAAGCGCATCAGCCTCGGCATGAAGCAGGTTCGCCCCAATCCTTGGGAACTGGTTGCTGAAAAGTACCCCGAAGGCACCGTCCTTGAAGGCGTCATCAAGAACATCACCGAATTCGGTATGTTCATTGGCATTGAAGACGGCATCGATGGTCTTATCCACGTTTCCGACATTTCCTGGACCAAGAAAGTGCGTCATCCCAACGAACTGTACAAGGTGGGCGACACCGTGCAGGCCAAGGTGCTGACCGTGGATCAGGAAAACGAAAAGTTCACCCTCGGCGTGAAGCAGCTGGTGGACGATCCGTGGGGCCATGTGCCCAACACCTACCCCGTGGGCTGCACCATCAAGGGTATCGTGACCAACATCACCGACTTCGGCCTCTTTGTTGAAGTGGAAGAAGGTATTGAAGGCCTGGTGCACGTGTCTGAGCTTTCCAGCAAGAAAGTGAAGACCCCCGCCGAGATCTACAAGGAAGGCCAGGAAATCCAGGCCAAGGTCATCCATGTCAGCGCTGAAGAGCGCCGTCTGGGCCTGTCCATCAAGCAGATCAAGGACGAAGAAGAACGCCGCAAGCCCAAGGAATTCCATTCCGGCCCGCAAGAAGCCGGTCAGAGCCTGGGCGACCTGCTCAAGCAGAAGTTTGAAGAAAGCGAAAACAGCTAGTCTGTTTCTGCTTCAAAATACAAAAGGGCGTTCCCGCAAGGGAGCGCCCTTTCTTGTTGCCCGCCAGCAATAAAACAGCGGGGGGTGTTTGAGTTGGTAATGTGCCGGCGATGCACCCGTGGCATCGAGGCAGGGCTGACTTCTTGCCCACGGACAGAACGATCCCATACAGGGTGGACTACGCCGCCTTCAGCAAAGGTTCCCTCTCGCATAGTCTGCCGCCATTATCACCGAGCCTGCCTGCAGCCTTTTGATCAGGCCAGCTTGAGCAGTGCTGCCCCACCGACAACCAGCAGCACAGAAAATCCACGCAAGGGTGTAAAACGCTCGTGCAGCAGCCACATGGCCAACAGCATGCCAAAAATCACCGAGGTTTCGCGCAGGGCCGCCACCACGGCAATGGGCGCAAGGGTCATGGCCCACAGGGCAATGCCATACGAGCCCATGCTTGCCAAACCGCCCAACGTACCCACACCAAGCCGTTTACGGGCATAGCCCACGTAACTCCAGCCATACCGCCACAGGATGTAAACGTGCACGGGCAGCGCGTTGATCAGAAAAATCCAAATAGTGTAGGTGGCGGCGTTGCCGCTTTCCCGCGCACCAAGGCCGTCTGCCAGCGTGTACCCCATAATGATGCATGATGTACGCAACGAGATAAAAACTTCGCTCCAGCCATAGCCTCGACGCATATTATCCGTGGCAAGGCACATAATCCCCGCGCACAACGTAAGCACGCCGCACCATGCGCCCACCGACATGTTCACGCCAAAGGCCAGCAGTGCCAGCGAGGTGAGCAAGGGCGCGCATCCACGCATTACCGTGTAGGCAAAAGACATGTCTACCCGCTCATAGGCCGCTGAAATACATATGTAATAGCCGAGATGACACATGCACGACATGGCAAGATAGGGCCACGCGGCCTGTGGCAGCGGCGGCAAAAAAGGCAGCAGGCACAGTGCGCCAAGACAGGCACCAAAAGCGTTCAAGCCTGTTTCAAAAAGCTTGTTGTCACCGCTTTTGACAATGATGTTCCACAGCGCGTGCAGAAAGGCGGCAAAGAGGATGGCGAGCAAGATTGATGGGGACATGGGCATTGCTACCTCTTTGCCGTGAAAATGCCAAGACAACAACACAGCCCCTCCAGGCAAAGAGGGCAATACACCAATTGGAACCGCATACATTGCGTTCATGCCGCCCACAATTGCCAGCGAGGCTCTCGCTCACGCAGAGCTTGTTGCCTGTTATCTTGGGCAAAACTGCGGCAGGCAATCGTTCCCGCTGCACTGGCCCGCTGTTTCGCCGACGGTATTGGACGGGAAATGTTCTGCAAATATAACACGCAAGGGCCGTTATCCCTTTTGACTGCAAGAGCAAAAATCAATACGATTAAAATTTACAGCCGCCGCGCAGGTTCCGCACTCTTGCACGGCGCAATTTTTTTATCCAGCCCCAAACCAATCCCCCATGCGGAAGCAAACATGCAGAAAGTTCTCATCGTTGAAGACAGTCGGACAACAGCGCGCTTTATGGCGCACAATCTCAAGGAACAATTGGGGCTTTCCTACGAATGCGCCGAGAATCGCCAACAAGCCTTAAAACTGCTGGAGGACAATCCTTCGCAGTACTTTCTTGCCCTTTGCGACCTCAATCTGCCCGATGCCCCCAACGGCGAAATTGTCCCTGCCATCCTTGCCCGGAACATCCCTGTGGTAGTGGTCAGCGCCCACTTTGACGAAGATATCTATAAACGCCTCATGCTGCAGGGCGTTACAGATTATATCGTCAAGCGTACCCCCGATGACATGATGTACCTCATGCGCGTGGTGAGCCGTCTGCGCGCCAACAGCGGCGTTGAAGCCCTGATTGTGGACGATTCCAACCTCTGGTGCATGCAGGTATCCGAGTTGCTGCGGCGTCAGCGCATCACCGCTTACACGGCAAGCAACGGCCTGGAAGCCCTGCAGATCCTCAAGGAGCATCCCGCCATACGCATTGTGCTGGCCGACCACTACATGCCCGGCATGGACGGCATCAAGCTCACCGCCGCCATCCGCAAAACCCACACCATGGACGAGCTGTCCATTATTGTCATTTCTGTGGGCACGGACGCTGGAGCGCAATTTCTGCGTTCAGGCGCCAACGATTACGTGTTCAAGACATCCTCCTTTGAGGAGCTTTTGTGCCGTATTTCCATGAATCTTGACATTCAGGATCTTATCCGCAAAAACCGCGCCCTTGCAGAGCGCGATGCCCTCACCAACCTGCTGGTGCGCCGTCAGTTTTTCTCTGAAGCGCAAGAGGCTGTGGCCGAGGCAAGGAAAGATCGCCGCCCCCTGGCCGCCGCCATGATCGACGTTGACTATTTCAAGCAGGTCAATGACCGTTACGGACACCTGGCGGGCGATATTGCCCTGCGGCAGCTGGGCGGCATGCTGCGCGACGAGTTTCCAGAACCATACATTTGCGGACGCTACGGCGGCGAAGAATTTTGCGTGGTCGCGCCACGCATGGATAAAAACGACTTCGCCCGAAGGCTTGAAAATTTTCGCACTTCCGTTAGTTCAAAACCAGTGCAGATCGGCGCGCTCAGCATAGCCATTTCTGTTTCCATCGGCATGGCCGAGCAAAAGGCCAGCGACCTCGAATCGCTCATCAACGCGGCCGATGCCCAACTCTACACAGCCAAACGGGAAGGGCGCGACCGTTTTATCTGGCAAGCATAAGCCTGCACGGGCGCGACACCATACTGAAACTCTCTTTGTTCAAAGGAATACCCATGCACTGCCAGAACCTTCTGTTCGATCCGGCCCGCATTCCTTCGCCCTGCTTTGTTCTGGACGAAGCACAGCTTCTGGCCAATGCCGCAACTCTGGGCACAGTTCAGGAGCGCACCGGGGCCAAGATTCTTCTTGCGCTCAAGGGGTACGCAGCCTGGGCAACTTTTCCGCTTCTTTCGCGCACCAAGGGGCACGGCCCCTTGTGGGGAGCCTGCGCAAGTTCTGTGGACGAAGCACGGCTGGCGCGAGAGGACTTTGGCGGCGAGGTACACGCCTTTGCCGCTGCCTGGAACCGCCGCGAGATGGCCGAGCTGCTCACCCTTGTGGATCACCTGGTATTCAACTCCATTGCCCAGTGGCGCGAATTCGCACCCGCAGTGGCCATGCAGAACAAGAGCCGCTGCCCGGACCGCCAGATTCAGTGCGGCCTGCGCATCAACCCAGAGCATTCCGAAGGCGCAGCCGCCATCTACAACCCCTGCTCACCGGGTTCTCGTCTGGGCATCAGGCCCAAGAACTTTGATCCTGCAGCCCTGGAGGGCATTTCCGGGCTTCATTTCCACACGCTGTGCGAACAGGGGGCAGATGCTCTTGAACGCACCCTGAGGGCCGTTGAACGCCATTTTGGGCAATGGTTGCCGCAGTGCCGCTGGATCAACTTTGGCGGCGGGCACCACATCACCAAGCCAGGCTATGATCTTGATCTGCTCTGCCGCTGCCTGACCGACTGGCGCGACCGCTACAACGCGCAGATATACCTTGAGCCGGGCGAGGCCGTGGCTCTGGACGCAGGCTGGCTTGTGGCAACGGTGCTGGATGTGGTGCAGGCCGACATGCCTGTGGCTATTCTTGATATCGGCGTTCCCTGCCACATGCCCGATGTCATTGAAATGCCCTACCGTCCACGAGTGCGCTACGAATCTGCACATGTGGCAGAACTGGCAGGCGAAGCCGGGGAGCAGGCCTGGACCTGCCGCCTTGCCGGAAAGTCCTGCCTGGCGGGCGATGTGGCAGGTGAATATTCTTTCAACGCGCCTCTTGTGCCCGGCCAGCGGCTGGTGTTTGAAGACATGGCCATTTACAGCATGGTCAAAACCACTACATTCAACGGCCTGCGTCTGCCATCCATTGGCATTTGCGAAGCCGATGCAGCGGGTGACACGCGCTTTCGCATGTTGCGGGAATTTGGCTACCAGGATTTTAGGACGCGGCTTTCATAAACGGGAAAAACCGTCCCTGAATCATTTTTTGAAAGCAGAAAGGCCCGGATCGTTGATCCGGGCCTTTCATTTGTACTTCCCTGTGGGGGGGAGGACAGTGGAAAATATGAAGGCATGCTCTCATGCCATAGCTGAATTACACGCCTTTGGCAGAGCAATGTCAAAAGAAACATTACTCCCGCATCAGGAAGCAGGAGCCTGCGCCGGGGAGAGGGCGGAGCCTTCTCTCGGCTGGACTGCACTGCTGCCCGTGGGCTGAGGAGCATCCTGCGCCGGGTGCGCGGCAGTGCCGGGCAATGCGGCCTGACCTGTCATTTCCGGGCTTGGACTCTCCACCAGTTGCCAGGGGGTGCTGCTGCGCGCAAGAGGGATATCAGCCGAACCGGCAGGGAAGCTGTGCGGCGGCAGTTCTTCTGACTGATGCACGCCTTCAACCTGATGCCGGGCAACCATGGGGGGCTCATCCATGCCGGGCGCGCCGCGCTTGACGCGCGTCATGAGCAGGCCGGGTTCTGGATCCATAAGCCCCTCAAGATAGTCGGTCACGGTCACAAAGCGCTGACAACCACCAGCGCGCAGATCACGAATGATGCGCGGCAGGTCGTCCACAGTGCGTTTGTGCGAATCGTGGAATAAAAAGATACCGCGCAGGGTACCCGGCGCGTAGACTGTGCCCCTGTTGTTGCGCAGGGTGGCGTAATTGTCTGGCAGGCGCTGCCAGTCGCGGCTGTCCATGGACCAGAGCATGAGGGAAAGCCCAAGGCTGGCCGCAACCTTTTCAGTAGAGGCGTCATACGAGCCATAGGGGGGGCGCATGAACTGGGGCGAGGCCCCAAGGTTGCGCAATATGGTATCTGTGCGGCGCAGCTCTTCTTCCTTGCGGGCAAGGCTGACCACGCGCAGATTGGGGTGCGAATAGGAGTGGTTGCCCACTTCATGCCCCTCGGCAATGACGCGCTTTACAATATCGGGATGGCGCTCGGCCTGGTTGCCCAACATGAAAAACGTGGCGGGGATGCCGTATTCTCCCAGCATATCCAGCAGATGCGGCGTGTTTATCGACGGGCCGTCATCAAAGGTAAGGGCGCACAGGTTCTCCCGCATGGGTTGATCCATGATGGCGTTGCCTTCGACCACACGCGCCTGCGCCGACTGGGCAGCAAGCCCAATTGCAAAAAAACAGGCCGCCAGGCATATCTGCTTGAAAAAAAATCTCATTTTTCTTGTGCCTCAACAGGGAATTGCCCATAACAGAAAACCGCCTCCACGGCGGCGCGTCCACAGTGCTGCTTTTGCGCCGGAAGCGCGAAAACAGCCGCGTTCAGCGTTCTGTAATGTGCTAAGGGGAGGTCTAGCACTCCCCAAGAAGCACCGCAACACAAGCAAAAGAGCATTTTGGAGTAATTTTTTAACTTTTACTTAAAAATCAGCATGTTAATATTTTTTTCCTGTAAAAATTTTTTTACTTCATTTTTTTCGCTTGACTCTGAGGGGGTGTTTGCGTAGAACTCATCTTCGCCGGGAGGGCAGTTAGCTCAGCTGGTAGAGCACCGCCTTCACACGGCGGGGGCCACAGGTTCAAGTCCTGTACTGCCCACCATCCCCAAAAACGGAGCGGTAGTTAAGTCGGTTATAACGCCGGCCTGTCACGCCGGAGGCCGAGGGTTCGAGTCCCTTCCGCTCCGCCAGAAGTCACCGGGAGGTCAGATCACTGACCTCCCGTTTCTTTTATCTGTAGCCCACGCGAAATATTCAAAGGCCGCCCGCAACTGCGGACGGCCCTGTTTTTATCCATTGAAAGCCCTGGGGCCTCGCCGTCAGTCCTTGTGGCTGCTCCCGCCGTCCGCAAGGAACCGCACAACAACCCTTTGCCCGATCAGCAGGCCGTCCGCCTCAAGGGTCGTCACCACTTCTACAACCCTTGTGTCTTGCTTTTCCGCCGGATCTTCCGGTGGCAGCCGCTGGCCCACAACCCGGCCTATGCGCAGCACAGTACCGCTCATCGCGTGAAACTGATCGCTCTCTGGCACAATAAGCACCCGCTGCCCCGGCGAGGCTTGCGACAGATACTGCTCGTCCAGTTCCGCCCGAACAATCAACGGGCTATTGGGCACAAAGCTGAACAGGGGGGTCACATTCAGGGTACTCACCCCATTCCCCGGACGCGCCTGCCGCTGCACAATGCGGCCATCAAGCGGCGCAACAATCCTGTACTCGTTGACTTCATTCTGCGCGACCACTACGCGGGCACGGGCCACCTCCACTGCGGCAATACTGCTGCGCAGATCGACTTCAGCGACTACAAGGGTATCCCCGGCCTGATCAAATTCTCGCATGGCTACAGCCTTGGTTTTGATCATGGGGCGCAGACGTTCCAGCTCCCTCTGCGCCGCCCGCAACACGATTTCGTTACGCCGCACCTGAAGCTCTGTATGCCTCAACTCCTGCTCCGCAAGATTCAGCCTGTTGCGCGCGAGGCTGTCATCCAGACAAGCCAGCACACGACCAGCCTCTACAGTTTCCCCTTCTTCCGCCATCACAGCGGTGATCACGCCGTCCCTGCGCGCTGCAAGCTTGATCACGCCACCTTCCACATCCACACGGCCCTTGGCGCTGGCCAGCACTTCCACGATTGGGGCAGAAGGCGTTTCCTGCCCCTGACCGGCTGCCAGCAAAACCCTACAGAACACGCACAGTATGATGCACAGCACGGCTCCGCACATTTTTTTTGCACGCACGGCAAGACTGTTCATTTGTACTCCACAGAAATTACTTAAGGATTACGGTGATCCTGCTTTAAAATGCCGTCTTCAAGATGAATAACCCTGTCGGCGTGGGAAAGCAGGCGCGGGTCATGCGTGACGCCCAGCACGGTTGCGTTGTGCTGTCCGGCAATACTTTGAAGCAGGGTTATAACAATTTCGCTGTTGGCCTTATCAAGAGCGGAAGTTGGTTCATCGGCAAAAATCATCTGTGGCCTTTTGACAAGCGCGCGGGCTATGGCAACACGCTGTTTTTCGCCGCCAGAAAGTTCAATGGGCCGTAAATGGCAACGTCCCCCAAGGCCAACTTCTTCCAGAGCCAGCCTCGCCCTGTCTCTGGCCTCCTCCCCCTGAATGCCCATATACTGGAGGGGCAGGATTACGTTATCCAATGCGCTTAATGAGCCGAAAAGATTGAAGCCCTGGAAGATGAATCCGCAATGTTCCAGACGAAACATATCCAGTTCCTTTTCTCCCAGGCTCCACAAATTGGTGCCAAGAGCCATAACCATCCCGGTATCTGGGTGCAGCAGGCCAGACAGCATAGAGAGCATGGTGCTTTTTCCTGAACCGGACGGTCCCACAAGCAGGGTGAGTTCACCTGAGAACACATCGAGCGAACTCTGTTTGATTACTTGCTGTGAAATACTGCCGCTGACAAAGCTCTTTGATATGTCCATGGCCTGTAATGTGGGGATGTTGGACACTGGAGGCTCCTAGCGCAAAAGTGTGACCGGCTCGGTGTTGAGCAAAGGTTTAAGCGCAAGCAGACCGGAACCAACGGCAATTGCCATCATGATCAAGGCATTTCCTGCCAGCAGCCACACAGGAAAAGCCATGGCGATATTGGCGCTCTCGCCCAGCAGGGCAATGGCAACAGTGAGCGCAGCCGTGAGCAGCAGTCCAATAAAGCCAATCCAGGCAGCCTGCTCTATGACCACGCAACGCAGGCTGTGCCTGGACACTCCCAAAGCCCGCAAGGCCGCAAATTCTTTGATAGACGCGGTGATGGCCGCTGAAAGGGTCTGACTGGTGATTGCCACGCCCACAAGCAGGGCAAGCAACGAGGCAAAGCCCGTCCCCACACCGCTGCCTGATTCAAAAAGCCAGTAAACCTGAGACTGAACAGAAAAATCCTGAGCCTGCCACACGCTGTAGCGCGAAACAAGGCCAGAATCAGCAATTTCCTTCTGCACCTGTTCTGCGGCAAAGCCAGGCTTGAGACGCACCATGTAATACGTTGTCTGGTTGGCAGTTTCTGGAGCAAGCCGCCGTGCCGTAGCAAGCGAGGCCAGCATGTTCACACCGCCAATGGCACGCAGCCCCTTAATTGTGCCGACGATACGCGCCCTCTTGCCGTTGATTTCCACCAGGGTGTTGCCCTCTGCGCCAAGTTTGTTTGCATCTGCCACATCAATGAGCACGGCATCTGGTTCGCGCAGCAAGGCACGCTGTTTTGGCGTGAGCAGCCGCGAAAAGGCCGAGGCCTCTCCGCTGGTATCAATGCCGTTGATAATCACTGAGACGGGCACGCCATCTGCCCTTCGCAGATCGCCGTAAGCGCTGACAAACCTTTCAACATAGGCAACACCCGGATGCATCCAGGCTCTGGTGTCGGCGCTCTGGCTCACAGCCCGGCCAAGATCCACACTTGCCGTGTTGCGGAAACCAATCCACAGTTCTGCCGTTGACTGATCCAGCGGAACAGACACCGTATTGAACAAACCAAGTAATAGGGCCAGCTGCACCACAGTCAAAAGTCCGGCAAAGGTAACTGCCAGTACTGCGGCCAGATAGCGCCGCCACTCGTATAAAAGGCTCGAACGCGCGATGGAAACCATGCATGCCCCACTATAAACGGAGTACTCCGTCATTTTATTAAACGAACATCTGCACTGAACAAAGTGCGGTGGCATAACACTAGGAGGTCAGAATAAAACTTTTGATAAGGTCTGAAATGGCCTGTGCCGAGGCCTCGTAGTCGATATCCATGCCGAGGTCTGCATCAAATTGCACCCCGGTATACAAAATAAGCAGCAGGCTGGCAGCGCCCTTGGCGTTGAGATCGCGGCGCACCCAGCCCTCGGCTTGACCTTGGGCCAGCAAAGCGGCAAGGGCTGCTTCCAGTTTGGCAGATGAAGCGGCAAGCTGCTTTCTGCCATCGGGACTGCGAGAGAGTTCAAGCCAACTCTCTGTTGCCAGCCCGTACCCGCCGGGACGGAGCATCTCTTGTAATTCTTCTGCCGTCAGTTTGGCCAACCCCTCTACGGACTGCCGTTGGGCCAGAACCAGCAGATCCTCATCGTTGGCCTTCATTTCTGCCTCAACAATAGCTTCGATGATTTCTTTTTTCGATTTGAAATAACGAAACAGTGTTCCCGCGCTTGTTTTGGCCTCGGTGCAGATGTCTTCTGTTCTGGCAAGATGAAAACCCTTGGCCCGGAACACGCGGGACGCAGCCTGCAAAATTTCCTCACGCCGCTGGATTTCAAGCTTTTCATTTTTTGGTCGGGCCACGGGAAGTCTCCTGCACTTTTTATTAATAAACGAAGTGTTCACTCCTATTATAAACTCTTCGCCCGCATGTCAACAGCCATACTTCATCCAATCGGCAATACCATTTAAACCTTGCTGATTGGCGAAAACTGACTCGCGCCGAGGGTGTCCTATCTGTCAGCCTTCAATTATGCCGTCTTTCCATCCGGCCCTATTCATCCGCATCTTTCCTGCCATATTCCTGGGCATACGCCGCCAGAATTTCAGCTATCATCCGCCCAAAGCGGGGCTGCAATTCCTGGCAACGCGGAGTATTTTTGAGCGCAACACCACTTCTCTCGCTACGGATCAGACCAGCCTCGCGCAATATTCTGAAATGCTGCGAAAGGGTCGACTTGGGTATGACCCTGTCCGGCATGTTCAGAAAGTCAGAACACGTTTTGGGCGAATTTGAGCGTATGATTTCCTTGAGAATCTGTACGCGCACAGGATCAGAAAGGGCATGCAGGAGACCTTCGACAGTTACGTCTTCAACAGCCGGATGGTGCAGGATTTTCATTATTTTTTCCTGATATAAAGGCAAGAGGGGCGGCGCAGACTTGAACCTGTGTACAGGTGATATTGACACCCGCTCCAATTGTTCATAAAAACGGAACTAACGAACAATATGCGTACGCATTCCGCTAAACCAAACATATACTGGGCCTAGAGGGCATTCAAGCATGCATGCGCTGCATCCTTGCCCCAGGTGATCCCAGCGCAACAGGAGGCCGTATGAACAGACGCCAGTTTCTTCAACAGGCGGCAGTCGCTTCACTTGTTTTGCCCGGCGCAGCACTGTTGCCGCAGCCTTCCCGTGCAGCTACGCCCCCCTCTGTGCCGCTCTACAGACAGGCGGGCTTCTACTGGTTGCAACTGGGAGATGTGCATGTGGCGGCAATTTCTGATGGCACACTAAACAGCAACGCAAAGCTGATCAGCACCAAACAGGGCCAGGTAGAAGACGCCCTTAAAAAGGCGTATGTGCCCTCGCCCAGGCCGACCTCGGTCAACGCCTTTCTTATCCTTACCCAAAACCGCCGAGTACTTGTAGACACGGGTTCAGGCAAATTGCTCGGCCCGACCGTAAACAAACTCGCAGCCAGTCTTGAGGGGGCCGGAGTCAAGCCCGCCGATATCACGGATATTCTGCTCACGCACATCCACGGCGACCACTCTGGCGGGCTCACGGTGGACGGCAAGAAGGTTTTCCCCTCCGCCACCGTGCATGTGAACCGCGTTGAGTCCGAGTTCTGGCTCAGCGCTGCCCAGATGGGAAAATCGCCGGAGTATTTCAGACCCATGTTTGTGAAGGGGCAGGAATCTCTGGCCCCCTACCTCAGTGCAGATAAGGTGGCACGGTTTGAAGCGGGCCAGATGGTGTTGCCCGGAATATACGCCGTGGCCGCACCGGGGCACACTCCTGGTCACACCTGTTACCTGCTTGAAAGCAAAGGAGAAAAATTGTTGTTCTGGGGAGATACCGTTCATGTTGCTGAGGCGCAGTTTCCCCTGCCGGATACGGTCATTGAGTACGACCTTGACCCGGAGGGAGCCGTCAGACAGAGGCAGCGTCTTTTTGCAGAAGCCGCAGAAAAGGGACACCTTGTGGCTGGAGCGCACATTTCCTTTCCCGGCATTGGGCACGTGGGCAAGGCGGGGCAGGGATATCAGTGGTTCCCCATCCCCTATGTCAACGATGCCGTCCAGAGTCCTGCAAAATAACAGTGGATCTTTTCTCGCCAGCCCCAAATCAGCCTTACCCCCACAGCTTGTGTTGCCCGCGTAAACGCCTTGGGTGATCCCGCCAGGGATTGCCTAAGGTGGAATGGGGCCAACACTGTCAAAATTGCCGCACCCCCTATTATTGGATATCCTTAACAATACAAACTTACTAAAAAAATTTAATACTGGCAGGTAATTTGCATAAGTAGTGCAGGTTTGCCACACGCATAACCGCACTGCAAGCAAGCGAGGATAGTATGACGCCGACAATCTGGTTGCTGGGACTTTCCGGCAGTGGAAAAACCACCCTTGGTTCACTGCTGCGCCTGTATCTTGACGGGCAGGGATTTGACGTTGAGTTCATCGACGCCGACACCTTCTGCCGCAGCAACGGACTGTCCGCCGCTACCCCTGAGGATCGCGTGCGCAATACCGATATCCTGCGCGATTACGCGCTGAATATGCAGGCGCAGGGCAAAGTATGCGTGGTCGCAGCCGCCACACCATACGAGAGCATGCGCCAGAGCAACCGGGCCATGCTGCCCATGTACCGCGAGGTATGGGTGCGCTGCTCGCTGCAAGCTTTGGTGCAGCGCGATGCCAAGGGCTTGTATGCCAAGGCTGAACGCGGCGACCTTTCCACCCTGGATTCAGTTTTTGACGCTTTTGACGAACCCCGTAGCCCCCACTGCATCATTGATACCGACAGGTATTCGCTGGTGGAATGTTACGAACAGCTGCGCGACCTCACGCTTGACGCCCTTGCCCAAGACCACGAATGGGCAGACACCGGGCACCGCATGTTGCCGCAGGCTTCGGGGCCGTTTATGAATGCCGCCATAGCCCTTTAACGGGGCGCACCTGACAACCTGCATAGACAGGTTCGGCGAAAGATGCCGCGCAGCACATGCCCAAGGCACGCGTTGCGCGGCATCCTTAATTCTCAGTGAGATTGCGATCTCGACTGCAAAGGCTCACCGCCCCGCTGTGCCGGAGAACTGCTGCGAAATAAACGCCGCGTAGTCGTCCGTCATGCCGGACACAAAATCCAGCACCCGCAGATAGGCCATATACAGGCTGTCTTCCCTGCTCGGCGCATTGGCTCCCATGAGCGTGAGGGCGCGTGTTTCCTGATAGCTCATGGCATTGCCCTTGGTGAAGTTGAAGCAGGCAGGAATGAACACATCAAGCAACCGCCGATAGAGCGTGTAGGTGCCGATTTCCAACGCTGTCTTCTGCGGGTTGTTCATAATCTTGCTGTTAAAAACCCGCCCCGCCTCACGCATGAACCCGGCCACATCCTCCTGGGAGTGGTTCAGCAGGCAGCCCTCAAGCCGCCCTTCCATGATGGCTTCGTAATTGTCCATGAACGTCTGCGTGATGGACGGAATCATACGCCCCATGGCCGTGGTGCGCAGCATACTGGTGCGTCTGCGGTCGGAATCCATGGAATCAAGGCGCGGATCGTCCAGACAGTTCACATCCAGCAGGGGCGTCATGGCGGCCTTAAAATCGGCATAGGTGATGATGCGCAGCTCGCGCGCGTCTTCCATGTCGATAATGCGGTAGCAGATGTCGTCCGCCGCTTCCAAAAGATACGAAAGCGGATGCCTGCGCCAGCCAGCGCCTTCCGCCAGGCCCATAGCGCCGAAGATTTCGGCGAAAAGATCCCGTTCCGCCGTATAGAAATTGAACTTGCTCTTGCCCACGCCCTGCGCTTCATAGGCCGAGCGCGGGTACTTCACCAAAGCCGCAACGACAGGGAATGTCAGGCGAAAGCCGCCCCTGTCCTTGTTGTTTTCAAGAGCGTTGATAACGCGGAAGCCCTGAGCGTTGCCGTCAAAAGCCGTAAAATCGGCCCACTCTGCGGGCAGCAGATTTTTGAAATACTGCTCTTTGTTGGCGGAATCCTTGAACCAGTCGCGGATGGCCTCCTCGCCCGCATGCCCAAAGGGCGGATTGCCAATGTCGTGCGCCAGGCAGGCGGCCTGAATGATCTGGCCCAGATGGTCCGGCGTGCAGCCCTCGGGCAGGTCGCCGCGCCGCCGCAGGGCATCGCCCACGCCAAGGCCAAGGGAACGGCCCACGCAGCTCACCTCAAGCGAATGGGTGAGGCGGTTGTGGATATGGTCGTTGCGCACCAGCGGGTGCACCTGGGTTTTTCTTGCCAGCCTGCGGAAGGAGCTGGAAAAGATGATCCGGTCATAATCCACCAGAAAGGGATTACGCACCGCGTCCAGCGTGTCGAGCTTCATGCCCGTGCCGGTTTTGCGGTTGGGGGCCAGCAGTTGCGCCCACTGCTCTTTGAATGTGCTCATAATGCCTCCTCCCCTGCATGTACGGCATGCGCGCCGGTGCCGCAAGCGCGGGCGGCGGATGCTTTTCTTTTGTTCCCGGCCTTGCTAGGCTTGCAAGACGTTTTCAAAACCGATGCCCTACGGGGAAACTAAACCGTGCAGCAAGGTCAAATCATGACGAATTCGCTTTTTGATATGTCCCTCTCCGCCCATCTGGAGCTTTTTGGCGCGCTACAGACCATGCGCCCCGCCGTGGAAGCGGCGGCAGAGAGGCTGGACGCGGCCCTTGGGGCAGGCGGCAAAGTGCTTATTGCCGGCAACGGCGGCTCGGCGGCGGACGCTCAGCACTTTGCAGCAGAGCTTGTGGGGCGCTTTCAGTGCAACCGCAAGGCGCTGGCCTGCATCGCCCTGACCACGGACACGTCAAACCTCACGGCCATCGGCAACGACTACGGCTTCAACGATGTTTTTTCTCGCCAGGTAGAGGCCCTTGCCCGCCCCGGCGATGTTTTCGTGGGCATTTCCACCTCCGGCAATTCGGCCAACATCATCGCAGCCGTCAACGAGGCACGCGCTCAGGGCATTGCCACCATCGCCCTGCTGGGGCGCGACGGCGGCAAGCTGGAATCCCTGGCCGACATGGCTGTTATTGTGCCCCACGATGTCACGGCCCGCATTCAGGAGGCTCACATTTTCATTCTGCACCACTGGGCCGATGTGCTTGAACGCGCCGTGGCGCAAAAATAGGCTCGACCGCAAAATCTGCGCACGGCAGGATTACGCCAAGCCCTTTCCGGCCAGTCATCCCAAGGCATGAGCCTTGGCAAACACCCCAACGAGGTTAGCCATGGATCAGCAGAACGTAGCCCAGTTCCTTGTTTCATGCCTCAGGGCCGAGGGAGTTAAGTACGTCTTCGGCATCCCCGGTGAAGAAAATATAAAATTTGTGCGGGCTGTGGCCGCCTCCGGTGACATCCGCTTTATTCTTGCCCGGCACGAGCAGGGCGCATCCCTGATGGCCGACATTTATGGTCGTCTGACAGGCAAGGCGGGCGTATGCGCCGCCACTCTTGGGCCGGGGGCCATCAACCTGCTGCTGGGCGCTGCCGACGCGCAGACCAATTCAAGCCCTCTGGTGGCTATTTCCGCCCAGGTGGGGCTGAAGCGCATTTACAAGGAATCGCACCAGATTGTTGACCTTGTGGGCATGTTCAAGCCCGTTACCAAGTGGGCGGATACGGTGCTGACGCCCCAGGCAGTGCCCGAAATGGTGCGCAATGCCTTTCAGGTAGCGCAGGAGGAACGGCCCGGCGCGACCTACCTTGCCATTCCCGAAGATGTGGAAGCGGCCCCCATGCCCGAAGCCGTGCCCCTCAAGGCGGCTCCCTGCGCCAAGGCCATACCCTCGCCCGCTGCGGTGGCGGAAGCCGCAGCCCTGCTGCGTTGCGCACGCAAGCCCGTCATCATGGCCGGGCACGGCGTGGCCCGCACAGGCAATGCCGCCGTGCTGGCCGCCTTTGCCGAGCGCTACAAAATCCCCGTGGCGACAACGTTCATGGGCAAGGGCGTTATCAGCGACCGCAGCCCCCAGTCGCTGGGCGTCATTGGCTTTATGCGGCACGACTACGAAAACTGCGCTTTCGACCAGGCGGACGTGATCCTCTCCATCGGCTACGAATTGCAGGAATTCACGCCCATGCGCATCAATCCCCAGTCAAACAAGCGTATCATCCACATCAATACATTCATGCCCGATGTGGATGCCCACTATAACCCCGAAGTCACCATCATGGCCGATGTAGGCCTTGCCCTGGCCTCTCTGGCCAAGGAACTTGGAGCGGAGCCTCTACTTTCCGCCGGGCGCGGGGCAAGAATTCGCGAACTGGTGGAGGCCGAGCTTGCCAAGGGCCGTGAGAGCGATGCCTTCCCCCTCAAGCCGCAGCGCATTGTGAGCGACATTCGCGCTGCAATGGGCGATGAGGATATAGTGCTGGCCGACACAGGGGCCATCAAGATGTGGATGGCGCGCCTCTACCCCACCTATGCGCCCCTGACCTGCATTGTTTCCAACGGCCTTTCCACCATGGCCTTTTCCCTGCCGGGAGCCATCGGCGCGCACCTGGCCTGCCCCGAGCGCAAGGTGCTGGCCGTCATGGGCGACGGCAGCTTTTTGATGAATTCGCAGGAGATGGAAACAGCCGTGCGCGAGAATATTCCGCTCAAGATACTGATCTGGGTGGATGACAGCTACGGGCTGATCAAGTGGAAGATGGACATGGAATCCGGCTCCCACGACTGCGTGGACTTTGGCAATCCCGACTTTGTGACCTATGCCGAAAGCTTTGGCGCCAAGGGTTACCGCATTGAAAGCGCCGCCGAACTTTTGCCCACCTTGCAAAAAGCTCTGAACGAACCCGGCGTGTCGCTGGTGGCCTGCCCTGTGGACTACAGCGAGAACATGGCGCTTATCAATAGCTTGGGTGAGTTGACGCCTGCGCTTTGCGCGTTGGATGAATTGTAGGGGATTGATATTCTTTTGACAGAGCGGCTGCATTCCTTGCTGAATGTGGCCGTTTTGTTTTTTGTGCGCCCTGGTTATTTTTTGCCCTACGGGCACTGGATTTCGCCCTTCGGCAAAGTTTGTGACGCCTGCGCGGCGCACGATTTCGCCTCCCCGGCGAGCGATTTGAGATTTTCTGCCCTTCGGGCTTGTTCTTCCGCCTTCCGGCGGAGTTTGGGACGCCTGCGCGGCGCGCGGCAAGGCGGGGCCGGTTATGGGGCTACGCCCCCTTCTCGGCCCCCCTTGCATCCCCCCCGAAGCACCCCCAAAGAAGCACTTTCAATTTTCATCAAGCGACGAGGGCAACGCGTCTCCTGCTGCGGGAGCTTCCCTCACTCGCTCCGCTCGCTCAGGTGATCTCCCTCCGCGACGCGTAAATGCCAAAAAATGCTTTCGCTTCGTTCAAAGTCCGCTTCAGCCCAATACCTCTGTAATATTTGCGATTAATGGGAGTGCTTTGTGACTTTGCGCTTACCCTGATGCATATTGTCGCCAGAATTATCGGGAATTGCAGCGTAAAAATTCGATTCCCATGATGCATCCCATGACGCATAAGCAATAACCAAGCGCGTTCGGGCACAAAAGCAGGTCACTTGTGCGTCAAAAATTTCAGCCGCCATAAGAAGCAGGTCGTGGAGTCGCCTTCCTTAAACTCGCCGGAGCAGCGCGGAGGCGATGGCTGGTGTTGGGCGAATTTGCAAAATACGCATTTTACGGCCTGAAAAGGAAGCGCCGGGATTTTGAGCGCAGCGTACTCAAGTACGTGAGCATCAAAATCCCGGCGCTGACGCATTCAGGGTGTAAAAGTCGGGTTTGCGTAAATCAGCCTGACAGGCTCACACCCGCCGCCAAGACCTTTTCCGCCTTCCTGCCTTTCTTTCCTCTTCTACTCGCCAATGCCCTCGTACAGGGCAGACGACAAATACCGCTCGCCCGCATCAGGCAGAATGACCACAATGGTCTTGCCTTCAAATTCAGGCAAGTCCGCCAGCCGCGAGGCCGCCGCTGCCGCCGCACCAGAAGAAATACCGGCAAGAATGCCTTCTTCACGCGCCAGCCTGCGGGCAAATTCAATGGCCTCATCGTTACCCACAGTCTCCACCCGGTCCAGCAAACTGACATCCAGCGTTTCAGGGATAAACCCAGCGCCAATGCCCTGAATCTTGTGTGGCCCCGGTTGCAGAGGCTTGCCCGCCAGATGCTGACTGATGACCGGGCTTGCCTCAGGCTCCACAGCCACGGAAACAATGTTCTTGCCCCGCGTGTGTTTGAGATAGCGCGAAATACCCGTAATGGTGCCGCCTGTGCCCACGCCCGCCACAATGGCATCCACCAGCCCATCTGTGTCATTCCAGATTTCCGGGCCGGTTGTGGCTTCGTGTATGGCCGGATTGGCCGGGTTCTTGAACTGCTGCGGCATAAAATACGCGCCGGGGTTGGCAGCGACCAGTTCTTCGGCCTTTCTGATAGCCCCGGGCATGCCCTCCGCACCGGGCGTGAGCACCAGCTTGGCCCCCAGCATGGCCACCACGCGTCGGCGCTCAAGACTCATGGTTTCGGGCATGGTGAGCGTAAGCTCATAGCCCTTGGCGGCGGCCACATAGGCCAGAGCAATGCCCGTATTGCCACTGGTGGGCTCCACAATACCCACGCCGGGGCGCAGCAGGCCACGGCTCTCAGCATCGGCAATCATGGCCGCGCCAATGCGGCATTTGACGGAATAGGAGGGGTTTCGGCCTTCAATCTTGGCCAGCACTATGGCCTTGGAGCCGACCACTCGGTTAAGCCGCACCAGAGGAGTATTGCCGATGGAAAGGGGATTATTCTGATAAATTCTGGACATATGCGTTCTCCTTGCCCGCCTTGGCGATGCTGTGTGCAATCCAGATTATATGGTTCAGCCGTGTCGGGCGGGCATGACACCTCTGTCCCGGCATTAACTACATTAACTCGACTGATTAAGTGATAATAATTGAACTCCTGAAAGGCAAGACCTGATACAAAAATATTTCTGCCCGCAGGGAAGAGGCGCAGATATACCCGCATCAAATGCTGAAATCGGGGATAGCTGCCGCCTGAGCGTCCACAAGATCCTGAAGCGTCGTGCCGCCGTATACGTTTTCCAACGCCTGCCGCGCCCGCTGCCACAAAGGCATGAACACGCAGTCCGGCCCAAGGGAGCACTTGCGTACAGGGTTGTCGCCCTCGCAATCAAAAGGATGCACGGGGCCGTCCAGAAAACGGATAACTTCGAGCGTGGTGATCTGGCTGGCAGACCGGGCCAGCATAAAGCCGCCAGCCTTGCCTCGGCGGCTGTCCACAAAGCCGCCGCGCCTGAGCTGATTGAGGATATTTTCAAGAAAACGCGGAGGAATGGCCTGCGCCTCGGCAATCTCCTGAATACGCGTTGGGCCGCTGCCCGTGCGCCGGGCAAGCTCAAACAGGGCGCGCAACCCGTACTGGCATTTGAGTGAAACGCTCATGGGTAATCCTTGCGGGAAAAGGCGGTGCAACCGCGAAAAAAATCAGCCGAAGCTTACGGTCTCGCCGGGGGCCATTTCCACACAGCGGCAGGGCAGATGCAGGCTTTCAAGCTCAGCCCTGAACCCTGCCGCACTCTGCGCCAGCACAGGGAACGTTCCCCAATGCATGGGAACGGCAGCCTTGCAGCGCAGCAACTTGCAGGCCAGAGCTGCCTGACGCGCATCCATGGTAAACACGCCGCCTACGGGCAGCAGGGCCACGTCTATGCTGTAAAGCTGACCCCACAGCTCCATGCCGCTGAAAATACAGGTGTCGCCCGCATGGTATACGGTGAGCCCATCGGGCATCCGCACAATATAGCCCGCCGGAGCGCCCGAATCGCTGGAATGGTAGGCCTGCGTCATGGTCATGCTCACGCCCTTGTGGGTCAGGGTGCCGCCCATGTTAAAGCCGATACCGTTGAGAATCTGCTCTTGGGACACACCAGCCTCAGCCAGTTTGCCCGCCGTGCCCACAATGGCCCCAAGCTGCGCGCCGGTGCGGCGGCACAGGGATACGGCATCGCCCACATGGTCGCCGTGGTCGTGGGTTACCAGCACAATATCCACATCACCTGCCGCGCTGGACGATACTCCCGCAGAAGGAGCAAAAAAGGGATCAATAATCACCTGCGCGTCAGGCGCGCTGATTTTGAATGCCGAGTGTCCAAACCAGGTTATGTCGCTCATGCTGCCTCCAGCGTAAGACTTTACCAACTCAAAAAATACGTACCGACAGGGGACGAAAGACGGCAAATGAAGGAGCGGCGTGGTGCCGCTTTTTGCTTGCGCTATGCCTGACCTGTCCAGCGGGCAAGACTATGTGCAAGCCCCACCTGATCAAAGATACGGCCACAGAACTGCTCCAGCAGTTCCTCCACGCCAGCAGGCCGCAGATAAAAACAGGGAGAAAACGGCATGATCACCGCGCCAGCCTCGCGTAAGGTCAACAGATTGCGCAGGTGGATGGCAGAAAGCGGGCTTTCGCGCGTGACCATCACCAGGGGCAAACGCTCCTTCAGCGCCACATCCGCAGCCCGGTGTACAAGATTGCGCGTGGCGCCGCTGGCGATGGCCCCGACTGTTCCCATGGAGCACGGCACAAGCAGCATGGCTGCTGGTTCGCTGCCGCGCCTCCACCACGAACCGCTGGCCGGGCCTGCGCCCAGGTCTTCCGCAACGTATACGGTGTGCGCCAGCGCTGTGAGCAGCTCGGCATCCGCGCCGCATTCCGCCCGCAGCACGGCCCGCGCGCCATCGGAAACCACGCAGTGGGTGCGCACATCGGGCATGGCCGCCAGCAGCCGCATGAGGCACAGGGCCAGGGGCATGCCGCTGGCCCCGCTCACCCCAACAAGAATATCACGCATGCATTCTCCGCATAAAATATCACCGAGCTATTACCCCTCAGCCTGATTTTTAGCGCACATTGCTACGGCGCGCAAACCCGACGGCGCGCGGCATGCCTGCGGCTGGTGACTGTGTGTCCTTAGCCCATCGGCTCAGGCCCACTCCTTGACAGCCGCCAGCACAAAGCATATCAGAAATGTTCTTATGCGCTCGTAGCTCAGTTGGATAGAGCGTTGGCCTCCGGAGCCAAAGGCCGTGAGTTCGAATCTCGCCGGGCGCACCATAAAGAATTCAAGCGGTTAGCTGTAAAAAGCTGGCCGCTTTTTTTAATCTCCCCCAGACCGCTTTCCGTTGGCATGGTTCTTACAGATAGCGTTTTTGCGCACCTTGTGATTCCATTGAAGCCTCAATACTTCCACTGCATTCACCAT
Organism: Desulfovibrio sp. UIB00; assembly: GCF_022508225.1. NCBI lineage: Bacteria > Pseudomonadati > Thermodesulfobacteriota > Desulfovibrionia > Desulfovibrionales > Desulfovibrionaceae > Desulfovibrio > Desulfovibrio sp. UIB00. The sequence continues at coordinate 218,122 of NZ_JAETXJ010000001.1, read as the reverse complement.
GATACGCCTGGGTTCTTTTTTTGTGAGGACATGTATGCGATATTTATATGTTATTTTATTAATATTAATGGCATTATGCGGTTGCACAAAACGACTGACAGATTTTGGTCCGCCTGAATTCGGAACTATGGAGCGCGGGGAAACTGTATATATTGTACCGGATAGTGGAATACTTCATGGCGATGACCGAAGAGAAGGCTACGGCATGCCTGTAGATAGCACACGATATCCGGATATTGAAGTTCAGTTAGCGAAAATGTTCCAGGAAGCCTTTACCCCCTTTGCGAAGCAGGCCATTATCACAGATCGACACGAGCAGTGGTACAAAGTCAATGAATTGGCCAAGGCCAACAATGCGCGTTATATAGTATACCTGTATTTACATACCGCACAGACTTCACTTTTTAATGAAAAAGATCCACAACGATATATGATAGTTACCATAAAGGCCATGGATTTAAAAATTTCTTCTTTGCCGCGATCCATATCTGTGCGCTTTGAATTGGGTGTTATTAATCCTCAGGATGTCACCACGATGTTGTGGAAAGATTTTCAGCCCGCGTTTCGCAAGATTGCGAAACTCTTATTCGAAGGAGAACCCTGCTCACGCATAATTCTATGATCAGAGGATTGGCATGGGGCGGTTACGGCTCTACAGCCGCCCTGCATGAAATGTTTTCTCGCCACTCCTGCCATTTTTTGATGCACGCGCTTACGCGCCGTGCATTATCGGCACGGCAAATTCTTACCCTCATGGCAAATCCGCTCATTTTACAAACGGCTGGTGCAACCCACTGACAGTAGCAGGTATGTTACATCTCTCACCCGAGCCTGCTGACCACCGCCTCGAGTCTGGCCCGAACCCTGGTTTCCATTTCCAGCTTTTGCTGCAATTCGGCAATGGCGGCCTCGGCTTTTTCAATGGTGCCGCACAACCCGCCAAGCAACGAAAATGCGCCGCCTGCCAGAAATTCCGCATTTTCAACTGGTCCCGCATAGGGGCTGCCGCCAAGACGTTGCCAACGGGCATAGTCCCGCTGCCATTCAGGAAAACAGGTGGCGGTGAGGCCGTCATTCCACAACTTGTATGCTCCAAAGGCATGCACCACTGGCGCAAAGGCAGCCGCCGGATTACGAGGATGCGCGTTGAAGCCCTGCGGTAGTTGAAAAACGCTCTGTGGATACTGCCGCAGCAGCATCTGCGCCAGCAGGTTAAAAGCCGCCTGATCCGGGTAGCGCAACTTTGCGCCGTGACGGCACACAAATTCCAGGCAGCCCTGACGCAGAGCCTCCGGCGCAGGCAAATCATTGCGGAATACAATGACGCCCGAATTCAGGTTGTCAGCGACTCCGTCAAACCCCTCAATAGGTTCGTGCAGATTGATCTGCGCGGGTTTGGCCCCCGGGGGGTCGGAAAATTCCGGGTCTTCCAGCGCCAGCCCCAGAGGGCCGCAATCAAACAGGCCCTCCAGGCTATCCTGAACCAGTACGTCCGCATCAAGCCATACAACAGACGTATAGCGTTGCAGCAGGTCAAAGCAGTCAAACTTCGCAAGGCTGAGCGGCGAAAAGACCTCCAGCGCCTCAGCTGTCAGCTCTGCGGGAACAGGCGTAAAGGGCACAAGCTGCGCACCAAGGCTTTGCAGTATCGCGGCATCGGTTTCCAGCAGAGAATCATCGCAAAAAACGATGATGTCTGCCTCCATCCCCGGATTATGCCGCCTGAGAGCCAGCAGCACCGTGCCTGCGGCAAAGGCCCAGTTGCCGGTTACGCCTGTGACAACCGCGCGCGGAAACCTCACGTCAATGCGGCCTTCAAATGCATCGTGCATGGCTGGCTCCTGATATCGCTTTGTACAGCCCGCAGGCCGCTTCAATGTCTCCGGCACAAGACCGGAAAAAGCCCGTTTCAGAAGGGGCCGTCTGGTTACCCCGGCCTGAAACGGGCCAACAATGCTATATCCGTCAGTCTCTCCTACCGCGAGGCAGCAAAAATGGCGACGATATCGGGCGGCAGCAGTTTTTTTACGCTGCCGATGTGGGTTTTGCCCACAAGGGCCTTCTCGGCCATTTCGGCAATCTGCGCATCAGTAGGCGCGAGATTCAGCTCTTTCAGCGAGGTGGGCATGTGCAGCGAGCGGAAAAACCGCTCCATGGCCTCAATGCCCTGCAATCCCGTGATAGTTTCCGTTTCCGCCGGGGCAACGCCCATGACCCGTTCTGCAAACAGGGCAAAGCGGTCAGGCCGCAGGGGCAGCACATGGCGCGCCCAGCTACCCCATATGGCAGACAGCCCCGCTCCGTGAGCCACGTCAAACATGCCGCTCAGCTCGTGTTCAATCATGTGCGTGGCCCAATCGCCGCCGTCAGAGCCGCAGCCGGTCAGGCCGTTGTGCGAAAGGCTGCCGGCCCACATGACTTCGGCTCTGGAGTCATAATTGGCCGGATCATCACGCAGCACGGCGGCATGGTGCATGACCACACGCATGAGTCCCTCGCTGATGCTGTCCGTAATGTCCATATTCGAGCCATGCCCGAAGTAGCGTTCCATGGTGTGCATGAGAATATCCACGCAGCCGCAGGCCGTCTGAAAGGGCGGCAGCGACATGGTCAGCTCAGGATTCATGACGGCAAAGGCCGGACGGGCCATATCTGTCTTGAAGCTGCGTTTGAAGCCGTTTTCCTCGTTGGTCACAACGGTTGAACTGCTCATCTCGCTGCCTGCGGCGGCGATGGTCACCACGCAGCCAATGGGCAGGCAGGCATCCGGCTTGCGCTTGCCCATGTAATAATCCCACACGTCTCCCTCGTTGGCAGCGCCGTAGGCGATAGCCTTGGCCGAATCAATGACGCTGCCGCCTCCCACTGCCAGCACAAAATCCACCCCTTCTTTGCGCGCCAGTTCAATGCCCTCGCGGATCAGCGAAAGCCGGGGGTTGGGCACTACGCCGCCAAGAGTGACAAAGGACAGTCCTTCAGCCTGAAGGGACGTTTTTATCTTGTCCACAAGGCCCGAACGCAGGGCGCTCTGCCCGCCAAAGTGTATAAGCACCTTGCTGCATTTGCAGGCTTTGACGAGTGCGCCGGTCTGCTGCTCTGTATTTTTGCCGAAAACAACCCTGGTGGGTGTGTAGTACGTAAAATCGTGCATGGGAACCTCCTGACTGTAAAAAAGCGCGGGCGGCCCAAAAGCGCAGGGCCAGGGCGTAAGCGTTAGATATTTTCTGCCAGCGCCGCGAGCGAAAGTGTACGCAAAAGCCTGCCTGTCTGATCCGCCTGTGCTGCATCTGCCGAGGCTTCGCGCAAAATGCGCGCCATAAAAACGAGCATGTGCCGTTGCATATGTTCATCATGTCCATAACGGTCAGTCCAGGCCTGCCAGAGAGTATCAAGCCAGCGCAGCGCAGCTTCCGGCTCTGTTGGCCCGCCATAGATCAGCCCTGCGTGCAGTGCCGCCTGTGTTCCTGTCGCCCGGATACCCAGCGGAGGAAACACATGCCCAAGCAGTGCGCGCATGTGCCACTGGCGGGCATGGGCTGCTGGCGCATAACGATAGTGCAGCAGCGGCTCTTGCAAATTGACCGCCTGCAATCCGGCATTGAGCAGGGCATCGGCCCAAAAGGCCATGTCTTCTGCCCTTGCCAGGCTGGCGTCATAGCGTAAGCCAAAGGCGCGCACCGCGTCCAGCCGCACCATGACGCAACAGTTGGGCACGGGCACCCCAAAGAGCGAGGCTGCGCGGGCGGCGTTCGGCTGTTCTGGAAAGAGTTCAAGCGCGCAGGACTGCCCAAAGTACTGGATGCCCGCTCCGCAGATGTGGATATCGGGTTGGGCCTCAAGGCAGGCATGCTGGGCCTGAAGCCTGCGGGGCATGGCTATATCGTCCGCATCCATCCAGGCCAGATATCTGCCGCGCGCACGGCCCATGGCCATATTGCGCGCTGTGGCCCGCCCTTTGTTTGCAGGCAGGCGCTCGACGCGAACCCTTTTGTCGTCAATGGACTTCGCGAGGGCAAGTGTGTTGTCTGTGGAGCCATCGTCCACCACCAGAAGCTCAAAGTCTTCAAAGCTCTGGGCAAGTACGGAATCAATCGCTTCAAGCAGGTGGGCGGCGGCATTATGGGCGGGCATGGCCACAGTGATTTCTGGCAAGGACGAACTCACTTGCCTCCCCCCCTCACCTGCCTGTATATGGCGGCCACATCATCGCGCCCAGAGCCAAATATGGGTTCCGGCCTGCCGAGCGCAGGCTGCCTCTGGCAATACTCTGGCGCTGTTTCCATCATCCGGGCTGCGCGGGCAAAAACATTGGTGGTTTCCATCATCCAGTTGCGGCACAGGGCAAGCTCTGCTTGCCGGGCCTCCCACAAACGGCTCTTGATGGCAGACAGAATACTCTGCGCACAGGCTTCCAGATCGCCGAGCGGCAAGGGCACAAATCCGGGTGCGGGGCAAACAGCGCCAAGGTTGGGTGCTCCAAGATAGAGCGGCAGCGCCCAGCCGAGCCAGGCATCGGACAGTTTTTCTGTCCAGAAGTTGTCCAGATAGTTGTTTTCAAGCACCACATGATACTTGTAGGGCGCAATGGCCGACATTTTGTCGTCCACGGGATTAAACTCGCGCCCGTACACATGCAACGCATCCCCCAGTCTTTCTTTGAGCATGCGTACGAGAGCAAGTCGCGCACGCTGTGCCGACGTTGCCGTCTTGCTGGAACAGACTACGGAAACAAGGCCTGGTTTTTCAGGCATGGGGAATGTGCGCAATTCATTAATATTGCTGAATTTGCTTATATTTTTTCCAGATGAACGCTCGACGCCGTAGTGCCAGCTCAGACAGGGGTTGCTGATGACCATGCTGCGGCGCTCGACACCACGTAAGTCATAGGGCGACACCACCGTGCCAAACTGACCGAGGTAGGATCGGGGATATTTTTTGATTTCAGGCGGTTCAGTGACAAAGAGGATACGCCGTTCACGAGGCACTGTGGTACTGAAACCCGCAGGGGCTTCATCAAAAACCACAAGCCATGCACTGGAAGTTTCTGCCGGAGAGGGAAACGAGGGAAAAGAGTGGGAGGCTTGCGAGGCCAGCACAAATTGCACACGGCCTAGAGCGCCGTTGCCGTCTTCTGTCTGCCGCATCCAGGGCCAGGCCTCGGGGATGGTGGCAAAATAGCACAACAGGGTGGAACTTTCAGCCACAAAAGCCTCGCAATGACAAGGCCCCGGCCCGCTTTTTCCTGGTCAGAGGCCCGTTAGCAGCACCCGTTGCTCAGGGCGCATCAACAACGGATGGTGAAAATCACTTTAATGCTCAACTGCGTAGATATTGCGAAATACAACGCCATTTTCCTGGCTGCGCACTTCAAGAATGACCTGGGCGTTGGTGAGGCTCATGGGGTGCTCGGCAGAAGCAACCATGACCGCACGCTTGAATCGGCTGATACGAAAACTGCCCACATCTTCGGGCTCAAAGCGCAGGGAATATTTTTTGCCATCGGCTGTCAGCAAAGTGCCGCTGACTACACCAGAAAGTATCTTCTGATTGTCGGCATTGCGCAGATCCAGTGCAATACGCAGCTTGCCGCCCCGTATTTCACGCACTTGCACATTCCCCACCTTAACGTAATCAAGGTCAATGGAGGGAAAGTCCTCATGCCCCGGCCCTTCGGTGACGCGGGCCGCATCGCTGGCCCCTCCCTGAGGTTTTTCAGCCATAGTCCCGCCAGTAATTGCGGGGCCTTCACCGGGTGCTTCCGCAGCGGCGCCGCCTGTGCTGAGTCTGCGCAGCACGATCTCCCGGCCTGGAATATTTTCTTCGCGCAACAGTTCTTCGAGGTGTTCAAGCCGCTCCGCGTTGGCCTGCGCCGTCTGCGAATCACTTTCAAAACGCAGCACATTGTCCCGCAACTGCACGTTCTGCTGCCACAAAGTCCAGCACAGCCATCCCAGAACAGCGCACGCAAGGGGTAGGCAGGCCATAACCCCAAGGGCCGCCACAAACCGCCCCCTGCGCACTCGATAGCTACGCCTGGGGCCGTTATCCCGCATCAGGATTATGCTGAGATTTTCGCGGTACTTCAAACGGTCCTCACGAACTTTGGCGTTTGAATTTTCGGGATGGCCGCACACAACACCTTGTTATGATACCTCGCCATTAAATCGGGCAGACTGTTTTACCAACCTTTGCATTACCCAATGAGGCAAAAGGCAGAAGCCCCTATTGACCAGCCTCTCCAATGGGCGCAACTGGCGCGCCAAGAGGTGCCCAGTCTTCGCGGGCGATTCGCCAGCCCTTGCCGTCAAAGCGCAGCAAAAGGGTCTTGGTGCCCCGGTCAGTGTGGCCGGAGCTGTCTGCGTAGACCTGATTCATGTCGGCGCGCAGGCCCTGCTTGTCAGCCACCAGCCGCAGGCCCGTGATCTGAACCAGAGTGGGCTGCACTCGCTGCCAGAGCAATTCCTTCTGCTTCTGAATATTCTTTGCCCCCCAACGTCCCTGCTGGATGGCATCGTCCGCATAGTATTCAATGTACTCGTCCAGATGTCCAGCCTCCCAGGCCTTGCGCCATTTTTCAACCATAGCGCTGGCGTCGTCGCTGACCTGATCCAGATAATCCGCTGCAAGGCCAAGCTCTTCTGGCTTGAACTGCGAGGCAACAATGCGAAAATCTCCCCTGTCGTCCCGGCTCCACCAGAAAGAACGCACCCCCTGCTCCATGCCGTTGGGGGCCACCACAAGCTGATCGCAATGGCTCACAGCCAGCGAACCCTGGATCTCCAGCTTGGGCTTGCGACTTATGAGGCGCAGCCACGGCACCGCAAAGCGGCGATCAAATTCGCGCATGGTCGAATTATAGGAATACCCGCGCGGAGTTCCGGCTTCGCGGTTGTACTTGGCTTGATCGTAAAGAGAAGCGATGTTGGTCGAACGCGCGGCAAAATCCGCATTCCAGGCCTGCACAGCCTTTTCCAGAGCGGCGCGGACTTCCGGTGTGAGGGTCAGCTGCTGTGCTGCCGCTGCCGCAGGAGCGTTGGGCTGTGTTGGCGCAGCAATGGGAGCCTGAACAGATGTTGGTGCAGGCAAGTTAACAGCTTGCTGGACCTCAGCGGGCTTTACCGCCTGATCGGCAGGTTTGGCAGGTGTGCCCTTGGGGGCGGATTCCGCTTCGCTGCGGGCCGCTTCTTCCATTGCAGGGCGCGCACCCCAGTTCACTTCTGCCGGGGGTGTTGCGCTGCTGCGGCGGGGCACCAGAGGATCATTGGCCGCCATGAGCTTGTCACCCTGACCAGCCTTGGCTGTAGCGGCTTTGTCCTGCGAGGGTTGCGGCGCGGCAAGGGCCGTTGCCTCCGCCTTTTCAGGCGCGGCTTCTGGCATATCCAGCCGGGGGCGCTGCGGCGCTTCGGAAGAAGCATCGCTGACCTGCTGCAAAGGCGCTTCGGCCACAAGCTGGCCCTTCTGAAAATCGGCGCGCATACCCAGATCACGTGGCGTCCATTCCATACCAACAATGCGGAATTTTTGGTCATTGCCGCGCTGCCAGTACAAACGGCGCACACCCTCAGTGGAAAGATTGGATGCCGTATAGAGTTGCTCTGACCATGTCACCCAATACCCCGGCCCTTCCAGCACATTAATCTTGCGATTAAAAATCTTGATGAACTGGAGCGACTTGAACAGACGCTCCTTGTTCTGCCGGAAGGCCGTGAAATTTTCCGTCATGGCCTTGGAATAGGCATCGGGATTATAATAATCAAACATCTTGACGGATCGCGAGGCCCAGGCGTTGCTCCAGTTCTGCATCAGGCGGCGCAGCTCGTTGGCGGTGCTGCTATCGGGCCGGGGCTGGGCGGTCTCGTCCATCTTATCGGCCAGGACCACGGCCGTACCGGGCGTCAGCTGCGGCCCGACCTCGTCAATTTCCTTAAGCCCGATGGCCACGCAACCACGTGTGGAAAGCGGTTCAATGCCAAAACCCTTGCTGTGAATCCAGATACCGTGGCCGGTTTTGCCGCGCAGACGATCCACGGGGTTGGGATAGTTCAGGGTATAGGCAATACCGCCATACTCCTTGAAATCCAGCCCGCTGGCAATCTTGTATTCCACAAAGTAGATGCCTTCGGGCGTGCGCAGATCGTTAAGGGCCTGCTTGTCGCCGGGCAACTGGCCTGTGGTGCAGGGATAGGTGTATTTGAGCTTGAGGGGGCTTTTTTTCTCAAAAAACATGAAGGTCTGGCGCTTTTTGTCCACAGCCACCAAATGCGTAGGAAGCCCCTCATTATACAGAGAGGCTTGCCATTCTTCGGCCTGCGCCAGATGTGGAGCGGCAAGGGGACAACCAATGCCAAAGGCCATCAGCAGCCCCAAGGCCATGCATCTGACAAGGCAATTGGTCAGACACCTGACCAGCGACCTGACAATAGACTTGTCCGCAGATTCCGTCAGACATTGCGCCAATGCCGCATGGGGCAAGGCGCGCGGGTCGGTGGGGACCTTAACGCGCAAGGTCCACCAATTCCGCACGGGTAAAGAGCGCAAGCAGGTCATATCCCGCCTCACGGAGCTTTTCCCGGCCACCTTCCTCCCGATCCAGAATGGCGCAAACCGCCACAATGGACAGGCCAGCGTCAGCAATGCGATCGCAGGCCTTCAGCAGAGAACCGCCGGTGGTAACAACGTCTTCAAGCATGGCCACGCGGTCGCCCGCGCAGAAATTGCCCAGCCCTTCAACAAACTGCCCTGTGCCATGCCCTTTGGCTTCCTTGCGGACCAAAAGGCCGTTCAACGGTCTGCCCTGTTCGTGCGAGATGACCGTGGTGGCTGCAACCAGCGGGTCAGCGCCCATGGTCATGCCGCCCACACCCTTGATATCCATCTCGCGGAGCATGTGGTTGAACAGGGTTCCAATAAGCCACGATCCTTCGGCGTGGAGCGCCGTGACGCGGCAATCAAAATAATAATCGCTTCTGCGGCCTGATGCCAGCACAAAATCTCCCTCGCGGTATGATTTTTCTACCAGCAGACGGGCAAGGCGGCGCTTGAGCGCCAGCAGTTCTTCAGAAGAAAGAGTTTGCATGACAGCTCCTTACGCCTTGTTGGCAGCAGCGTTCTTGAACACCCGGGCAAAAATTTCGTCTTCGTGTTGCAGGTAGTACGAAGGGTCAAAAAGCTCGGCCAGTGCAGCTGCGCCCAGCCGCCCGCTCATGTCGGCATCGTTGCGCACCAGATCGGGGAAGGGAGTGCGGCTTTCCCAGCTTTGCATGGCAAGGCGCTGTACGGCTTCATACGCCTGCTGGCGCGGAAGTCCGGTGGCAATAAGGGCCGTCAGCACACGCTGCGAAAAATACAGGCCGTAAGAGCGTTCCATGTTCTCACGCATGCGCTCGGGCTTGACCACCAGCCCTTCAAGCAACTTGGTGAGGCGGGTCAGCACGTAGTCGGCAAGGATGGTGGAATCGGGCATGATGACCCGCTCCACGGAGGAATGGCTGATGTCGCGCTCGTGCCACAGAGCCTGATTCTCCAGCGAGGCAAGAGCGTTGGTGCGCAAAAGGCGCGAAAGACCACTCATATTTTCTGCCGAAATGGGGTTCTTTTTGTGCGGCATGGCCGACGAACCCTTCTGCCCCTTGGCAAAACCTTCTTCCACTTCGAGCACTTCCGTACGTTGCAGGTGGCGCAGTTCCACGCACAGGCGTTCCACGCCGCCAGCCAGCACGGCAAGCGAGGTGAAGAAGTGGGCGTAACGGTCACGCTGAATGATCTGGGTGGAGTGCGGGTCAACCTCAAGCTCAAGATAGCTCAGGGCGCGCTGCTCAAGCTCGGGGGACAAAAATGCATAGGTGCCCACCGCGCCGGAGATTTTGCCCACGCGCACGCTTTCAATCCCGGCTTCAACCCGGGCAAGGTGCCGCTCGAACTCGGCGTAGAATCCGGCCATCTTGAGCCCAAAGCTGGTGGGTTCCGCGTGGATGCCGTGGGTGCGGCCCATGCACAACACACCTTTGTGGCGGCGGGCCAGGCCTTCAATGGCGGCCAGGAGCGCGCGGATGTCCTTGAGGATCAGTCGCCCGGCCTGCATGAGCAGAAGGGCGTTGGCCGTATCCACGATGTCGGAGGAGGTGCAGCCCAGATGGATGTAGCGCGCGTCTTCCGCGCCAACCTTTTCTTCAAGCGATGTCAAAAAGGCGATGACGTCGTGACGGGTCACTTCTTCGATAGCCAGGATGCGGTCCACATCAATGGAAGCCTTGGCCTGAATATTTTCCACCGCGGCGGCGGGGATGCGGCCCATGTCGCTCCAGGCCCGGCAAACGGCAACTTCCACATCAAGCCATGCCTGATAGCGGTTCTCAAGGGTCCAGATACGGCCCATTTCCTGACGGGTGTAGCGATCAATCATGGCTGCCTCATGAAGCCGAGCTGGCGGCTTTGGTGGGTGCCGACGCTGCGGACCCTGTGGTTGGCGTAGGGGCGGGGGCCGCCTTGGCGGCGCTGTTTCCAGAATCGGATGCAGATGCGGAGGCCTTTTCGCCTGCCGTACCGCCGGAAGCGGGGGCAGAGGAACCGCCGGAGGTGCCGGAGGAGGCCGTTGAGCCGCCTTCTTCCGTAACGCCCTTGCGGTAGCCGTAGTCGCTCACATACCAGCCGCCGCCTTTAAGGACGAACGAAGTGTGCGACATGATGCGGGGCGAAGGCTCACCGCACTTGGGGCAGGGCTCCTGCCCGTGGGATTCCGATGCCTTGACCCATTCCTCAAACGTATGCTGACACTTGGGGCACTGATATTCGTAGATAGGCATGGTAACACTAAAAAGGTCATGACACGGCATGCTGCCGCGCTGACCGCTGCTGCTTGTTTGCGCCCCGCGCGGCTGCCAGGAGGCAGCCGGGCCGAGCACCATATGTGACGGCGCGTCAATTCGCAGCCGTCGGAACGCCGGGTTCCCGTGTTCGAAGCTTAGGCCTTGGCAGCCTTGGCTTCGCGCACGCGCTGCTTCAGACGCTCTTCACGGCGCTTACGGCGGCGATCCAGTTCTTTCTTACGCTCAATTTTCTTATGTGCCATGATTCCCTCCAGGGGCAAGCCCCGTTAATATAAGTGGGTATTCATATGCTCTTTGATCGGCAAAGTCCAGCCCCGAGCCACATTCCGGGCCGAAAACACTGATTGCAGGCGGAAAATATTTGCCCTGCCTAGCGGCTTCCGCTGCTGTTGCCCGCATCGTAAAAGCCGCTGATATTGCCGCCTGCCTCCAGCTTGCAAGGCCAGAAACCGTGACGGATCAGGATGCACTGCAATTCCGGGAGCAGGTCTTCCGACAGTTTTTCAGCCTGCAACACAGGCTCCGGCGTGAGCCTCAGACGAAAATCCCCCAGCGCGCCTCCACGGCCCTCTTCCAACGCGGCACCTAGGGCCTCACCTTGTGCGGGGCCGGTTGCTCCCAATGCCGCAAGGTCGGCCTCCGCCGCTGCCAGATGCGCCAGCGTGTCGGCCTCGGGCCGCATGCCATAGGCCAGCCGCGTCAGCAGACAGGGCCGTGCGCGCTGCCACGGCCTGTCCAGACCAGTGGCGCGGGCGGCCTCGCGCACTTGCGCCTTGGTCAGCCCGGCTTCGGCCAGGGGCGAACGCACGCGGCCCTCTTCAAGCGCGCGCAGTCCCGGTCTGTAAGCCTGCAAATCATCCGCATTGGTGCCATCGCAGAGCACGCGGTTATGAGCTTCCGCCATGGGGGCAAGCTCGCCACGCAACAGAGCCACAAGCCCAGTCTTGCATCCATAGCAGCGCTGGGGGCTGTTGGTCTCCACCTCCGCCAGGGCAAGAGGATCAAACCGCGCCGTGTGCAGTTTCAGGCCGCGCTCACGCGCCCAGGCGGCAGCCCCGGCGCTTTCCTGCGGGGGGATGTGCGGGCCATAAACATGCACGGCCAGCACGTTGCAACCGCATAACAGAGCCGCATGGCATAAAAAACGGCTGTCCAGCCCGCCGGAAAAAGCCACCGCCACGCGGGGCAGATCGCGCAGCACAGCAGCAAGCGCAGCTGGAACCTGATCCACGTGGAAAGAATTTTTACCCATATCTTCGTCTTTTGATGCGACAAAAGGCCGCACAAACCATGGGGCAGAGCCTACCAGGTCATGCGCACCTTGGCCCCGTGCCCGGCCATGTAGTCCTTGCACTGCCGGATGGAATACTGACCGTAGTGCACGATGGACGCGATCAGCGCAGCGGAGGCCCCGCCCTCGGTTACAGCCTCGAGCATGTGGCGCGGCTCGCCCGCACCGCCGGAAGCGATCACGGGGATGGACACGGCATCGACTATGGCGCGGGTGAGCTTGAGTTCGTAGCCATCCTTGGTTCCGTCCGCATCAATGGAATTGACGCAGAGTTCGCCAGCGCCCAGCTCCTGACAACGGCGCGCCCAGGCAATGGCGTCCAGCCCCATGCGCTTGCGGCCGCCGTGGATGACGATTTCGTAGCCGGAGGGGATTTCTGCGCTTACCGGAACAGCCAGCACGTCCATACCCACCACGATAGCCTGGGAGCCAAAAGCATCCGCGCCATCGCTGATGATGTGCGGATCCTTGACCGCCGCCGAATTTACCGAAACCTTTTCCGCCCCGGCCAGCAGCACCGCGCGCATGTCTGCCACGCTGGAAATGCCGCCGCCAACAGAAAAGGGGATGAAAATCTGCTCCGCCACGTGCTCCACTACATCAATAAAGATGCCGCGCGCCTCAGCGGAAGCCGTGATGTCGTAGAACACGATTTCGTCCGCGCCTTCCTCATAATACCGCCGCGCGGTTTCAACAGGATCGCCGATGTCTTCGTTACCTACAAATTTGACGCCCTTGGTCAGCCGCCCGTTGCGCACATCCAGGCAGGGAATCACTCGCTTACTGAGCATGACGCGCCTCGCAGTAGTCGTAGAAGTTGCGCAGAATTGTCAGCCCCGGACGCCCGCTTTTTTCGGGGTGGAACTGGGTGGCCCACAGGCCGTCGCGCCCGTATACGGAGCAGAATTCCTTGCCGTATGTGGTGGTGGCGATCACAAAGGTGGGGTCCGGCTCCACATAATAGCTATGCACAAAATAGAATTCCGCTGTGGGGGCAACGCCCGCGAGCAGCGGGCAGGGAGCGGAAACTTTCAGGCTGTTCCAGCCCATGTGCGGGATGGGCGCGGGGGTGCCGTCCTCTTCGCGCATGTTGTCTTCAAAACGGCGGCACAGGCCCGGCACGATGCCAAGAGTTGTGGTGTCGTTCTCTTCACTGCGGTCAAGCAGAATCTGGCAGCCCAGACAGATGCCCAGCAGGGGCTGACCGCGCTTGACTGCCTCGCGCAGCAGCACGTCAAGGCCCGTGGGGTGCAGGGCACGCATGGCCTGCCCGGCAGCGCCCACACCGGGAAAAATGATGCCGTGGGCGCGTTCCAGTGTTGCGGGGTCCGCCGTGATGGCGCAAGGTATACCCAAATGTTCAAGGGCGCGGCGCACGCTCGTCTGATTGCCTGCCTTGTAGTCCAGAATGGCCAGCATGGTGCATCCTCTGCTTGTTGTTGCCGTGGGGAGATTGGCGGCTGGTGGCTTTGAAAGACACATCATACCTTTTTGCCGGTGCGCAGGCAACGCGCAGGATGACATGATGGCCCGGCGTCGCAGGAAAAATCAGCGCGCCCGCATACGGCGGCGGCAAACCTTTTGCGGAATGACGTGACAATTTTAATGTTCACGCTTATTATAGAAACCGTGAACATTAAAACTTTACGTTCAAAGAAAATTTTTAATATTTCTTCATAGTTATCACGCAATCTTCGCAGGAGGCCAGCATGTATTTTCCAACTGCAGGCATTGAATGCAACCCGTTTGTTCCCTTTGCGGTGGCTCTGGGCATTTCTTTTTTCACATCCATGGGTGGCATCTCGGGCGCATTTTTGCTGCTGCCGTTTCAGATGAGCGTTCTGGGCTACACCAACCCCAGCGTCAGCGCCACCAACCAGTTCTTTAACGTGCTGGCCTGTCCCTCGGGCGTATGGCGCTACTGGCACGAGGGGCGGCTTGTGTGGCCGCTGGCCTTTACCATTGCCCTGGGTACATTGCCGGGCGTGTTTATAGGGGCCATCGTGCGCATCAATCTGCTGCCCAATCCCCAGAGCTTTAAAATCTTTGCAGGTCTTGTGCTGCTGTACATTGGCGGGCGCATGGCCATGACCACATGGCAAGGCAGGGCCTCGCTGTGGTCGCGCAAGGAAAAGAAGGAGAACATGCCCACCTGCGAAGACAAAAACGGCAGGCTCATGTGCTGCCATGTACTCTACTGGAACATGAAGGAAGTGGCCTTTGTGTTTCAGGAAACCAAATATGTTGTCGCCACCCGCGCGCTTATACTGCTGAGCCTTGTGGTGGGCCTTGTGGGCGGCATCTACGGCATCGGCGGCGGGGCCATCATGGCGCCGTTTCTGGTTTCGTTTTTCGGGCTGCCTGTCTATGTTGTTGCCGGGTCCACGCTTTTTGCCACCTTTATAACTTCCGTGGCGGGCGTGTCGTTTTACGCTCTGCTCGCGCCCTTTTATCCGGATATGGCCGTTGCGCCCGACTGGCGCATGGGCGTTCTGGTGGGCCTTGGCGGCATGTGCGGCATGTATGCCGGGGCGCGTTGCCAGAAGTTTGTGCCTTCCATTGCCTTGAAGGCCCTTCTGACCGCAGTTTTGCTCTTTACAGCCGTGCGCTATTTGGGCCAAGGTTTCTAGCGCCGCTGCCGCCCGAGTTTTTCTGGCCGGAGCGCTTTCGACCTGCCGCAGGGCAGCGCCGGGGGCGCTTCGCCTGTTCTGGGCAGGCAGCAAAGCCCCCAAGGCGCGCGTTTTGCAGTATCGCGCGCGGCACTGTAAAGGAAATTGCAATGAATGATTCTTCCCGGTTGCCCATTGGTCTTTTTGATTCCGGCATGGGCGGCCTCACGGTTTTCAAGGCCCTGGCAGAATGTCTGCCCGGCGAAGATCTGCTCTATCTTGGCGACACCGCCCGTCTGCCCTACGGCACCAAGGGGCGCGACACCATCACGCGCTATACGCTCAAGGCCGCTCAAAAGCTGGTGGACATGGGCGTCAAAATGCTTGTGATTGCCTGCAACACGGCAACCTCTGCGGCGCTTTCCGCAGTGCGGGAGCAGTTTGCCCCGCTGCCGGTCATGGGCGTGGTGGATCCCGGTGCGCAGGCGGCTGCCGCAGCCAGCGCCAACGGTCATATAGTTGTAGTGGCGACAGAGGCCACCATCTCCGGCGGCGCATACCAGAAGGCCATTGCCCGCATCCGGCCTGACGCCGTTGTGACCGGGCGCGCCTGCACCCTCTTTGTGCCCCTTGCCGAAGAAGGCTGGATGAACGGCCCCATTGTGGAAGGCGTTGCAAAACGCTATTTGGCTGACATCTTTCCCTTTGAGGGAGCCGCCCCCGGAGGCGATCTGGAACCAGATACCCTGCTGCTTGGCTGCACGCACTTTCCACTGTTGCAGGAGGCACTGCAAAACGTGGTGGGGCCGCAGGTGCGCATAGTGGATTCTGCCGCAACCACGGCACAGTGCGTGGCTGACGAACTGCGGGCCACCAACCTGCTGCGACCTGCGGATAGCGGCGCGCACTACCGTTTTTTGACCACTGACAATGCCGCCCGCTTTGCCCGGACGGGCAGCCTTTTTCTGGGCCGAAACCTCGGCGATGACGAAGTATGCCTGGTTGATCTATAACAGTATTTTTTAATCATTATATTTCGGGCAGATAAAAAACTTCCAGTAAGGGGCAGACTCTTGCATCGAGCCTGTTTGCCCAAACGGTATTTCGTGAAAAGCTAGAGCAGACGCGGGATTCTGCGCTTTTTCGTTGACAGGAAACCGCCCCTGACGTAAGGAAACAAAAGTTCTGACCGCAGCAGAAGCGGTTTTGCTTACGATTCCCCCATGACGTGAAAAAGCCTTGGCGGCTTTTTTGCGGCTGTTTCTTTTGAGTGCGGCGAATCGGGCCCCGGCACCAGACTTCTGGCTTGTCGACCCGGTCCGGCTTGCAGGGAATAACCGAAATCCTTTATGGAGTAGCATCATGACCAAAGCTGAGCTCGTAGAAAAGATCCATGCCAAAGCTGGCCTGCCCACCAAGGCCAAAGCCGAAGAAGCTCTTGACGCCGTGGTGGCCTCGCTGCGCGAAGCCCTGGCCTCTGGCGAATCCGTGACCTTCACCGGTTTCGGCAGCTTCAAGGTGGTTGAGCGCGCCGCCCGCAAGGGTCGCAACCCCCGCACCGGCAAGGAAATCACCATTCCTGCCAGCAAGGTTGCCAAGTTCACGCCCGGCAAGGGCCTGAAAGACGCCATTAAGTAAGTGGCGTAGCGACACATTTTTTCGGCGGCGCTATTGCCTTCACACAGGGTAATCGCGCCGTCGACATTTTCTCCCGCCTTGTACGCGGCATTTTGGCCGCCTCTGCATAAAGCCGGAGAAAACACCCCTGCGGAGGGGTGGCAGAGCGGTTGATCGCGGCGGTCTTGAAAACCGTTGAAGGTGTGAGCCTTCCGGGGGTTCAAATCCCTCCCCCTCCGCCAGTTTCTTGTACGTGATTAGAAAAGAGCTGAAACCTTTGCGGGCTTCAGCTCTTTTTATTTGGCTGCGGCCTTTTATTATAGACGGAATACTTGTATTCAGGTCTCATAAACTTAGCAAACCAAAAGACCTTACTAAGCGTCTCCTTCCAGTAGGCTCTTAACACTGACAAGCTCCCACCCCCGCTGCTTCAAATCATTTGCATGCTCTGCGATCCTATTTATGTGGCAAGCCATTGCAAATAAATGTGTTGGCCGACTCATGGCTACATGTGCAATTTTGATGCAAGATTTAAGATGTACTCCTATAGGTTTCTTCAGTCCTTCTCCTTTGAGCAGCGGCATCAAATATTCTGAATCGTGTTTTTTTTGATATTTACTTTCAAGAAATAACGTTCCTGTATGTGTTTCCCCCTTAACGGAATGAACTGTTCCAATCTCGACATTTAACTGCTCAGAACAGCACATCCTGTTACAGGCTTCATCTTGAACACACGTTGAATCAATGTTTTCATCAACCAGAAATTTACTGGCGGCAACCGCATATGTAGCAAAAACGGTACTTGTGCTAAAAAAGTCAACTATATCTGCATGAACGGCAGCAACTTCATCGCCTGCAACAAGTTGATTGAGCCATGCTGTTATCTTTTTCCGAATCAAACAGAGGTCTTCCGGATAATCCTTCTCTAACAATCGCTCAAGCCTTCTTGCCGTCAAAGGCAGCCTTCCAACAACTTCATCGGGCAACCATTTAGCAAATCCCACAAGCCCCTCCATCATATAACTCTTGAATGTGCTAGGAGAATGAGCACAGCTTGCTAATGCGTTATACGCAGCAACGTAAGAAATAAAATTGGGAAAGCGAGGGGTAAGTTTAAGTTTTGATCGGTACAGGGGCCAGTACTTGGGGATACAGGGGGTGTCCTTTTCCTGTCCAATCCACCCAACAGCTTTAAAAATTCTTGGCGTTGTTGGGTCTGAATCCAACCCAAGGCGCTGGATCAACACCCCAAACGCTTCGATAGCGCCGCCCATACAACTATCATCATATGTAAGCATGTATGGAGGGTGAGATTTGATCTTCGAATTCCCGGCAAGAGTTATCTTTGTGTCTATGCGGATAGGGTCGATGGCTACTGCCAGAGCCTCTCCAAAGCGCATAGATGTAGAAAAATTCAACCTTGGTTCCCTCGGCACCCATTCCATGTCACCATCTTTTGACACAGAAAAAATAGCTTGGTTAGGGTCGCCGACTCTTTGAATAACAAGGGAGGGTTCAGAAAACAGTGCATCTAAAACTTCTATTTGGCGGGAGTCGGTGTCTTGCATCTCGTCAATTAATACAAAGCGATAGCGACTTGCGATCAATCTGCTAAGCGTAGGGTGGTCATTTAAATATTTTTCTGCCAACGCAAAAGCTTGTTCAAAACTTATTATTCCCTTTGATAACACTTTTTTGCAACAAGCTGTAATGGCTTTGTGGGTCTGAGTGTTGGGGTCTTTCAATCGTATATTAGAAAGATCAAAATCCAGCGTATTTGGGTCAAGAATAATTTTTCGCAATAAATCATTTGAGCTATTGCAAGTTGGGTTATTTTTTACCTGGATACTTATCCAGGGCGAAGCTGAAGATTTACCGCATTCCCTTGAAAGGCTATTCACCCACCTGTCCGTGTCAATAACACACGGACGACCACCGTATTCTTCAATGAATTTAGGGATAGTTAAAAAACGATCAACAAAGGATTGAATTGTACCAAAAAAGTTTGGATAGTTAATAAGAGTTCTCGCGTCTATACCCAGCCTTTTCTTGATTTCATCAATAGCGACATTTGTGTGGGTCAGAACACATATTCCCCCGCCGCCAGAAAAAGGCATCTTTTTTGATAAGATCAAAAGCTTAGCGAGCAAGGCAGTGGTTTTTCCACTTCCCGGGCAAGCTAGCACGTCACAAGAACTCAACTCTCTTATGAAGGTTCGCCGCTCGTCATCAAAGATACACCCCGGTGGAAGTAACATCCCCTCAGCATACGCGATATCCGAATCAGATATATTAATCATTTTCTAGCTCTTCTATGGGTTCGGTCACATAAGCGATAGCATCTGAAAGATATTTTAACTCGGGGCAAAGGAGACGAGCACGAAGCTTTTTAGAGTCCTTGTTGTGCCATCCATCGAGAACGCTAGAAAAACACTGCGCGACTATCGCTTTGGATATTTTATTCTTCGTTGGATCGTCACGCCTAAGCATAATCCCCCTGTAAATTTTATCAGCGATATATTCTTTGCTTTTTCCATCTCCATTCCATTTCTTCCAGCGCTCTGCACTTTCTTTTAAACACTTTTTATACACCCATGACTTAGGCTCACCAGTCTTAGCATTTTGAATTTTTTCTGATTCAAAAACACACTTCAAAAATTGAAATGCAAAGCTAGATAGAGAAATCTCATACTCCAAAGTCCAATTATGAGAAACAAAAGTCTCAACGCCATCCGCTGCATATCGCTTGACAATGGCTTTATGAGCCTCCTTTTTTTCATCTTCGATTTCCGTCAGTTGTTTGCCTTTTTGTTCCTCCTCCGGTTTAACATCTAAATCCGTTATAATAGCAGCTTTAATACCCATTTTTTGACCGTCTTTCCGAGAAAAAACCTTTGCATAATGTAAAAATGCGGTACTCCCGACGTTCACAATAGACACACCATATTGATATAATGGTCGACCGAGGCACTCTGCAATTGTAGGTAGCAGTATGTTTTCAGCATCCCCTTCAACCATTACCACGGCTTTAGCAAAAAAAAGATTTGCCTTTGTGGCATCAAGAAAACGCTCCAGATAGTCGTAATGCTTGGGCTCAAGATTGGTATACGCCGGCCCCATTGGAAAGGCCTCGCCATCCTTGCAAATGATTAAACTTTCAAGCTTGAGGCTTGAGGCCAATGTCGTACTATGAGTGGTGAGGATTAGCTGTCCTGGCATACTGGACTGAAGATACTTTATTAAACGAAGCTGTGCTTGTGGGTGCAAATGAGCTTCAAGCTCCTCAATTATGGTAAGCCGTAAACCTGTATCTTCCCCTGCCTGAAGAAGCAGCAACTCCGCTGCCATGTACAATAAATTGAGAGAGCCAAGACCAGGAGGCTCGTTCCCATAAACTAGGCTTAGTCTTTGCAAAATGTCGTGCAGCGCACTGCCAGAAATCGTTATATTTGATTCGTGCTTATCATTAGGAGAAAAAAAGCTTGAAAGATGACTATTAATTGTCGCTAGAAGTTTAGCAGCCTTCTCATCGCCAGCTTCTGTAAAGTGCTCCTCTACTTTTTTATTAGCCTCACCTACTATTGTTTCTAGCGCATGATTTTCACCAACATTCTTATGAAATGCAGGATGAGCTTTAAGAATTTGGGCTAACCTAGAATTACGTCCTGGCGTTAGTTCATTTTCTGCATCGCGCAATGGCTTGAGATAAATCACTCTCAGTAAGTCTTGAGCTGCAAGGGGGAGTGAAGCGCCCTCTATATCTGATCCAGCCCTCAACTCCCTTAGTATCTTCTCGGGAGTATATTGAGCAGAATAGGTGACTGTGAGTGAATATTCTGGTTCCCCATTACTCTCTATGATATCTATCCATTCTAAAAAATTCGCAGCCTCTCGGACTGTGAATCCCTTAAAACAACATTCAATTTTGAAAGAGTCTGCGCGATGGACTCCATCAAAGTGAAAATCACTTTCATCGATATAAAACCATTCTCGACTTTGTGTTCCAAGGACTAACCGGATGGAATCAACTATAGCAGATTTTCCGGCGTCATTTTCACCAATGAGAACATTCAATTTTTCATTAAATGGGATGTGAACTCCGGGAAGAGTCACTCCCTCTTTTTCGGATTGACCAAATTTTCTAAAGTTCCATATTCTGATGTCTGAGAGGTACATGGTTCACCTATGCCTTGGACTACTTTTGTGCGCAGATGTTGGCACCACAACAAATTTATTTCGCAATGTCTATACTCTACCCCTGAAATACGCTAAATTATATACAAGCGTACTGGTTAGCATAATTAGTTACCAACGTAGTTAAGCCCCACCCCTGATAATTATTCAACTACCATGAATTGTTCGCTTCTTTGCCAGACTGGTCATCCCGCATATTGATTGTTATGTTGCAGCAACCACCGCAATACTGGAACGCAGCATGACAACCGCTCTCATCCAACAAGTAGCAAGAACGCTTGCGCTCCATCCTGAAATTCAGCTGGCGTTCGTGTTCGGCTCCGCAGCCCGTGACGCTCTGCGGCCCGACAGCGATGTGGACGTGGCTGTACTTGCGGCATCTCAACTCTCGCCCGAGGCGCGGCTTGAACTCATGGCAGAGCTTAGCCTTGTCGTGAAGCGCGAGGTTGACCTTGTTGACCTGTCCACTGCCTGGGGGCTGATTTTACGTCAGGTGCTGACCACAGGCACCCTGGCCCTCAAGCGTTCAGACACCGCCCATGCCATGCTGCTCAAGCGCATGCTTTTTGATCAGGCGGACATGGAGCCGCTGCGCCAAAGAATCATTGAAAAAAGTCTGGAACGGGGGTTCTGATGGATACGGATGTCATCAAGACAAAGCTTGTTTCACTCCAGCGCTGCATGGAGCGCATCCGTCAGAAAACCCCGGCAAATGCGCAGCAACTCGCAGAGGATTTTGACCTCCAGGACATTCTCATTCTGAACCTGCAACGCGCTGTGCAGATCAGCATTGATATTGCCACCAGCATCCTTGCCGACTCCCCGGCGGTGCCTTCAACGATGGCGGAGGCCTTTTTGCTGCTGCACCGGCAGGGGGTACTCTCCGAGGCTGTGGCGCGCAAACTCGCCAAGGGTGTGGGCCTGCGCAATATCGCAGTGCATGAATACACCAGTCTGGACTGGAATGTGGTCTACGCCGTGGCGCATACGCACATTGAAGATTTTGCGGAATTTGGCCGCGAAATCAGCACATGGGTGAAATCGCGGACGTAAACGCTGCCACGACCATACGCTTGAGTCATATGCCCCCAACTCTCAGGCAAGAAAACGGCCCGCTTCTGAACAGGGATAGCACTCTTAGGAGCAAACCTGCGCAGAAACGGGCTGTTAGCGTTGCCTTGAAGGCAAAAGACGTTGGGGTTTCTAGCACCCCTGCGTATAGAACAATGCCAGCCCGCCGCGCGCGGTTTCGCGGTAGTCGTCCTTCATGTCGCGGCCTGTCTGGTTCATGGTGCGGATACAGAGATCAAGCCCCACAGGGTGCTTGGTGCCCTGCCCGGTGCGGGCCATCATCCAGGCGTTCCACGACTTCACGGAACTCATGGCGTTGCGCGAAATACAGGGAATCTGCACATAGCCGCCCACAGGGTCGCAGGTCATGCCCAGATGGTGCTCCAGCGCAAATTCTGCCGCATTTTCCACCACATCGGGCGTTTCGCCCATCACCTGCGACAGCATGGCAGCCGCCATACTTGAGGCGGAGCCGATCTCGCCCTGACAGCCCACGTCCGCGCCCGCCACACTGGCGTGCCGCTTGATGAGCGTCCCCACCATGGAGGCCACCAGGAGGCCGTCCACAAGGTCGGCTTCTGTTTTGCCGCGCTCCTTGATGAGCATGTGCACCACCGCAGGCATAACCCCTGCCGAACCCGCCGTGGGCGCGGTCACAATGGGGTGGCCCATGGCGTTTTCTTCCGACCCGGCCTGCCCGTAGGCCGACAGCCGCGCCGCAAAGGCATCGGCTGGCTCCGGCGAGCTGGCGGCCTGCTCCAGCATGAGTTTGGCCCGACGCTCCAGGCCAAACGGCCCCTTGAGCTTGCCTTCCAGCCCAAGGCCCGTGGCGGCGCAACTGTCCATCACGTGGATGATGCGCTGCGCGCCCTGCCGGATGTTCTGTTCCGACTGCCCGGTGATGGACATTTCGTTTTCCAGCATAATGAGCGGAATGCTCTTGCCCGTGTTCTTCACGATTTCAAGCAGGCCGTTCATGGAATCAAAGGCATGTACGGGCTTGCCTTTGTCCGGTGCCTTCCAGCCCTTCCACTGCAAAAACCCGCCGCCCACGGAATAGTATTCGCGCGAGGCAAGCTGTTTGCCCTTGCCCAGCAGCTCGATGACCAGCACGTTGCTGAACGGAGCCTCGATTGTGCCCTGTTCAAAGATCACGTCCGAATCCTTGAGCGGAATCCGGGCCGGGCCAAGTACCACCGTGCGGGTGTCGTCCGGTTTTACAAAAAGGTTGTCCAGAAATTCGGCCTTGCATTCATCGGGCTTTTGCCCAAGCAGGCCCGCCGCCACGGCGCGGTCAGTGCCGTGCCCCTTGCCCGTGGCCGAGAGGCTGCCGTACAGGTGCACCTTGACGGCATCCGCCTGGGCAAGCTGCTCCTGCGGCAACTGGGCGCACAAATGGATAAAATCATTACCCGCCGACATGGGCGCGATGGTGTGCGAACTGGAGGGGCCAGGGCCGATCTTGAACATCTCGAACACGGTCACATCAATGGGATTGACGCACACGGAGCCAGGCTTCCACAGGGGGTCAAAACCTGCCCACGTGAGCGAGGGCAGGCACAGTCCCGCGCCCGTCACAGCCATTGATTGCAGGAAACGCCGACGATTACAGTACATACACGCATCCTCCTGGGGTTTGGCAGATTGCGAAGCCTACTGCCGGGGCTTTTTGTACGAGACCGGGCCGGTGGAATAGTTGGTGCGGGGCAGCCATGCATCGGGATAGCCGATGTTCTGGGCCATTTTGTCCGGGCTGTTGAGAAAACCCTGACAGTGCCGCGCCACCAGTTGGGGGAAAAATTCCCGCCAGTCGCGCAACGCGCCCTCTGCCTGCGCCCTCAGGGCCTTGGAAAAGGCGGCCTGCGCCTGCGCCGGGGATGATGCCGCCTTGGGGGCCAGTTCCTTTTGCAGCGCGGCTACGCGGGCGGCAAAGGCGGTTTCCATGCTGGCAGCTCTGGTCTGAATCTCCTGAGAAATCAGGTCGTAACGGATGTTGGCGTAATCGCTCACCAGGGAATAGGCCCACCATGCGGAATCCTTGGCAAAGCGGCGGGTGTCGCCCTGTTCGTAGCCTGCGGGCATGGGGGCGACCGCCAGCGGCACAAAGACAGATTCCGCCGCCGGAGCCAGCGCAACCCAGCACACCAGCGCGAGCGGTTCCGGCACATCGGGCCGATACTGCGCAATGGTGGTGTAGCCCACATAGTACATGCCCATGGGCCGTTCCCACGCGCCTTCAAGCTTGGTGGTCGGGCTCACGTCGCCGCTGGGATCCTTGGGGCCGATAATGCGGTTGGGATTGCCAAACGGCCCCGCCGCAGTGCCCTTGGTGAGGTCGAATTCCGTTCCCTCGTAGTGGTCGCGGTGCATGCGCTTGATGTCGTCCAGGCTCAGCAGCTTGTCCGGCTTGACGGAAAAGGGATAAGCGCGGGTTGCGCCGTTTTCCACCCAGGCAGGCAGCTTGAGCGAAGGAGCCGCCAGAGAGAGCGCCCGCCACACGCGGCGCAGCGAATAGTAGGGGTGGTTATACTCGCCATCGCTTACCGTGGTCAGCCAGTCCAGAGGCTTGGACGCGTCCTTGGGGCTGCGCATGTTGTATTTGTCCACCGTGGCAAACAGGCTTTTGCCGTACATCTGGTCGGGGTTGCCGGGCGTGATGTCGCGGATGCGAAATTCGTTGGCCGCCACAAAAAACTGGCCGTCGGGCACGCGCTGGGCCACCCACAGGCCGCCTGCTCCCGCAGGGGAGGGGGCCATTTCCATAACCCATGCTTCGTTTTTGTCGGCCACAGGCAGGGTTTCACCCGTTCCATAATATCCATACTGCTCAATGAGCGCGCCCATCAGCTCAATGGCCTCCCGGGCGGTTTTGCAGCGTTCCAGCGCCACGCGCGCCAGCTCGGACGAATAGAAAATGCGCTTGCCCGGCTCTGCCGTGCAGGTATTGTGCGCCCCATCCGTGCATTCGCCAAACATGAGGCCATGCTCGTTCATGATGGCATAGTTGCCGTCAATATAGGCAAAGGTGTGCCGCACCTGAGGGATAAAGCCGATGGCAATCGTGCGCGGCGTATCCGGGTGGTTATAGCCCGGCGCGCGTTTGGGGTCTGAAAGGCGGGGAACAAGAAAGGTATTGGTGGCGGGATTTTCCTTCACCGCCACGGCGGAATCGTACACGGGGCGCTGCGCGCCTTCCGGCCAGTCGCGGGCGGGAACGTACACAATGGACTGGTCGTTGAGATCGTTGTCGTCAGAATGGCTTACCATCACGGAGCCGTCTGCGCTGGCCCCCTTGGTAACAATAAAGGTAGTGCAGGCAAGGGTTGCCTGGGGCAGCAGCAGGGCCAGAGAAACACAGCATAAGACGATCAGCCGCTTCATGGGACCTCCATAAAAAAATCAGACCGTAACATCCCGCATGCTCAAACCGATACGCAAAACGCCAGCGACCCCAACGGCAGGCGCTGGAATGCCGTAGATCAAATCAGCAAACTGTTTTTCTTTTTTGTAACGCAGGGGCGGCAGAGGCACAAGGATTGCGCAGGCCGAAGTGCTTTTTGATTGTAAAACAGTAGCAATCCGAGCCGAGAATTGTTATTGGTAATCCATTGTCATATCCAGATCAGCACATCCCGCATTTGCAGAAATGCCGGGATTCCCGTCCAGGTTTCAACGGCAGCAATTCCCCGCCCAGCGCTATTTTAAGCGCCCACCCAATGACGGCATGAACCGCCACGGAGGTTTGTCCATGCTTGCTTCCCCCTACAAAGAATTCAAACAAGCCCTTCTGGACTTTATTCCCAAAGACCGCATCCATACTGATCCCCTGCGTCTGCTGGCCTATGGCACAGACGCCAGCGTGTACCGCCTGATCCCCAAGATCGTGGTGGACGTGCTGGACGAGGCAGAAGTTGTGCAGCTGGTGGCCCTGGCAGACCGCATGCGCGTACCTGTGACCTTTCGCGCCGCCGGCACCAGCCTGTCCGGTCAGGCGGTGTCCGATTCCGTCCTTGTGCGCATAGGCAAGGGCTGGCGCAACTGGCGCGTAGGTGAAAACGCCGAGCGCATCACCCTGCAACCCGGCATCATTGGCTCCGGGGCCAACAAGATTCTGGCTGAATTTGGCAAAAAAATAGGGCCTGACCCGGCCTCCATCGACAGTTGCTTTATCGGCGGCATCTTTGCCAACAACGCCAGCGGCATGTGCTGCGGCACCTCCGACAACTCCTATAAGACTGTTGTTTCCTCGCGCATGGTGCTGGCAGACGGCACCATGCTGGACACGGCGGACGCCAAAAGCCGCGCCGCCTTTGCCAGAACCCATGCCCATATTCTCAACGGCCTTGCCGATCTGCGCAAACAGATCATGGACAATCCCGAGCTTGCCGACCGCATCCGGCGCAAGTTCAAGATCAAGAATACCACGGGTTACAGCCTCAACGCTCTGGTGGATTACGAAGATCCCTTTGAAATTTTGCAGCACGTCATGGTCGGCTCTGAAGGCACGCTGGGCTTTATCGCCGAAGTGACCTACCGCACGGTGGAGGAGGCCCCCTTCAAGGCCTCTGCACTGCTGCTTCTGCCCACGGTCAAGGCCGCCTGTGATCTGGCCTCTGCCGTGGCAACCCTGCCCGTTGCCGCAGCGGAACTTATGGACAGGGCGTCCCTGCGCTCGGTGGAAGGCACCCCTGGCCTGCCCGAAGGGCTGGAAACCCTGGACGACGACGTCTGTTCCCTGCTGGTGGAAACCCGCGCCTCCACCCACGAGCAGCTTGAAAAGAACATTGCCACCATCAATGCGGCATTCAGCAACGTGACCTTTGTGCGGCCCTACGCTTTTACCGACAAACCCGAGGAATTCACCAAGCTGTGGCTCATCCGCAAGGGCATTCTGGCTTCGGTGGGCGGCATGCGGCCCGTGGGCACCTCCATTGTCATTGAAGACGTGGCCTTCACCCTCGACAGGCTGGGCGAGGCCGCCAAAGACCTGCAGGATCTCTTTGCCCGACACGGCTACACGGTGGCCCCGCTCTTCGGCCATGCGCGCGACGGCAACCTGCACTTTGTTTTCTGGCAGGATTTTGGCGCTCCAGCAGAAGTGGCCCGCTACAAAGGCTTCATGGAAGACTTCTGCAAACTGGTTACGGAAAAGTACGATGGTTCGCTCAAGGCGGAACACGGCACTGGCCGCAACATCGCGCCCTTTGTGGAACTGGAGTGGGGCAGTCAGGCCTACGCCATCATGAAGAGCATCAAGAGCCTGCTCGACCCCAAGAACATCCTCAACCCCGGCGTGTTGCTCAACAGCGATTCTCAGGGGCATCTCAAAAACCTCAAACCCCTGCACCCCGCCGACGAACTGGTGGACAAATGCATGGAGTGCGGCTTCTGCGAGTCTGTCTGTCCCTCGCGCGATCTGACGCTCACGCCGCGCCAGCGCATCACTGTCTACCGCGAAATCTGCCGCCTGCGCGAGGTTGCCCCTGATAGCAACGAGCTGAAAACGCTGCAAAAGGGCTACGAATACATGGGCAAGGCCACCTGCGCCACAGACAGCCTGTGCCGCCCGCGCTGCCCTGCGGGCGTGGATACGGGCGTGTTCATCAAGAGCCTGCGCAAAAAGGACGCCGGCTCCCTCGGCAAGAGCATTGCCGGGACCATTGCCGACCACTTTGCTGGAACCTGCAAGGCCATGTCCATTGCGCTCAACAGCGTGGACGCCCTGCACCGCGCCCTTGGCACCACCATCATGCGCGACGGCTCGCGCCTCCTGCGCTGCCTCACCTTCAACAAGGTGCCGCTGTGGAACAAGAACATGCCCAAGGGCGGGCGCTCGGTCTATCTGCCCACTCCGTACTCGGGCAATGCCAAGAAGGTCGTCTACTTCCCAAGCTGCATCGCCCGCAACATGGGTCCCGGCGAGGAACACAGCGACCGCCGCACAGAGCCGGAAGCCGTCATCAGCGTGCTGCTCAAGGGCGGATATGACGTCATTCTGCCCAATAATCTGGACAAGCTGTGCTGCGGCATGGCCTTTGCCAGCAAGGGCCTCGCTGACGCCGCCCACAAGAAAGAGCAGGAGCTGGAAAAGGCCCTGCGTCAGGCCAGCAACAATGGCGAATACCCAGTGCTGTGCGAAACCAGCCCCTGCCTCTTGCACATGAAGCAGACCCTCGACCCCAGCATCAAGCTCATGGAGCCTGTGCAGTTTATCCTTGAGAATCTCATGGATACGCTCAAGCTCAAAAAGCTGCCCAAGACCGTGGCCCTGCACGCCACCTGCTCCATGCGCAAGATGGGCCTTGAGGGCAAGCTGGAAGAACTGGCCCGCAAGTGCGCCGAAACCGTGGTGGTGCCGGACGGCATCAACTGCTGCGGCTGGGCGGGCGACCGGGGCTTTACCCATCCCGAACTCAACGAGGCCGCGCTCAAGGGCCTGCGCATGCAGGTAAGCACCTGCGAGGTAGGATATTCATCCAGCCGCACCTGCCAGATCGGCCTCTCGCTGCACGGCGGCATCCCCTACTATTCCATCGTCTATCTGGTTGACGAAGCCAGCGAATAAACAGCAAAGCGGGCGGTTCTCATGGGAGAGCCGCCCGCTGTTTTATGTGCAGAAAATGAGGATGCCGCGCCTGACGGCATTGTCCTTTACGACTGCCGCCGCTTGAACATTTTTTCCAGCTCGGCGGCGTCCCAGCGCAAGACGCAGGGGCGGCCATGCGGGCAATATTCGCGGTCGGGCGTTTCCAGCCACTGCTGCAACAGCCCGGCGGCCTCGTCATCCGCAAGGCGTTGTCCGGCCTTGATGGCCCCCTTGCACGACATGGATATGAACATGTCGGCCAGATCGTCCTTGCGTCCGGCCAGGGCCTCGCGCAGAAAGTCCCTGGCTTCGGCCCGGGAGAGCACCGGGGGCATGGCATTCACGCGCAGGTTGCCGCCGCAGACCTCAAGCGCAAAGCCCAGGGATTCCAGCCGAGGCCGCAATTCAAAAAAACGTTCCGTTTCAGCCGGATGCAGGGGCAGATCAAGCGGCAGGGCCAGCAACTGCCCAGACCCGGCAAATCCCCCGCGCCGCAGGCGGGCATACAATACGCGCTCGTGCGCCGCGTGTTGATCGAGCAGCACCAACGCGCCGGATGCGTCCCGCAATACCAGGTAGGTCAGCGCCACCTGCCCGAGGTAGGCAAACTGCCCAACGCTCAAGGGTTGACGTTCCTGCGCGGGTGGGAAAAAGGTTTCACTGTGCTCGCCCGCCGTATCCGCAGCCTGATACGGGGCAGCATCAGGGGTTTGGTACGCATAAGCTGAGGCGGCTTCCGCAAGGCCAGAAATATCTTCCGGCGCAGCAACAAACAGAGCGCTTTCCTTCTGCGCGGACGCTGGTTCATGGGTAGATGCCGCATCACTCGGAACAGCATCGCCCCACCAGTTTGTTCCCTTGCCCGAGCCTGCGGCTGATTCGGGCAACCGGGCCTGCCACGAGGATTCCTCGTCCGGCCTGTCGTCCCGCTCCTGCGGCTTGATAAGGGGCGGATTGTCCAGCCTGCCCCAGAATCCCTGCGGACGTGGGGCTGCTTGTTGGGCAGAGGGAGCCACGTTGCTTTCCGCAGTGTCGCCTGCTGACGCGTTCGGCCACAGATTTTCTGCCACATCGTAGGAGGTCAGCAAGGCCCCCTGCACGGCATGCAGTACGGCAGAAAACACGGCGGTCTCATCCCGAAAACGCACTTCAGACTTGGCTGGATGCACGTTCACGTCCACTTCCGCCGGGTCCATCTCCACAAACAGTGCTACCTGCGGATAATCCCGGCTGGTCATGCGGCCCTTGTAGGCCTCGCGCACCGCTGCCAGCAAGCGCTTGTCCGTCACCGAGCGGCCATTGACGTAGAACAGCATGCGGTCGCCGCGCGGCTGGCTCACATTGGGCAGGGCGGCCAGACCGCGCACGCGGATACCGTGGCGGGTGCCGTCAAAGGGGCGTAGAGCCTCCACAATCAGCCGGGGCCAGAGCACGCCAAGGCGGTCAGCAAGGCTTTGCCCCGGCAAAAACCGCAGGGCCTCCCGCTCGCCGGAACTCAGGCTCAGGCCCACGGCGGGGCGGGCCAGCGCCAGCCGGGCCAGCCAGTCCTGCGCACGTTTGAACTCCGTGGATGGGGTCTTTAAAAATTTCAAGCGTGCTGGTATGTTGGAAAAAAGATCGCGCACTTCCACCCGAGTTCCCCGGTGCAGGGCCGCCGGGGCGGAAACCGTCAGCAAGCCGTGCTCCACCTCAACCCTGTGCGCCTGCGTCTGGCCGTCCGGGTCAGTCACCGCAGAGGTTATGGAAAAACGGGAAACCGAGGCAATGCTCGGCAGCGCCTCGCCCCTGAAACCGTAAGAGCTGATGTGCTCAAGGTCAGACAGGCTGGCAATCTTGCTCGTGGCGTGCCGGGTGACGGCCAGTTCCAGATCGGCTGCGGCTATGCCGCACCCGTCGTCCTGCACGCTGATAAGGCTTTGCCCGCCGTTTTCAAGGCAAACGTCGATCTGCGCGGCATCGGCGTCAAGGCTGTTTTCAACCAGTTCCTTGAGCACGCTGGCAGGGCGCTCCACCACTTCACCAGCGGCGATCTGATTGCGCAACTCAGGCGGTAGCAAACGTATATGACGATGTTTTTCAGACATAGGTCCAGTGTATTCGGGCGCGCTCCACAAGGCAAGCGGCCTCGACTGCGGCGCATGCGCGGCTGCGCGTGGAGAACAAATTCCCGTGGCAGGGCTTGCCTCGGCGCACGCGGTGCTTATGTATGGAAGGCAAGGCTGCGTATGCGCGCGGCCAGGCTTCTGGCAACACGCAAAGCAAGCCGGGAGGTTTCTATGTACAGCAACACACTGAAAGCCATTGCCGAACCGCTGCGCGGTACCCCCGTGCCCGCAGGCTTTGATCCTGAAATGCTCTATGTTGAGTGCGCCCGTTGCGGCTCACCCGTCATGTGGGAGCAGGGCAAGGCCACCCATATCCTCAGCTTGGCGGGCATTGACCCCCTTGAACTCGATTCTTCCTGCATGCTGGTCACAGACGGCTGCCCCATGTGCAGCGGCAAAGATCAGTATACGGTACAGATTTTCCGGGTCAGCGGCGATGCGCAGACGCGCCGCCCCCCATTCTTCGGCAACGCATAGCCAGCGCGGGTCTACCCCGCCCGCGTAAACCCTAGCAGAAGGCTGCCGGATCATGTGCCCGGCGGCCTTTTTGCGTTCTGACGCAGGCAATACGGCACAGGAGCGGCAAACGCGATTTTTCCAGCCCGGAGGGATTCTCCGGGCTTTTTTTGTTGCTCCGGCGGGGAGGCGGAACACAGTGCTTTGGCTGACGTTCCACTCGTTAACAAAAAACAACATTTTTCTGATAACATAGATAAAAAGTACGAGTTAAATCCACAAAATTACCTCACCAACCTTGACGATATTCGCCTTCAGGAGCATAACACAAAGCAACAAATTTGAAACAAAATTAACACACACCCGCCACACGCCGGAGTCGCCATGTTGCCAGCAGAACGCCGCAGAGAAATGGCCCGCCTCATTAAAAACCGGGGCGCGGTCAATACCCGCGAACTCGCCGAAGCGCTGGGCATTTCCACCATGACCGTGCGCCGCGACCTCAAGGCGTTGGAAGAACGCAACCAGCTTGAACTCACCTGGGGCGGGGCCGTGCCGCTGTGTTTTGAAGCCAACGACATCCCCCGCGCCCGTAAGGCCGTTTCCATGCTTGAGGCCAAGCAGACCATAGCCCGCGCCGCCTGCCAGTTTATAAAAAACGAAGACTTTATTGCCTTGGATGCGGGCACCACCAGCCTTGAGCTGGCCCGGCTGCTGCCCACCCTGCCCCTCACAAGCCTCGGCGTTGTCACACCTGACCTCGAAATCGCCCTGCTTCTTTCGGGCTGCGACCATATTTCCGTCTTTCTTTCGGGTGGGCTTATCGACCCCGTCAGCCGCGCCTGTAACGACAGCGATGCCGTGGCCTACCTGCGCGGCCTGCGCCTTACCATGGCCTTTGTGGGCACCAACGTATGGGACGCCCACCACGGCGTCACTACCAGCACTTCCGCCAAGATGCATTACAAGCGCCAGCTCATGGCCAGCGCCGACAAAACTTTTCTGCTGGCGGACGCGTCCAAGTACGCCAAGTTCAGCCCATGGCTGGTGGCCGGAGTGGAACGCTTCGACCACATCATCACCGACAGCGGCCTGACCGCCGAAGCCCGCGCCGCCCTGCAAGACGCAGGCGCTCGCCTGTGTCTCGCCGACTAAGCCCGCCGCCGTCACAAAATCACCGGAAGGTGTCTGTATGATCATAGCTGTTATTGCCGACGATTTTACGGGAGCCAACGACAATGGTGCGCTGCTTGCCGCCAAGGGCTTTTCCAGCGCCACCTGTCTGGGCCTTGCCCATTGGAACCCCAAAGAATTTACGCAGTGCGACGCCGTTTGTCTGAACGCCGAGAGCCGCCTTCTGCACCGCGAAGACGCCTATAAAGCGGTGTATGACGCCGTGATGGAATTCAACAAGGAAAAGCCCGCACTTGTTTCCAAGCGCATAGACTCCACCCTGCGCGGAAATGTGGGCGCTGAGCTTGAGGCCGTCATCAAGGCCATGGACGACACCCACGGTCACAACCAGACCCTGGCCATACTTGTGCCGTCCTACCCCCATTCGGGGCGCATCTGCGTGGGCGGATACCAGATCGTGCACGGCGTGCCGCTGGAACGCTCGCCCATTGCCAAGGACGCCGCCACCCCCGTGCACCACACGGCAGTGCTCAAGATCATCGCCGATCAGACCTCCCTGCCCTGCGGCTTCGTGTCGCTTGAAAAGGTGCTGGCCGGGCCTGCCGCCGTACGCCAAACCATTGAGGCCGCACGTGCCCAGGGTTGCCGCGCCGTGGTCTGCGATGCCGTGTCGGACGACGACATTGCCGTGATCGCCCAGTCGCTGGCCGATGCGCCCTATCCGCTGGTGTCGCTGGATCCCGGCCCGTTCACATCGGAGCTTGCCGCAGCGCGCATTGAAGCCCCCCGCGCGGAATTTGAAAACCGCATCTTCCTTACCGTGGGCAGCACCAGCGAGCTGACCCGCGTACAGATGGAAACCCTGCGGCTGGCCCACCCCTGCCACATCGTGTCCATGAACGTGCGCAAGGTACTGGCTGGCGAGACAGAAGCACAGGCGGAATGCCGCCGCGTGCTGGAGGCCGTGTTTGCCGCGCCCGAAGAAGCCAAGGTTCTTGGCGTATGCACCGCCGCCAGCAAGGAAGACGTTTTCTCCATGCAGGAAATGTCCCAGACCCTCGGCATCGCGCCCAGCGAAATTTCGCGCCGCATCAACATGGCTCTGGCCCATGTGGCTCAGGAAGCCCTGAAAAAAGAGAGCCTGCGCATCGGCGGCCTGTACACCTCAGGAGGCGAAGTGACGGTTTCCGTCATGCGCACGCTCAAGGCCGGGGGCTTTTCTGTGCGGATCATGGTGCTGCCCCTTGCCGTGTACGGCCACATCATCGGCGGCGAACACCCCGACCTGCCCATGATCACCAAGGGCGGTTTTGTGGGTGACAAGGACAGCCTTGTGGAATGCATGGAATACCTGTTCACCAAAATTTCAAGCCGCAAGCGGCCCGCCTGAAGGCTGCGCCGCACCCAAGCAAGTTCATAACCAACAAGGAACAGATAGATGAAACCCCTGATTTGCGCCCCCATGGGCGACCCCGCAGGCGTTGGGCCGGAAATTCTGGCCGCCTCGCTGGCAGATGCTGCCGTCACCGACATGGCCAATGTGCTGGTGGTGGGCAATACCGAAATCATGCGCCGCGCCGCCGCTATAATGAAGGCGAACCTCGACTTCAACGAGGTGGATGCAGATCTCAATGGCTGGCGCGAGGGCGCTGCCAATATCATCAACATGGACAACGTGGATCTGGCCTCCTTTGCCTATGGCAAGGTGCAGGCCCAGTGCGGCCAGGCGGCCTTTGAATACATCAAGGCCTCCATCGAGCTGACAATGGCTGGCAAGACCGCCGCCGTGGCTACCACGCCCATCAACAAGGAATCGCTCAAGGCAGCCCACGTGCCCTACATCGGGCACACCGAAATCTTTGGCGACCTCACAGGCACCAAGGACCCGCTGACCATGTTTCAGGTGCACAGCCTGCGCGTGTTCTTCCTCACCCGTCACCTCTCGCTGATCGATGCCTGCCGCGCCGTCAAAAAAGACCGCGTGCTTGACTACATCGGTCGCTGCACCAGCGCCCTCAAGCTGCTGGGGCTGGAGAATCCGAGCATGGTGGTGGCTGGCCTCAACCCTCACTGCGGCGAACACGGGCTTTTTGGCAATGAGGAAGACGCCGAGGTGGTTCCGGCCATAGCAGAAGCGCGCCGTCAGGGCTTTAACGTGCATGGCCCCAACCCGGCGGACTCGGTCTTCCATTTTGCGCTCAAGGGCGCGTGGGACGCCGTGCTTTCGCTCTATCACGACCAGGGACACATAGCGACCAAGATGGTGGACTTTGAGCGCACCATCTCCCTTACGCTGGGCATGCCCATTCTGCGCACGTCGGTGGATCACGGCACAGCCTTTGACATTGCCGGGACAGGCAAGGTCAGCGCCGTGAGCATGGTGGAAGCCATCCGCCTTGCTGCGGAATACGCGCCCAACTTCAAACGGGCCTGATCTGCGGCAGAGGATGTGAACTGCGCACCGCATCCGGAGGACGAGCAGAGTAAAACAAGAGAACAAACAGTAAGAGCGCCAACCGTTCCCCCAACTTTTACCGGCGCGGGCACTGCCCGGGCCGTGTCGCAACCACACCACGGAGGTTGAGATGACTGCCGTCCAATCGTTCGGCATCGGCTATTCGATGACCATGCTCTGCATTTCCATCGCCATAGTCATTGTGCTGTGCATCTGCTTCAAAATACACGCCTTTGTGTCCCTGACCGCAGCGAGCCTGTTTCTGGCGCTGACGCACAACATGGAACTGGCCAAGATTGTCATGGCCTTTGAAGGCGGCCTTGGCAAAACGCTGGGCTTTCTTGCGCCCATTCTGGCCCTGGGGGCCATATTGGGCAAACTGATGGAAGTCTCCGGTGCTGCCGAAAGGCTGGCGCGGACGCTCATCAACATTCTTGGCCAGTCAAAAGCGCACTGGGCCATGATGGTTGTGGGCTACATCTGCGGCATCCCGGTTTTTCTTCAGGTGGGCATCATCCTGCTGACGCCGCTCATGTTCTCCATCGTCAAGGAATCCAAGCTGCCGCTCATTCAGGTGGGCATGGCCCTTGTGGTGGCCCTGACCACGGTGCACTGCATCGTGCCGCCGCACCCTGCCGCCATGGCAGTTACCGACCTGCTCAAGGCTGATGTGGGCAAGGTTATCTTTTTCGGCCTTCTGGTGGGCCTGCCCGCCGCCAGCATTGCAGGCCCCATCTACGGCAAGTTCATTGCCAAGCGCCTGCCCGCCGTGCCGCTGACCGGCGTTTACGCCAATACCGAACCCCGCAAGGAATCTGAACTGCCGCCCTTTGGCAGCTCGCTCCTCGTCATGCTGCTGCCCCTGCTGCTCATGATCGCCAAGACCGTGGTGGAACTGACCATCGACAAGCAGAATCCGCCCGCCTACATGCCCTACGTGAACTTTATCGGCACGCCCATGATCGCCCTGTTCATTTCCGCAGTGGTGGCCTACATCGTGTTTGGTCTCAAGCGCGGTTTCAACTGGGATCAGCTGGGCCGCTTCAGCGAACAGGGCATGGCCCCGCTGGCCTCCATCATGCTGGTCATCGGCGCGGCTGGCGCGCTGAACCAGATCATCACCGACAGCGGCGTGGGCGTTGTGCTCAAGCAGGTGCTCACCAGCATCCAGATCAGCCCTCTGATCCTGGCCTGGATTATCGCCATTGCCCTGCGCTTTGCCCTGGGCAGCGCCACTGTTTCCATGATGACCGCCGCCGGGCTTATCCTGCCCGTGCTCAGCAGCAACCCCGGCATTGACCCGGCCCTCATGGCCATTGTCATCGGCGCTGGCGCGACCGGCGCTTCGCACGTGACCGACTCCGGCTTCTGGTTCGTCAAGGAATCCCTCGGCATCCCAATGGGTTCCATGTACGCCACCTATACGGCTGGCACTACCATAGCCTCCGTGCTTGGTTTGTTCGGCACGCTGCTGCTCTCCATGTTCCTGTAAGAACCGCTGCGCCGGGGTCTGGTATTTCACAGGCCCCGGCGCTATTATGGAAAACGTATCCTGTCTTCCACCGCCAGCCCCACCAAGGAACCAGCAATGAAGATCGTCATCGCGCCCGACTCGTACAAGGAATGCCTGTCTGCCCTGCAAGTGGCTGTTTCCATCGAATCCGGCTTTCGCGAGGTTTTCCCCGATGCGGTCTACGTCAAGGTACCTGTGGCGGACGGCGGCGAAGGCACCGTGGAAGCCATGGTTGAAGCCACGGCAGGCCGTCGGGTGGACACCACGGTACGCGGCCCTCTGGGCGACCCGGTGGAAGCTTTTTACGGCCTGACCGGCGATGGCAAAACCGCCGTGATCGAAATGGCCGCAGCCAGCGGCCTGGCCCTTGTGCCGCCCAACTTGCGCAATCCCCTCAAGACCACCAGCTATGGCACGGGCCAGCTTATCCGCTCTGCGCTGGATGCTGGCGCTCGTAAATTTATTCTGGGCATTGGCGGCAGCGCCACCAACGAGGGTGGCGCTGGCATGCTTCAGGCTTTGGGAGTGCGGCTGCTGGACGGTCAGGGACAGGAAATCGAGCCAACAGGGATGGGCCTTGGCAGGCTGGCGTGCATAGATATGTCCGCCTTTGACGCCCGCCTTACCGACTGCGTCATTGATGTGGCCTGCGATGTGGACAACCCCTTGTGCGGCCCACGCGGCGCATCGGCCATTTTTGGCCCGCAGAAAGGGGCCACGCCTGAGATGGTGCAGCAGCTCGACGGATATTTGCAGAATTTTGCGGCCATCGCGCGCCGCGACCTTGGCGTGGACATGGCGGACCTGCCCGGCGCTGGCGCTGCTGGCGGCATGGGCGCGGCCATGTTTGCCTTTTTGAAAGGGCGGCTGCGCCCCGGCAGCGAGATTGTGACCGAAGCCGTTGGGCTGGACGCGCATGTGCGCGATGCCGATATCGTTGTTACTGGCGAGGGCCGCATTGACGGGCAGACGGCCTTTGGCAAGACCCCTGTGGGCGTTGCCCGCGTGGCAAAGCGCCACAACAAGCCGGTTATCGCCATCGGCGGTTCGCTGCGGGCCGATGTGGACGCCGTCTTTGCCCACGGCATCGACGCGGTTTCAAGCGTGCTCTACCGCCCCTGCACCATTGACGAAGCCCTTACCGAGGGCAATGAAAATCTGCGCAGGGCCGCGCGCAACATAGCCGCCATCCTTTCCATGGGACTTGGCATTGGCGCTTCGGGCGCAAGGAAATAGCATATGTTGACCGCCTACAGGCAAAGCTGGCGCACACACCCCGGCTTCAATATCCTTTTTGTCTGCGCCATGCTGGCGGCGTGGGGCATGTATGCCCTGCTGTATGCCACCGACTTGCCCTGGGGCTCGAATCAAGCCAACGTGCTTGTTTTTGTGGTTGCCGCGCTGTGTATGCTGTTTATCTTTGTCACGCCCCGATATGGCTTCAAGCCCACGGCAACGCATTACGCCATCATGGCGGCAACATTGCTGCCCTCGCTGCCCAACGGGCAAGAGATCATCCGGCAGAGCGGCCTGTTTTTCTGATGTGCCGCCGCGCCCCCGGGCGCACGCCATAATAAAAGACGGCCACTCTCTGAGAGTGGCCGTCTTTTATTATGCTTGTGCTCTTGCGGAGCTCACCCCGCAGAGTTTTCTTTTCTGTTTACGCCTTCTTGGCGCGCAGGCCCGCAAAGGCCAGAATCACGCCCAGGGCAATGCCCAACGCCGCCGCAAACACCACCTGAAAATGGGCGGGCAGCATAAAGGTGATGGTGTGCGCGGGAATCCAGAAGAAAGGAATGGTCTTCTTGAGCACAAAGCTCCACATGGAATTCCAGTCTATGGTGCGAAACAGGGCCGCCACGTCAGGCTTGGTGCACAGGCTGTTGAGCGTGCCGCCGGTGGCCGCAATGTGCAGGTCGGTGAGCTTGTGGGTGATCATCAGCACCGGAGCGAACAATGTGTTGATGAGCACGCTGATGGAAAAAGACATGAGCAGCTTGGCGCCAAAGGTCGTGGGAGCGCCCGAAAGCAGACCCATTTCGTTGAGCAGCTTGAACGTGCCCGCGCCGTACACGGTAAAGGCAATCTTGATGCCTATGCCCAGCAAACCCCAGATAATCGCCTTGGGCAAAACGCCAAACCCGGGCCTGTTGTATACGCCCGTCGTAATGCGCAGGGCAATGCATTCGCCGAGGGTAGCCAGAATGGCAAATTTGAGAAAACTCATGCCAAAAGGATACTGGGCAGTCAGGCTGATAAAGCCCTCCAGCGCCCCGGGCCCAAAAGCCAGCCAACCGAACGCCGCCAAACAAACGCCTAAAACCACAAAATCCTTTTGACGCATACCCTCTCTCCGTATTCTTGTTGACGCTCAGGGACTGTTGACGCTGTGTGGAATTTTGTTCCCTGCCTGGGATGGAAGCGTTTTTATGAAAGGAGTGTACACATAGGTACTCAACTGAAATAAAAAGGCTTTCTGACGCCGACAGGGGCAAAGAAGCCATAGCGTAAACAGGCCCAAATCGGTTGGTCCCGCGCCGCGCGTAACCGCAGGCGGCGGGGAAGGATCAGCCATAGCCGCGCAATGCACGGGCAATTCGCATCAGCCGAGCAGACGGAGGGGGGCTACCGTCAAGACCGACTGCAGCATACTAGTGGCATTTTTGCCCCGCGTAAACACCGGCCTTGCGCAAACCTGCACAGCGGCCCTATTCCTGACCGGAACTCAGGCGCTGGGCCAGCGCACCGGGCGGATTTCCGGGCTGTCTTCGTGCAGCGCGCTTTGCGCCACGGTTCCTTCGGGAGATTCCACGGCCTGGGGTTTCAGCCCGCCGGAAAGCGCCGCCTGCTTGAGCACCTCGCGGGTGCGGGCAAACAGATTGCTGAGAATGGAATTGGAAACCAGCATGCCGCTGCGGGTCAGCCGCATATAGCCCTGCCGGATGCGGATAAGCCCGTTTTCGTGCAGGGCCTGCACCAGCCGCTGGTGATCGCGCACAAAGTCGCGCCCGGTCATCTCACGGTATTCCTTTACGCGCAGGCCCCGCGCCGTGCGCAGGCGCAGCATCAAAAGCTCGAGCACGCGTGTTTCGGGCGTAAGTTCTTCCACAGTCTGGGCCAGTTTGCCCTCACGGGTGCGAGCGTTCCAGGCGGCCTGACTTGAAGGATTTGTCCAGCGGCGGTTGTTGATGGTGGACGTGGCCGAAGGGCCAAGACCAAGATAGTCTTCCCCCTCCCAGTAGCCCATGTTGTGGCGGCACTGAAACCCCATGCGGGCGAAATTGGAAATTTCATAGTGCAGGTAGCCGTGCTGCTCAAGCATGGCTGCCCCTTCCATGAACATGATGTTCTGGTCGCGCTCCGGCGGCAGGGTCAGGCGACCTTCTTCCACATCAAGCTCCAGCGGGGTTCCCGGCTCAAGCGTGAGGCCGTAGGCGGAAATATGGTCAGGGGTCATGCGGATAACGTCTTTGAGCGTTTGCAGCCACTGGCGCACGCTCTGCCCCGGCAGGCCCCACATGAGGTCAAGGTTGATGTTGGCGCAGCCCGCCTCGCGCGCCAGAAAGGCCACGTGCAGACTGTCCTGCGCCTTGTGCGGACGGCCCAGCAGACGCAGCATGCCTTCATCCATGCTTTGTACGCCGATGGAAAGACGGTTGATGCCCGCATCCAGATACTGGGCCGCGCGGTGCCCGCCGCGCAGGGATTCCGGATTGGCCTCAAGCGTCACCTCGGCCTTGGGCACGAGCCTGAAATACTTGTTAATGCGCTCCATGGTCAGGCCGATGATGCGCGGCGAAAGCAGGCTGGGCGTCCCCCCGCCAAAAAAGACAGACTGTACTTCGCTGCCGCCAAGCTGGTCGCCCCAGTGGGCCAGTTCCAGAAACAGGGTATCCACATAGTCGCGCACGGCAGGGGAGCTGGCCGCATCAACGCCGCGTCCCAGCGGGCTTGAATGAAAGGCGCAGTAGCGGCAGCGCGTGGAGCAAAAGGGAACATGTATATAAAGCAGCATAAGCGATCCTGTGAGTGACAAAAAAACAACGCTCCGCCTGTGCGTAACACCCTGCGGAACAAGGAAAAGCCAGTTTTGCAGCACACTGGCGACAGCTTAGGACGATTGCTGCAAGGAATATGCCCGCATCCTCCGCTGTACCGGGAATTCCGCGCGCATGCGGCTGACCGCCCTTGGCAAAAACGCGGCGGCGAAGTATATTCACCAATTGGAACACGGCGCAAGCGCCCTGCGGCCTTCTGCCGCATCTTTCACTGCGCTGGCGGCTGTACGCAACGCACTTTCAGGAGACGCAGCTCTATGGATATACGCTTTCAGAATCTCGGACCGGAACAATGGAAAGGGGACGTTCTGCTGGCCCCCGTCTGCCAGGATGAAACCCTGCTTGAGCAGATTCCTGAACTGGACAAGGTTGCTCCCTGGCTGGTCATAGCCCCTGCCCTGCGCGACTTCAAGGGCAAGACGGGCGAACTGGCCCTTCTGCACGGGCATCCCGACCTTACCGTTCCCCGGGTGCTGGCCGTGGGCCTTGGCCCGAGGGAAAAGGTCTCCACCGCCGACATCCGCAAGGCCATTGCCGCCGCAGTGCAACTGTGCCGCAAGCAGGGCTACACGTCCATAGTGCTGCCAGAACCCGCCATGGCAAAACTGCCCGGAGGCC
Organism: Desulfovibrio sp. UIB00; assembly: GCF_022508225.1. Taxonomy (NCBI): domain Bacteria; kingdom Pseudomonadati; phylum Thermodesulfobacteriota; class Desulfovibrionia; order Desulfovibrionales; family Desulfovibrionaceae; genus Desulfovibrio; species Desulfovibrio sp. UIB00. Next base: position 177,589 of record NZ_JAETXJ010000001.1, on the reverse strand, counting down.
GTGAACGGCTGGTGGAAGAATGCGTATGCGCCGCCCAGCTTGCCCTGTACCGCTTTACAGCCCTTAAAAAGGCCGATGCGGACGAAACCGCCGACCCGCAGTGGCTGGCTGTGGCCTTTGACGGCCAGGAAGTGCCGGACGCCGCCCACGCCGCCGCCCGCAGGGGCGAAAACGCCGCCTGGGCCGTGAGCCTTGCGCGCGACCTTGCCACCACGCCGCCCAATTTGCTCTACCCTGAAATGCTGGCCCAGAAGGCGCAGGAACTGGCGCGCGAAAAAGGCTTTGCCTGCACCGTGCTGGACGAAACAGAACTGGAAAAGGAAGGCATGGGCTGCCTCATGGCCGTGGGGCAGGGCTCGGGCCGTCCGCCCCGCCTCATCGTGCTGGAGCACGCCCCCGCCGGGCACGAACAGGACAAGCCCCTCGTGCTGGTGGGCAAGGGCATCACCTTTGATACGGGCGGTATCAGCCTCAAGCCCGCCGCCAACATGCACCAGATGAAGGCCGACATGACCGGTGCCGCAACAGTGCTGGCCACGGTGGCGGCCCTGGCGCAGGAAGACGCGCCCCGCCGCGTGGTGGGCTTGCTGGCCTGCGCCGAAAACATGCCCGGTGGCCGCGCCATGCGCCCCGGCGATGTGGTGCGCGCCGCCAATGGCGACACCGTTGAAATCCAGAATACCGATGCGGAAGGCCGCCTTGCCCTGTGCGATGCGCTGGCCTATGCCCAGAAAACATGGGTTCCGGCTGCGGTGATTGATATTGCCACCCTCACCGGAGCCTGCGCAGTTGCGCTGGGAACCCAGCTTGCGGGCCTGTTCAGCGATGATGCCGACCTTGCCGAGCGCATCCGCGCTGCGGGCGGCGCTTGCGGCGAAGAATACTGGCCCCTGCCGCTGTGGAAGCCCTATGTTGAATCGCTCAAAAGCGAAGTGGCCGATATTTGCCACATGGGCCCGCGCGAAGGCGGGGCCATCAACGCCGCGCTCTTTTTGCAACACTTTATTCAAGAGGGCGTGCGCTGGGCCCATCTGGACATTGCCGGGGTAGACTGGGCCGCCAAGGCCACGCCCCTTGCTCCGGTAGGGCCCACGGCCTTTGGCGCGCGTACGCTGCTCGATCTCGCTAGGGGAGGCGTATAATGAAGGTATTTCTCATCGGAGCCGGACCCGGCGATCCGGGCCTGCTGACCATCAAGGGGCGTGACGCCCTGGCCGCCGCCGATGTGGTGGTATACGACGCCCTGGCAAACGACAGCCTGCTTTCATACGCCCGCCCCGATGCGGAAAAAATCTATGTGGGCAAGGTGGCGGGCAACCACGCTCTGCCGCAGGATCAGATCAACGCCCTCCTGGTCAGCAAGGCCAAGGAAGGCAACGTTGTGGCCCGCCTGAAAGGCGGCGACCCCTACATCTTCGGTCGCGGCGGCGAAGAAGGCGAAGAACTGGCGGCTGCTGGCATTCCCTTTGAAGAGGTGCCCGGCATCAGCAGCACCATCGCCGCTCCCGCCTATGCGGGCATTCCCGTGACCCACAGGGATTTTGCGTCTTCCGTGACCATCATCACCGGGCACGAAAATCCGGACAAGCCTGGCTCCGTGCACAACTGGAAGGCCCTTGCCGCCAGCGCCTCCACTCTGGTCTTTGTAATGGGCATGAAAAATCTGCCCGACATCGCCCGCAATCTGCTTGAAGCAGGCATGGATCCGCACACCCCGGCGGCGCTTATCTATCGCGGCACAACGCCCTATCAGCGCAGCCTTGTGGATACCCTGGCCCGTCTGCCTCAGGCTGCGGTAGAAGCCAAATTCACCAATCCTTCGGTCATTCTTGTGGGCAAGGTTGCCGGCCTGCGCGACACCCTTGGCTGGTTTGAGAAAAAGCCGCTCTTTGGCCGCAGCATTGTTGTGACCCGCGCGCGCGAGCAGGCCAGCGGGCTTGCCCAGAGCCTCACGGCGCTGGGGGCCGAGGTCATCCAGTGCCCCACCATTGAAATCAGCCCTCTTGCCGATTATGCGGAACTTGACGCGGCTCTGGACAATCTTGCCAGCTACGGCTGGGTTATCTTTACCTCGGTCAACGGTGTAAAGCACTTCTGGCTGCGGCTCGCAAAGGCGGGCAAGGACAGCCGCGCGCTCGGCAACTGCAAGGTGGCCGCCATCGGCCCCGCCACTGCCGATGCCCTGACCGAACGCGGCATCACCCCTGATTTCATTCCCGAGCGCTACATGGCCGAGGGTGTGCTTGAAGGTCTGATGGCCCTTGAAAACGGTAACGTGGCTGGCATGCGCTTTTTGCTGCCCCGCGCCGCCAAAGCCCGCGAAGTGCTGCCCGAAGAACTGCGCAAGGCAGGGGCAGTGGTGGACGTTATTTCCGCCTACGAAACCGTACCCGCCGCGCACAAAAGGGACGAAGTCCTCGAACGCATTAACGCCGGCACCCTGAGCTGCGTGACCTTCGGCTCCTCCTCCACGGTGGAGAACTTCCTCTCCCTTATCCCGGCTGCAATCCTCAAGACGCACCCGGAAGTGAAGCTGGCCGCCATCGGGCCGGTAACGGCAGAAACGCTGCAAAAAAGTGGTCTTACCTGCAACATCATGCCCATGGATTACACCATCCCGGCACTGGTGGACGCCCTGAAAACGTACTTTGCGAGATAAAACATGCCCCTGAAAATCGCCATACTGGCCTCCGGCAGCGGCACAAACGCTCAGGCCATGATCGACAAGGCCGCCCAGGGCGTGCTTGACGTGAACATTGCCCTGATCGTTTGCAACCGCCCCGGTGCGGGCGTTGTGAGCCGTGCGGAAAAGGCGGGCATCCCCTGCCTTGTGCTGGATCACAAAAGTTTCCCCGATCGCGAGAGCTTTGACGCCCGCATGGTTGAGGCCCTGCGCGGAGCCGGGGCGGAGCTTGTGGTGCTGGCGGGGTATATGCGGCTGCTGACTCCTGTGTTCCTAGAGGCATTTACCGGAAGGGTCATCAACATCCACCCGGCGCTGCTGCCCAGCTTTCCCGGCGTGCACGGCGGCGCCGATGCCGTCAATTACGGCGTCAAGGTTTCCGGCTGCACCGTGCATTTTGTGGAAGAAAAGGTGGACAGCGGCCCGGTGCTGATTCAGGCTGTTGTGCCTGTCAACGCTGGCGAAAGCGAGGACGACCTCATGAGCCGCATCCATGTAATGGAGCACCGCATCTATCCCCAGGCAATTCAGTGGCTGGCGCAGGGGCGCATAGACGTACAGGGGCGGCAGGTGCACCTCAAGCCCGGGCACACACCCCGTGCGCCGCACGATGGCGACTGGCTCGTGTGGCCGCCGCTGGAGCAGGGATTCTAACTGCTGCCGTAAGCCTTGAATGAATCCATGAGGAGACTCTTTAGCTAAAGAGTCTCCTTTTTTTGACTATTCTCAAAACCGGCGGAGCTGCAGGGTTCGCTGTCCCGCCCATGCCGCCCGCCGTTCTGGCTGTTTTCATTACTTACAAAAGTTTCAAAACTTACAAATCAAGAATCCGCGTTGCTCTGGAGCGATTTGGTGTGTTATTTTTCACTATCAACAGAGCATACCTTTATTCTTTGCTCAATCAATCAGCTTTTTGCCGCCCTTTCCGCCCACGTACTTTCTTGCACAACAGATGGAAATAACGGCAAATCCACCTACTTTTGAGGAAACCCTTATGACGCAGCAGTTTACCCGCAGAAAATTTCTGCAATCGGCCTGCATCACCATCAGCGCGCTGACGGTGAACATGAGCGGCATTGAAAAAGCTCTTGCCGCAGCCGCTGGTGTCGGCCCCCTGGCCACCTGCGACATCCTGATCATCGGATCGGGTGGCGCTGGCCTGCGTGCCGCCGTGGCAGCCCTGCAAAAAAATCCCAAGCTCAACGTGGTTGTGGTCAGCAAATGCATGCCCTCACGTAGCGCCACCTGTATGGCCGAAGGCGGCATCAACGGCGTCACCGATTTCAGCAAGGGCGACTCCTACGAGCTGCACTGCTTTGATACCGTGAAGGGCGGCGACTATCTGGTTGACCAGGAATCCACGCTCAAATTCTGCGAACAGGCAGGCCCCGCCATCCTTGAACTGGATTATCTGGGCATGCCCTTCTCGCGCACGGCTGAAGGAAAGGTCAAGGCCCGTCCCTTTGGGGGCGCTTCCAAGGTGCGCTGCAACTACTCTGCCGACAAGACCGGACACATCGTTGCCCACACATGCCTTGACGATGCCCTGAGCCACGGCGTCAAGTTCCTCATGGATCACGAGTTGCTTGACGTGGCCGTGGACAATGGCCGCTGCGAAGGCGCCGTGCTGCGCAATATCCGCACCGGCGAAATCGCCCCTGTGCGCGCCAAGGCCGTGGTGCTTGCCACAGGCGGCTATACCCGCATTTTCTGGAACCGCACCTCCACCCCCTACATTGCCACAGGCGATGGCGTTGCCGCTGCCATGCGCGCGGGCATTCCCTTCAAGGATGCCGAAATGGTGCAGTTCCACCCCACGGGCGTGGTGCACGGCGGTGTGCTGATTACCGAAGCAGCGCGAGGCGAAGGCGGCTATCTGCTCAACAACAAGGGCGAACGCTTCATGAAGACCTACGCCCCCGCCAAGATGGAACTTGGACCCCGCGACATCGTGGCTCGCGCCATCGAAACGGAAATCCGCGAAGGCCGAGGCTACGGCCAGGGGCTGGAAGCCTATGTGCTGCTTGACCTGAGGCACCTCGGCAAGGAAAAGATCGTGCACGATCTGCCGCAGATTCGCCACGTGGGCAAGCTTTTTGAAAATATCGACCTTGTGGACAAGCCCATGGTCATCCGCCCCACGGCCCACTACTCCATGGGCGGCATTGACGTGAACACCTTTGACGACATGGCCACGGTTGTGCCCGGCCTGTTTGCCGCTGGTGAAGCTTCGTGCGTGTCCATCCACGGCGCAAACCGCCTTGGCGGCAATTCGCTGGCCGATGCCGTGGTGACAGGCAAAATCGCCGGTAACGGCGCGGCGGCCTTTGCCAGCCACGCCGATTTTGGCGCGGGCAAACGCCTCACCGATCTGACCGCCCGCTGGCAGGATCGCTTCCGCAACACCACCAACGGCGGCGATGCCAAGCAGATGTATGCCATCCGCGAAGAAATGGGCGCGCAGCTCTGGGACAACATGGGTATTTTCCGCACCCAGACCAAGCTCGACTCCCTGAGCAGTTCCCTGGCCGACCTGCGTTCGCGCTACGACGCCCTGCGCGTCCCCAACGCCAACCCCGTCTACAATACGGTGTTCACCGAATATGTGGAGCTGGGCAACATGCTGCAACTGGCCCAGGCCGCCTGCCTTGCCGCCTCCGAGCGCAAGGAATCGCGCGGCGCGCACACCCGCGAGGACTTCCCCAAGCGTGACGATGCCAACTTCCTCAAGCACAGCATGGTCAGCATGGACGACAGCGGCAAAATGCGCATGGGCTGGAAAGAAGTGGAAATCACCAAATTCAAGCCTGAGGAGCGGAAGTACTAATGCCCACTATCATCATTGACCGCTTTGACGGCAAAAACAGTTTTGAGCAGAGCTACAAACTTGATCCGGCGGACGTGGCGGGCAAAACCGTGCTCAACACCCTGTTGTTCATCAAGCAGACCCAGGATCCCACGCTGAACTTCACGGCCTCCTGCCGCTGCGCCATCTGCGGAGCGTGTGCCGTGCGCGTCAACGGGCATGCGGTTCTGGCCTGCGACACCAAGATGGACGACCTCGCCCAAACTTACGGCTCAAATACCTTCCACATTTCGCCCCTGGCGAACTTCAAGGTTATTTCCGACCTCGTTGTGGACTGGGAACCCGCCATGGAAAACCTGCGCAAGGTGCATCCGGGCATGGTGGCAAAATCCGAATTCTCCATGAAGGAAGGCTGCCGCCAGAACCAGAAGGAATTCGACCGCATCATCAAGCAGTGGGACTGCATCCTCTGCGGCGCGTGCGCCTCTGAGTGCAACAAGCTCACCGCCGACCGCAGCGACTACATGGAACCCTTTGTCTTCACCCACGCATGGCGCGTGGCCAACGATTCGCGCTCCAAGGATCCCCTGTTGCACGGCAAGCCCGCCGTGGCGGGCGGCCTGTGGAACTGCGTGCATTGTCAGGAATGCGCCAGCCGCTGCCCCAAGGGCATCAGCGCTGCCGACGATATCGCCGGTCTGCGGGCCCTCGTTATGGCCAAGGGCATGACCGACGGCGTTGGCCCGGCCCACGCCAAGTCGTTCTACACCGATCTGGTGGAAGACTCCGGCCGCCTCAACGAAGTGCGCCTTGCCCTGCGCACCGAAGGAATCAGCACCATTGCCCGCGCGGGCATGGCTGTGACCCTGCTGCGTCAGGGCAAGATGAATCCGCTTGAGGCTTTTGGCGGCGAAACCATTGAAGGGCATGACGCCCTGGTGAAGATGATTCAGGCGGCCCATGCCGCAGAGAAGGAGTAGCCGTATGCAGACCGAATTCGCCTTTTTTCCCGGCTGCGTGCTGACTCAGGCCGCCAAGGAATCCAAGATGGCTCTTGAGGCCGTGGCCCCGAGGCTTGGCATCAAACTCAAGGAAATCCCCGGCTGGAGCTGCTGCGGCGCTTCACAGGCTCAGGATGTGGACCCCGTGGCGACCTTGGTTGCCAACGCCCGCAACATCGCCCTGGCCGAAAAAATGGGCCTGCCCGTGTTGACCTCGTGCAGCACCTGCCTGCTCATGCTGCGCCGCGCCAAGGCAGAGCTTGACGGCGGCAAGAAGGACCGTATCAACACCTTTCTTGCCAAGGGCAACATGACCTATAACGGCACCAGCGACATCACCAGCCTGCTCTGGGTTCTGGCGCAAAACGCCCAAACCCTCAAGAGCAAGGTGACCAAGCCGCTTACGGGCCTTAAAGTGGCGGCCTTCTACGGCTGTCACAGCCTGCGGCCAGAATCCGCCCTTGGCTTTGAAAGCTCGGTGAATCCCTCGAGCTTTGAAACCGTGGTGGCCGCCCTTGGCGGGCAGACGGTTCCCTTTGCCAAGCGGCTGGACTGCTGCGGCTTCCATGCCGTGTATCCGGCGGAAAAATCCGTCATGCACATGACCAGCCAGATTGTGGACAGCGCGGCGACCTCCGGCGCAGCCTGCATCGTAACCCCCTGCCCGCTCTGCCAGATGCAGCTCGACATTTATCAGGAAGCAGCGCAGGATATAGCCAAGTCGAAAGCCCGTGTGCCCGTGCTGCACCTTTCGCAGCTTGTGGGCCTTGCCCTGGGTATCCCCGGCAAGGAACTGGGCCTCGACTACAACGTGATTGACGCCACCAAGATGGGCTAATCAGCCCTGATCATAGTGACAAAAGGCGGCCCCTACCCCTGGCCGCCCCATGCGCGCCCCCTCTCGTGTCCCTACCCGAGAGGGGGTTGCGCGTTAAAATCGCAGATATTTCAATACAAGAAGGCCCTCTCTCATTGATTGACCAATGGGAGAGGGCCTTCAGAATATTTTAAGCGAAAAAGGCCTCAGCCCCAGGCTTCGGTCACCAGATCGTACAGCTTGACGGAAAGCACTTTGAGGTCGGGCTTGGTATACTGCACGTCAGCCCCCACAACAGCGCATTTCTTGGCAAGAGGCTCGTTGATCATGGAAGAGAAGATGGCCACAGGCAACTTTTTAAGGACTCTTTCATCCTTGATGTGCTTGCACAGGGCCAGACCATCCATGCCGGGCATTTCTATGTCTGTGATGACGCCGTGAATGAAATCGGAAATGGGGCGATCTTCGGCCTCGCAGCGGTCGCGCAGTACCTTCAGGTAATCCCAGGCTTCCTGCCCGTTGACCTTCTGCGTTACCGTGAAGCGGCCTTCCTTATTGAGCAGGTCAAGCAGCAGACTACGGATACTGCTTGAATCATCCACGTGTAGGATATTGTAAACTTTTTCCCCGCTGTGGCGCATGTCGGAGGCGTCAAAGCGCATGGCCATGGCCGGATGCAGTTCGGCTACGATGGCTTCAAGATCCAGCAAAAAGATCACGCGCTCTTCCAGCCGCACCACGCCCGTTACCGAGCTGCGGCTCACATTCTGCAAAAACTGCCCCGGCGCTTCCACATCCGTCCAGCTCAGCCGATAGATGCGGTTGACACCCGACACCAGAAAGCCCGTACATACGCCGTTGAATTCGGTGACGATAACCTTGGCGTCTTCGTTTTCAATGGGCCCACTGCCCAGAAACTGAGCCATATCAATCAGCGGCACCACACGGCCATTGCGGTGCAGAAACGCGCCCAAAAGTGCTTTATGGCGCATTTCCGGCATGGCAGTCACCGGCTGGCGACGGCCAATTTCAACCACCTTGGCCACGTTAAGGCCATAGTGGGCTTCGTAACCGTCCTGGTTGACGAAAAATTCCACAATTTCCAGCTCATTGGTGCCGGTTTCCAGCAGGATGTTGGTCTGCGCCATGGAAATGCTCTCCGTTGGGCTGAGGCCCGTTAATGTCGGACGGCAGACCTGAACCTGTTTGCTGCCAGCCGGTGAGCGAAGCTTACGCTGACTCTCTTATCGGTTGCCGAGTGCAAATATTTAGCCATGCAGGCCGAAAAGACAGTTTTTTTCATATTTTTCTGTTTCGCACAAAACGGGGAACATATCAAACTGAGGGCATTGGCATTGAAAATAGCGTCATAAATCAGGTGCAAAGCCAGCTTGCCAGCAGCTTATATTCCCTGGAACAACCGCGTTGACATGTAGCGTTCGCCCGTGTCGCAGGCAAAGGTAACGATATTCTTGTCCTGCATTTCTGGCCGCGTCGCAAGGTCAAGGGCCGCGCGCACGTTGGAGCCTGTGGATATGCCCGCCATGATGCCGTTTTCCATGAGCAGACGGGCGGTTCTTATGGCTTCCTCGCCGTCCATCTGGATGATTTCGTCCAGCAGCGCGCGATCAAGGATTGCTGGCACAAAGTCTGCGCCAATACCCTGAATAAGATGGGGGCCGGGTTTGCCGCCAGAAAGCACCGGCGAAGCGGCTGGCTCCACGGCCACCACCCTGAAGCCGGGAATGCGCTCCTTGAGGTACCGCCCGACGCCCGTGATGGTCGAGCCGGAGCCAACGCCCGCGACCAGCACGTCCATCTTGCCCACGCTGTCCTTGAAAATTTCCGGCCCGGTGGTCTTGTAATGGGCCACTACAGCCTGCGGATTGGTAAACTGGCCGAGTACAAAGGCATCCTGTTCATCGGCAATTCGCTTTGCAGCCGCCACTGCGCCGCTCATGCCCTGTTCCGCCGGGGTGAGTACAAGCTCTGCGCCCAGCGCCCGCAGCAGGTTGCGGCGCTCAACGCTCATGGATTCGGGCATGGTCAGTATGCAGCGAAAGCCACGCACCGAGGCAACCAGAGCCATACCAATGCCCATATTCCCACTGGTGGCCTCCACCAGCACACCGCCCGGTTCAACGCGCCCTTCTTCCAGAGCTTCGCCAACAAGGTGAAAGGCCACGCGATCCTTAATGGAACCGCCTGGATTGCGGTTTTCAAGCTTCAGCCAGACAGTGCCGGGTAGATCGCGCGAAAGATCGAGCCGCAGCATGGGAGTGTTGCCAATGGTTTGCAAAATGCTGGTTAACATGAAAACATATGCCTCACAGTAAAAAATGCCAGGAAATCCGGCTTGATGATAGATATTTGCTTTACAATGGAAAAGTTTTGCTTAACTCTTTACTCATAATCATAGAAGAATCCGTGCACATTGGCAATTTTCGTTCTGGCCGCCCCAACAGCCCATTCAGGGAGGATATCATGAAGATTCTGCAAGTAACCACTGTGTTCATCGCCCTTGTGATCGCCCTTTCCGGCGGGCTTGCCCACGCCAAGGCTGACACCGTGGCGCTCTATACAGAAGCTGTGATGACAGGCGACGTCCCGGCCCTTGAAACCCTGCTGGCCCCCAACTACTGGCATATCAACGCCAACGGGCACATTGAGGACAAGGAACACTTCATCAATACCATCAAGAGCAAGGAACTGGTCATTGACCGCCTGACCTTCACCAATGCCCGCACGGCCCTGATCAGCGACGCCAAGCTCATCACCGGCACAGGCTACCTCAAGGCCAAGGCCACTCCGGCTCTGCCCGAAGGCCTCATGCGCATTACCGTGGTGGTCATTACCAACAAGGGACGCGAACAGGTGGTATTGTTCCAGGCTACGCCTGTGATTGCCACCGAAGACTGCAACGACGGCAACTGCAAGATCCAGTAAGATTTTAAATACATATTGGCCCGACAGGGCCATCAGGCCGGGGCATCTGTACCCGGCCTTTTTTGTGGAGAAGTAATGCATGGCCAGAAGAATTAAAAGCCGCCCCTGTTAGCAGGAGCGGCTTTTAAACGTAACCCGGGGTATGGCGGGGCCGGATTTCGCGTGGTGGGAAAGATCGGAGGCAAAAAGCAATCATAAGTGAGCTGTTTCAGGCGCATGCAAGCATCAAAACAATGTGCGGAACCAACAAGGCTTGCCCATATCTTGCGGGGGTTCTCAACTCAAAGACCCCCCGCAAAACATCTCAATATTCAGATGCCTAGGCAGGCGAAACTTCAAAGTTGGCCGCCACCTTTACCCTGTCGCCCACAATGGCTGCCGGGATGTTGGGGCCAATACCAAAGTCGCTGCGATTCACCTCGCCAGTGATGCTGAAAGACTGCGTTTCCTTGTTGTTGATGGGATTGGTGATACGGTCGCTGGCTGTGATGTTGAACGTCACTTCCCGCGCGGCGCCACGCATTTCGAGCAGACCAGTGATGGTTCCGGCATGATCCGGCCCAAGACGTACAGACGAACTCTGGAAGGTAACCTCGGGGTGCTGCGCCACATCAAAAAAATCCGGCGAACGCAAATGTTCGTCCCGCGCATGCACATGGGTGTCAATGCTCACAGCCTTGGCCGTCATGGTAAAAACAGCGTCAGAAAGGTCATCCTTGGCTGTTTCAAGATCAATGGCAACGTCTGCAAATCGACCGTTTATGTCGGTAATCATGAGATGCCGCACCACAAAACCAAGGTGCGAATGGTCGGGATCGTTCTTCCAGGTAGCCATAACAACCTCCCGCTTAGTGCAGGTTGCGCTCAAATCTATAGTTTTGTTTTTGGCGGCAACGTTTGCCGAAAAAACATACGTTCAAGCTATGATTTTTAGTTAAGGCTCCACGCTGCCGAGTCAAGCTGTTCCAGATGATTTATCACAAAAAATTGCGCCGCTGCCCGCCCTTGTCGTGATACGCAGACGGCGCGGGTGTCTGCGGCAGACTCAAAGCTTGCCGCAACACACCCTGCCAACAAGCAAAATACGGTTACAGCTAGAACACGCCCGGCAAGCCGTGATCCCGCAAAGCCGCATCACAGGAACCCAGATGGTAGGTGGTGTGCGAGGCCAGCATGGCAATCATGGCTGCATAGGTGAGATCCCGGCCAATCTTTTTGCTCACGCGCTCCTGCACCCTGGTCAGGTCGGCATTGGAAAGCGCCACCAGCCGTGCGTCCACTGCTGCCTTCACAGATTTTCCGTAGGCCTGCATGGCTTCTTTGCCCACAACATCCTTGCCCTGCTCCTTGAGCATTAGCACGCCAATGGTGGCAGGCGCGGGCAAAAAGGCTTCATCATCTTTTTCAAGAATAAAGAAGTTCAGCACGGCAATGGCGTGGGCCACCTGTTGCCACACAGGCCAGCCGCCGTTGGTTTCGGCCCAAATGTTTTCGGGGCAAATGTCCATAAACTGGGCCAGCAGGGCCCAGGAGCGCTGATAGGGTTCTTCAAGGGCGGCAACGATGTCTCTGGACATGACTTTTCCTCTTTTTTCAGGTTTGGCGCACAGATTGCTTGTGCGTAACAGGCCGCTCAAACACAAAACCGCCGCAGCGCCGCAACTGCGGGCATACGGCGGTTTTGTGCGACGGCGTTGCAGACAAAGCCTGCTGCGCCATTTATTCGAAGCGGCTTGCCCCGGTGATCAGCACCATGTCGGTGGGCACATTTTCATGAAAGCCCACGGTCTTGGTCTTAACCTTGGCAATTTTGTCCACATTCTCCATGCCTTCGGTCACTTTGCCGAAAACGCAGTAACCCCAGCCGTCAGGGGTGGGGGAGCTGTGGTTGAGAAAATCGTTGTCCACCAGATTGATGAAGAACTGGGCGGTGGCGCTGTGGGGATCGCGGGTGCGGGCCATGGCCAGGGTGCCGCGCTCGTTCTTGAGGCCGTTGTCTGCTTCGTTGGTTACAGGCTCGCGGGTGGACTTTTCGTCCATGCGCGCACCAAGGCCGCCGCCCTGAATCATGAAACCGGGGATAACGCGGTGAAAAATGGTGTTGGCGTAAAAGCCGTCATCCACATATTTCAAAAAATTGGCAACGGTTTGGGGGGCCTTGTCGGCATAAAGCTCCACAAGAATGTCGCCGGAGGAAGTCTCCAGCAAAACCGTAGGATTGTCGGACATGGGTGCTCCTTGAATGGTTATTCTGCACAGCGGGCGTTCCCCCGCCATTGGCGCGAATATAGGGTATGGAAGCGCGGATGACAATGCCCGTTTCCCGGTATAGGCTTGCAGCATGAACCGCAAGACTTCCAAGCCCCAGCTGGCAACACTGCCGGGTATACCGGAACAGGCCGCAACCAGCGTGCATCTGCCGCCCCAGGATCATCTTGGCGAACTGCAGAACTCCCTGCTCGGCTGGTTTGCCGCAAACCAGCGCCGCCTGCCGTGGCGGGTCAACTACACGCCCTACGAAGTATGGATTTCCGAAGTCATGCTTCAGCAAACTCAGATGGAGCGTGGCGTCAGCTATTTTAACCGCTGGATGCAGCGCTTCCCGGACATAGCCACGCTTGCCGCCGCCAGCGAGGAAGACGTGCTGCGTCAGTGGGAAGGCCTTGGCTACTATTCGCGCGCCAGACATATCCTGACCGCCGCCCGCAAAATCATGGCGGAACACGGCGGCGTTTTCCCCTCGGAGCTTGAAGCCATCCGAAGTCTGCCCGGTGTTGGCCCCTACACGGCAGGCGCGGTGGCAAGCATTGCCTTTGGCGAGAAGTTGCCGTGCGTGGACGCCAATGTGGAACGCGTTATTGCGCGCATTTTTGATGTGGACAGCCCCGTAAAGCAGAACCCGGCAGCGGGCATCATTCACCGCTGGGCCTTGCGGCTGGTGCCCGAGGGCAAGTCGCGCGAGCACAATCAGGCCATGATGGAGCTTGGGGCGCTTGTTTGCAGCAAAAAGCCGCGCTGCACAGAGTGCCCGCTGGCACGGTTCTGCATCAGCCTGCATCTGGGTATCACAGACCAGCGTCCTGTGCCTGGTAAGCGAGCCACCATCACGCCCGTCAACGCCGTGACCGGGGTTTTGCGCTACGGCAACAGGCTATTTGTGCAGAAGCGCCCGCCTGCTGGCGTGTGGGGCAACCTGTGGGAATTTCCTGGCGGACGGGTCGAGCCGGACGAAAGCCCGGAACAGGCCACCGTGCGGGAATTTATGGAAGAAACGGGATTTGCCGTGCGCGTGGCGGCGCAGCACGGGATTATCCGGCACGGATACACCACCTACCGACTGACGCTGCACTGCTTTGGCCTTGAGTTTGACAGCGCGGACGCGCCGGATTCGCAGATAGCACCGCCGCAGCCGCCGCTGCTTTCTGCCGCCACCGAAGCCCGCTGGGTCACGCCGCAAGAGCTGGACACACTGGCAATGCCCGCTGCACACCGTAAACTGGCGGACAAGCTTTTTGCTTTTGGAAACGACAGCCCATCTGCCGCAAATACGGCTGCGCCCCGTCAGGCGAATCTGCCCCTGATAAAATCATAGCAGAGCGCTTAAGGCCTTCTCCCCAAGAATCAGGGGCGGGCCTTACGGTCCGCCCCTTGAGCTATTAGTCGGCAATAACCGAAAGCACGGTCTTGTTGGGGCTCTGTTTGCAGACCTTCATGATCTGGGTCAGGTTGTTTTCCACAGCGTTGACATCCAGAGTCGTGTCGCCAGTTTTGGCGCTGGCGTAACCATCAAGCCAGAAATAGAACATGGTCATGGTCTGGGCGTCCAACTGCACAAATGAACTGCAAGGCAGCTTGCCGAAATCTATTTTGTCGCTCTTTGCCGAGGCAGTCATGGGCAAGGCAAGCATGGCCGCCAGCACGATTGCAAAACATACTTTTTTCATCTTGCACTTCCAGTGTTACAGGTTTCAGGACGTACAACCGGCAGCATAAAGAGCACTATGGAGCATGATCAAATCCATTGCTGCAATGTCTTAAATCTGGACAAAAAAGATGTTAGCACTTTTTATCCAATTATATTCAAGTACTGCGCATTTTAATATACGCCAGATCGGTACTCTGTTTAACCAGACACCACGTAAGGCATATGTCCACACTACCCCAGATGCTACGTACGGTATAAAAAACACTCCCTTATTTTTTATATTTTGTCGATATGCTGTCATAAAATAAAATGCATTCGCAAATATTATAAGTCTTGCGGATTGTTGCATCAAAAAAAGACAAATTACAATATCTACCAAAAAATTGTTTGCGATACTTCACAATTCACACAAATCTACCAAGTAGATTACCACATAAACATAAAATTTTCTCCATTGTAAAAGCCTTGTCCAGCCTGTTTTACTTCTCCATTCTGATTGTTGCCATGTAAATACTCAAAAGTTGATTATATTTTCAACTAACTTGTACCCATCAATAAGAAAACGCGGCTTTGCAGCCGCGTTTTCTTCGCTCGTCCCCAAGGAAAAAAATATGTTCACACCTATTTGCCGGATGCCCCCGGCGCCATTTTTTTGCGCTCCATAACCTTTGCTACGGCCTCGGCCAGCCCGCCGAGCGAGGTCTCCTTGTAGCGCGACTGCAAATCAAGCCCGGTACGGTACATGACTTCAATGATATCATCCAGCGAGATCACCCGCTGCCGTCCGTCTTCCAGCCGCGACAACTGGGCGCAGTTGACCGCGCGCTCTGCGGCCACGCCGTTGCGCTCAATGCAGGGAATCTGCACCAGCCCTCCCACAGGATCACAGGTAAGGCCGAGGTTGTGCTCCATGCCGATTTCCGCCGCCACTTCCACCTGCTTGACGTTGCCGCCCGTAACCGCGCAGTACGCGCCAGCAGCCATGGAGCAGGCCACGCCCACTTCGCCCTGGCAGCCCACCTCCGCGCCGGAAATGGACGCATTGAGCTTGTAGAACAGGCCAATAGCCCCGGCAGTAAGCAGAAAATCGCGTGCGCCGTCATCCGTGGCATGGGGGTAAAAATTCAGATAGTACAGCAGCACTGCGGGCACAATGCCCGCCGCGCCATTGGTGGGAGCGGTCACAATGCGCCCGCCGGAGGCGTTTTCTTCCGCCACGGCAAAGGCATAGAGCATGGGCCACAGACTGAGGTCGCGCCGTCCGGCTGCTTGCAGGGCGCTGACCTTGCGCAGCAGGTTAGGGGCGCGACGGCGCACATTGTACCCGCCCGGCAGCACGCCGTCAGTATAGCAGCCGCGTTCTACGGCTTCGCGCATGACGTCTATGATGGCCGTTACGCGCTCATTGACCTCGCTTTCAGACCGCCAGAACACTTCGTTGGCCATAACGATCTGCGCGATGGTCTTGTTTTCGCGGGCGCAGATATCAAAAAGCTCCGAGGCTTTTTCGTATGGATGGGGGGGCGTGGCGTACAGTTCGCGCGGGCTGTCAAAATCCTCGTCCGTGCGGATAAACCCGCCGCCGATGGAATAGAAATTTTTGGAATATATCAGCACGCCGTCTGCGCTAAAGGCCGAAAGCGTCATCGCATTGGAATGTTTGGGTAAAAATATGCCCTTGTGCTGGCACACATCGCGCTCAAAATTAAAAGGGATGGTGTAGGCGCACATGAGCACCAGATTGGCATTGTTTTGCAGATCCGCAGTGCGGCGGGCCATATGGGCAATGTCCACTTCCTGTGGTTCCTCGCCTTCAAGCCCCGCCAGCACGGCCCCAATGGTGCCGTGCCCCTCGCCGGTAAGCGCCAGCGAACCGTAAAGCTCAACCTTTACCCGGCCTACCATGGGCAGCATGCCCAAAACCGCAAGCTCGCCCGCAAAGGCTTTGCCCGCAATCATGGGGCCAATGGTATGGGAACTGGACGGCCCGATGCCGATCTTGAACAGATCAAAAATGCTGAGCATGACGCTCCTCCCGCAAACCGCATGTCAAGGCGCAATGGCCTTTGGCGCAACATATCCCGTAAAGGTCACAAGACACAAGCGCTTAGCGAAAACTGCCCTACTTTCTGAGGGAAGCAGTGCTTGCCCCGCGCAGGGCAGCGGCCTTGTCCGCTACGCGCTGCATGAATTCCAGCAGATTTTCCTTTTCCTGGGCGCTGAGCACGCTGGTCACAGCATCGTCCCATGTTGCAATAACTTCCATTATCTGCGGATACAGCTCCCGCGCCCGCTCGGTGGGAAAAACCGCCGCCGTCCGCTTGTCCACAGGATTAACCTGCCGCCGGATAAGCCCTTTCTTTTCAAGCTGGGCCAGCGTACGGGCAACGTTGCTTTTGTTCACGCAGATACGTTCGGGCAACTTGTCCTGAGTGATGCCAGGGTCGCGGCACAGATTGAGAATGAACAGATACTGGCTGCTGTTGATGCCAAAAGGCGCAAGCGCCCGGTTGAGGTACATGTAGTAATGCCGGTTGGCCAGCGTGATCCATTTGTAGACAAGTTCCATGACATATTCCTGTGGCTGGTTGTCAGCAGACTCTGCGAGCCGACTCCCAATGGATTGCGGCAGGCAAGGCCGCAAAAAAGGCTACGCTTGAGGTGCTTGCCTTGACAAGTACGTGGGCAGGGGGCCATAAATCGTTGCGAGCGCAACGAAATGTCTTGAACCCTGTTATGGAGGTCAGGCCATGCCCAGGAAACACCTTCACGGCCCAGCGGCCCGGCAGACGGAAGCAGGTTTCATTGAGGCCTTTGCCGCCATTTGCCGGGGCAACTTTTTGGTTGTCACCTGCATCAACATGTTGTTGATGACGGACTACTATCTCATCTTTGTGACCGGCACGGCCCATGTGCAAAAAACCTTTGGCACCAGTCTGAGTACAGCAGGGCTGACTTCCGGTATCATGGTCATCGGCTGCCTTGTGGGGAGGTTCCTTACCGGCAACCAGCTTTCCACATTTGGGGGCAAACCCTGCCTGCTTGCGGGCCTGCTGCTGTTTACCGCAAGCATTGGCGGCCTGTTTCTGGTGGATTCTCTGCCCATACTTTTTGTGCAGCGCTTTGCGGCCGGCTTTGGCATAGGCGTTGCCGGAACTGCCACAGGAGCCATTGTGGCCTATGTGGTTCCTGTACGGTTTCACGGCCTGGGCATAGGCCTTTTTACCATGAGTGCCGCACTGGCTCTGGCTTTTGGGCCATTTTTAGGCATCTTTCTTTCCCTCAGATACGGATACCACACTCTCATGCTGCTCAATGCGGGCATCAGCCTGCTGTGCCTGGGTATTTTCTGCTTTTTGCGCAACCTGCCGCCCATGCGCCAGCCATCGCGTCCGGTCTTGAGCCTGTACAGCTATATTGATCCGCGTGTGGTGCGCTTTTCGCTGGTGGCTCTTGTCGTATGCCCGAGCTATGGCTGCATACAGGCATTCTTGCCTTCCTTTGCGGCTGAGCACGGACTCACGGGCGCAGCCAGCATTTTTTTTCTGTGTTACGCTGGGGCGGCACTGCTCACGCGGCCCCATAGCGGCCGCCTGTTTGATCGGCATGGCGAACACGTGATTTTGTACCCCGCCCTGCTACTCACGGCTCTGGCTCTTTTGGTGCTTTCGCGCGCCGAAAGCGCCGCCGTGCTGCTGTGCGCGGGCCTGCTACTGGGCGTGGGCTTTGCCAACTTTCAATCTGTGGGGCAGGCGGTATCCCTCTCGCTGGTTTCACGCTCGCGCTATGCGCAGGCAACCACAACATTCTACATTTTTTTTGACCTTGGCATCGGCCTTGGGCCGTACATATTCGGCCACCTTATTCCCTCAATGGGCTACAGCGGCATGTATCTGATCCTGAGCATCGTGGTTCTGGCTTCGGTTGGCATATACCGCATTGTTCACGGTGGAGGGACACGCTGAACCAGAGGATGGCGCAGGGGTGCGCAAGCTGCGGGCTTGCCTCTTTTTTCCTCCGGTTGTAGGCTGATGGATAAAGATATTTCCCAAGCCACGAGGAATACATGGCAAACAAAAAGCCCCCCAAAAAGTCCGCAGACACTCCCACGGCCGCGCAGACTTCCGCGCCCGCCGACACCACATCCACCCCGGAAACCGCCCCCCAGGCTGAACAGGCCCACGGCATCAGCAAGGTCAGCAAGGGTGTTTTTTTTGTAGGCATCGCCGTGGCCCTCGTGCTGGGCGTTTATGTGGGCAGCCTTGTGCCGTCAATATTCACGCAGGAGCCTGCGCAGCAGACGCCCGCAGGTCAAACGCAGGCGACAGCTCAGGCCCCGGGGCAGCCTGCTGCTCAACCTTCCGGCCAGACCAAGCAGGACAACCAGCCCCCCATTCCGCCCGAACTGGCAGCCAAGATCGTCTCCATGGAACAAAACGTCCTTGCCAACCCAAAGGACGCGCAGAACTGGGCAGACCTTGGCAACCTCTATTTTGACACCGGTCAGTCGCGTAAGGCCGCCAGCGCCTACGAGCGTTCGCTGGCTCTTGCCCCGGACAATGCCGATGTCCTGACCGACCTTGGCATCATGTACCGCGAGCTTGGCGAATACGACAAGGCCGTGGCGAGCTTCCGCCGCGCTTCCAGCGTCAATCCCCGGCATGAAAACGCCATGTTCAACGAGGGCGTGGTGCTTTACTTCGACCTCAAGCGCAAGGACGACGCCATGAAGGCATGGCAGCGCCTGCTGGCAGTCAACCCCGCTGCGCGCGCGCCTGACGGGCAGTCCGTTTCTGATGTAATCAGAAACCTGCGCTAGGCACAGCTGCGGCCAAAAGCCGTCCCAGCACGACAAACCGCCCCCTGCATCGGATTTGGAGGCGCATTCGCGCCTGAAGGGGGAAAGACCATAGATAGATCGGTGATCTTACAGGCGGAACGACCATGACTCTCACTTCCTCCGGCATTTTGCGTGCGTTGCTGCGCGCCTGCGCCCTTTTTTTGTGCATAGCATGCGCAGGTATTGGAGCGCCGTCCACGGCGCACAGCGGCATGATTCCGCCCGTGTTGCGTTCTGCAAACACGCCGCTGCTGCCCGACCTGCAATACTTTATTGACGTGACGGGAACCATGGATGTGGAGGAGGCTGCCGCCCCTTCCAACAGCCAGATGTTCAAACCCCTGAACGTCAAGGAACTGCCGCGAGTCACCGGCGTGATGTGGCTGCGCTTTACCCTGGCCCCTCTGCCCGCAGGGGGACGCTCACAGGCAATGCTGCTGGACATGGGGCCGGATATTCCGGCTGACCCTGTTCTGTACGAACCCGCCGCCAACCCGGCGACAGACAGCGTTGAATGGCGCGAGATTCTCCCGAGCCACCGCAATGTGATGTTGCTGCCCGAGCCGGGGGCCGACCCGATCACCTGCTACATCCGTCTCGACGGCCTGCCGGGCATCTGGTTTTCACCCATGCTGCGCAGCCCGCAGGACGCCGCCTCCAACTGGGGCAGCCTTGCGGGCACAGCCGCCTTGCTGGCTCTTGCCGTGGTCATGCTGTTGTGCCTTTTGCGCGGACTCTCCGAAAGAGGCCAGTGGCGCATCTGGACAGCGCTTTACGTAGGCGTTGCTCTTGCGCAAGGCATATTTGGCATGCCTGCCTACGGCTCCGGCAGCATAACCCTGAATCAGGCCCTGGCGGTGCTTGCGCCAGGTCTGGCGCTTATGCTCCTGCCCCATGTGGGCCGTCATCTTATGCGCACGAGGGGCCGCTCCCCCCTGCTGGACGCCCAGTTTATATTGCTTTCCCTGCCGGGAGCGGCACTAGCCCTGCTGCCGCTCCTTCCTGGTTTTAGCTGGAGCATCCGTTTTCTTTCCCTCTGGCCTGCCTGCACGGCGATCTTTACCCTGAGCGCCCTTGGCGGGGCCCTCATGGGGCTTGGCGGCTCACGGCGTTTTCTTTTGGGCTGCCTTGTGCCCCCCCTGTTTGTGGCTGCGGGCGTCAAGGGGCTTGATTACGGCTACGCCGCAAATCTGCTGGCTTCTGCTCCCCTGTGGGGCACGGCCCTGAGCGCCCTGCTCATTGCCGGAACAGGCCTGCCGCGTGACGCTGCCCAAGCCGAAGAAACCAACAAGGCCACAAAGCGCGAATCCGCAGCAGCGAGCAAACGTAACGCCGCCGCGCTGGATGCGGCGCTGATCAGTTCCAGCCTAGGCGCCGGGGCAAACGATGCCCCCATCAGTCTTGATACACCGCTGGACGACCCGAATCTGCGTCTCTTGCCTCCCTCTGCCGTCTCAGGCAAAACCGCTGCTGACTTTTCCGCCCTGCCAGTGGATATTTCTGACAATTCCGATCTGGAACCAGTTGCAGCGCCTGCCAGAAACCAGAAAAAATCAGCCTCCGCCGTTGACCCCGGCATGTGGGAAAACCTGCTGCGCCCGCCGCTGGATCGCCTCATGCGCGAGGGTGCTGCTCTCGGCCATTGCTCTCTGCCCCCTGCGGTGCGTCAGTATGCTGAGAACATGCTTGGTGCGGCTGGTGATCTTGCCAGAATTATTGACAATCCTGGCAAAGAGCTGGACCAGACCAGTGTTGGCGAACAGCGCGTGGCCTTCAACCTGCAGCATCTTGTCCGCGAGGCGCACGATGCCGTGACCACCGCCGCCGAGAATTCAGGAATTGGCCTTGCGTGGTACATGCCCCCACTGCTGGGCCACATGTATGAAGGACAGGCCAAAGCCCTGCGCGAAACCCTCGGTCTGCTGCTTGAAAGCGCCGTGCGAGCCACCACAAGGGGTGCAGTGCACCTTTCTGTGCGGCGTGTACCCGAAACCGCCGATCCGGGCCATCTGCTGTTTACCGTGACCGACACCGGGGCGGGTATTCCGCCGCGCGACAGATCTTCGCTGGCGCTCACCCGTGCATGGGAATTGGCCGGTTCCAACAGCGGTTACCTCAATGTGGAATGCGGCCCGCAGGGAACATCTATTGCCTTTACCCTGCGCCTGAAGCCGCTGGAGAACGAAACCGGAACAGAAGCTGCGCCGGAACCACAGCGCGCGCCCACCATTACTGTGGTGGCCGAAAGCGCCGTTGACCGGCAGGCCTTGGCCCACATGATAACCACCCTTGGCTGCAACAGCACCCAGGCCCGCAGCATGCGCGAGGCGCTGGAATGCAACCGCGAAGCTCCCGCACTCATGCTCGTGGCCCAGTATCCCCACGACGGCCCCGCAGAGGCGGACGCTCTGGGCCGTTTTGAGGCCGAAGCCCTCAAGGCCGGGCTGCCCGTATTCAAGGCCCTTGCCGTCACCAAGGACAATACCCGCTGGGATGAACTGGCAGACACGGGGTACACCCACGCCCTGCTCGAGCCTGTGGATGCGGAAGCCTTTGCCGCTACCCTGCGCGAAGTGCTCGACGAAGCAGGATTTACAGGCCACGGCCCGGCCGTACCACCCGTGTCGGCCCCTGCCCCTGCGGCAGAAGAACACGATCCTGTGCCGCCGGCAGAGGAAATTTCCCTGCCCGCTCACGAGGAAGGCTTGTCCAAATCCGAGAGCCTGCCAACCAATGCTGCACCCATAGTACAGGCACAGGAGCAAAACCATCTGCCCGATCTCTTCGGCCACGATGCATCCTTGCAGAATGCCCTGCCGGACACTGGCGCATCCATGGATTCTCAGCTGTTGACAATGCCGCTGTCGCATGAAGGGTTGCTGTCTTCCCCGCAATCCTTGAATTTTGGCACTGCCGACCAGTCCGACATGCTGCTGCCCATGATGGAAGATTCCTCGCAGGCAGAAGAAGACGCGCCCATTGAGCTGACAGATCTTTTGCCCCCCGAAAACGCAGCACAGGATGCCGGGCAGGCGCTTTCCACCATGCCGAACACTCCAGAAACTTCCTTGGAGGAACCTGCCGCCGCTGTCCCTGCTCCTTTTGACGATGCCCAGATCGAAAAGGAAGCAGCTCCGGGAGAAGAACAAACAGCGCCACAACAGCCTGAACCGCTGGATATTTTGTCCAATACGGCCCAACCCGAGCCTCTCAGCATGCAGGCCGAAGCAGAGTATCAGCCCGAAGCGCAGCCGGAAATTATTGCGGAGATTTTGCCGGAGCCATTGGCAGAAGAGCCGCAGAAAGCTGACACGGCCACCACGCAGCAGGAACCCGCGCAGGCGGCGAACAACACTGACGCAGAATTTATGGCCTCGGCTGGCCTGGAAGGCCCGCAGTGGGCGGCAGAAGCCCCTGCTGCCCAAGCGAGCGAGCCTGAGCCTGAACCAGCACGAGAATCCGAAGCCGAGGATGCGGCAGCACTGCAAGAGAGCTCCGCCTCTGCACCAGTGGAACAGGCGGAACTCGTCACAGATACGCCCATAGTCACACCTGTTCCAGAAGCAACGGAGCAAATGCCTGCCCCGGCGGACAAGACGCCTGACGCCCTTGAAACCCTTGCATGGCCCGAGCCAGAACAGCATCCCGGCCCAACCCCTGCGACCAGAGAAACAGTTACCCCGGCAGAATTTCTTGAGGCTTCCCTGCCTTCGGATTCAGATATGCCCGAAGCAGCAGAGCAGCCCGCCGCCGAAAGCGCCGACCCGCTCAAGGCCATGACAGGCAGAGCTGGAGAAGCCACGCTGTCTCCTGTCAACACCGCAGCCTTTGATGTCCCCGCGCCTGCTGGCAAGGGCGCATGGGATACTTACAGCCTTCAGGATGAATGGGTGGGTGAGCCAATGCCCATTGGCACCCCCATCAAAACAGCCAACCCTGTGGCGCAGTCTGCGCCCCGACCTGCGCAAGGCTTTGGGCAAGACTCTGGGCAAGCCATGCCACAGCCAGCCGCACGGGATGCCCTGTCTGCCGCCGCTGCCACTCGACCCGTTGCTGCGCCTGCCAGAGAAGAAAAAAGCTATATCAGCCCCAGCCTCGCGCACCCTGGGGAATGGGTTGGCGAACCCATGCCCATGACCAAGCCCGCCATGCAGGAGGATACCTCCGGCGTGGCCAACCAAGCCCCCAAGCGGGATTCCGGGCATACCGCAGATGAAAAACGTGCCCGTCAGGCTGAAATGCCCCGCACCGCAACCGGGCGGCTCATTCTCAAATTGCTGGGCAGCGCTGGCGACCGCCCCCTTGGGGCCGACAACGAGCCTCTGCACGGCGGCAAGCCTGACCTCATGGCGGATCTGGCGGCCATGCCCCGTCAGGATGATGTGCAGGCCGCGCCCCCAGCGCATGCTGGCACACCCCGCGCGGGGGCATCTGCCGATGTTTCTGCCAACGTTGCGGAACCCCAGCGTACCGCCGCTCATCTCAAGGGCAAGACAACTGGCAATTCCATCATGAATTTCATTGCAGGCGCCGCAGAGGCGCTGCGCCATAATGGGCATGACAACGCTCAGCATGGGCCTCAAGGCGCTCACTCCGGTGAAACAGCAGCGGCACAGGCCCCTGAGGCCGAGAGCCATCGTGCGGTCCCTGCGGAACAGAGAACCTCGGAACCACAACCTGCCGCATTTGCGCCGCAGGCTCCTGTGCAGCCCACAGCCCCGCGCGAAATGGATCAAACCATTCCGCAGCTAGTGGCACGGCTTGATGCCGCCATGGACGATGCCCAACAGGGCTTCAAAAACCGCCGCTGCGCGGTGGTGGGTGATGCGGCCAACCGCATTGCCACGGAATCCGACGCCTTTGGCTTCCGCGTGCTGGCCCGAATGGCCCGTTGTGTGGAGCGAGCCGCCAAGGCCAATGACATGAACGCACTGCGCGACCTGCTGCCCGAGCTGGCCGTGGCGGTTGAACGCAACCGCATCGGCCTGACACCGCGCCGCTGAGCGGCCGCTTTCAGCAAGTGCAATCGACATTAAGATAAACCTTTGACCCAAGGGAAACCATGTACAAGACCATTCTTATACCTGTGAGCGGCAAAAACGGCCTCAGCCGTGCCAAGTCTGCCCTGAATCACGCCAAAAATCTTGCCTGCGGCGATATTGTCCTCCTGCACATTTTTGAGCCGCTGCCCCAGATTGTGGGTGGCGAGGCCCACGCCGAGCTTTTGGCGGAACAGAAGGCCAAGGGACAGACACTGTTGAACACTGTGGTGGCGGAAATGGAAAAGCCCGCCGGGTCTGTGCGCTGCCGCGTAGAAGAAGGCACCACGGCTGAAACCATCATTCGCGTGGCGCATGAAGAAAATGCCGACCTTATCATCATGTTCACTGATGGGCGCGATGGGCTGCAAGACATGCTGCTCGGTTCCATTACAGAGCGTGTGCTGCGCAATACCGACACGCCGCTGCTGGCCATACGCCGCTAGGCGCCGCGCCATCTGCTCTGGCTGTGGCGGAGCAATAAGCTTTGTAACGACTGGTAATTAACCAATCCTTTACGCAGACGCCCTGCCCGCCCGGCCTTTAACCGCGCGCACCCACTGCTGACGCGCTCTCACTGTGGGAAAACAATGCTGCTATTTTTTGAAACACTGGGCCTCATTGTCGCCCACATACTTTCGTGGGTTGCCGTCTGCCACGCCCTGCTGACCAAACATGACCCCCGCGCTGCCCTTGGCTGGACGGTCACGGCCCTGTTTCTGCCTGTTGTAGGCCCCATTCTGTACGCCTGTTTTGGCATCAGCAGAGCAGAAAGCAGGGCCAGCCGCATCATGCGGCGCCAGCAGCCCCTGGAGCCGGATTACGCCCATCCGCCCTTTTCCAAGGTCCCACCGGAAAATATCCCTGACAGCATAGCCCGCATGGAACACATCGGGCGTGTACTCACCGAGCAGCACCTGAGCACCGGCAATGCCGTCGCCCCTTTGCGCAACGGCGATCAGGCCTACCCGGCAATGCTTGCTGCCATAGAAAATGCCAAGGATCACGTTTTTCTCTGCACCTATATTTTCAACGCAGGTCAGGTTGCGACGGCCTTTGGCGAGGCCCTGGCCCGAGCTGCGGAGCGCGGCGTAGACGCCCGCCTGTTGGTGGACGGTATCGGCATGCTCTATTCCCTGCGCAAGCCGTGGAAAAAGCTTGCCAAACGTGGGGTGCGCGTGGCCCTGTTCATGCCGCCGCGCCTGTTTCCGCCCAATTTCAGCATAAACCTGCGCAACCACCGAAAAATGCTGGTGTGCGACACCGTGGCCTTTACCGGCGGCATGAACATTGCGGACGACAACATCGCCGCAGGCAAGACCAAGTACGTGCAGGACATGCACTTCCAGTGCGAAGGCCCCATTGTGGACCAGCTGCGCCGCGCATTTTTGCTCAACTGGGGTTTCTGCACCAATAACTACACCCCCCTGCCGCCAGCCACCACCCTGCCGCGCGGCGAAAGCCGCTGCCGCATCATCATGGACGGCCCCGGCTCCGAGGCGGATATCCTCAACGACATCTACTGCGCCGTCATCAATGCGGCCCGGCGCTCCGTGCGCATCATGACGCCCTACTTTCTGCCCTCGCACGGTCTTGTCTCCGCACTGCGCTCCGCCGGGCAACGCGGCGTGGACGTGCGCGTGGTGCTGCCTGAAAAAAACAATCTGTTCTACGTACACTGGGCGCAATACCGCCTGCTGCCCACCCTGCTGGAAGCTGGCGTACGCGTGTGGTACCAGCAGCCCCCCTTTGCCCACACCAAGCTGCTGGCCGTGGACGGCTACTATTCGCAGATAGGTTCGGCCAATCTGGACGCCCGCAGCCTGCGCCTGAATTTTGAGCTGAACATGGAAGTGTTCAACCCGGATGTGCACGACCAGATCACTGCCCACATAGACCGGGCCATCATCACGGGGCGCGAAATCACCAGGGATTACCTTGCTGCCCTGTCCCTGCCCGTAAAGCTGCGCAATGCCGCCTGCTGGATATTTTCGCCCTATCTGTAAGTTGGTACGCAAAAGCCCCCAAGGCGTCTCTCAGTCCATATTACGGGCTAAAAAAACACCTTGGGGGCCTGAGCATGCATCCCTGAACCAAACTAGGGGCTGTTTCTGTCCATGACCGGAGTAAAAAATGCTTGATGACGCAGTGATCGGCAAAAAGAATTATTGAAAAACGCCCCTAGCCAAACACGCGCACAATGTCCCTTGCGTCCATGTCGGGATGGATGGGCTTGAGCGCCAGACGGCAGAAGTCGTCAGGCCTGTCCATATCCAGCTTGAGTTCGGGGCGGCGCAGCCAGTCTTCTTCTGGATCGAACGTGCCTATTTTAAAGCTGGCGGCATTGTCCCATATGTAGTTGAGGCAGTGCTCGCGTTGCGAGGTTTCGGCAGCCTTGGCGTCCAGTTCTTCCAGCAGTTCGCGCGAGAGGATTTCCGCACCAAGGCCGTCGGGCCAGAGGTTGTTGCGCGGAATATGGTTATAGGCATAGTCCCAGCCGCCCTGATCGTAAAAATCCACGAGCCGATCAATGGCCCCGCTCCAGATGAGCGGATTATCGGCGCACACGCGCACCACGCGCCCGGCATCCGCCGTGCGGGCCGCCAGGCAGAACCGCGCCAGAACATCGTCCTCCGAACCGGCAACGCAGGGCACGCCGCGCCTTTGCAGGTGCTCCATTAGCACGCGGTCAAGGGGCGTATCCGGCACAGCCACCATGATGCCGTCAAGCTTTGCCGCCTGCGCCAGCCGCCGCGTTACCCAGTCTATAACGGGCACATCACGCAGACAGAGCAGTGATTTCATGGGGAGCCGCGTGGAGCCGAGGCGGGCCTGAACAATGGCTATAACCTTGCCGGTCTTGCGCATGGGTGTTCCTTTGTGGAGCAGGTTACGCTTGCTGCGGTTCTGCGGGAGCGGCATCTTCCGCCGCCTGCGGGGTGGCTGCGCCTTCCTGCAGGATATTCTGCATAAGGGCTACAACGCGCCCCTTATTGGCCGTAAAATTAAGGAAGTTCTGGCGATCCCAAAAGCGTTTGCGCCGGGGATTCTTGAGCATGGCCAGAAAAACATTGCGAATCTTGGCATCACTGACCCTGTCCATAATGCCCACAAAGGCAAAGCCGTTGCGGGGGCGGGCAAAGGTGTGGCGCGCCTCGCGCTCGTGGTGGGCAAGCACCATTGAGGGAATCCGCATGTGGGCCAGCTCGTACACCGTGCGCCCTGCGGAGCAGATGGCGAGGTCGGCCCCTTCCATCATGCGGCTCATGACATTGGTAGCCCAGGTAAATTCCACCAGCGGGTTATCCAGCCGTGCCAGATGCGCCTCCATGGCGTCCTTGTGGGCATAGCCCGGCCCTGCCACAAGGCGGATACGGATGCCGTAGGCCCGGCAGATGGGTTCGATGATGTCCAGCACCCGGCGCGAGCAGTCGTTGAGATCCGTACCACCAAAGGTGATGAGCACTGTCCGGAGTTCAGGGCGGAAGGGATTGCGAGCCGCACCCAGAAATTCATCGCGCAGGCAAAAATAATCCGGCCCATAGCGCAGGCGCTCGTTGCTGTCCCTGTCTTCATACAGGGCGTTGACCACCAGCCGCGCCCAGTCCGCGCCGGGGCCTTCATCCTCAAAATTGACGCAGCGCACGCCAGCCGTGGTCAGGCGGGCCATATAGGCCGCCGTGGTGTTCAGAATATCGTTGACCACAAGGTCGGGCCGCAGGCGCAGCACTGTGTCTGCCAGCTCCTCGTTGCCCTGACGCACGATCTTGTAGTCTTTGCGGGCAATGCTTTCCACCGCCAGCTCGCTCTCGCGCGTACAGACAAAGCTGATCTTGTGATTGGTGATCTCGTGCGCCAGCATCAGCGCGCGGAACACATGCCCCATGCCGATGGCGGGCCAGCCCGCCACCACAAAGACCACATGCCGCCGTTGCAAAAGGTGCTCGCAGATCCACCAGTCCTGATAGCCCTGAATTTCAATGGCCCTGTCGTTGAGAAAATACGGCACGATCTTGCCGCGCTCCAGTGTGTGGCCGTTGGCCTTGTCCAGCAGGGCAAGACGCAAAATGATCAGCGCGCGGCTTTCCACCACCAGCATTTTTTCGCTGTCGTGCCCGGCGTCTTCGTCCAGCAGGCTCTCAAGCCCTTCGCCCTGCACATTCCAGATGCGCTGGCGCATGCTTTTGACCGTCACCAGGCTATCGGCCTGTGCCTCGCGAAAGCGCTTCCAGGCGTCTTCCACGTCCACCCAGGTGAGCAGAGGGCAGGAGGCGCGCAAAATCATGCAGTGCTCGTATTCCCGCGCAAGTTCTGTCAGCAGCCCGCGCATTTCGGTGACGATATCAAGGCTGGTGAACCGCAGATCCTTGTTCCAGTGGTGCCGCACGCCCGCGCGTTCGCAGATGAGCGCGATTTCCTGGCTGTCGGTCAGCACAACAATATCATCGCCGGGCAAGACGCCGCGTGCGGTATTGACGGCCCGTTCCACAAGCGTAACCCCGGCCAGTTTTTTAACAAGCTGGTCAGGAATGACGGCATTTTTCTTGATGGCAGGTATGACGATGCAGCGTTCTTTCACGTGTGTTCTCTGCTGTGCGGAAGGAACAGGGCGCAGTGAGCAAACCCCGGACAGCATCGTAAATTCCGATGCCGTCCGGGGCAATACAGGCCGCGTTAGCGCAGGTTGGCCAGAACCTCGCGGGTGGAGGCCAGCATGTAGTCAAATTCCTCATCCGTCAGCCAGTGCTGGAAGGGGAAGGAAATCATGGCGTCAAAGAAGGTGTCGGCATTGGGGCAGTCGGCCTTGCCCATGCCCAGACGGCGGTAGTAATCGTAGCGGTCCAGCGGAATATACTGCACCACGCACTTCACGCCCTTCTCGTTGAACATGGCGCGGATAAAGCGGTCTCGGGCTTCGGTGCCCGTGGTCATGCGCGCGGCCAGCAGGTGGTAGTTGTGGCGGCGGGAATCCTCGCGGTGGAACTCCAGCTCGGGAAAGTCCGCCAGCGCATCAATGAAGCGCAGGGCGCGGACGCGCTTTTCGTCATTGATGGCATCGATACGCTCAAGCAGCTTGGCCCCCAGCGCGCATTCCGCTTCGCCAAGGCAATAGTTGTTGGGCTGCAGGGGTTCCCCGTCCAGCATGGGCAGATCGACGTTGCCCATGGCGGGCTTCCAGTAGTCGGGGCGATCGAAATCATAGCCGCAATGCCCGTTGTGGCGCAGGGTGGGCACCAGGGCCGCCAGCCTGGGATCGCGCACATAGAGCATGCCGCCCTCGCCAAGAGTGGTGAGGTTCTTGTGCGAATGGAAGGAGAACACGGCCATATCGCCAAAGCTGCCAGCCTTTTTGCCATTCAGCTCGGAGCCGATGGACTGGGCCGCGTCTTCGATAAGGATAAGCCCGCGCTCTTTGCACAGGGCGGCAATGCCGACCATATCCGCCACATAGCCGTACAGATGCACCACCACAACGGCCTTGGTGCGGGGTGTAATGGCTTTTTCAATGCTTTCGGCTGTGACGACCCGGGTCAGAAGGTCAACGTCAGCCCAGGCCATTGTGGCGCCCTTTTTGATGTAGGGGTAGGCAGAGGCCGTAAAGGTATGCGAAGGCATGACCACTTCATCGCCGGGCTTGAAGCGGCACAGCTGGGCCGAAAGTTCCAGAGCCGAAACGCCGTTCATGGTCACAAAGCAGCTGCCCTGGGCAACGCCCTGATAGCTGGCGAACTTGCTTTCAAAATCACGCATGTGCACGCCCTGGGTGAGCGTGTCGGCATTGCGCATGACATCGACAACCACGGCGATTTCTTCTTCCGTGTAGCGGATGGCGCGGCCGCTGAAATTCACTTTAAGGTCCATGAGGACTCCTTGTGGCAAATGCGCCGCCGGAAGGCCCGACGGCGCACAATATGCGGTTATCACTGCAAACGGAGGCGCTGGTTGCGCCGCGCGCGGCTACATGCGCTTGAAGCGCTCGATAACGTTTTCCTTGGTGAGGATCTTTTTGAAATCCGGCCCAAGGCGATTGGAAAGGGGCTTTTCGTGCACAATGCTGGCGCCGTAAAGGGCATCGTACTGTGCATCGGTAAGGCCCTGGCAGATGCCCTTGGGCAGGTCGATGCCCTGGCGTTCCATCATGGCCATAAAGTCTTTGTACTCATTGGGGTAGATGTCTTCCAGCACCGTGAGGGCATAGCAGTTGGCAATGCCGTGGTGCATGTGCAGCACCATGCTGAGGCCCGCCGAAAGCGGATGCACCACGCCCACGAAACCGGCGGCCATGCCGCCCAGGAATGAGGCGATCATGAGCTTTTCGCGGTTTTCATCGCTCATCATGTCGCTGGAAAGGTAGACCTGCTTGCTGAGGTCAATGGCCTTTTCAGCCAGGGAATCCACCACCACGTTGCGGTAAGAGCCGGTGATGCTCTCAAAGCAGTGCATGTAGGTATCGATACCCGTGTAGAAATACTGGTTGCGCGGCACGCTGGCGGTGAGGTCAGGGTCGAGCAGCACCTGCTCGAACATGGTGTAGTCGCTGTTCATGCCCAGCTTGATGTTCTTTTCCTCATTGCAGATGATGCCAGTGCGCGAGGTTTCGGAACCTGTGCCGGAAAGGGTGGGCACGGCGATTTTGTAGGGAGCGGGGTTCTTGACCAGTTCCCAGCCCTGATAATTTTCGGCCTTGCCGGGGTTGTTCAGCAGGTTGCCCACGCACTTGCAGGTATCAAGAACGCAGCCGCCGCCGAAGGCCAGCAGGGCGCAAGGGGCCGCGCCGTTGAGGAAGGCCTTCACCTTGTCGGTGTAGCCGTCTATGCTGTCAGTGGTGGGTTCGTTGGTGGTGTCCACATAGACCACCATGTCCTTGCTTTCCACGGGCAGCTTGGCAATGAGATCCTTGCCTTCAAAAAAATGGTCAATAAAGAACACGGCAGGGCCGTTCACTGCGGCGCGGCGCGCGCCGATCAGATCGCCAAGCTGGGCAAGGCTGCCCGAACCAATCATATAGTAACCGACATTCTTTGCGTTGCGAAACATAGTTGCCCTCTCAATATGGCAGATGATGACCGGGCCATACGCTATAGCAGAACGTCTGGCAAGATGGCCTGCAATGGGCCACTGGCGCGGATTTTCGCCTGTTGTCGCCGAAGGGCGGCACAACCTTTGTATGTTGGCCCTCAGACCCCGCTGTCGTCAAGTGGATCAGGGCCAAAACGGTTGGGCCCGGAGGTTCCTTTAAGCGCGTATACGACCATCAGCCCGATACTTGCAATGCTCACGGCCAGGGCTGCCACAATGAACAGCCATTCGCCATCAGTGGCCAGCCCGATCAGGCCAGGCAGCATCAAGGCCGCAGGCAGTGCCTGCCACCAGCCGGAAAGATCGCGGTCGTGCAGCCTGCGCGTTGACACGCTCACCGTTGGCAGCAGCAGCCACAGGGCCTGCACTGCGCTGATGATGGAAGCCAGCGCTGGCGCAATAGCTCCCACGATGGCCACCGCAATATTGATCAGCAGCGTGAACAGGCAGAACCACCAGAATTCAGAGCGCGAGGCCCGGCCCTTAAAGCTGCAATACTTCTTGGTCAGGCAGATTTTTACGGCATCCCTGAATTCCATGCGCTCTCCCTCCAACGGGCAAGATCAGGCCCGGTGCTGCCGCCACGACTGCACGGTATTGCTCAGCAGCATGGCAATGGTCATGGGGCCAACGCCGCCGGGCACAGGCGTAATGGCATGCGCCTTGGGGCTTACGCTGGCAAAGTCCGCATCGCCGCACAGACCTTCGGGAGTGCGGTTGATGCCCACGTCAATGACCACCGCGCCCTGGCGCACCATGTCGCCCGTGATACAGCGCGGCCTGCCCATGGCAAGAAACAGAAAATCGGCTTGACGACACTGCTCCGCAAGGTCGGGCGTACGCGAATGGCAAACGGTCACTGTGGCGTCGCCAAAACGGCCGGAGCGGGCCAGCAGCATGGCCAGCGGTTTGCCCACAATATTGGAGCGCCCCACAACCACGGCCTTCTTGCCGCTGGTGGGCAGGTCGTAGCGGCGCAGCAGCTCCATGACCCCGGCGGGCGTGCAGGAGACGAATCCCGGCAAACCCAGCGAAAGGCGGCCCACGCTCACAGGGTGGAAACCGTCCACGTCCTTTTCCGGATCAATGGCCAGCAGGCATTCCTGCGCGTCCAACCCCTTGGGCAGGGGCAGTTGCAGCAGGATGCCGTCCACAGCGGGATTAGCGTTGCAATCGTTAATGAGTTGCAGCAGATCCTGCTGGCTGGTGGTGGCGGGCAAATGGTGCGGAAAGGAAACAATACCGGCTTCGGCGCAGGCGCGCTCCTTGTTGCGCACATAGACCTGCGAGGCAGGGTCTTCACCCACAAGGATAACCGCAAGGCCCGGAGCACGATGGCCCTCGGCACGGGCGGCGGCCACTTCCGCGCCAAGTTCCGCCCGGATGTCGGCGGCGGTTTTTTTGCCGTCAATCAAGATCATGTCAAACTCCAAAAAATAAGATAGCCGCCGCAAACAGGGCGACCGCCGCGCCCGGCCGGTGCGACGGTCGCTGGTGGTACCCGCGCCCTTCCAATATGGTTGCGCGCGGGTTGGAGGTCCATACGCGATCAGCTGTGAAAAGCCCGCAGACCCTGCCTTAGCGCGGCCTGATCTGCGGGCGGATAAACCTAGTCTTCGTCTTCTGCCTGGAGATAGTATTCAGCCATGATGGGGCCGAAGAAGTCCGCATCGTCGTCCAGTTCTTCTTCAATGCGCAGCAACTGGTTGTACTTGGCCATGCGCTCGGAGCGGCAGAGCGAGCCGGTCTTGATCTGCCCGGCGTTGACGCCCACGGCGAGGTCGGCAATGAAGCTGTCTTCGGTTTCGCCGGAGCGGTGCGAAACAACGGTGCTGTACGAAGCTTCCTTGGCCATTTCGATGGTGTCCAGGGTTTCTGTAACCGTACCGATCTGGTTGAGCTTGATGAGGATGGAGTTGCCCACGCCCTGATCAATGCCCTCGGCCAGGATGGCGGGGTTGGTCACGAACACGTCGTCGCCCACCAGCTGGATATGGTCGCCCAGGGAGGCGGTCAGCATGCCCCAACCGTCCCAATCGCTTTCGGCCATGCCGTCTTCGATGGAGATGAGAGGGTACTTCTGGGTGAATTCGGCCAGCCAGTCGCTCATTTCGGCATTGTTGAAGGTCTTGCCTTCGCCGCCGAGCACGTACTTACCGTCCTTGTAAAATTCGCTGGCTGCGGCATCGATGGCCAGAGCCACTTCGGAGCCGGGGTTGTAGCCCGCTTCTTCAATGGCCTTGATGATGTAGGTAAAGGCCTCGTCGTGGTTCTTCAGGTTGGGAGCAAAGCCGCCTTCGTCGCCAACGCTGGTCACGTGACCGTCCTTCTTGAGGATGGCCTGAAGGGTGTGGAAAATTTCCGCCCCGATGCGCAGGGAGTCGCGGAAGGTCATGGCCCCCACGGGCATGATCATGAATTCCTGAATATCCAGATTGTTAGGAGCATGCGCGCCGCCGTTGATGATGTTCATCATGGGCACGGGCAGCACCTTGGCGTTGATGCCTCCAAGATACTTATAGAGCGGCAGGCCAAGAAATTCGGAAGCCACGCGCGCGCATGCCATGGAGACTCCCAGCATGGCGTTGGCGCCAAGGCGGGATTTGTTGTCGGTGCCGTCAAGGTCGATAAGAGTGTTATCGATCTGCACCTGACGCAGTACGTCCATGCCAACAATGGCTTCGGCGATTTCACCGTTGACGTTGTCAACAGCCTTGGTCACGCCCTTGCCGCCAAAACGGCTCTTGTCGCCATCACGCATTTCCAGGGCTTCACGGCTACCCGTGGAGGCCCCGGAGGGTACCGCCGCGCGGGCGCTGTGACCGGATTCCAGCGTCACTTCCACTTCAACAGTGGGGTTGCCGCGCGAATCGAGAATCTCACGGCCATAAACTGAAGCAATGCCGCTCATTGTCTACTCCTTTTGCCCTGGGGGGCTTGTTTACGAAAATGCGTACCACGGCGCAAAGGCTAATGGTCTGCGGATAAATTGATCAGAAATTTTGCACGTGAAACGTCTGTTCAAAGCCAGAAGCGCCGCCTGACTGCCAGGCGGGATTCATGACGCTACTCGTCAGTGCCGGGTTCTTCATAGTGCAGCCTGCGCAGACCCTCGAGCAAGAGCATGGGCAGCACCTGATCAAACACGTTGCTGACCCTGGCGATGGAGGAGGCAAAGCCCCCTGTGCCAAGCACCTTGACCGGGCCGGACATCTGCCGCTTGAGGCGCTGCGTCAGGCCTTCGACCATACAGGCAAAGCCAAAAACAAGGCCGTGCTGGATGCTGGTGGTGGTATTGCGGCCAGGTGTTGGCTCGTTGGCGCGCACATCAAGGTTGACCCTTGGCAGCTTGGCGGCCTCGCGCGAAAGCGCGGTCAGGGCCGTGCGCGGGCCGGGAAAAATCAGGCCGCCCATGTAGGCATCGCCGCTCACGCAGTCGATGGTCACTGCCGTGCCAAAATCGACAATAAGCAGAGAAGGCGTTTCCGGATACATGCGGCGCGCCGCATAGGCTCCCACCAGCCTGTCCGCGCCCACTTCCGCAGGGCGTTCATAGCGGTTTTCAAGCGGAACGGGCAGTTCCTTGCCCACGCGTTGCAGGGGGCAGCCCACATAGCGGGCCACAGCCTCGCGCAGCAGGGGATCAAACCCGGGCGCAACAGAAGACGCAACGCAGGCTTTGAGTTGCGCTGGCGCAACGCCCGCATGCTGCAAAAGCGTGAGAAGGGTAAGACCAAAATTGTCCGCCGACTGGGCGGTATCGGTGCGCAGGGTGTACGAGGTCAGCACATGACGCTCGTTGCCCAGCCCAATCTTGATGGAAGTATTGCCTATGTCGAAAAGCAGAATCTCGGGCTGCATATGCGCCTCCGCAAAGGCCTGAAAGGTTACAGAGACGGATTATGCCCAATTTGCCCGCACTAGGCAAGCCGCGCAGAATCGGGGAATTGCGCGGTAATTGCCTGTCAAACATGACCGAATCGAGCACATAATACCGGGCAGTCGGTACACCACAGCAAGCCCCGCGCCTGCCGGGCCCATACATTGGCACGACAGGCGCGGGGCAACTGTTTTCTCGGCGGCTTAGTGCTCGCCAGAGCTGATTTGTCTATTCCACCGTTACGCTCTTGGCCAGGTTGCGGGGCTGGTCCACATCCTTGCCGAGGTAGTCGGCGGTTTCATAGCTGAAAAGCTGAAGCGCGGGCAGGGCCATAAAGCCTGCCAGAGGAGCGGGCAGGGAGGGGATAACCCAGGTATCTTCCGCGCCAAGGTCAAAACCTTCGTTGGTCAGGGCGATAACCTTGCCCTGCCGGGCCTGCACCTCGACCATGTTGGACTTCACCTTGGGCAGCAGAACATCATCCAGCGCCAGGGCAAAAGTGGGGAACGAGGGGTCGATCAGGGCAATGGGGCCGTGCTTCATTTCGCCAGCCGCATAGCCTTCTGCATGGATGTACGAAAGTTCCTTGAGCTTCAGCGCGCCTTCCAGAGCCAGGGAGTAGCAATGGCCGCGCCCAAGGTAGAAGAAATTGCGGGCCTGGGCATACTTGCGGGAAAGCTCGCGCGCCTTTTCGTGCATGGCGGGCAACGAGGCATCCAGCAGTGCGGGCAGGTTTTCCAGCATATCGATGATCTTGCGGCGCTCGTCCGCAGACATGGTGCCGTTGCGCTTGCTCCAGTACAGGGCCATGAGGGCCAGCATGAGCATCTGGCTGCACATGGCCTTGGTGGAGGCCACGCTGATTTCCGGCCCGGCCTGGGTGTAGAGCACGGCTGAGGCATCACGCGCGATGGACGAACCCACCACGTTGCACAGGCCAAGCACTGTCACGCCTTTTTCCTTGGCAATACGCAGGGCTGCCAGGGTATCGGCGGTTTCGCCGCTCTGGCTGATGACGAGCACCATGTCGTCCTTGTCCAGCAGCAGGGTATCCCGATAGCGGAACTCGGAGGCGATTTCCACCTGCACGGGCACATGCGCCCAATGCTCCAGCAGATGCCGCCCCCATAGGCCGGAATGGTAAGACGTGCCACAGGCCACAATATGCAGACGGCGCGGCACAGGCAGGCTGTCCAGCTCCGCGAGGCGCACATCGCTGTGATCGCCTTCAATGCGGCCCGTGAGGCCATCAGTGATAACGCGGGGCTGCTCAAAAATTTCCTTGAGCATAAAGTGGCGGTAGCCGCCCTTTTGCGCGGCCTGCATGTCCCACTGGATGGTCTGCGGTTCGGGCTGCACCGGGCTCAGATCTTTAAGACGCATGATGGCGTAGTCAGAAGCGGTGGCGCGCACCAGCTCGCCATCTTCCAGAAACACCACCTGGCGCGTGTAGGGCAGGAAGGCCGGAATGTCGGACGCCACAAAATTTTCGCCAGTGCCCTGACCAAAAATAAGCGGGGCAGACATGCGCGCGGCGTAGATGACGCCTGGCTCGTTTTTATCCATAAGGCAGACCGCATACGCACCGTGCGCTTCGCGCAGGGCTGCTGCAAAGGCGTGCAGCAGGTCAGGCTCTGTCTTGCGGCGTTCGGCTATGAGGTTCACCAGCACTTCGGTGTCTGTCTCGGAGCTGAACGTATAGCCCTTGGCCGTCAGGTCAGCCTTTATTTCCTGATAATTTTCAATGATGCCATTGTGCACAATGGCGAGAGTGCCATCGTTAGAACGATGGGGATGGGCGTTGCGCTCGGCGGGCACACCATGGGTGGCCCAGCGTGTGTGGCCCATGGCGCTGGTGGGTGTGGTCACGCCTTCTTCGTGGGCGAGCTTTTCTTCCAGCGCGGCCAGCTTGCCGGTGGCGCGTACCACATGCAGATCGCCCTGACGGGCAAAAGCCACGCCCGCAGAGTCGTACCCACGGTATTCCAGACGGCGCAAGCCCTCAACCACAACGGGTACCGCAGGCCTGTGGCCCGCATAACCGATAATGCCGCACATAGAGTGCCTCCTTTTATCGCCGGGCAAGGCCCGCTCACAGACCACTCGGTCGACCTGTGAGAAATAGGTAGGTATGTCGTTTTGTAAATATCCCTGCCGCCAGAACGGAGAGGGTTGGGGGGAAATATGCAAGGCCGGAACCGCAATACGCGGTTCCGGTCGGGAGTTCAATGTGTCTTTCGCCTGCGCGCCGGGGGCAGTGGGGCCATCGGCAGGGCAGAGCTACATGTTCTTTCTGTCCACAATGTCCATGTTGTGCACTTCAACCTTGGCGGTCGAAAGCAGACGCTGCATGAAGGTTTCATACATGCCCTGAAGGCGCTCGCGCTCCACGGCATTGACCATGATGCCCTTGATCATGTCCCATTCTGCGGGATCAGGAGGCTGCACAGCGCCAACATGCACGAGCACGGCACCCTGACCGTCCTTGGGGCTGTTGACGGCAAAGGCCGCAGGCAGCCACTGGCCGACCTTGGCATGGAACAGGGCTGCGGCAAGTTCGGGGTCCGCCCCAAAATCTGCCAGGCTTCCGCTGCGGTCCATGGGGTTGGCGGTCTTGATGCCCATGCCCGTCTTAACGGTGGGGTTGATGGGGCCGTCCGCAAGGTTCTTGCGGCGCTCCGCCGCCGCGCGCATGGCTTCGGCAAGGGCCTTTTCGCCCTGCAAGCGGGCGAAAATTTTATCCTTCACAGTTTCAAGCGGCGCGGTGGATGCGGACTCAGCCTTAAGCACTCGGGCAACCACATAGGCATCGCCAGCTTCAAGCGCTCTGTCCACAGGCGAATTGGCCGGGGTCTTTTCAAGGCTTGCGGCGGCTTCGGCGCTGATGCCCATCTTCTGTTGCAGCTCCTGCGCAGAAGCCATGCCCGTTTGCTGGGCTTCAAGGCCCAGAGCCTGCG
The DNA here is from genome assembly GCF_022508225.1 of Desulfovibrio sp. UIB00. Taxonomy (NCBI): domain Bacteria; kingdom Pseudomonadati; phylum Thermodesulfobacteriota; class Desulfovibrionia; order Desulfovibrionales; family Desulfovibrionaceae; genus Desulfovibrio; species Desulfovibrio sp. UIB00. The sequence continues at coordinate 139,615 of NZ_JAETXJ010000001.1, read as the reverse complement.
CGCTTTTTTCAAGCGGCTTGCCGAGGATGTTGTCTTCAATAAGGTTATCAAGAACGTCGCGCAGTTTGTCCGCGCCCTGTTCTTTGGCAATGGCCTTGCGCACATCGGCGGCAACGCTGGCAAAGGGCTGCGTGTCGCCGCCCTTCTTTTCCTCCACCTTGATGATGTGCAGACCAAACTGGCTGCGCACAGGCGCGGAAACCTTGCCGGGCTCAAGGGTAAAGGCCGTGTCTTCAAAAGGCTTGACCGTGGTGCCGCGCTTGATCCAGCCAAGCTCACCGCCGGGGCCGGCAGCATTGGGGCCATTGTGGGCATTTGCCACATCGGCAAAACTTTTGCCGCTCTTAAGTTCCTTCTCAATGCTGGCTGCAGTTTCCTGCGCTTTCTTCACGTCCGCTTCAGCGGCGTCTTCGGCCAGCGGCACAAGAATGTGCGCGGCTTTGACTTCTTCCTGCTGGTTGAAGCGGGAGAGATTGGCATCGTACCACTTGCGGGCGTCAGCCTCACTGATGGCTTCGGGTTTGACAAGATTTTCCGGCGAAATGCGGATATAGGCCACGTCCACCTTGGGAGGAATGGCAAATTCAGCCTTATGGCTGTCGTAATAGGCGGCGACTTCCGCATCCGAAGGCTTGGCATTTGCCATGAAATCGGCAGCAGGAATAAAGATGTAGTCGGGCACCCGCTGTTCACGCAGGAAGTTGTAGCGGTTCTGGGCTTCGGCGGGGTCATGCCACGCTGCGGCAGTGACCAGGGCAAAGAGCTTCTGCCGCAGCAGGTCTTCGCTCATGTCATGCTCGTACTGCGCGGGCGAGATGCGCTGCATCTGCAAAACGCGCTTGTACGCTTCGGGATCAAACTGTCCCTTGGCGTTCTGGAAAGCCGGGATCTGCCCCACGGCAATGCGCAGCTCGAGCGGGGTCACGGTAATGCCCGCGTTGGCCGCTTCCTGACGCACGAGAGACTGGCTGACCAGATCACGCAGCACCTGACGGCCAAGGCCCTGACGAACCTGCTCGCGCGTTGCGCCGGGGTTGTTGCGCATCACGGATTCTTCCGCATTGCGATAGGCGAGTTCAAAATCACGCACGGTAATGGGTTCGCCGTTTACCATGGCGACCACATTGCCCGCGCCCCGGTCTTTCATACTGCCCACGCCCCAAAAAACAAAGACAAGAATAATGAGGCCAAAAGCCAGTTTGACGCCAAGAGACTGCGAATTGGAACGGATATACTCAAGCATGCTTACTCCGAGATGCGGTATTTCCCAAAAGATAGGGAGGCATCATAAGCGCAAACGGTGGGAAACTCAACAACAGGAAGAGTACGAAAGAAAATAGCCACCTACCGACTTGCGACGCAAAGGCCAGGGAGCAAAAAAAGTTACTTGTCCATGCCCAGCTTGCGCATCCTGTGTTGCAGGGTAGAGCGCGGCACGCCCAGCAGCACCGCAGCTCCTCGCGGCCCGGAAACTCGCCCGCCGGACTGGCGCAAAGCTCGCTCTATGTGGCCCCGCTCATTTTCCTCAAGTGTTGGAAGACGCGCCGAGGCTGCCGCCTGCTCCTTGCCTGTACCGCCTGATGCCAGATCGGCAACACTCCCGGAGATACCGCCCGCCCCAGTAACAGCTGATTCACAGGGCTGTTTTTCAGCAGATTCAGGTTCCCACTGGTGCAGGGCCTCCAAAACAAAATCCTCCGTGACCGCCGAATCCAGCGAATGAAGCAGCATGCGGCTCACCACATTGCGCAGTTCACGGATATTGCCGGGCCATGAATGCCCGTGCAGGGCCTGCACAACGGAACGGCTCAGCCGGGGAGGACGTATCTCGTACTCCTTGGAGAACTGATGAATAAAGTGTTCCACAAACAGGGGAATATCGCTTTTTCTCTCCCGCAGCGAAGGCATACGCACAACCACTGAACCGAGCCTGTAATACAGATCCCGCCGCAGTCGCCCCTCGGCCATTGCTGCTGCCAGATCGATATTGGTGGCTGAAATTACGCGGATGTCCACGCCAGTGGACTCAGCCTCGCCCACTCGTTCAAATGAATTTTCTTCCATGACCAGCAGCAGCTTGCTCTGCATTTCCGGCGCGAGTTCACCTATTTCATCCAGAAACAGGGTTCCGTGCTGGGCCAGTTCAATGCGGCCAATGCGCTTGGCTGTGGCCCCGGTAAAAGCACCCTTTGCATAGCCGAACATTTCGCTTTCAAAAAGGGTAGGCGCGATGGAAGGGCAGTTGACCTTGACGAAGTTTTCTTCCCGGCGCGGACTGTGACGGTGCAGCCAGCGCGCCAGCATGCTTTTACCCGTACCGGTTTCCCCGGTGATAAGCACGGGAATGTTCAGCTTGGCAACTTTGCGCACCACAGCCATTGTGCGCACCATGGGCGGGGTTTCGAGCAGCTTGCTTTCCAGCAGGATCGTGCCCGAATTGTCCTGTACACGGCTGGACTGCTCTGGCATTGGCCTGCCTTTTGCCACGCGCTCCTCCGCCAGCACGGCAAAAAGAAAGGTAGTAAGTACAGGCGTAAGTTCAATGAGAAAGTTCAGGATATCAACAATATTGTCCGGCTGCTTTACAAAAGAAACATGCAGTGTGCCTATCACTTCGCGGTTGATTATGAGAGGCAGGGCAATGGTTGCGTTGAGGCCGACCGATGAAAGGGGCATTGGGCCATCACCCAGATTATGGGCCGCCAGATCGTTGATAACCACAGGCTTGCGCGAGGATATGGCAAGACTGGCAACGGTATTGCGGGCTATGCGCGTATTGGAAAGTGATTCTACCACGGTTCCATCCGCAGCGGTGAACAGATTCAGAAATTCCCGCTCGGCATCATACAAGTTGATGCAAAACCGGTCATAGTGAAAGAGCACACGAAGCTGCTTGGATAGTATCTGAAAAAACGCGTTTCTATCGATCTTTCCCGCCACAATGCGCGCAAGATGGTGCACAACTTGCCCTACAGTGAGTGAAGGACTGCTCAACCCATTGGGTGTAATTTTGTATTCCATGGCCTCCGCCTAAATATGGGCAATTTTTTGCCCAAATATCATCAATACTGCCAACAAATCAAGCCATTAGTTGAGCGGTCAATCAAGATTGTGAAAAAAAATCCATATTTCTCGCCTAATAATTCGGATCACTGTTTTTGGCACACCAATTGCTATAACTCTTACAGCAAGGCTTAAAGGCATAAAAAAGATTTGTATTTACATGTGGGGATAAAATAATCCACATATGCATACTCATAATGCCGCAAGATAAACTCTTGTTTTTCGCATGATGCCGTTAAGTTTTGCCATACAAAACATTTTTTATACCATTGTTATTCAAGGAGAACGGTATGGTAACCCATTTTGTGGTTCACGAACCCGGCGATAGCGTCGGCGTTGTCGTTGTCGAAGGGGTGAAGAAAGGCGATAAGCTTAACGGTTGGGTTATGGACGGCAACCAGAGCATCGACTTTGAAACGCTGAGCGATATTCCGATCGGCCACAAGATTGCCCTGAAGGATCTTGCTGTGGGCGATACCGTCATCAAGTACGGCACTGACATCGGCAAAGTTGTGAAGCCCATCAAGCGCGGCGAACATTTGCATGTCCATAACGTAAAAACCAAGAGGTGGTAAGCTGATGCAACAGACATTTATGGGCTATCGCCGCGAAAATGGCCGCGTGGGCATCCGTAACCACGTTATCATTCTGCCCCTGGACGATCTTTCCAATGCCGCTTGCGAAGCTGTTGCCAACAACGTTAAGGGCACCCTTGCTCTTCCCCACGCTTATGGCCGCCTTCAGTTTGGCGAAGACCTTGACCTGCATTTCCGCACGCTGATCGGCGTGGGCTGCAACCCCAACGTTGCCGCCGTTATCGTTATTGGCATCGAGCCCCAGTGGACCAAGCGCGTGGTGGATGGTATCGCCAAGACCGGCAAGCCCGTTCAAGGCTTTGCCATCGAACAGCACGGCGACCTTGAAACCATTTGCAGCGCTTCCCGCAAGGCTAAAGAATTCATGCACTTCGCCACAGAACTGCAGCGCACCGAATGCAAAGTGAACGAACTGTGGGTCTCCACCAAGTGCGGCGAATCCGACACCACCTCCGGTATTGCCGCCAACCCCACTGTTGGCAACGCTTTTGACAAGCTGTGGGAAAAGGGCGCTACCACCCTCTTTGGTGAAACCACCGAAATCACCGGCGGCGAACACCTGGTTATGGAACGTTGCGCCAACGCTGAAGTTCGCGCCCAGTTCAAGGCCTTTTTTGACCGCTACGCCAAGGTTGTTGACGATCACAAGACAGACGACCTCAGCGACTCCCAGCCCACCAAGGGCAACATTGAAGGCGGCCTGACCACCATCGAAGAAAAAGCCCTTGGCAACATCCAGAAGATTGGCCGCAAAGCCCCTGTTATCGGCTGCCTCGACAAGGCTGAAATGCCCACCGGCCCCGGCCTGTGGTTCATGGATTCCTCTTCCGCCGCTGCCGAAATGGTCACCCTTTGCGCTGCCTCCGGCTTTGTGGCCCACTTCTTCCCCACGGGCCAGGGCAACATCATCGGCAACCCCATCCTGCCCGTGATCAAGCTTTCGGCTAACCCCCGCACCGTGCGCACCATGAGCGAGCACATCGACGTGGACGTTTCCGGCATCCTGCGCCGCGAAATGGATCTTGATGCCGCTGGCGACAAACTGCTCGAAATGTTGTTCCGCACCTGCAATGGACGCAATACATCAGCTGAAGTTCTGGGACACAGAGAATTCATTATGACCCGTTTGTACGAAAGCGCCTAAGCTACGCTTTAAAAGAGGCCGACCGGCACCGTCAGGGCCGGCCGGCCTCTTTTAAAACTGCCTTAGCTAAAATTTTCACAAATCTTGTATTTGGCCGTGTTTTACCTGGCAAACCCGTTGACCCCCCTTGCCTGATATTGAGGTGGATATGTCGAAAAAAGTATTTTCTTCTCTATATTTCAAAGTTCTCGTAGGCATAGCTCTAGGTATTGCGTTTGGCTTTGTCTCTCCCGACATTGCCGTTAAACTCAAACCTCTTGGCGATGCATTCATCAATCTTATAAAGATGATCATTACGCCGGTGATTTTCTGCACTGTCGTTGTGGGTATTGCACGCATGGACAGCCTCAAGGCTGTGGGCCGTGTGGGCGGTAAAACTCTGCTGTATTTTGAAATAGTTACCACTCTTGCTCTTTTTATCGGCCTGGTTGTTGTGCATTTTGTGCAGCCTGGCGCCGGTATTCATGCTGACCCTGCCACCATGGACGCTTCTTCGCTGGGCAAGTTTGCCCATGCCAAGGCGCAGACCACCATGGAATTTGTCATGGGCATCATTCCCCACAGTGTTATCGGCGCGTTTGCAGAGGGCAACCTGCTGCAGGTGCTGCTGTTCTCCGTGCTGTTTGGCATGAGCCTTTCCCACATGACCGGCAAGCCCAAAGAAGCCATTCTCGGCACCCTTGAACGCTTCAGCACTGCATTGCTGGGCGTGGTCAACCTGATCATGAAGCTGGCCCCGGTGGGCGCTTTTGGCGCAATCACCTTTACCATCGGCAAGTACGGCGTTGGCGCGCTGGCTTCGCTGGGCAAGCTTGTGCTCTGCCTCTACGTGACGAGTGCGCTCTTTGTGATTGTGGTGCTGGGCCTCATCTGCAAATTTTCGGGCATCAACATATGGCAGCTCATCTGCTATATGAAGGATGAAATTTTCATCACCCTCGGCACTGCCAGCACAGAAGCCGTGCTGCCCCGCAGCATGGAAAAAATGGAAGCCCTGGGCATCAAAAAATCCGTGGTTGGTCTGGTGTTCCCCACCGGCTACTCCTTCAACCTTGACGGAGCGGCCATCTACCTGACCATGGCGGCGTCCTTCATAGCACAGGCCATGGATATCCACCTTGACACCAGCCACCAGATCACCCTCATGCTGGTGTTGCTGCTCACATCCAAGGGCGGCGCGGGTGTTGCCGGTGCGGCCCTTATTGCCCTCGCCGCCACGCTTTCGGCCACCAACATCATCCCCGTGGTGGGCATGACCCTGGTTATTGGTATTGACCGTGTGCTCAACGAAATGCGCGCTGTGGTCAACCTGATTGGTAACTGCGTTGCCACTGTGGCAATTGGCCGCTGGGAAAAGTCCATTGACCTTGACCGGGCCAACAAGGTGCTTCGGGGCGAAATAGACGTCGACCATGTGCTCAACGATGCTGATGCACGTAATGAAATTGCCGCTTCAATGGTCGCAACAGAAGCCGAACCCTGCAAATAGACCCTCTCCATACCCAAGCGAACTGCCTGCCCTTCCGATGCGTCTTCGGAAGGGCAGGCGTCCGTTCATACACAGCGCCCTGCGCCATGGAACACGTTTATGCGATACGCCATCAACTGTCAGATAGACCGCCTCTCTCCCGAGATTGTGAGTCAGTACGATGAGCTTGCTGTAGCGGACATCTGCGACGCCCTGGGCCGCAACGCCGCCCTGCCGTCAGCGCTCAAGCCTTTCAACAACAGCCGCATTGTGGGTAGCGCCTATACCGTCAATCTGCCCGCAAGCGAAAATCTGCTGCTCTACTATGCTGTCGATAATGCCCGACCCGGCGACGTGCTGGTTGTATCCTGCGCGGGCTATACGGAAAGAGCCGTGGCAGGGGAAATTGTGGCGGCACTTGGCAAGGCTCGAGGTCTGGCAGGCTTTGTCATTGATGGAGCCGTGCGCGATGCCGAAGCCCTGCGGCAGACGGATTTTCCCGTTTATGCGCGCGCAGTATCGCCCAACGGTCCATACAAGGACGCCTGCGGCGAGATCAACGTACCTGTCAGCATGGGCAACGTGGTTATTCAGCCCGGTGATCTGATCGTGGCGGATGCGGACGGCATTGTGTCCATCCGACGGCAGGAGGCAGTTTCTGTAGCGGAACAGGCCCGCAAAATTACAGAATCTGGCCTAAAAAAACTGCAATCCATTGAAAAACACGGTTCAATGGACATGACATGGCTTTATGACAAACTCGCCAAAAGCTGCTGCGACATCCACAGCTAGTACCTTTCACGGTGGGTAGTTGCGGGGGATGGGTAGTCTTGCAAAAGGCCCTCCGCATGCCCACCTTGGATTTGAGGCGCCAACCAGCGCACGGAACGCAAAACGCCCGCATCAGCGGGCGTTTTTATATCTACCTGAAAAAGTTATCCGGACAAAATCAGTCAATGGGGTGCCCGGCAGCTCTGTATTCGTTCAGCTTGTTGCGCAGCGTGCGCACTGAAATACCCAACAGATCGGCTGCCTGCGTACGGTTGCCGGAAGTAACCTCCAGCCCCTTGAGAATCATGATACGCTCCATCTCATGCAGAGGAATCACAGCGCCCTGCATGCGGTTGTCTCCAGCCGATACGCCCGTTGCCGGAGCAGACTCGCTGGAGCGGGGCGCATCAACATCCTGAACAGCCGCAGAAGCCGCCAGCGCGTTGGCATGGGCTTCTTCCACCAGAGCAGTCGACTGGGGAGCCTCTTCTTCAAACAGCGGCCAGTCTTCATTTTCAAGCAGAAAATGGCAGGGCTCAACAGGCCTGCCGTTAGCAAGCAGAACTGCGCGTTCCATCAGGTTTTGCAGCTCGCGCACATTGCCGGGAAAGTCATACTGCTGCAACCAGGCAATAGCGCTTTCAGAAAGGGGGGCGGCAGGCAACTGGTATTCACGCGTATACATGCCTATGAAAAATCTGGCCAGTTCCAGCACGTCATCCCCGCGCTCGCGCAACGAAGGCAGACGCAGGGGAATAACATTCAGCCGAAAATACAAGTCCTGACGGAACTTGCCCTCTTTTACCCAGCCCTCAAGATCGCGGTTGGTGGTGGCAAGCACGCGCACATCAACCTTGATGGTTTCGGTGCCGCCCACGCGGTCGATCTCGCCCTCCTGAAGCACACGGAGGAGCTTCGCCTGCAAGGCCATATCCATTTCAGAAATTTCATCAAGCAGGAGAGTGCCGCCATCGGCAAGCTCAAACTTGCCGGGCTTGCGAGCAATGGCCCCTGTAAATGCGCCTTTCTCGTGGCCAAAAAGCTCGCTCTCAAGCAGGTGTTCCGGCAGGGCGGCGCAGTTTACGGCCACAAAGGGCTGCTCCGCGCGCTTGCTCATGGCGTGCAGATAGCGGGCAAACATTTCCTTACCAGTACCTGATTCACCGGTAATCAGCACTGTAGCGCGCGATCCGGCCACCTGGCGGGCCAGTTGCAGCACACGGGCAATGGCCGGGTGATCGCCCACAATACGAGGGCCTGTGCCATCGTGACGGGCCTTGTGCCCACCAAGAGTAGACACTGCCGGAACCGGGGCAGTCTTGCGCTTCTGGCCTGCCACAGCGGCCACGCGCTCCACGTCCAGCGGTTCAAGCCAGTAGTCGCGAGCGCCCAGCCCCATGAGCCTCTCGGCCTCTTCAGGGCTGCCTTTATCCGTAATAACGATGACAGGGGGAAAATTGGGGTCTTCCGCGCCAACGGCAAGCAGATCTTCAACACGAAAGCCCGGCAATGAGGGGCGTGAGAAAATCACGTCCGGTCCGGATTTTTTTATAAAAACAGAAGCGCCTTTGAGATTTTCTGCAATGCCAAGCTCATAGCCCGCATTTCGCAACGCAGGAAAGACGGCAGTGACTGCCTGAGCGGGGGTAAGAAAAAGGAGACGGCGCGATGACATGAGAATTTGTGTATCGTTTCGCGCTTCACAATGCAACCGCCAAGGCCCAAAACAGGCCATGTTCGGCTACTTACAGCAAAAAACGGGGCAAAACAGTGTAGCTTTCAGCCAGATTTGGCTGTCACCTGGAAAAAACTCCACCGCGCGATGTTGTCGCTGCGAGAATCGACTCTGAAATTTTTATCAAATAATATACTAAAATAATTAATATTTCATTAAAAACTAGGACAAATAACAATCAGGCCCAACCACTGGCAATAACACCAATCCCCACCATGTTGGAGGCGGCCAGCCGCCACTGACTCTGCATGAAGGATTTGGCGCTTTCTTCCGCAAGCAGGGCTTCAGCAGCAGCCGTGGAATCGTTGATAATGGAGGGGTAGTACGTAATGGAGTCCGGATTGCCGGGCGAACCCGGCAACACGGTAACAGAAAGCCCGGATGCTGGGTCATAGTATGTCATAAAGCCCCCTGGGCGGAAAATCCGCCGCAATGCCGCGCATCCATTTAACAAAATATGGTGGGCGTGTCGGAAAAAACTTTACGAGCTGAAAATAATCTAGTTTCTATGCTTCTTTTTGCGTTTTTCGGCCTTGTGTTCTGGCTCGGATGTTTTTTCAGGCTGCGGCAGATCCACATTGTCGAGTACAATGCTGTCCACAGTATACTCGGGAAAATTTTTTTCTCCCTTAAGCGCTGCCAGTTCCACAGCCATAACTTTTTCAAAGGCGCTCATGGCGCTCTTGCTGACCGGCTCGCCTCTGGGGTTAATGGCCTTGGCGGGGTTTACGAATTTGCCGTTCTGGCGCAGCCTGAAATCAAGATGCGGCCCCGTGGCAAGACCCGTCATGCCCACAAAACCAATAACCTGCCCCTGACGCACCTTCTGCCCGTTTTGCAGGCCCCTAGCATAGCCGGATAGATGCGCGTACAAAGATTCCAACCCGCCACCATGACGCACAATAATCTGGTTGCCGTAGCCGCCAGCCCAGCCGCGCTGCGTAACCACACCTTCACCCACAGCTTTGACAGGCGTACCCGTGGGAGCGGCATAGTCCACACCTTCATGTGGTCTGCTATACCCCAATATGGGATGGAGTCGGTTTTTTGTAAAGCGCGAGGTCACGCGCGTGAATGCCAGGGGAGCCTGCAGCAGTGATTTGCGGACGTTTTCGCCCTTGCTGTTATAATAGCTGGCGGCCTTGTTTCCTTCGCGGAACAGATAGGCCTCAAAGGTTTTACCCTTGTTGGTGAAATGCGCGGCCAGAATACGCCCGTAACCTTTGTATTCGCCATCACGATAGCGCTTTTCAACCAGTACCGAGAAAGAGTCGCCTTCTTGCAGATCACGGATAAAGTTGATTTCCGAACCAAAAAGCTCTGCCAGCTTAAGGGCCATTTGCGGGCTTTCCCCGGCATCGGCCACAGCCTGAAAAAGATTGTCGTCAATGGTGGCGCTCATCGTGGTGAGCAGGGTGACATATTCAATGGCCTCCACCCGGGCCACGGGCTGTTCCACGCCCTCCACCACCAGACGGCGGCGGCTGTCTATCTCGTATTCAAAGCGCTTTACCTTGCCTGTGGCGGCATCGGTTACAACCACGTAAGGTTGTCCATCGCGAAAAGCCCGCATGGAAAACACTCGGCGCGCGGCGCTTATATAATCCTGCACGGCCTGGCTGTCTGCCCCCGCAAGAATCTTGGTGACAGTATCACCTTTCTCAACCGTGCCCTTGACCACTTCCTCGCCAGGGGCGGCAGATTCTTCATCTGGATTTGCAGCTTCCGGGGCAGCGGATTGCGTCAGGTCTGCTCCAGTACTTCCGTCACTCTCAGCGATATTGGTCTGAGAGGCGGCTTCTGTCCCCTGGGTTTTGGAAATATTGGCAGGGTCCTCCCCACCGTTAGCTGGTGCTGCCTGATCCGCAGAAGCCTGCCCACCCGCAACGGGGATGCCAGCTTGCAACTGATCAAACGGGAGCCACCCCTTTTCCCAGGCAAACAAACCTGCAAAAAGCAGAAACAGGGCCGCGACCAGCATCCAGCGAATCTTCATGTGCAAAAACATTGCAAACGTATACCTGCCGTGGTGTTCCTTGTCCAGTTGCGTCCAACAGCCTCAGCAGGCATTGAGGTTTTGCACAGATTTAAACAGATAATGCAGTATATTATAAAAACTGTATCCATGCCGTCTACCAGTATCATGGATCCCCTTTGTTTTTCCACGCAGAACAGGGAGCGGGGAGGCCGTTGAATATGGCAGCACTTGTTTCATATTAAGCTTTATGGTATGCATGCTCTTTGTTCCTTCATGGCGAGAACCGCGCCAAATCCGGCAAACAAGGCCTGTGGGCCCTGCCTGAAATGCTGGCATGTCTTGGCGCAATACCCCGGAAGGAACAGTTATCCACAGGCCTATGGACAGGCCACATACGCTATGCTGAAAAACGAGTTGCGGGACATACTGGCACAACAAAAGGCCAACGACAGGGGAGACTGGCTGGAATCCCTTACCCTGTGCCATGAAGGCGATACACTAACCGTTGGCTTTCCCCACTTTTATTTTGCCGCGTGGTTCAAGCAGCAAAAGCGCGATCTTTTTGAACAGGCGCTTTTCTCCCGCTTTGCCGACAAAAAGCTTCCGCAAATAGTATATGAACAGCCCACCCTGGGGCACGCGCAGACATGGTCGCTTCCACATGTTGAGCAAAAAACTGCCGATCAGAACAAACAAAATTTTATGGTGCACACGGATCCCCCCGCAGCGCCCAGAATTGAAAATGATGCTTTCACAGCATTTATTGCCAATGCAAAAAATGCCTTCCCCCTGGCTGTCGCCAAGGAGATAGCAGAAAGGCGCGCCGATGTGGCCTACAATCCCTTTCTGCTCTGCGGGCACAGCGGTACAGGCAAAAGCCATATTTTGCGATCCATGGCAGCCACCCTGGCAGAAGGGCCTACAGGCAGCCGCGTAATTATTTCTGCGGCTGCGCGCTTTTGCGCAGACAATCCGGCATGGGTGCGTAGGCCGGAAATTTTCTGGCAACAGTGCGATGTTCTGCTGCTTGACGATATTCAGGATATCGTCGGGCAGTCGGCCTGGCAACGCAAACTGGTATCCTGCATGGATGCTTGCCCGCGCAGCGCCGGGCAGGACGGCAAGCCTGGACAGATGGTCTTTGCCTGCACGGGTCAGCCACAGGCTCTCAAGGCTCTGGACGAACGTTTACGCTCACGCCTTGAAAGCGGGCTTGTGGTAGAACTCATGGAGCCTGACCTTGACGTGCGTATGCGCTACCTACAGGCCATGAGCAAAGAGCGGCACATGAACCTCACGCGGGAACAACTGCTGTTCATTGCCCAGCGCTGTTCGCAGTTTCGTCTGTTGCAGGGACTGCTGCTCAAGGTGGCGGCCTTTTGTTCCGTTACTGGTTGCGAATTGTCGCAGGCAGACCTTGAAAATATTGTACGCACGGGAGTGGCCGACAAGACGCCTGGCTGTCTGGAAATTCTTGGGGTTGTGGCCCGGGCCATGAATCTGCGGCCTGAAGATGTACTTGGCGGCAAACGCCGACCAGACCTCGTTCTGGCGCGGCAGGTTTCCATGTATATATGCAGGCGCAAGCTTGGTCTATCCTACCCGGAACTTGGGCGGGCATTTGGCGGCAAAGACCATAGCACTGTTATATATGCCATTAAAAAGATTAAGAAAATTCTAGTTAGTGACAAAGCGCTCCAACAACTAGTGACAGAACTGGAGCTCAAGGCACAATAGCAGCCCGCCAAGCGGGCGAAAATACGGGAAAATGTTCCCGGCGTTTCCTTGGACGTTGTTGGGGTGTTCACTTGATTTTTCAATAATAAAAGCAAGTTAGCTGTCTTAAGAACAAAGACACAGACGACTATAATAGTAAGGAAAAAACATATGAAACTTACTGTAAACAAAGAGCAGATCATCGAAGGCCTGCTGAAGGCAGCTGCCATCATTCCTGCCAAGGCAGGAGCGCAATATCTGCGCTCCATCTGGCTCAAGGCTGAAGAAGGCAGCCTTTCAGTCATGTCTACTGACGCCAACATTGAATTCACCGGGCGTTATCCTGCCGAAGTTGCAGCACCTGGCCTTATAGGCGTTCAGGGCAGGGCCTTTGTGGATCTTGTACGTCAGTTGCCCACGGGTGTTCTGCACCTCACCCTTGATGAAGCTTCTGGCAATCTGCTTTTGGAACAGGGACGCCGCACCTACAAACTGCCTGTGAGCGGAGCGGAGTGGTTTCAGAACTTCTCCGCCTTTCCTGCTGAAAACGCTGTCACCTGGTCTGGCGACTTTTTGCAGGATATTCTGGACAAGGTGGGCTTTTGCATCAGTGATGACGACGCCATGGACGCCATTGCCTGCCTGTGCATGAAGCCACGCGGCAACGGACGTATTGATGTGTGCGGCCTCAATGGCCACCAGTTTGCCCTTGTTTCCTTTACCCATGACGAACTGGCCGAACGCCTGCCCGAAGCGGGTATGCTGATCCAGAAAAAATATCTTGCGGACATCAAAAAATGGCTTGGCGTGGATGAAATTGAACTGAATATCACTGACAAACGTCTGTATCTGCGCAGCCTTGATGGCGCTGAGACGCTCAGTCTGCCCCGCGCCGCCCACGAATATCCCGATTACAATATATTTATGAGCAAGCTTGCCAGCGAAGACATGCACCCCATGACTCTTGCTCGCAAGGAAGCTATTGAAGCTCTTGGTCGTATTCTCATTTTTAATACCGAGAGCGACCGCTGCACCTACATGGATCTTTCTGCCGGGGAAGCCCTGCTTTCCGCCCAGGGGCAGGATGTGGGCTCGGCCAATGAAAGCCTTGAAGTTGCTTATAATGGCGATATAAAACGCATTGCCTTCCCCACGCGCAACCTGCTTGATGTGCTGGGACACTTTGTTTCTGCAAAGATCGACATGATGCTCACCGGCTCTGAAGGCCCCTGCGGTATCCGCGGCGCCGATGATGCCGACTATACAGTTATCATCATGCCCATGAAGGTTTCTGAAACGACCTACTATAGCGAGGAAGACGTTTAATGGCTCCTGAAACCGGCAACGGCGGGTACAACGCCTCTTCCATTACCATTCTGGAAGGCCTGTCGGCTGTGCGCAAGCGCCCGGCCATGTACATAGGCTCTACAGACGCGCGCGGCCTGCACCATCTGGTGTACGAGGTAGTGGACAACTCCATTGACGAAGCCATGGCCGGCTTCTGTTCGCGGGTCACTGTTATTCTGCATGCTGACAACAGCGTGACTGTTCGCGATGACGGTCGCGGTATTCCTGTGGATATCCATCCCAAGGAAGGCGTGCCCGCCGTGCAGGTGGTCATGACCAAGTTGCATGCTGGCGGCAAGTTCGACAATTCGAGCTACAAGGTTTCGGGCGGTCTGCACGGCGTGGGTGTTTCCTGCGTCAACGCTCTTTCGGAAGAGCTCACGGTCACGGTGCGCCGAGATGGCAAACGCTACCGCCAACACTATGCCCGTGGCGTACCGCAGGACGAACTGGTGGTTATCAGCGAGGGCTTCGTTGAAGGGCACGGCACCACCGTTCGCTTCAAACCTGACGAAGAGATTTTTGAAGTTCTCGAGTTTTCATATGAAACATTGAAAAAGCGCTTTGAAGAACTGGCCTATCTTAACAAGGGCCTGACTATCGAGTGCATCGATGAGCGCATCGGCGAAACCCATGTGTTCCACGCCGAAGGCGGCATCCGCCAGTTTGTGGGCGACCTCAACTCCGGCGAGCAGGGCATTCACCCCATAATCTTTGGTGAAGGCATTGTTGATAATGTTACCGTGGATTTTGCCTTGCAGTACAATGCGGGGTACAAGGAAAACATTTTCACCTTTGCCAACAACATTCGGACCAAGGAAGGCGGCACCCACCTTGTGGGTTTCCGTACTGCGCTCACGCGCGCCATCAACGGCTACATCAAGGGCCAGGCCGACCTGGTCAAAAAGATGAAGAACACCTCGCTGTCTGGTGATGATGTGCGCGAGGGCCTTACCGCCGTTATCAGCGTCAAGCTGCCCCAGCCCCAGTTTGAAGGGCAGACCAAGACCAAGCTTGGAAACAGCGAAATTGCCGGTCTGGTTGCCGGTGTGGTGTATGACCGCCTGAATGTGTATTTTGAGGAAAATCCCAAGGATATCCGCCTCATCATTGACAAGGCCATAGACGCCTCGCGGGCGCGGGACGCAGCCCGCCGCGCCAAGGAGCTTGTCCGCCGCAAGGGCGCGCTTTCCGACAACTCGTTGCCTGGCAAACTTGCCGACTGCCAGAGCAAGGATCCCATTGAATCCGAGCTGTTTATCGTGGAAGGTGATTCGGCAGGCGGCTCTGCAAAGCAGGGGCGTAATCCCAAAAACCAGGCTATTTTGCCCTTGCGCGGCAAAATCCTGAACACGGAACGCACCCGCTTTGACAAGATGCTTGCCAACAAGGAAGTTAAGGCGCTCATTACCGCCATGGGCGCAGGCATCGGCGAGGAAGACACCGACCTCGACAAGCTGCGCTACCATAAAATCATCATCATGACAGACGCCGATGTGGACGGAGCGCACATCCGCACCCTGCTGCTGACCTTTTTCTTCAGGCAGTATCAGGAGATGGTTGAGCGCGGCTTTGTCTACATCGCACAGCCGCCTTTGTACCGTGTGCACAATTCGCGCATGGAAAAGTTCATCAAGGACGACCCCGCGCTCAACGAATTTCTGCTCACACGCGTGAGCGAAGACGTGACGGTGGTGGCCTCCAACGGAAAGGAATTCCGAGGTAAGGAACTCATCAGTCTCATGGAACACATTGAAAAGGCCGAAGGCCGCGTGAATGATGCCGAAATGTCCGGCACTCCGCGTGACCTCTTCATGGCCCTTGTGACCCATGAAAAGCAGATTGACGCTCATAGCCTTGAAAATCAGGACAGCGAACTCATCGAATGGCTTAACAGTCACGGATACATGCTCACTCTTGAGCGGGAAAAGAGCGAAGACGAGGAAGAACGCCTGTTTGCCGTGTTTGAAAATACCGGTGGGCACCATACCCGCAGAGGCATGGAGTTTTTCTCTTCCCGCCTTTACAAGCAAGGCTGGCAGCTCTTTGACGAGCTGCGCCAGCAGTGCGGCTCCTTTGCCTTTACCCTGCGCAAAAAGGACGGCGAAGTTGCCACAGAGGATCTGTTTACGCTCATGCGCATGGTGCTTGATGAAGCCCGCAAGGGTATCAACATCCAGCGCTACAAGGGTCTTGGTGAAATGAACCCCGACCAGCTCTGGGTGACGACCATGAATCCAGAAAATCGCGTACTCCTACAGGTTTCCGTGGAGGATGCCAACGAGGCTTCTGACGCTTTTGTGGAGCTTATGGGCGACCGTGTGGAACCGCGCCGCGATTTTATCGAGCGCAACGCCCTGGCCGTACAGGATCTGGATATTTAAAAGAAATCCGTGTGGAACTGTCCTACACGGACAGTTCCACACGCTTTTCTGTGAATAAATCAAGCGTGAAGCGAAATTCAGGATTTTCAAGTTTTTCGCCGCATGACACGTAAAATGGGGATGCAGGAGGGTACAGGCCCTTTGCATCAGAAGGGCTTGCCCTTCCAGCCCCCAAATAACAGCAGCGAGGCCCGCAGTGGCAGATATGCAGCAGCCGCAGATCAGCATTGAAACAGAACTCCGCAAATCGTATCTGGAGTATTCCCTTTCGGTCATTATCGGGCGCGCCATCCCGGACGCGCGCGATGGCCTTAAGCCGGTTCACAGGCGTATTCTTTTTGCGCAGTACGAGCTTGCCAACAACTACAACCGTCCGCACAAAAAATCCGCGCGCATCGTCGGTGACGTCATCGGTAAATATCACCCGCATGGCGACTCTGCCGTGTATGACGCACTGGTGCGTATGGCGCAGGAATTTTCCATGCGCGATCCGCTGGTGGACGGGCAGGGCAACTTTGGCTCCATCGATGGTGATGCCGCTGCTGCCATGCGTTATACCGAAGTGCGCATGTCCAAGCTTGCCCAGGAGTTTTTGAACGACCTGGACAAGAACACCGTGGATTTTCGCCCCAACTACGACAACACCCTTCAGGAACCTACGGTCATGCCGAGCAAGGTTCCCAACCTGCTGCTCAACGGCAGCTCGGGTATTGCCGTGGGTATGGCCACCAATATTCCGCCCCACAACCTGGGGGAACTGTGCGATGCCCTGCAACTGCTGCTGGATAACCCGCAGTGCAGCATCGATGAACTCATGGATTATGTGAAAGGTCCGGACTTCCCCACCAGGGGTTTTGTCTACGCGGGCAAAGGCCTGTACGATGCCTATCACACCGGGCGCGGCACGGTTAAGGTGCGTGGGCGCATTGAAATTGAAGACCGCAAAAAGGGCGCGCAGAGTATCGTTATCCGCGAGATTCCCTTTGGGCTTAACAAAAGCTCTCTGGTGGAAAAAATCGCGGCTTTGGTCAATGACCGCAAGATTGACGGCATCACCGACCTGCGCGATGAATCCGACCGCAAGGGCATACGCATTGTTATTGACCTCAAGCGCGGCACCATTCCCGACATTGTGGTCAACGCCCTGTACAAGTTCACGCCGCTGGAAACGAGCTTTGGTATCAATATGCTGGCCGTGGTGGACAACCGCCCCCAGCTGCTGAACCTCAAGACGGCGCTTTCCTGCTTTGTGGATCACAGGCGTGAGGTGGTCATCCGCCGCACGCGCTACGATCTGGAAAAAGCCGAAGCCCGCGCGCACATTCTGGAAGGTCTGCGCATCGCCATCGACAATATCGATGAGGTGGTGGCCCTTATCCGCGCTTCCGCCAATCCGGAAGAAGCTCGTAATGCCCTGATGGAGCGCTTTGCACTTTCAGAAGTGCAGGCCAAGGCCATTCTTGAAATGCGATTGCAGCGTCTGACGGGTCTTCAGCGCGAAGAGCTGATGAACGAATACAAGGATCTGCTGCAGAAAATCGAATTTTACCGCTCCATTCTGGAAAATGCCGAAGTGCTGCGCAGCGAACTCAAGCGTGAGATTGCCGAAATCCGCGAAAATTTCGCCACTCCCCGCCGTACGGAAGTGCTGCGTGAAGCCCTGACCGATATTGATATTGAAGATCTCATCCCTGACGAAGAAGTGGTCATCACGCTGTCGCGCCGTGGCTACATGAAGCGTACCGGTCTTGAGAACTATCAGCAGCAGAAACGCGGCGGAAAGGGGATTGCGGCCCTGCACACTTCGGATGACGACTATGTGCAGGAATTTTTGTCCACCACCAATCACCAGTATCTCTGCCTCTTCACCAACAAGGGGCGCATGCACCAGCTCAAGGTGCATCAGGTGCCGGAGGGCAGCCGCACGGCCAAGGGCGTACATATCAACAATCTGTTGCCGCTTGAAGAAAACGAGTGGGTTACAACAGTTCTTGCCCTGCGCGAGTTTGCCGAAGACAAGTTTTTCCTGTTCATCACCAAGAGGGGCATGATCAAGCGTTCTTCCGCCTCGTTGTACGCCAAGTGCCGCAAGACAGGCCTTATGGCCGTTGGCCTGCGTGAGGACGATGAACTTGTGGTTGTGCGCCCCATCCGTGATAATAACCACATTGTTCTGGCTACCGCAGATGGCTTTTCCATCCGTTTTGCCTGCAACGATGTGCGGCCCATGGGCCGCGTGGCCACGGGCGTCAAGGGTATTGCCCTGCGCAGACAGGATTTTGTGGTGGCGGCGGTTATCGTCAAGGATATCGATCAGACCACCGAAATTATGTCCATTTCCGCAAATGGTTACGGCAAGCGCACCAGTGTTGATCTCTACCGCCTGCAATCTCGCGGAGGCAAGGGCATCATTAACTTCAAGGTGACTGCCAAGACCGGGCCTGTGATCGGCGCCATGCCTGTGCGTGACAACGACGGGCTTATCCTGCTGACCTCGTCCAACAAGATCGTGCGCATCGGCGTTGACGATGTGCGCAGCAAGGGCCGCGCCACCATGGGTGTCATGCTCGTGCGTCTTGATGAAGGCGGTCATGTGGTGGGCTTTGACCGTGTGGACGAAGGCGGGCAGACCGGCAGGGACGCCAGTGCCGAAATGGACGATGACGATATGACCGATGTCGCTTCCGCTCCTGTTGTTGCCCAGCCTGAAGGGCTTGCGGACGACAGTGCGGACGATGACGGTGAAGAATAACCACAGCTGATGAGAATATTGCGGCGGGTTTGCGGTAAGGGTTTAACCCTGTGCCTGTGTCTGGTTTTTGCTGGCTTTTTGTGTGCTTGCAAAGACCAGAGCATGGTGGGCGATGACCTTTCCGCAGCCCGCACCGCAGTTTCTTTGCGTGATTGGTCCCTTGCCGAAAGGCTGCTTGAGCGTTATCTGCGTGAGGCACGGGATGCTGATTCGCGTTGGGAAGCGTGGCAGCAATTGCTGGTGGTTCTCAATGCCGCCGGGCAGGAACCTCGTGCCACCCTTGAATGCCTTGAAACCATGTTGGCGGAATTTGCAGACAATGACGCTAGAAGCGCCGTTATTTTGCGGCGTATGGGCGAGGTAAACGAAGGTTTGCGGCGTTATGGCCGTGCGGCTGACGCCTGGAATGCTTATATAGGACTTGCCGGGTTGTCGGCGGAGCAGACTGTGGATGGTTACCGCAGGCTGGCGGCCATGCAGTTCAACCTCCGCCGGTTTGACGCAGGCGAAGATACCTTGCAACAGTGTCTTGCTCTGCCCATGGCGGATCATGACAAAATAATGTGCATGTACGACCTTGCCGACCAGAACATGGCAAGGGAACGCTGGCAGGATGTGTCTGACCTTTGCCAGCAGATACTGGACAGCGATCCGGACAAGATTCTGCGTGGTCTGGCGGGCTATTTGCTGGCTGATGCCCTTGAGCAGCTCGGTAAGGGTAAAGAAGCCCTGAAAAACTTTGAACTGGCCCGCGACGATTATCCCAATCCGTCGGTCATCGATAATCGCATTGCGCATCTGCGCAAAAAACTGAAGAAGTAAGGCCTATGATCAAGCACGAATGCGGCGTATTCGGCATTTATGACCACGAGGAAGCAGCTCGTCTGGCTTATTTCGGTTTGTATGCACAGCAGCATCGCGGACAGGAAAGCGCGGGTATAGTTACCTTTGACACCGACGGCGTACACGAACACAAGGGCATGGGCCTTGTGCCCGATGTTTTTTCAGAGGCGCATCTCAAGGCTCTGACAGGCAGAACGGCCATAGGTCATGTGCGTTATTCCACCACCGGGCGTTCCTCAAGCAGCAATGCCCAGCCCTTCCTTGCCCATTTCAAGGGGCGGGATGTGGTGCTTGCGCACAACGGTAATCTGGTCAATGCCGCGCAGTTGCGCGAAGACCTTGAAAACGAGGGCGCCATATTTTCTACCAGCAATGACACGGAAGTGTTCATGCATCTGCTGGTGCGCGCACTCAGGCATAACGACCTGCCCGGCGCAGTCAAGGAAACCTGCGCCCGGGTTCGCGGCGCGTACTGTCTGCTGGTTATGGTAGACGGTGTTATGGTGGCGGTGCGTGACCCGCACGGCTTCCATCCTCTTGCTTTTGGTCGCATGAACGGCAGCCCTGTGTTTGCCTCCGAAACATGCGCCTTTGATTTGCTTGAGGCCGATTTTGAACGTTCTGTGGAACCGGGCGAGATGATTATTGTAGACGGCAACAGCGTTCGCAGCGATCACCTTATGGGGCCGCTGCCCGAGAAGCCTCGCCAGTGTATTTTTGAGCTGGTCTATTTTGCCAGGCCCGACTCCTATATTTTTGACGAGCAGGTCTATCTGTGCCGCAAAAAAATGGGCTGGAATCTGGCTGACGAATCTGCGCCGGAAGTGGATTACGTGATGCCCTTTCCGGATTCGGGCATTTACCCTGCCCTTGGTTTTGCCCAGCGTTCCGGCTTGCCCTATGAGCATGCCATGATCCGCAACCACTATGTTGGGCGTACCTTTATCCAGCCTTCGCAGAGCATGCGCAGCTTTGGGGTGAGGGTTAAGATCAACCCAGTGCGTGAAATGATTGAAGGTAAGCGCATCTGCATCATTGACGACAGCATTGTGCGTGGCACCACCATGATGACCCGCGTCAAAAAGCTGCGGGAACTGGGGGCAAGAGAGGTGCACATCCGCATTTCCAGCCCGCCGGTCAAGTTTCCCTGCTTTTACGGCATAGACTTTTCTTCGCGCGGGGAGCTTATTGCGGCGCAACATAATCTGGCGGAAATTACCCGCAAGCTGGATGTGGATTCTTTGCATTATCTCAGCATCGCTGGCTTGCTGGGTTCTGTGAGCAAGCCACAGCATTACTGCATGGCCTGTTTCACTGGCGAATATCCCGTGCCTTGTGATGACTGCGCCGGAAAATTCAGCCTTGAATCCCCCTGCGCCAGCAGGTAGACCATTTCTTTCGCGCCGTCTTGCACGTCAGGGCAGCCAGTTTTTTATGAGGAAGCCATGAGTATCGCACGTATCAAGGGTTTTGCGGATATGTTTCCGCCGGACAGCGACCAGTTCACGCGCATTGAAAATACC
The DNA here is from genome assembly GCF_022508225.1 of Desulfovibrio sp. UIB00. NCBI lineage: Bacteria > Pseudomonadati > Thermodesulfobacteriota > Desulfovibrionia > Desulfovibrionales > Desulfovibrionaceae > Desulfovibrio > Desulfovibrio sp. UIB00. The sequence continues at coordinate 118,295 of NZ_JAETXJ010000001.1, read as the reverse complement.
GCGCGCCAGGTTTTTGGACGCTACGGTTTTGTGGAACTGCGTACGCCGCTGCTGGAATTTACGGAACTTTTTTGCCGTTCCATCGGTGAGGAAACCGATGTGGTGCAAAAGGAAATGTATACCTTTCCTGACCGTAAGGGCCGTTCGCTTACCCTGCGGCCTGAAGCCACGGCTGGCGTTATGCGCGCCTATATCGAGAGCGGCCTGACCAACCGCGAACCTGTGAGCCGGCTGTTCACCACCGGCCCCATGTTCCGCTACGAGCGCCCTCAGAAGGGCCGCATGCGTCAGTTTCACCAGATCAACTGTGAGTGTCTTGGCAGCCACAGCCCCATGGCAGATGCAGAACTTGTCAGCATGCTGCTGCGCTTTTTGTCGGATCTTGGCCTTACGGATCTGACACTCAAGATCAATTCCCTTGGCTGTTCGGAATGCCGTCCCAAATTCAAGGCGGCTTTGCTCGAATACCTTGCCGGAGTTGACAAGGACGCCCTTTGCCCGGACTGCGCCCGCAGGGTGGAAACTAACCCCTTGCGCGTGCTTGACTGCAAGCAGCCCGGCTGCCGCGCCATTACGGACAATGCCCCCAAACTTATTGATTACAATTGCCCTGAATGCCGCGCCCACTTTGATACGGTGCTGGAACTGCTGCAAGGTCAGGGACTATCCTTTGAGCTTGATCACAGGCTTGTGCGCGGTCTTGACTACTATTGCCGCACTACTTTTGAGGTGGTAAGCGGTAGCATTGGCGCGCAGGCTGCTGTTGCCGGCGGCGGCAGGTATGATGGCCTTGTGAAGAGCCTTGGCGGTCCTGATGTTCCGGGCGTTGGCTTTGCCTGCGGCATGGAACGCCTTGCCCTCATGATGGGCGAGGGCAGTGGCCAGACAGCCGATTTTTATCTGGTTGCCATGGACGCCCAGAGCCGCGCTCAGGGCTGGCAGCTTGCCCAGAAGCTGCGTGATGCCGGGCTGACTGGCGAAATGAATTTCAGTGAAGGCGGCTTTAAAAGCCTTATGCGTCAGGCTGGAAAGTCCGGCGCCGGGCATTGTCTGATTATTGGCCCTGACGAAGCCGCTCAGGGCACAGTGGTCGTTAAAAACCTTGAAAGCGGCGAGCAGTGCTCTGTGCCGCAGTCGGGCGTACTCCAATTCTTGCAAACGGGAACCAACAATGACTGAACAGATGCAGACGCAGGACGCGCAGCAGGATGTGCAGCGCGAACACCAGAAATTTGTCACTGAGCTTGGTGACTGGCAGCGCAGCCATTCCTGCGGTCAGTTGACCATTACCAATGATGGTGAAGATGTTTGCCTGATGGGTTGGGTGCAGTACCGCCGCGACCACGGCGGCCTGATATTTGTCGACCTGCGCGACCGTGACGGTCTCACCCAGGTTGTTTTCAGCCCGGATATCGCTCCTTCTGCGCACGAAAACGCGCATATTCTGCGTTCGGAGTATGTGCTTGCGGTCAAGGGCAAGGTGCGTCCGCGCCCCGAAGGCATGGTCAACGCCAATATGGTCACTGGCCAGATTGAAATTGTGGCCCATGAGTGGAAGCTGCTCAATACTTCCAAGACGCCGCCTTTTGCTATTGAAGACCGCAGCGATGCTGGTGAAAACCTGCGCCTTACCTGGCGTTATCTTGATCTGCGCCGTCCGCGCATGCAGGCCAATCTGCGTCTGCGGCACAAGGTTTCGCAGGCCGCCCGCTGTTTTCTGGATGACAATGGCTTTACGGAAGTGGAAACCCCGGTGCTTACCAAATCTACTCCTGAAGGTGCGCGCGACTTTCTGGTGCCCAGCCGTTTGAACAACGGTGAATTTTACGCTTTGCCGCAGTCTCCCCAGTTGTTCAAGCAGCTGCTGATGGTTGCCGGCATGGAGCGTTACTTCCAGATCGTGCGCTGCTTCCGCGATGAAGACCTTCGTGCTGACCGTCAGCCTGAATTCACTCAGGTCGACCTTGAAATGAGCTTTGCCGATGAAGAACAGGTCATGGGCATTGCTGAAGGCCTTATGGCCCGCGTTTTCAAGGATGTGATGGGCAAGGACCTGACGCTTCCCTTCCCCCGCATGCCTTGGGACGAAGCCATGGCCCGTTATGGCGTGGACAAACCCGACACCCGTTTTGGGCTTGAGCTTGTGGATATTACGGATATTGTGCGTGGCTCCGGCTTCAAGCTTTTTGCCACTGCGCAGCTGGTCAAGGGTATGAAGGTTCCCGGCGGCGAATCCATGACCCGCAAGGAAATTGATGCCTTTACCGAATTTGTCAAAATCTATGGCGCACAGGGTCTGGCCTGGATCAAGATCAAGGCCGACGAATGGCAGTCGCCCATCGCCAAGTTTCTTTCGGACGATGAGCGCAAGGGTATTGCTGAAGCGCTCGATCTTCAGGTCGGCGACATTGTCTTTTTCCAGGCGGGCGAGGCTTCAATGGTCAATGCCGCCCTTGGCAACCTGCGTGTGCATCTTGCTAACCATCTGAAGCTGATTCCTGAAAACAGTTTCAACTTCCTTTGGGTTACGGATTTTCCGCTGTACGAATACGACGAGGAAGCAAAGCGTTATGTTGCCTGCCACCATCCTTTCACCTCGCCTGCGCCTGGTCATATGGAACTGATGGTTACTGATCCTGCCAAGGCCCGCGCCCGCGCCTATGATATGGTGCTCAATGGCTGCGAAGTGGGCGGCGGTTCCATCCGTATCCACTCCGGTGAAGTGCAGCGCCGTATGTTTGAGGCCCTTGGCTTTACGCCTGAGCAGGCCGAAGAGCAGTTTGGCTTTCTCATTCAGGCGCTTGATCTGGGTGCGCCGCCGCATGGCGGTTTGGCTTTTGGCCTCGACCGTCTTGTTATGCTGCTTTCCGGTTCGTCCAGCATCCGTGATGTCATTGCCTTCCCCAAGACGCAGAAGGCGACCTGCCTCATGACCAACGCACCTTCCCCGGTGTCTTCGCGTCAGTTGCGGGATCTCGGATTGCGCTTGCGTGAAGTGCCCGGCGCAGAACAGAAAAAGGACGGCGCTACAGCCGACAAAGCTTAGGAGGCGAACGTCTGCATGATTCTTGATATTGTCACCTATCCTGACCCCAGGCTCAAAGAGGTTTGCGAACCTGTTGCCGAGGTGACGGACGACATTCGCCAGCTTGCAGCCGACATGCTTGAAACCATGTACGCTGCTCCCGGTGTGGGGCTTGCTGCGCCGCAGGTTGGGCGCAACATCCGCATGCTTGTGATGGATCCTGCCATGAAGGACGAGGAAAAGCAGCCCAGGGTGCTGATTAACCCTGTGCTGACCCTCTCCGGCGAAGAAGTTCTGAGCGAACAGGAAGGCTGCCTTTCTGTTCCCATGAACTACAGGGCCGATGTCAAGCGCATGAGCAATGTGCATCTGCATGCAATGGATCTGGACGGCAATATCATCGATGAGGATCTGGACGAGTTCCCGGCTATTATTATCCAGCATGAATATGACCATCTGGACGGCATTCTGTTTATTGACAAAATAAGCCGGCTGCGCCGCACCCTGTACGACAGCAAGGTGAAAAAATGGCTCAAACGAAAAAGTGCCGTATAGTCTTTATGGGAACGCCCGAGTTTGCCGCCGCCAGCCTGAAAAGGCTGGCGGCCTGGCCTCGTGGCGAAATTGTGGCTGTCTACACCCAGCCGGACAGACCAGCAGGGCGCGGCCACAAGCTTTCGGAATCGCCAGTCAAAAAGCTCGCCTTGCAGCTTGGCCTCTCTGTCATGCAGCCTGCCAGCCTGAAAGGTGCCGAGGCACAGGCCGAGCTGGCGGCTTTCAAGCCTGATCTGCTGGCTGTGGCGGCCTATGGCCTCATTTTGCCGGACGCTGTCCTTGCCATGCCTACGCTTGATACTATCAATGTTCATGCTTCGCTTTTACCTGGCCTGCGAGGTGCTGCACCCATTCAGCGGGCAGTTATGGAAGGCTGGCAGCCTGGCGCTCGTGCTGGTATTTCCATCATGCGCATAGTGCGCAAACTTGATGCCGGGCCCGTTTTTGCAACAGATGGCCTGCCCATTGGCGAGCATACGGCAGGTTCCCTGCACGATGCCCTTGCTGGCATAGGCGCAGAACTGCTTGTGCGCGTTTTTGACGATATCCTTGACGGCAAGGCGCAGGCAGTGGAGCAGGACGATTCGCTCGCCACTCATGCCCCTAAAATTTCCAAGGAAGACGGCTTTATTGACTGGTCGCTTCCTGTCGCCCAGGTTCATGCCCGGGTACGGGGAGTTACCCCCTGGCCAGGAGCGCGCACTGTTCTGGAAACTGTGGACAGCGATGGCATGCAGCGCGAAGCGCTTTCGCTCATTCTTGCCCCGGGCAGGGTGGGGGAATCTGCACAAGGGCATACCCCCGGTGCATTGCGTGTTGATGCCGACGGTTTGAGCATAGCCTGCGCTGATTGCTGGTATGTGCTGTCTACCGTCAAACCTCATGGTAAAAAAGAGATGTCCGCACGCGATCTGCTCAACGGAGTGTTGCGCGGTTTGCCAAAGGGTGTTTGCGGGCTGGCAAGAATTCCCGAACCTGGGGAGTGATGGTTTTTTTCCGCAATGGGTATTTTTAATGAGGCTCTTTTGAGCCTCGTTTTTTCTTTTTTTGACCTATGTATCGCGTTGCGACCTTGCGCTTTCCATAGGGTTAGTTTTGTGCGAATTTGAGGCTCATGACTGTTTTTTGCTTCTGATTTTTCAAACCGAGGCCACATGTTTCGTAAATCGCCCTTTTCTTTGCCGCCAGAGCAGTATGGTGGAGCGCGAAAGCGCGTTTTTATCGGGCTCATGCTTGCCTCGTGCCTTCTGCTGTGCCTCGGGGTTGCTTTTTTTCTTATTCTGCCGTGGATTGGCTTTTTCTCAACGCAACACTGGCTTCCATCGCTCAGTATGGGTTTTGGTTTTGTTGTTATTGTGGCCCTGTTGTGGCTTTGTATTATCCTTATTTTTCATATTTATACAGGAAAATCATTGCCGGGTGTGGACAGTGTGCGGCATGTCACCATTCGACTTTTTTTCCCGCTTATGGAATTGCTTGCAAAGGCAGTTGGAATTGACAGGGGAAGAGTGCGCCGAAGCTTTATTAAAGTGAACAACGAGCTGGTGCTCGCCAGTGGCTGCAGGGCGCAGCCGCAGGAGCTTTTGCTGCTTTTACCGCATTGCGTTCAGCAGGCCTTGTGCCCGCAAAGGCTCGTCCACAATCCGGACAATTGTCAGCGCTGCGGTAAATGTCCGGTTGGTGAGTTGCTTGCATTGAGGGACAAATATGGTGTTCGGCTAGCCATAGCCACTGGCGGCACCATTGCCCGCCGCATTGTGGTGCAAACTCGCCCGCGCTGCATTATTGCTGTTGCTTGTGAACGTGACCTTACATCCGGCATTCAGGACAGTTACCCTTTGCCTGTCTTTGGTGTTCTTAATCAGAGGCCGCATGGGCCGTGCGTTGATACGCTTGTGCCTATGAAGGCGCTGGAAGACGCTGTGCGTATTTTTCTTGGCCTTTCACAACCCTTGAATCAGGGCAGGGCATAACATGGCTACAATCCGCGCTGCCCAATCAGGCTTTGCGCCCTTGCCTGGGAAAATTCGCAAGCTTTCCCCCACGGCCCGGCATTGCGCACTGTGGGCTTTGTTGCTGGCAGATACTGGCATGACAGCCCAGCAGGCACTTTCAGCGGCTTTGTCCAGTGCTTCCACAACCGCTCCCAGCTCTGAAACTTCAGGCCTTGCCCCGGTTGAACGCAATCTGTGTTCAGAGCTTGTGTACGGATACCTGCGAACGGAACTTCGCATTGCGTTTATTCTGTCCAAAGTGCTGCCGCGCCCGCAATCCTTGCCACGCCCTTTACTTCATGTGTTGGGCCTTGCTGTTTACGGCCTGCTTTTTCAGTCCAAGGTGCCGGACTATGCCGCTGTTTTTAGCGCTGTAGAGACTGCACAGGCCTTGTATGGTCAAGGGCTGGCCCGTGTGGCCAATGGGGCTTTGCGTTCAGTACAGCGCCTTGCAGACGCTCCCATGCATGAAGATTTTTATCTGTCCAAGGATGCCGAGTTCGGATGTGCGGAGCACATGGGACTTTTTTATTCTCTGCCGCTGTGGATTATGGGGCATTGGTACAAGCACTACGGGCGTGATGCCGCCTTGCAGCTTGCACGACGGTCGTTTGAGCGCCCCTGGAGCGCGGTGCGTCTCAATGCGCAACATTCAGATGCCGTGGTATTGCGTGAGGCATTGCTCTCCTGTGGTGGAGAAGCTGTGGGGCAGTGGGGTTTTGCTTTTGCACCGGGTGTGCAACCGTCATTTGTTTGTGGTCAGTCGCTGCACGACTTGCAAAATGAAGGTGCGCTCTCGTATCAATCCGCAGGTTCGCAGCTTGTTCTTGAGGCGCTTGGCCTCTACGGTTGGGACAAACCCGTTTGGGATGTCTGCGCTGGTTTTGGTGGCAAGACTGTTGCCCTGCTTGAGCGGGAGGTTGCGGTTTCTTTTGCTACAGACCGCAGCATGCAGCGTCTTTCGGGTTTGCCGGGTCAGTGCCTCCGGCTTGGTCTTGCTTGCCCATCTGTTGCTCTTGCCGATGCAGTCAAACCGCCGCTCAAATACTGGGATGGGCATCTGCTTGTGGACGCTCCCTGTTCCGGACTTGGCGTGCTTGCCCGCAGGCCAGATATACGCCGTAGGCCCCCGCAAGAAGCCATCGAACATCAGAGTTTGCAGCAATCCATTTTACGCAGTCTCGCAACAAAGGTGCGTTCGGGTAGCCAGATAGCCTACATTACCTGCACTCTTCGGCCTAATGAGAATGAAAAGCAGATTGAACAACTTGTCCGTGAAGTAGACGGCTTGCAGGTGCTCAGGCAGTGGCAGACACCACACGAACACCCCTGGCTTGAAGGCATGTTTGGTGCGCTCTTGGTCAAGGCCTGATCTCTTAAAAAAATGATAAGCGCAACCGGATGATTCCGCATTGCGCTTATCTTCGTATTAGCAGGGCAGGGTATCTGTTCTGTCCGCGTAATCTCTCGCTGCTTATTCAGCGGTATTTTCTGTAGAATCTTCTTCTGCTTCCGGCAGGCTCACTCCAAGTTTTTGCAAGAGTTGTTCAAGCTCTTCACGGCTGCCGTATGCAAACGCAATGCGGCCGCTATTTTCGTCTCCGCTTACCTGCGTTTTGCAGCCAATGCTGGAGCAAAGATTCATTTGCAGGGTCTTGAACTGCGGGCTTTTCTTTCTTGGTGCCTTGGCGCGGGGTTGCGGACTTGTGTCCTCCTGTTCCCAGGGCAAGGCGTTGTGTCCCCGCCAGTAGGCGGCGGCGTCTTCTGCTTCGCGCACGGTCAGTTTATGGCTCAGGATGCGCTGGCGCAAGGCTTCGGAAGCAATAGGGGCGTCAATGCCCAGCAGGCAGCGCGCGTGCCCCGCGCTGAGCAAGCCAGCCTGAATGTCGGCCCGTGCCGTTGCGCTCAATTGCAGTAAACGCAATGCGTTGGCTATAGCTGGGCGGCTTTTGCCAAGTCGGCTCGCCAGTTCTTCCTGCGTTAGCTCTAGGGCATCCCGCAAGGCCTGCAGGGCTTCAGCTTCTTCAATGGGGTTGAGGTCTTCGCGCTGCAGGTTTTCAATAAGAGCAGCGGCCATAACCTCCTTGTCGCTCAACTGGCGCACATAAACGGGTACTTCTTTGAGCCCTGCCAGTTGCGCGGCACGCCAACGGCGCTCGCCAGCTACAATCTGATAGGTATTTTCTCCACCCAGAGGGCGCACAAGCAGCGGCTGGATAATTCCTTGCGATTTTATGGAATCGGCCAGTTCCCGCAATGCGGCATCGTCAAAGTGTCTGCGCGGCTGATTGGGGTTGGGATGCAATGCCGTAATCGGCATCAGGTTTACGGAGCTTTCCTGTCCTTGCGGTTCCTGTTTTGGCGCGGTTCCACCAAACAGTGCGTCAAGCCCTCTGCCCAATCCCTTGCTGCTGCTCATTTCTCTTCCTCCAGCATAAGCTGTGGTTGCGGCAATACAACCAGTGTTCCGGGCGCAGTGGTGCAGGCCCGTTGCCAATGCGGATTGCTGTTTCAGCAAACCGCTTGCGTGATTGCCTTCATTTAAAATTTGTATATGCCCAAATTTGCTGCACGATGCAGGGTCATTTTTTGAGTCGCAAGCTCATTGCGTAAAACACCCTACCTTCGTTGTTGTCACCTTGACATTTGCCCTTGGGGCGCGGCACCTTATGCGCTATTGTTTTCTGGCAGAAACCTGCATGGCTTGTTTAGTTGCGCAATGGGCGGTTTTGCCCTTGTGCGTGGCGTTTTTTGTGTTCCAAAGCTCTTCTTTGGTTCTGTTCCGATTCTTACTTCAAGGATTAGTTATGCTGGATAACCCGCAGCTTCAGTACATCACCGACATTAAGGGCAATATTTCTTCTGTGATCATTCCTTGGCCCCTCTGGGAAAAAATGGAGCCCAAGGTTCGCAGCATTTTGGCAGCCGACGCAAAGCCGCAAGAGCTTGAACAGGCCGCCGGCCCGCTGGAAAGTTTTGAAGAACTCATGAAGTTTTGGGATTTCAAGTATCCCTACAGCCCTTCAGTTATCTGCCCCCACTGTGCTGCCAGCACCGAGGATTGGCGTAATGATCCGCTACGTCCTTTTATCCTGACCAACGCAAACGTTGGCGGCCTGCTTGTTTTTCATTGCCACGCTTGCGGAACCACAATCAGGCAGAAGCATTTTCATAACCACGTTGCGCTTGAGCATACCACGCCCAAAGAATAATCCTTGGCTTATTGCAGAACCGTATTTTTTTTGCTTGGTCTGCGCAGTACAATCTCTTTGGCCAAGCCAAGGTAGGCTTCCGCACCCTTGGATTTTATATCGTAATGGATGATGGACTTGCCGTGGCTGGGTGCTTCAGAAAGGCGCACGTTGCGGGGAATAACTGTTTCAAAGAGGTGCTCGGGGAAGCAGCGGCGCACTTCGTTTTTAACTTCGCGAGTCAGGCGATTGCGCGTGTCATACATGGTCAGCACCACACCCAACAGAGAAAGATCCGGGTTGAGTCTTTTTTTCACCTGCTCGTAGGTTTGCAGCAGTTTGACGATGCCTTCAAGTGCAAAAAATTCACATTGCAGGGGAATGAGCAGTTCGCGTGACGCGCAGAGGGCGTTGAGTGTCAAAAGTCCCAGAGAAGGAGGGCAGTCGAGGATGATATACTCATAGTCGTTGCGCACGCTTTTGAGGCATTCGTCCAAAAAAAATTCGCGAGCCATTTTGTCTACAAGTTCCAGCTCAACGGCCACCAGGTTGGTACTTGCGGGCAAAATATCCAGAAATGGAGAGCGACTTTTGGCTATATTTTCTTTCAGCTTTTCTGGTTCATAAAAGGTGTTGTACAGGTCGCCGTGCAGGTCTTCCTGGTGCAGGCCTATTCCGCTTGTGCTGTTAGCCTGCGGATCGCAATCAACGAGCAGAACTTTTTTTTCCATGACTGCAAGGGCAGCGGAAAGGTTGATGGCAGTGGTGGTTTTGCCTACCCCGCCTTTTTGATTTGCGATGGAAATAATGCGCGCCATTGAGGCCTCCCAGTCATTTTGACTGATTTTAGAGGAGCTGTTGCTTCAACCGTCAGGTGAACCTGTCAGGAGCAGATACGTCAACGAGCATGAAATTTTGGCTTTGCCACCTTTTTTTCATGGTTCACTTGAAGAGAAAAACTTCGTGTTTCACATGAAACATGGGGCGGTACACTGAAAGCTGCAATGGGTTGTTTGTAAAAGAGAGTAGTGAGAGCGTCAAGGCTTAAAGCAGATTGAGCAACAAAACTTGCCCCGAAAAATTAAAGCGCGTAAAAAAAGCACGATCTCTTGGCTGGAGAAATTATGGAACTAGCAAAAGTGCTGTTGGTTGATGATGAATCAGATGTAACGCGGATACTCTCCAAGCGCCTTGGTCGTCGGGGGTATGAGTGCCAATCCGCTGCTAACGGACAAGAAGCCGTTGATGCCATGGAGCAGTTCCCATTTGGCATTGTAATCATGGATGTAAAAATGCCTGTTATGGATGGCATGTCCGCCTTGCAGATTATCCATTCCCGCTGGCCAAAGACCCAGGTGATCTTGCTTTCGGGGCATGCAGACATGCAACTTGCGGTTCAGGCAATGAGCGAAGGGGCGTTTGGCTACTTGATGAAGCCTGTTGACATTGAAGAACTGCTCTTTAAAATTGAGGATGCCGCAACCCAGATTCGCCTTGAGGCGGAGCAGGGCTAAGCGAGCGCGCAGAAAATGAGGAAAGTTATGTTCGATAAAAAAATGGTGGCGTCCTTTCTATTGGCTTCAACCATGGCTGCCGGGGTTGTGCCTGGTATGTGCGCCATTGCAAATGCTGTGGAAGTTACGGAAGAAAACCTGCCCAAGCTGCTTGAAAAACTGTTCCGTGAGCGGCCAGAGCTGGTCATGGATGTGTTGCGCAGGCAAAGCGAGTCAGTGCTTGATATTGCTCAGCAGGGGTCGAATTTGCGCCGTCAGCACAGCCTTGAGGCTCAGTGGGCGCAAGACATGAAGGTGCCCAAAACGGTTAAAACCGAAGGGCGTCCGGTTATGGGCGCACCCAAGGCCAAGGTGCGTATTGTGGCCTTTTCTGATTTTACCTGCCACTTCTGTCAGCAAGCATCCAAAACTGTGGACGCCATTTTGCAGGAATACGGCAAGGACGTGAGCCTTGTTTTCAAAAACATGCCGCTGGACGACAAGGGCCCTGCCAATATCGCTTCGGCATATTTTGTCGCCATATCGCAGCAGAGTGAGGAAAAGGCCTGGCAGTTCTATAAGGCACTCTTTGCCGACAGAGATAAGCTCATTGCCGAGGGGGAAGCCTTCTTGAAAAAGACGGCTGAAGGCATCAATGTGGACATGAAGCGACTTGCCAAGGATGTGCACAGCAAAAAGGTTACTGACATCATCGCTGAAGATCAGATGGATGCCCAGAAGCTCGGCATTGAGGGAACTCCATACTTCCTCGTGAACAATCTGGTGGTTCGCGGAGCCCTGCCGCTTGATCTCTTTAAGAGCGCCGTTGATATGGCGCTGAAAAACAGCAAATAGCAGATGATAATCCTGCCAGTCAGTGAATCTGATCTGCCGCAGATTTTGGCCCTGCAAAAGGCCGCTTTTGAAAGCGAAGCGAGGCTGGTAGAAAATTGGGATATTCCGCCTCTCACGCAAACGCTTGACGAGCTAGTGGAAGAATGGCGCATTGGTGTCATGCTCAAGGCCTTAAATGGGCAGACGCTGGCAGGAACGGTCAGGGCGCACCTTGCGGATGACACTGCCTACATTGGCCGCCTTGCGGTACTGCCGCAATGGCAGGGCAGGGGGTGCGGTTCTTCACTGATGACGGCAATTTTGTCCGCAATTAAGGCCGCCCGTTATGAACTCTTCACCAGCGCAAAGAGTAACCGCAATTTGCGGTTATACGAAAAGTTCGGGTTCGTGCCGTATAAAAAGGCCCAAACCGCAAACGGTGTTGAACTAATCTGGCTGGAGAAAATCAGTAAGCCCTGATGTGAGTGACACACCTCAGAGTGATGTTCTGAAGAGTATTCTGCAAGCAAAAAGGCCGCGCAATAGCGCGGCCTTTTACATGCTCATTGGCAAAATTCATTCTGATTGGCCTGATCCACCGCGATTGCGGATAACCTTGGCCATCCAGGAGCGCAACTGCTCAAGGTCGGCTTGTTGCGTTTTTTCGGACGAATCAAGCAGAACGCGCAAGTTTGCAACTTCCTGGCGCAGCTGCCCAACCTCTGGCGCTGTGTTGCCACTTGGGGCGGGAAGTCGCTGCACAACAAGTTGCAGCAGGTGGGCAATCCCTTCAATGGCGCTTGTCTGGCGCTCCAGAATCTGGAGAGCAGCTGAAGGGAAATAGTCATTGCTTGAAGGGACTTCAGCAATGGCTGGGGAAGAGTCAGCATCCGTAACCGCAACGGCATTTCGCGGAAAGCGCGCGTTAAGCGCATCTTCAACTGCCGCTGCCGTGCGGGATTTTTGCATCTGCTCAAGCACAGCCGCAATGACATCCAGCGTTTCTCGGCGATAACGGCGCCTGCGGCCGTCGCCAACACTGGGAATAAAATGGGCAAACCGTTTGCAGTAATAGCGGGTGGTAGATTCAGGCAAGGAAAAATGGCGCGAAATATCCGCAATACTCAACAGGCTTTCAGCAACTACAGCCTTGCGAGCCATGTCTCCTCCCGCGCCGGGCAAAGGACGCCTGAAACACGCTGCGAGGCGCGTCACCCGGCAATTTGAATCGGATAAAAGGAGTGGGCAGAAACGGAAGTCAGCAACAAAGTGATTCCGATGTAATTCTTTTTGAGATACTCCAAACAAAATTTAATAGCAAGTCAGCAAACAGAAAAGGCGGTACAGACTATGCCGTTACCGCCAATAAAATAAACAACTGCGTGGTTACGCGGTGGCGCTGCTGCTGATCAGTACACAACCCGCCTTACCGCGATAAGTTTGTTGCGCCAGTATGGCACATCAAGGCTCTCAACCCTCACATTTTCGCCGCGTCTGGGGCTGTGGATAAAGGAATTGCCGCCAGCATAGATGCCAGTGTGCAGCCCCCTCGGGCCTGAGCCTGTGCGGAACACCAAAATATCGCCCTGTCGAGCTGCTGTAAGCGGAATCTGTTGCCCTGTATGCGCCTGATCAGATGTTATGCGCGGTACTTTTACGCCGTTTTGCTTGTATGCCCACCAGATCAAACCGGAGCAGTCAAAGCCCTTTTGTGGTGACGCGCCGCCGGGTCTATATTTTGTGCCCATCTGCGTATAGGCAGTTTTAACCACTTTGCGCGCTGATTCAGGGGCAGGGCCGCCATCGGGCGCGGATCTGAAAGCTCCGCAACCTGTCAGAAGTACGGCGCAGGTCAAGAGCAGCGCAATGTTGCGCCATCTTCGCCAAATGTTTGAGTGTATTGCTGCTTCCATGCTGCAACCTACTGTGTTTGCAAACAATTTTGCAAATGTCAAAAATATAACACATATGTGCTGCATAGGATTAAGCAATTTGTGTGCCTGATCGGCAGGCTGCGAGGAGTATTGTTGGCAGGCCAAAAATAATAATGGACTAACAAGCTGCAATAACGACAGTATTCATACTTTGAAAGATCAAAACAGCAAGGCCCTGTATAAGGGCCTTGCTGTTTAAGGGATTATGCAGAGTCCGCGTAGCCGCGTGGCCTGCAAACAACTGATGGTTACTGGGCAGGTTTTGCCTCAGAAGTTATCCTTGTCTGGTTGTCCCAAACCTGATCAGCCTTTGGCAACGTGGGCAGCAGCTTGGTCCAGGGGTTCTTCTTGAGGAATTCGGGGTCCTGCTGGAGCTTGCGGCTCATTTCCAGAATGGGCGGCACGGTTTCCTTGATATCCTTGGAAAGCGGTTCAGCGATGCCAAAATCCGTAGCCTTTGTGGCGAGGTCAACGGCCTTCTGGCTGCATTCCATGGAGGTCATGAGCGTATCAAGCGTCTTGGCGGGGTTGTGGAAACCAACGCTGTTTTCCGCAGAAACGTAATCCCAGAACAACTGGCCCTTGCGCACCATTTCGCGCGCTTCAGTCATCAGGGCGTCGTAATCGGCTGCGCGCTTGCCTTCGTAGGCATTGGCAAGACGAACGGCTTCATGTGCCTTGACCGAGATTTCCTGCGCTTTCAGCAGTTGGTCAAAGGCCTTTTTCTGGGTGTATTCCACGCGACCGCGCAGGTAGTCGGCGGTCTTGTCGGCGTGGCACTGGCGGCATGCGCGCAGTTCCGGATCCTTGAGGGGCGAGGTCATCCAGTGACTGGAAACCTTTTTGCCGCCTTCACGCATGTAGGGCATGTGGCAGTCGGCGCAGGCAACGCCCGCAGCACCGTGGGGGCCGTCCTGGAACATTTCATAGTCAGGATGCTGCATCTTGATCATGCCGACTTTGGAGGCCGCGTGCGTCCAGTCAACAAAAGGCCCGGGCTTGCCATCGGCGTTCTTGGGGCCGTGCCCCTTGTAGTACTGATACATGTCTTCGGGGTTAAAGCCATTATCCCAGGGGAACACAGGCTTGGCGGCGGGGCCGTTGTCCTTGTGGGTAAAGTAGTACTCCACGTGGCACTGGGCGCACACAAGGCTGCGCTTCTGGTTGCGTGAAAGCTTGGCCCAGTCTTGACCGCTGCGCTTCAACCAGTCTTTGAGAGGTTCGGAATAGGGGCGCAGTTCCATGGTCACAGGATCGTGGCAGTTGGCGCAACCAATGGTTTCATCCATCTCGTTGATCTTGTCCTTGCTACGGAATTCATTGACGTCCTTGGACCAGAAGGCATCACCGTACTGCTTGACCCATTCCATCATCTTGGGGGTTTTGCAGTTCCAGCAGGTGGCGGGCAGGCTGCCCTTGCCGTCGGCGGCAAAGCGGTTGATGCGGTCAATGTTGAGAAAATCTTCAACGGCGTAGGTGTGCCCACGTGCTTCATTGTACTCGTACATGAAGGGATAACCCAGCCACAGATTCTTGAGATAGGGCTGGGCATGCTTGAAGCCCTTGGGCAGGGGATTAACGTTGTCGTTCTTGTGGTAGGGTATGGAACCCTTGTATTCGGTCATGACCGAGGATTCGTTGTTCTTCATGTACGAGGCGTACTGCTGCGGAAAATCTTTCTGGAAAGCAGAAATACGAGTTTCGCTTTCAGGAATGGAAGTTTTGTACTTGGGGGGCTTAAGGTCTGTGGAAACATCCTGACAGCCCGCAAGCAAAGCTATGCCAAGCAGGGCCGCCACTCCCAGGGCCTTGTGTATGTTGCTCTTAGTCATTGGCTACCGTCCTTGTGCTTATAGGCATCATGCGCATGTGGGCCATACCCTTGTGGCAATCCACACAGTAGGGCTTGGCGTCCATGCTGGCCACATTGACATTGGTCTGACTATGGCAGGCCATGCAGTTGGCATTGACCACATCCCTGGTGCGAACGCTCAAAGGACGCGGAATGTCGTGGCCTGAAACATTGCCGATAAAGTCACGCAGACCTTCCTGGGCCTTGAACGGCAGCTTGGCCAGCAGATTATGCGGGGCATGGCACTCATTGCAGGAAAGTTTGGCGTGTGATCCCATTTTCTGGGTCACTGCAGCTTCCTGCATTATGTGACAACTGGCGCAAAAGGGTCGCTGGTCAGTTGTCGTCATGGCGTACGCAAGCACACCCAAAAGCACCATTCCCGCCGCAACGCCGCCCAACAGCACCTTAAGCCATGGTCCATTGCGGGGTGTTCCCATAGAGCCTCCTTAACTCGCTCCTTGTGTGCCGCCCCCATGGCGGCATCCCGGTTAAGAAAACAAGAAACGTACCAAAACCGGCAAATAAAATAAAAAAATAATTAGTAGATAATCAAGATAATTGCGTAAAATCGAAAGAAAAAGAGTGATTGCGGTCACAGAAAAATTCAGAAAAAAAAGACAGATTCAGAAATAAATGACAACACCTATGGAAGGTGAGCAATGCTGCGCGAATCATTAGTAAAGTCGAAGAAGATGCCGTGGCTGGTTCTTGTCGCCAGTATGGGCTGGCTTGGATTCACTGGCTTTCTTTACAGTCAGGCAGTGCAGGTCAATGCAGAGCATAGCCTTGAGTTGGAGCATACACGACTTTCAACCATGGCGCAGCAATTAATGGACGCAAGAAACTGGAATGCAGCGCACGGCGGCGTATATGTTGAAAAAAGTGATTACGGCCAGCCAAACCCATGGTTGCCAGAATCGGAGCGCACCGTAACCACGCAGGATGGGCGCACCCTCGTGCTGGTCAATCCTGCATACATGAGCCGCCAGCTGGCGGAGCGCAGTTCGCGCGAAGGGCTTACCATCAGCGTAATTAGCAGTGCGCCGCTGCGGCCGGAAAACATGGCGGATGTGTGGGAAAAGTCAGCACTTGCCCGCTGTGCGGAAGAAACCCCCGAAGTGTTTACGGCTCCACAACCGGGCAATGGCCAAAGCTTGCGCCTGCTGAGCGTGCTTATGGCCCAGCAAAGCTGTTTGCGGTGCCATGTGAACAAAAAAGTGGGGGAAGTGCTCGGCGGCATCAGCGTGAGCCAGGATGCAAGCTCATTCCACAAAGGTCTGGAAAGGCAACGCTATAACATGCGTTTGCTGTACGGCCTGCTAGCGTTCACAGGGGTGCTTGCCATTGGCGGCCTGACCTTTAACCTCACGCACCGGCGCTGGCTGGCGGAAGAAGCCAGCCGCATGAAAAGCTCGTTTATGGGGCACCTCAGCCACGACATGCGCACACCCCTGACAGCCATTGTGGGAATGAGCGAACTGGCACAGCGTGCTGACCTGCCAGAAAAGGAACGCAAAAAGGCCTTGGGCTATCTTGCGCAAGCCGCAGAGGCCCTGAGGGAAATGGTCGGCGACATAACAGACCACGCAGCACTGGAGCAGGGAACTCCCACGCTTGAAGCCGCGCCCTTTGATCTGCGGGAGTGCCTCGCAAGCTGTGTGAACTTGTACAGGCCCATTGCCGACAGCAAGGGGATTACCCTTACCCTCGGACTGGACGAAAATTTACCGCAATGCGCGGTGGGCGACAGCTTTCGGCTGCGGCAGGCCCTGGGCAACATTGTCAGCAATGCGGTCAAATTTACAGAGGTTGGTTCTGTTCGCATTTACGCCACAGCGCTTGAAGGCACACGTGAACATCTGAATCTGGCGATTTCTGTCAATGACACAGGTCCTGGCATGTCGCAGGAAGATCAGGACAGGGTGTTTGAGAGTTTTCAGCGGGGGCGCGATACTGCGCACACACCGGGAACTGGCCTCGGTCTGAATATTGCCCGCACTCTTGCAAGGCTTATGGGCGGGGATGTGAATCTGGCTTCACGTGCCGGGCAGGGGGCCTGCTTCACGCTCCACGTGCGGCTCTTGCAGTGTGCGCAACCCGAACAGGATACAAGCAGAGAGAATGTGCCCAAGTCAGATGTAGCCAAGTCTGAGGCGCAGGATAGCGCAACGCAGTTACTGGCTCGCAAAAAGGTACTGGTGGCGGAAGACACCGCATCCATTGCCTATGCCATGCAGCATATGCTGCGGGGCATGGGGGCAGAGCCCGTGGTGGTTGAAACTGGTGAAAAGGCGCTGGAACAGCTGCGGGATCCGCACCAAGTGCATTGGGATTTGCTTGTGCTCGACAGTCGGTTGCCCGGCATTGATGGGCTGGAAGTGCTGCGCGCTTTGCGGAACGGCGATACTTTGTCCCCGGCAAAAACTCTCGCCGTCGTCTATACTGCAACAACAAGCGACACATTTCTGCGTCAATGTGAAGCGCTAGGCGCGGATGGCGTGTTTTTAAAACCCTTGAGTTTTGAACAATTGCGCCATGAACTGGAAAAAATGGTGACAGCAAAGTCGGCAGAAAAATCGACCGATTGCCCAAGCAAGCCCCAAAATGTCACCCAGGAAAAAAGCGCATTGCCTAATATGTCTGCAAACATACAAAATGAGCAACAATCAGCAGATATTCAAAGCAAAAATACGATTTGGAACCGCAATGCAGCACTCGAAGCGCTGGATGGCGATGAAGACGTGCTGAAAAGCCTTGCCAACGTATTGGAAAGTGAACTTCATGAGCGTCTGCAAGCCCTGAACATCGCCATTTCCACGGGTGATTTGGAGCAACTGCGCCGCACAGCCCATGCCTGCAAAAATTCGGCAGGCGTCATGCGGCTTGATCGTCTGCGCGCAGCAGCGGCGGCAACAGAAGATGCGGAATCAGGAACTATTGCAGAAGAAGCGCAAAAATTGCGTTCAGCAATGGTGGAAGCCGTTCAGGCGCTCGCAGCAGATGTGGAGCAGTGCAAGACCGCATAAGGTACATACCCGGGCGGGGTTTGCTGGCAGAAGCGGTAAACGTGCAGGCAAAAAAACGGCAGAAGCAGGATTGCAGGGGGAACAAGCTGATGGCCAAAGTGCTTGTGGTGGATGATGAAGGACTGATGCGCACAATGGTGCAGGTGGTCTGCAACCGCATGGGGCATGAAACCCTGCTGGCCGCATCTATTCAGGAGGCGCTGCGTATGGTCAGCGAGCCAGTGGATGTGGTCTTGCTGGACGTATGGCTCCCGGACGGTAACGGGCTTGAATATCAGGCCGACTTTGCGCATTTACCGGGCGCGCCGGATGTGGTTGTCATCACTGGCAACGGCGACGGCGACAATGCCGAGGCCGCCTTGCGCTCCGGAGCATGGGAATTTCTCACCAAGCCATTGCAGATGCGGGATATTGAACAGTGTTTGCGCCAAATTCTACAATTCAGGCAAAATCGTACCCCTGTATCAGAAGCTCTGATTGTAGACAGCGGGCATATTCTTGGCAGCGGGCCTGGTATGAGCCGCGCTCTCAAGCTGCTGGCTCAGGCTGCAAAAAGCGAAGTAAATGTGCTTTTGCTGGGTGAAACCGGGGTAGGCAAAGAACTCTTTGCCCGGGCGCTCTTTCGCAACAGTGCAAGGGCAGCCAGGCCATTTATAACGGTTGACTGCGCCTCGCTGCCAGAAACGCTGGTGGAAAGTCATTTGTTCGGCCACAGCCGTGGTGCGTTCACTGGTGCGGACAGAGCGCGCGAGGGGCTGCTGCTTGCGGCAGACAAAGGCACGCTGTTTCTAGATGAAGTGGGTGATCTGCCGCAGCCCATGCAGGGGGTTTTTTTGCGGGCACTGGAGCAACGGCGTTTTCGCCCTGTGGGCGAGGTACGCGAGGTCAGCAGCGATTTCAGGCTGGTGGCCGCCACCAACAAAAATCTGGAACAGATGGCCAAGGAAAACAGCTTTCGGGCAGATCTGCTCTACAGGCTGCAAGGTCTCACCATTGTGATTCCGCCATTGCGCGAGAGGCTTGATGAAATCCCTGCCTTGGCGCGACAGGCCATTGCGCGTTTTTGTCTGGGTAGTGACCAGCCGGAAAAGACCATTTCCAACGAGGCTCTGGATGTGCTGCTGGAATATGGCTGGCCCGGCAATGTGCGTGAACTGATCCATTGCCTCGAACGGGCATGCCTCACGGCGGGGAAAAGTGATCTGATCCTGCCTGCGCATCTTCCCACGCGCATGCGTGTGGATTCAGTGCGGCGCCGCATGGGTCAAGGAACTGTGCTGCCAGTCAAAGAGAATGGAATACTGCATGCGAATGATGGGGCGGGGCTAGGTTCAGTCGAGAATGGTTTTCTGGTCAATGAGACGTTGGGGCAAAAACCGCCCAGCCTGCGTGAATGGAAATCGCAGGCTGAGAAAGCCTACGTGCGGCAAGTTTGGGACATGTGCTCGGAAGACGTGCGAAAAGCCTCGGAAGTAGCAGGTATTTCGCGCGGGCACTGGTATGAGCTAATGAAAAAGAATGGCCTGTAGCAAGGGGCTCAGACCGGCGGAGCAAAAAAACGCGGCAAACAGCCAGGGATGCTTGCGTCAGAAAATAAAAGGAGCTATAGGCGAGAAAAATCGGCATTGAAAGGCAATGTTAGAGCTTATGAACAAGAGTCCCATTACTGTCAGAGGGTATGTCGCGGCGGTGCCGCGTTCTGTGGATGCGCGCCAGGCCCGTGTCGCTGTTGTGCAGGATGATGTGGAATACCGCATTGTACCGCGCGGCGCCGGGGTTGACCTGGATGACGAAGTCAGCGTGCCCGTGGAAGTTTCAGGCATTATGGATGAAGCGGACGGCGTGGTATACCTCACCGTGCGCGGCTACAAGGTGCTTGAAGACGACTCCTGGCTGGAAGAATAAGCGGCTTTATTGCGTCACGTTGTGATGCACTCTTGAGCAGTTTTGCCGGGTGTGGCGTTCGTCAGGCCGGACAGCTTGTTGCGCCCTTGTTTCCAGGCCGTCAGAGACAGGGGCAAGCGCGGTGCAATGCCCCTGTGCCCAATATAGCTCGTTGAATCGCCCGTCTCTGTCTCTGGCCAAAATCAATCCCGCAACTGCACAAGCGCCATTGGCGCTTTTTTTGTTCTTCATCCCGCTGTTGATAGCGCGGGCGGGGCAGGGGATCAGAGCAGGCTGATCTGTTTCTGCTCCTTACGGGTGCGCGTTGCCAGCGTGCTGTGCCGGCAGAATTCACAAATCTGTCCCATGAAGGGCGAGGGCTGCAAATGCAGGGTGCGCCCATAAAGAGTGCGCTGCGCGCAATGACTGAGAAAAAGCGCCCGCGCGGCACGCGTCAGACCCACGTACAGCAGACGGCGTTCCTCGGCTTCGTTGTCCTCGATTTGGGCGCTGCTGGTGGCGGCATCCGTGGCAGGGAACAAAAGTTCACGGCGTAAAGGCAAAAGACCGTCTTCAAGCCCCGGCAGGAAGACCGCCTGAAACTCAAGCCCTTTTGAAGCGTGCAAAGTCAGAATCTGCACACTTTCGGCCTTAGCACGCACAAGCTCGGCCTCCTGAAGCCATGCCAGCTGCTCAAAAAAGCCCGCCCAGTGACCGCTCTGGTTCCAGAGGCGGCACAGTTCACGCCATGAGCGGCTGCCGGTAAAGACTTCCCCCGCCCAGGGCTGCTCCGCCAGCCAGGGGAGCATGCGCTCCGGCGCAGGCAGGCTCTCTGCTGCTGTCCAGCTTTGCGGCAATGCGTCCTGCTGATCCTGACCCTCGGTGGGCATTTGCGCAAAACCGCAATGAGAGCCAAGCAGGCCCAACAGGCGCGCGCATGTGGCGTCCTGCCAGAATCCATCCTGCGAGGGCGCGGCGCAGGGTATCCCCGCCTGTTCAAGGGCAGCCCGCAAAGGTGGAATCTGCGCTTTCAGGCGAACAAGAACCGCAATGTCGCCCGGTGCCAGTGCTCCGGCCAGACCATGCAGGTCGTCCCCCCTGCTGTGATCCAGCAGGGTGTGGGCCGTAGCGCCCAGCAGATGTCGAACTCGCTCTGCTACCCAACGGGCCTCGGTGCGCTCATCAGGTGCGGAAAAGAGCCGCAGTTCAGCCGTGAGGGATTGCGCGGCCAACAATGGGCCGCACTGCCCTTTGTGGTGCAGAAGGCTGCGGGCCATGTCCAGCACGCTCTGGCTGGAACGGAAGCTCTGCCCAAGGCGGAAGACGTTCAGCCCCGGCCAGCAGGCGCGCAGACTGGCCTCGCTTTGGCCCGTAACTCCACGGAATCCGTAAATGGCCTGATCCGGGTCGCCAATGCCGAAGAATCCATGCCCATCAGCAGGCAGCAATGCGCGAACAATGGCAAGCTGCACAGCGGAAAGATCCTGTACTTCATCCACAAGCACGTGCTGTGGGCGCTCGTTTTCGGGCAGGGAGCGGGCGTGGTCCAGCCACCAGTCCAGAAGGTCGGCGTAGTCCACATAGCGCTGCCCCATGTTCTTGCGCGCCGCATAGTTGGCAGCAGCTCGGGCCAGAGGGCTTTGAGCAGGCTCATGGGCAAGAACACCGCCCTCACGCGCGAGAGCAAGGGCATCCCACAGTTTGCGCGCATCGCGCTTTTCCAGCTCCGGATTCGCAAGGCAGAACAGATTGAGCGCGGCATCCTCGCCAAGCAGGAGCGGGGGATTGTCGGCGCTGGCAGCGCGCAGGGCCGCCCATGCCATGCCGTGCAGGGTGTCGCACAAGGGGAGCGCAGCTTGCGAGGTTCCCGCAAAGGCCTTGCCCAGTCTCTCCCGCAGTTCATCCGCAGCGCGCCGTGTAAAGGTGACAGCCAGCACCCTGCGCATGTCTGCGCCTTCTTCCACCAGCCATTGCAAGCGGCCCACCAGAACGCGGGTTTTGCCCGCGCCGGGGCCAGCCAGCACCAGCACGGGCGCTGGCCCTGCTGCAAGCGCCGCCTGCTGTTCGTCAGAATAGGCAAAGACCTGCGCAGGCGTGTCAGTTGTCGCTGCGGATTTTACTGCAGAAAAATTGCTTGTGGCTGCTGCGTTGGTATCACCCGCAAGGGGGAGGCTCGCTCGACGCACCCGCACGGACGCGGGCTGTCCGGCAGTAGTCTGCGCGTCCGCAGACGCAAGCGGTTCAGCCTTTTTGCGTCCCCGCTTGGCAGGAGTCTTTACGCCCGGCAGGGTGCCGCGCGCATCGGCCAGTTCCTCCGGAGAGAAAACACGCACAGTGCCGTATTCGCCGTCATAGCCCCCTTCGCGGTAGACCTGACCGCGCCGCATACGGGCCACAGCTTCGCCCAGCGGCTCCCAGTGAGCGCGGATGTCTGCTTCCGGCAGGCTGCAAAGGATATCCAGCTCCGGCCCCAGCTCGCGCAGCAGACTGCTGTAACGCTCCTGCACCCGGCGCGAGGCCGGGCCAACGCCAAGTATTTCACCCACGACTTCAGCCAGCGGAATCAGCGGGCGCACTTCTGGTTCGCGCGGGAGTTCCGGCGTGGTTTCCCTGTCCGCCAGTTCCAGCACCCGGTGCAGTACGCCGACTGTGAGCGGCTTGCCGCAGACCGGGCAAATGTTGCCAAGAGCCAGCGACTCTTTAGGCTCCAGCACCACGTTGCAGGCGCGGTGCCCGTCAAGGTGGTATTTGCCTTCATCAGGATAGAATTCCATGGTGCCGAGAAAACGGCAGTCCAGATTGCTCTGGTCTTCCCGCCGGGCAGAGGCGCGCAGGGCAGCAAACATGCCCGTATAACTGGGGTGGCCCGCAAACAGATTGGCCTCGCGTCCAAGGTTGGCCCCGGAATGCGCGTCCGAATTGGACACAAGAGCGTAGCCGTCAAGCCTGCTGATCAGGCGGTTCATGGCCGGGTCGGACGAAAGGCCCGTTTCCAGCGCAAAAATGTGTTCCGAAAGATCGCCGTAGCAGTCTTCAAGCCTGTCAAAGCCTGACTTGGAGCCGAAAAGCGCAAACCAGGGCGTCCACACATGGGCGGGGATCATCACTGAACCGGGCGCGCATTCCAGCATGATTTCAAGCAGGTCGCGCGAGTCCAACCCCAGGATGGGGCGGCCATCGGCATTAAGGTTACCGATCTGCGCCAGCCGCAACGAAAGGCGCTCCGCATCTTCCAGAGTAGGCACAAACACAAGGTTGTGCACCTTGCGCACCTTGCCGCCGCGTTTGTAGATGGAGCTGATTTCCGCCTGCAGCAGAAACAGCGGGTCGGCGGATTCCTGCATGCCGGGACCAGCCTTGGAGTCCATAAAATCCAGAGTTTCCGGCTCCACAGCCAGCCTGTACAGTCCCGTAGTTTCGTCCAGCACGAGCTGCTCCGCCAGTTCCGCTCGCCACTGGGGATGTGTAAAATCCCCGGTGCCCAGTACGTTGATACCTTTGCAGCGTGCCCAGGCCGCCAGATGACGAGGATTGAGGGCCTTGCTTGTGGCGCGCGAGAAACGGGAATGGATGTGCAGATCAGCTATAAAATTCATAATTCACCCTGTGGGGATGGAATCTGTGCGGGATTGATCACAGCAAAGCCTGCGTCAGGCCAGCCAGGGGCAGAAGCGCAGCGCCTGTGTAGACCACCGAGGCCCACGTTTGCCGCCGCCTGTGACCTTGCTGGTTCCTGAGTTGTCATTGGTGGATGCCCCGGTGTGCAGCGTCAGCGGCGTTTCAATCACGGTTTCGTGCGCGGTATTCTTGCGGGCCAGAGCCAGAATCCGCAATGCGGGTTTTGCCCTGTGCGTTCTCACTGGCAGCAGGAGGCGCAGCCCGAGGCCAGCATCGTTCAAGCCCGCGCACAATTGCGGCAAGGCCGGGGCATCATAGATACAGCAAAAACAGCCCTGGTGGCGCAGCAGAGCTGCCGCAGCTCGGCAGAATAGCTGGAGCACGTATTCCCGGTTTTCCTCGCCCGGTGCGCCACGCAGCGCCCGTTCGCGCATATGGCGGGGCGAGGGCCTTCCGGCGACTCCATAGGGCGGATTTGCGAGAACCAAATCAAACTTTCCGGCATGACTGACGCCTGTCGTACCTGCCAGCTCTGACAAGAGTTTTCTGTCGGCCAGATCAGCTTCGGCAAAGCGCAGCCTGTCTGTCAAGCCAAGGCGAGCGGCGTTGACAGTGGCGGCCTGCACGAGCGGTGCTTCCCTGTCCAGCCCCAGCCCGGTAATGCCAGGGCAACGCAAGGCCAGCCCCAGCAGGGCGGCTCCGCAGCCACAGCCAAGCTCTGCCGCAGTCAGATGTGCCTGACGTGGCGCGTTCAGGCTTTCCACATGCCGCGCAACAAAGGCAGACAGCAGGAGGGCATCCGCGCCAAATCGCAGGCTGCCTTCCGGTTGTTCAAGCCCGCGTGGAAAAAGCTGACGGGCGCTGTAAAAAGGTTCATCCGTGTGCATTGGGGCTTCCTGCGCCGGAAAAAGGGCCGCCGGCAGAACATTGTTTCTGACGGCGGCCCGCAAGTATGTGTCAGGATGCTGCGAATGCGGTTAGCCCCCCCCGGTGCTTGGGGTGACAGGCCTCTTACAGCAAGTCCCCTTCCCAGTTGAACAGGCTCTTGCGCCGCATTTCGGGCACGGAGGCTGGCGGATTTTCCTGCATGTGCGCAAAGAAACCGTATCCCGCCGAGAGCAGTTCCTGCCTTTTGGCGGTGATATCCAGCGGCCAGCCGGGATAAATCCAGATGTTGCCGCCGTACTGCCGCGCCCAGAAGGGTTCGCCCATGGGGCTGAGGAATGGCTCGTTGGGTTTGACGCCCAGCATGCCGAAACGGCTGATGCCAACGGGCCAGTAGCCGGAAAGCACCACGCCAAGCGGCAGGGGGCTTTGCGCGGGCAGGGCCAGCATGTCCTCCTGCGCCAGTTCAGGGCTTACAAACGCGCCCGAAAATCCCATATTGGCAAGTATGCCAAGGGCCGAGGCATTGGCCGCGTTGCAGAAAGGCCCGGCCAGCAGGTCGGCGTTTTCTTCAAGCTGCTCAGGGAACAATCCGCGTTGCCACGGAGCATTGCACACAAAATGCCGCGCGCCGTCACGCCACAGCCGCCCGATGGAGCGGCGGACGGTTTCTTCCTCATCTGGCCAGATAACCGGCGGGAGCCACCAGCACATGCGCGGGGCAACAGTGCGCGATAGTTCGGCGCTGCGCGCCGAAAGCCAGAGGGCCTGCAACTGGCTTCGGCCTGTGCGGGTCTCCTTGCCGTGGGGCACGCTTGAGCGCACATACATGTCGGGCCGGGTTTTGGCCTTGATGGGCCTGGGCAGACGCGGGTCGCTTTCCACAGCCTTGCTGGGGCGGGAGGGCATGGCCTCAAGGCGCGCCTGCCAGCTTTTGATGATGCGCATAAGTTCAGGTTCGCGCCGATCAATAAGAAAGACTGGCGTTCCGGCCTTGGGCGTCTTGTGCTTGGGCAGGCGCAGGGTAAGGCTGCCGCCCTTGGGAATGCGCCTGGTTACGGGCATGGTGGCATGCCAGCGCTCGTCTTCAACACCAACACGCAGGTAATCCTGTGGCAGCAGTTCAAAGAAGGGCTTGAGCGTCACGCCGCCTTCAGGCTCGATGCGAATCTTGCCCGCCAGCAGGCCGGAACTGGTCTGACCGTCCGGGGTGGTGGGGATGGTGTGGTCCTTCTGCGGCAAAAAGCGCGCGCGTGTGGAGGGCCGCCCCAGCGACATTTGCAAAATTTCTTCCGCCGCCTTGCGGGCCTGGGCATCGCCGGGGTTGTCGCGCAGCATGCGATAGGCCGTAACCACGTGGTACACGTAGTGCGGGCCTTTTTTGCGGCCTTCGATCTTCCACGACACAAGGTGGGGGATGTTCAGCAGGGTTTTTGCCAGCACGTCCAGCGAAAGGTCGAGGCAGGAGAACCAGCGTCCGTTGTGTTCCTTGCCGCGTATCTGTCCGCGCGAGGCGGGGCGGCGCGGCGCGTCAAAAGATTCGTTGCGGCGGTCGTCCGGCCTGCCGCGCCCGGCCCGTGGGTCACGCCCATCGCGTCCGGTGCGGTTTTTGCGGGCAATATCCATGCGGGACTGTTCCTGGCGCATGCGATCCTGTTCCTCGCGTTCCGCATTGCGCACAAGGGCAATGGCAGCGGGGCCGCCCTGACGGTACACGCGGCGGCAGGGCTGCACGCAGCGGCCCCGCAGGCCGCTTTTGCCGCCCATGTAGCTCGACCAGTAGCAACGGCCAGACACGCAGTAGCACAGCGCGCCGTGCACAAAACATTCAAGGTCAAGGCCTTCGGGGCAGGCCTCGCCCATGGTGCGGATTTCATCAATGGAAAGCTCGCGCGGCAGGATAACGCGGTTGGCGCCGAGTTTTTTTGCCTGCAACAGGCTTTCCGGATGGGTGAGGTTGGCAAGGGTGGAAAGAAAAAGCCCGCCCTCAAAACCTGCCTGACGCGCCAGATCCAGCATTGCCAGATCCTGAACGATAAGCCCGTCCGGCCTGACCTGACGGGCAAGGCGCGCCGCCAGCCGGTATGCCTGAGCCGGTTCGTTGGGCTTGACCAGGGTATTCATGGCCACGTAAACGCGGGCGTTTTCCGCATGGGCAAGGTCTGTCAGGCGCGAAAGTTCCGTCAGGCCAAAGTTTTCTGCCTGCATGCGGGCAGAAAAATGTTTGAGGCCCAGATAGATGGCGTCTGCCCCGGCGGCAAGAGCGGCCAGGAATGAAGGCGCGTCGCCCGCCGGAGCCAGAATTTCCGGCCGGGCGGGCGTGGGGGCGGATATGTTCAGATGATCCGCAGAAGTGGAGAAAGTGTCGTTCATATTTTATAATACTCTTTGTACCAGGCCACAAAGCGGGCTATACCCTCGCTGAGAGGCGTGGAAGGGGCAAAGCCGGTGGCGGCAGTGAGGTCGTCAATATTGGCCCAGGTGGATTCAACATCGCCCGGTTGCATGGGCAGAAGCTCCTTGCGGGCTTTCATGCCAAGGGCGTCTTCAAGGGTGCTGATGAAATCGTTGAGTTCCACCGTATTGTTGTTGCCTATGTTGTAGATGCGCCAGGGCGCGGAGCTGCTGGCGGGGTTGGGATTTGCGGTGTCAAAGTCCGGGTCGGGCTGCGGGGCCAGGGGCAGCAGACGCACCACGCCTTCAATGATGTCGTCGATATAGGTAAAATCGCGGCGCATGCGTCCTTCGTTGAACACCTTGATGGGTTCGCCGCGCACAATGGCGGTGGTGAACAGGTGCAGGGCCATATCTGGTCTGCCCCATGGGCCGTATACGGTAAAAAAGCGTAGACCCGTGCAGGGAATGCGGAACAGATGGCTGTAGGAATGGGCCATCAGTTCGTTGCTTTTCTTGGTGGCGGCGTACAGGCTGACCGGGTGGTCAACATTATGGTGCACACTGTAGGGTCGTGCCGTGTTCATGCCATACACGGAAGAAGACGAGGCAAAAAGCAGATGCCCCACCTTGTTCTGGCGGCAGCCCTCAAGAATATGCCCAAAGCCCAGCAGGTTGGCATTGAGGTACGATTCCGGGTTCTGGAGGCTGTAGCGTACGCCAGCCTGCGCCGCAAGGTTGACCACATGGGTAAAGCCTTCGCGGGCAAACAGGGCGGCCATTGCAGGGCCATCGGCCATGTCCAGCAGTTCAAAGCGGAAGCGCTGCGCCTCCGGCATGGCGGCAAGTTGGGCCAGACGGTCTTTTTTTAGTTGCACATCGTAATAGTCGTTGCAATTATCAACGCCCACCACACTGTGCCCATCGGCCAGAAGGCGTTGGGAAAGATGGTATCCAATAAAGCCCGCTGCGCCTGTTACCAGAACATGCATGAGAACCTCCCAGTGTGCATGCAGGCAAAGTATGCCAGATGCGCGTTCTGGGCAAGAGCGGCGCGCAACGGTGAAATCCTTGTTTCGGGGTATGGGGGCTTGCGGGAAAAAGCGCCGCAACGTATGTTTTGAGAACCGAGGTAACGAATGCAGAAAGCAGAGAATAAAGGATCCGAAACGCAAGGCAAGTCCGCATCTTCTGCGGATAAAGGCCGCCGTCAGGATCGCGCAGCTTGGTACGCTGGTCCGTACAAGGACGCGCTTATATATCTTATGGTCGCCATCTTTTTTGTAGAGATGATTGTTGGCGGCATTTCTTTTTTTTACGGCGTCATGCATGCAGCGCCGGATGTCCCCGGCGGCCCGCCGTTGGCGCGCTTTCCCTGGCTTGGCTGGGCCGTTGCCGCAGTGCTTGCCCCTGTGGGGCTGATGCTCATTGTACACCTCTCCGGCACATGGGTTTCGCGCTATCTGGGGCGCGAGGACAGCATGCAGGGCGGGCAGGGAGCAGGGCCGGCGGATGACGATGAGCAGGTTCCTGAACGGCTGCGCCGTTTCTATGCCATAATCCGCAACGCGCCCACGGTTGTTTTGCTGCTGGGCATCATGCTGCTGGGTGCCGGACTGTTTTTTGTGGACGGGGCATTCTCTGCCCTGATGCGCCTGGGCGGCGCGCTGGCAGAATATATCCCCTGGATTGCGGGCAGTCTGGCCGCTCTTATTGCCGTGTGCTATCTGGTGCACCGCTGGTTTGTGTACCGGCACCACCGCATGCAGCAGGAATATGAATACCGACGCGAAGTGCTGGAACGCACGGGCATTGTGCTGGTGGACAAGGGCTGCATACCCCTGCCGCAGAATGAGGTGCAGCGTCTGGCTCTTGGTGGGCATGTGGTGGAGGCGCAGGCCTTGCCCCCGGCCCTTGATGCCGAAGCTGCGTCGGGTGATGCCGCAGCTAACGGGAATGGAACGGCGGGGCATGACGACGAGGTGACCGATGCGGAAATTATCAGCCCCGACACGGCAAATCTGTCTGAAAATGAGGCTGTCACACCCCCTGCCAACAGCGCAGTCAGGCCCGCTGATGCGTCAAAGCCCGTGGATGCTTCCGCAGTCGATGAGGCTGAAAAGCCCCGCAAGCAAGGTTAACTGCTGATATGGCACCATATTGTTCAGCACAAATGCGGCGGAATCATGAGCATACCCACACCAGGTAAACCTGTTCGAGGTTCGCGTAGCGGCGTGCCGCTCATGGCGCTGTTTGATCTGTTGGGCAAGCGGTGGGCCATGGGCGTCATCTGGCAACTGCGCAAGGGCCCGGCCACGTTCCGCGCCTTGCAGGATGCCTGCGAATCCATATCCCCGGCGGTGCTCAACAGCCGTTTGAAAGAACTGCGCGAGGCAAAGCTCGTGTGCACCACCAATGATGGCTATGCTCTGACAGACATGGGTGTGGAGTTGAGCCTTCTTCTGGAGCCATTTGGAGCCTGGGCCATTACCTGGGCTATGGAAGTGGCCCCGGAGGAAGCCGAACGCTGGAACGAACTGCTCAGCAAAAGGCTCACGTAGCCTCCTCCGGGGATTCCTGCGCAATCGGACCGCGACTATTGCTGCGCAGCCTTGATCGCCTTGAGCGTCCGGCCTCCCAGACCGATGGCATCGGTTGCATATTCCTCAACAAATACCACAAATTTTTCCTGCGGAACGGACGTTGCCGCCACTGCGGCGGCGGTCAGGCCTTCAATCAGGTTCTTCTTCACTTCTTCCGTTGTGCTGTGCATGGCTATGGTGATGACGGGCATGGTTTGCTCCTTGTCGTTTGATCTTGCTGCTTGCGCTCCGCATATTTTGCGAAGCTGCAAGCAAGGGTGGTGTTCTTGCGCGCGCTATGGAATGAATAGCGCGCTATGAAAAAAATAGCAAGAACTGCCCAAGGTCAAGTTTCAAAGACAGCAGGGTGTGCCCGCATGACTGATTTTTCAAGGTTTAGCCGCCAAAAGCTGATGGGCATTCCCTGAACGTGTTCATGTTCAGGGAATGCCCATTTTCAATAACCAGCCAGTATCAGGCTTTTGCTGAAAAAAACTGCTACCTTGTGCCGTATCTAAAGAGCCGCAACCTGCGTGAGGCCGCGCCGCGCAAGGGCTATGTCAGCCAGTGCGTTGATGCAGGCCGCCGCCACAGCGGAGCCGCCCTTGCGGCCCAGCAAGGTAAAGTGGGGCCAGGGACTTTGCCGCAGAAGTTCCTTTGACTGCGCTGCGTTCACAAAGCCCACAGGCATGCCCACTATGAGGGCGGGTGGCTGCGCGCCTTGCGCAAGCACGTCCAGAAGCCCCAGCAGGGCAGTGGGTGCATTGCCGATGACCACAATGTTGCCGCCCATGTTCCGCGCAATGCTCTCAAGCCCGGCGCGGGAGCGCGTGGTGCCCCGGCTGGCGGCAAGCTCCGCAAGACCGGGCAGGGCCATGAGCGGGGTCACTGATACCCCTAGCGGTTCAAGGCGGCGCATGGGCAGGCCAGCGGCAGCCATGCGGGTGTCGGTATACACCGTGCAGCCCGCGAGCAGGGCGCTCACCCCAGCTTCAAGGCCCTGGGCGCTCAGCCGCAGGTCGCCCACGATATCCGTATCGCCGAGGGTGTGGACACAGCGGCGGGCCACTTGCCAGAGCGGGCCGCTAAAGGTTCGCGGCTCGGGAATTTCCGCATCTATGATGGCGAAAGAGCGGTTTTCTATGTCGGCTGGGGTGCAGGCCGGGTCAAGATCAACACTGATTTTGTCTGTGGGGTTGTAAACCATAAAATCCTCAGTGGCATGTGTCTGAAAGGTAGGCGGCGCAGGTGCGCAGCCATGCGCGCCAGAAGCGGCGGGAGCCTTCTGGATAGCAGTGCAGCCATGATCCGGCGACATGTCCGAGGCGGCAGCCTTCATCCCGCAAAAAACGGCCCTGACTGTCGTAAAGCTTCCACAGGGGACGGCATGGGGTGGGCAGGGGTATTTCTTCTTCCTGCGCATAATGAAATTCGTGCCCGCGCACCCACAAGGGGGGGGCGGCAGGCCGTTTAAGCGTGGGGCATGTGGGCGCGGGCCAGTCAGGCGCGGCCTGCGCGGCCCGGTAGCCCAAAGCAGCCTTGCTTGCGCCAAGTACGCAGTTGCGCGGCAGGAGGCCGCTCATGGCGTGCCCTTGCCCTGCAATCTGCACGGACTGCATGAGATAGATATAGCCTCCGCACTCGCCGTACATGGGCATGCCCTGTGCAGCCAGCCTGTGCAGGGCATCGCGCATGTACGTGTTGGCGGCAAGGCCCGGGGCATGCAGTTCCGGGTAGCCGCCGGGAAAGTACAGGCCAGAACATTCGGCTGGCGGCGCGGCGTCCCGTAATGGGGAAAAGGTGACAATGCGCGCCCCAAGTTCGTGCAACACGGCGGGCAGATCCGCATAGCAAAAGCTGAAAGCTTCGTCCCAGGCCAGACCCACAACCGGCCTGCGCTTGCGGTGGAGGTGAGGTGGGTGCTGCGTTTGTGCGTCTGAAAGGGGAAAGAATCTGTCTGACGGCGGTTCATGTGCCTCGGATAACCGCGCTTGCCGGGCAACTTCCGGCATTGACGCCCCGGACTTGTCTGCATCGATTGCCCTTCGTGGGGTCTGCACTCCCGCCAGTTTGAGCATGCGGTCTAGGTCGCAGTGCTGCTCAACCCATTGGGTCAGGGCTTGCCTGTCCACCGCTGGCAGGGCCTCGCGCGCTTCCACAAGCCCCAGATGGCGGGAGGGAAGTTCCGGCGCGCCATGGCGGGGCAGCAAGCCCAAGAGGGGCACGCCAGCGCTTTTTGCCAAGGGCGTCAATGACTGGCGCAGCAGGTCGGCGTGGCGGGTGCTGCCCACATGGGTGCACACCATGCCAAGAAAGCGAACAGGCAGGCCGCCAGCCCATGCGGGACGGTGATGCAGAAAGCCCTCTGCCAGAGCGGCAATGGATTGCCCCATACCGCCTGCGTTGAGTATCAGCAGCACGGGCAGACCCAGCAGGGAGGCCAGATGCGCAGTGCAGCCAGCTCCACGGTGCCCGCCGTCATAGAGGCCCATGGCCCCTTCCACCACCAGCAGGTCTGGCCTGGCGGAAGGACTTGTTACGGCCTTTGCGCCGTCCGCGTCCCCATGCTGGGAACAACCTGCGGACATGTGTTCAAAAACGCGGATCAACCCTTTGGGGATGCGCCCTGCGGGCAGTGGGCGTTCAGCAGGGGACGGCGCGGCTTCCCGGCACATCCAGGTATCCAGATTGGCTGCGGGCTGGCCTGTCAGCGCCGCATGAAAGGCTGCATCAATATAATCCGGCCCGGTCTTGGCCGCGCGGGCCATGAGCCCGCGAGCGTGCAGGGCGCAGAGCAGGGACAGGGTAAAGGTCGTTTTGCCCGCATTGCTGCCCGTGCCGCCTATTACAAGGCCGGGTATGCTCGGCTGCGGCTTGGGCATGCTTGCGCTCCGTAGGGTGTCGGCTGGGATTGCCTTGCGGCATACGCTGTCAGCGTTGTCGCAGGGCCTCGGCAATGATGGCCGCGTCTGCCTCTGGCCGGGCTTTGAGCTGCAGCTCGGGGTTGCCGCCGGAGCAGGCAAAACCATCTGGCCCCAGTTCCACAAAACCGGCGGAAACAACGCGGCTGTAGGGCAGCTGTTCGCGCATGTCGCTGTGGTCTACACGGCGCGGAAAGATGAAAGGCACTTCCTGACCAGAAAAGTCTTCAACGATGAGGTACTTCACAGGGGCCTCCTCAGCGCGCGTCGGGCGCGGCGGGCTTGGCATTGCGGCGGTTTTGCAGATACTGCCGCACGGCCTTGTTGTGGTCATTGAGGTTGGTGGAAAAAACATGCTCGCCACCATCGAATTTCGCCACAAAGTACAGATAGTTGTGCGCCTCAGGGCGGACAGCTGCGGCAAGGGCCGCAGCGCCGAACGAGCAGATGGGGCCTGGCGTCAGGCCGGGGCGCTGATACGTGTTGTAAAGATTGTTGGGATCGTCCAGATCGCGGCGGCGCAGGTTGCCGTCAAACTTGGGGCCAAGGCCGTAAATCACTGTGGGGTCGGCCTGGAGCAGCATGCCCTTGTTGATGCGGTTCTGGTAGACCCCGGCCACGCGGGCGCGTTCTGCGTCAATGCCTGTTTCCTTTTCCACAATGGAAGCAAGGATAACCCATGTTTTGAGCTGTTCTGTCTGGCTCGGCCCCGGTTTTTTGCCATCGGGCCACACGTTGGCGGTCTTGCGCCAGAAGTTGTCCACCATGCGTCCGGCAACGGCCTTTGCCTGCGCCAGATCGACAACGTCATTCTTTTTGAGCAGATATGTATCCGGCATCAAAAAGCCCTCAGCCGTGGCAAAGGGGATGCCGTAATGACGCAGAAAGTCCGGGTCGGTCACGACCTTGCGAAAGTCGTCAAAAACCACAAGTCCGGCCTCTTCAAGCACCTTGCCCGTCTGCCACCACGTGAGGCCTTCCGGCACTGTAACGCGGTACAGCACGGGGTGCCCGTTGACCAGCTCGTCCAGTACTTTTTCCGGCAGCCAGCCCGTATTGAGGGCGAATCTGCCAGCCTGGAGGCGGTTTTCCCATTTTTTATAGCGGGCCAGCAGGTCAAGCTTGCGGGCGTCGGTAACAACTCCCTGCTTTACCAGCCCTGCGCTTACCTGTGCCAGACGCGCTCCGACGGGTACGTCAAAAAAGACATCGCGGCCTGGGGTTTCCGGTGCGGTGGTGAGGAAGGTGTGGGCCTCGTAAGCCACCCATCCTCCGCCTGCGAGAGCCAGCAAAAGCAGCAGGCCCAGCGCGCGCAACAGTGTTTTCATGCGGGTCTCCGGTCTTGGGGCGCAAGAGAAAGAAAGGAAGAAAGAATGCGCACGGCGGCCTGCTGGTCAAGCACTGCCTTGCGTTTGCGCATTTTCAGGCCAGCCTCGCGCAGGTCGGCCCAGGCTTCCTCGGAACTCAGCGCCTCAATCATAAAGAAAAAAGGCAGCGGCACTCGGCGCTTGAGGCGTTCGGTCACGTTGCGTATCTGGCGCGTGGTCATGGTTTCTTCCCCATCAAGGGTCAGGGGCAAACCTACCACCACCGCTTCTGCCCCGGCCTCGGCAATGCGCTCGGCAAGGGCGGCCAGAAAGGCCTTGCGGTCGGTAAAATCCTCAAGCCGCAAGGTAGCCAGCGGAAAGGCCAGCCGTCCTTCAGGGTCGGATGCGGCAAGGCCCGTGCGGGCCAGACCGTAATCAACGGCAACGAATTTCACTGCAAGCCTCGTTGTGCGTGGCGCGTTTGCCAGCGGGTGCGGCCATACCTAAGAAAATGCATTCTCAAAGGCAAGGTTGCCTAAATGATGCCCAGCAGCGACAGCAGGCCAAGGGCGCTGCCGCTGACCAGCGGCCCAAGCACAAGCCCAAGCGCCCCGGTGAACAGCAACAACAAAAGAATGACAAATCCGTAACGCTCCACACTCAGGTAACGATATGCGGTGTTTGGAGGCAGAAAATAGGCCACAACCTTGCTGCCGTCCAGCGGAGGAATGGGCATCAGATTGAGCCAGCCCAGCCCGAAATTAATGATTACGCCAGTCTGGATGGTCTTGAGCGCAAAGACGTAACTTGTGCTGTCCATCCATTGTTGCGGCGGAAAAACATGCAGCACGGCCCACAGCAGAAGGCCAAAAAGCCCTGCCAGCAAAAAGTTTGTGAGCGGCCCGGCAAGGGCTACCAACATCATGTCTTTTGCGGGATTGCGGAAGTAACGGGGATTGATTGGCACTGGCTTGGCCCAGCCGAACACAAAGGCTCCAGAAAGGCTTGTCAGCACAAAGGCCAATAGGCCCATGGGGTCAATATGCGGCAGGGGGTTCAGGGTCAGCCGCCCCATAAATTTTGCGGTAGGGTCGCCGCAGCGAAAGGCCACCCATCCGTGGGCCACTTCGTGCAGAATGATGCCCAGGAGAGCGGGTACAGCGGCTACAGCCAGGGTGCTCAGCACCTGGGAAAGGTCTAGGTTCAGCATATGTTGCGGGTACCATTTTCCTCTTGGCGCGGCAAGGTCGGGCCTAGCCCGAGGAGGCTACCTTGCGCACCAGCAGATCGTCGTCAGGCCAGATGTGGCGGTCAGGCGTAAGCAGCTGGCCGTTGCGGGCCACAAGGGCGGTTTCTTCAGCAAGGCCAAGGGCTGCAAGCAGCTGGCGCGAGGTCTTGGGCCGGGGCAGGGAAAGGTATTTTTCTTCCGGCTGCACCAGTACGGTCACGCGTGCGCCCGTGTGTTCCGGCTTGACCACCTGAACATGTGCGGCGTGCACGGCGGGGGCGGCTGCGGCCTCGGTTGCCTGGGTATCGGTAGCCGGGGTGGCGGTGTCAGTCATGCAATACTCCTACAGATATTTTTCGAGCAGCGCGCAGGTATGGCAAACCAGCGGCGCACAGGTTTTGATAAAAAGATTGTTCTGTTTAACCGCTGCCATGCCCTCGGGCGTGGTAAGGTCATGCCCCAGAACCCCCCGGCACTGCAAGCTGCCGTGAGCCTTGGCAAAAGCCTCGGTAAAGGCATCGCGCCGGGCGTAGAAAGCCTCTTTTTGCGGGCGCGGGCATGGGCCGTTGGGGCCGTGCATCATGCCTATGACCATGAGCGAGCCGGAAACGCAACCGCACACTTCGGCCTTGCCCATGCCGGAGCCGAAGGCCGAGGCTATGCGCAGGGCTGTGTCTTCCGTCAGGCCAAGCCTGTCTGCAAAGTGGGCCAATACCTGCTGCGCGCAGATAATGCCCATATTGAAGTCTTCTTGCACTTCTTCAAGCTCAGGAGGGGTTCTCATGCTTTGTCCTTATGTGCAGAAGTAGTAAACAAGGGTCACAACGGTCATACTGGCTGCGCGCAGCCCCTGATTGGCGAGGATAAGCCGTAGGGCCAGCGCCGGGCGGAAAAAGCCCGCATAGGATGGCAGCTGGTGCCGTATGGCCCGCATGGGTGTGGAAAGGATATTGCCCACCATGAGGGCCAGCACCACATCGCGCGGCGAAAGCCCGCCCGTTTGCAGTACGCTGCCCGCTGCGCCAAGTGCCGCGCCAAGCTCCGCCGCCAGGTGCAGCACAATGATACCCATGGCCTGCGGCTTCAAAAATGAGAGCCAGCCCATGTGATCGGCCAGCCATGCCTCTGCCAGCGCAAAATAGCCGTAGCGCTGCATGCAGAACATAAGCACGTAAATGGGCGCCGTGAAGTATACCAGCTTGGGAAGACGCCGCAAAAAGCGCCGCCAGGCCTTGTTCAGGGCTTCGCGCCAGGAGGTGCCCGCCTGCTTGATGTTCTGGCAGGCAATACAGCCCGGCGGTGGCGGCGGCAGCAGCCAGCGTGAAAGCACAACGGTAAAGCCCGTGCGTCCTGCGGCGGCAATAAATGTAAGCCCCACGTACACCAGGGCAGGAGTGCCCAGTACCGGCCATGTGAGCAGAAAAATGGTGGGGGTATGCACAAGATAGGCTGGCAGGCTGTTGAAAAGGTTTGCCAGCATAAGCTCGTTGCTCGAAAGCTCGCCCAGGTTATGGCTGTCAGAAAGCAGGCCGTTGGCGGCGGCGGGGGACACAAAGGCCAGCGAAAAACTCGCGCCCGCGACTTCGCGCAGGTGGGCGGTCTGGGCCAGGGGCGCGGCAAGGCGGGCAAGATGGCGCGTCCAGCGCAGGGCCTCCAGCAGGTTTGCCACAAGCAGGCCCACCGCCAGCCCCAGCAGCAGACGCAGCAAAGGCCAGCCAAGGGAATGCCAGAGGTTTGCGAGTGTGAGTGCGGTATCAGGGGAGGTTGCTGTCATGCTGGTGGGGTGGCACTGCCGGAAGCTGAATGCGGAACAGTCAAGGATTTGCGCGCCCCTGCGGCTACGGCCGCAAGGGCAAAAACAGGGCTTCTCCGTGGCTAGGGATTATAGCCCGTGTCGGGGGGCAGATCCCTGCGGCCAGCTTCTGCGCGGGCCAGAACGTCGCAACGTTCGTTTTCAGGGTGCCCGGCATGGCCTTTCAGCCAGCGCATGCGCACCTTGTGGGTGGAAAGCAGGGGAAGCAGGCGCTTCCACAGATCCACATTGAGAGCGGGTTTTTTGTCGCTCTTGATCCAGCCCTTTTTCTGCCAGCCCCAGACCCAACGCTTTTCAATGCTGTCGCACACGTATTTTGAGTCGGAGTAGAGCTCGACTTCGCAGGGGCTTTGCAACTGGCTCAGGGCTTCCACTACCGCCAGGATTTCCATGCGGTTGTTGGTGGTCAGCTTGTAGCCTCCGGCAAATTCCTTGCGGTAGTCCTGATCGTCAAGTTTGAGTACGGCGGCCCAGCCGCCGGGGCCGGGATTGCCCAGACATGAGCCGTCAGTATGAATGGTCACTTTCTGCATTGTAGTCCTTTACGCGGGTTCCTGCCGAAGCTGTTCGGCGAGCGGCAAGCATACACGGCAAAGTCTTGCTGGGCAATGCGCCTCTTGGGGCAGGGGGAGGTCGTTTCCATCCTGGCAGAAATATCCCTGGATGGCTTGCGGCAGAAATGAAAATGCGAGGGCGCAGGGGAGGAGAAAGACGCCTCCCCCGCAAAATTTTGTGGATTGAAATTGCCTTAGCCGGGCTCGTTGCCCGTGCGCATCAGGCAGTGCAGCAGCACGTCCGCGCCTGCTGCGCAGTCTTCCCATGAGGTATTTTCTACTTCGGCATGGCTGCGGCCCCCCATGCTGGGCACAAATATCATGGCTCCCGGCGCAACCTGGGCAATATAGATCATGTCGTGCGATGCTCCGGAGACCATGTCCAGGCATGGGAGGTTAAGGCTGGTCGCGGCCTCGCGCACCATCCCGCGCAGGCGCTGGTCAAAGGGCACCCGCGAAACCTGCCAGATGCGTTCTGGCGTTACCTGACACCCCGCCTGTTGGGCTGCCTCTGTCAGCGCGGCCTCAATGCGCTGGCACACGTCATCCGTGGCGGCTTCGTCCCAGCCGCGCACGTCGATGGTGAACTGCACATCCCCGGCAATGACGTTGCGTGAATTGGGGGAAGCATGCACTTCGCCCACTGTGGCCACCACCTGACCGGAGTCTCGCGCAATCTCGAAAATGCGCGCCGCCATGAGCGAAAAGGCGTATATGGCATCGTGCCTGCTGGTCATGGGCGTTGGCCCGGCATGGTTGGGCACGCCCTGCACGCGCACATTGTACCAGCGCAGGCACACAATGCCCTGTGGTATGCCGATGGGGATGCTTTTCTCTTCCAGCACAGGCCCTTGCTCTATGTGCAGTTCAAAGGCCGCATGTACAGGTCGGGGGAAGTAACTGGAATCACCCCGGAAGCCGATGCGTGTAAGCTCCCCGCCAAGGGTAAGGCCTTGCTGGTCTTTGAGGGCATACATATCTTTCTGCGCCAGCTTGTCAGCCCATACGCCGGAGCCAGAGCAGCCGGGGGTGAAGCGGGAACCTTCCTCATTTGTCCAGTCGGCTACCACCAGATCGCGCAGCAGGGTTACGCCCGCATCGCGCAGGGCGTTCACAACCTCCACGCC
This sequence comes from Desulfovibrio sp. UIB00, assembly GCF_022508225.1. Taxonomy (NCBI): domain Bacteria; kingdom Pseudomonadati; phylum Thermodesulfobacteriota; class Desulfovibrionia; order Desulfovibrionales; family Desulfovibrionaceae; genus Desulfovibrio; species Desulfovibrio sp. UIB00. The sequence continues at coordinate 80,075 of NZ_JAETXJ010000001.1, read as the reverse complement.
AGCCACAACGCCCAGCATGCCGTCAAAGCGTCCGCCGAGCGGCTGGGAATCGCCGTGAGAGCCTGTCATCACCGGGGGCAGGGTTCTGTCCTTGCCCGGCAGTATGGCAAAGATGTTGCCCATGCCGTCCACATGGATCTCACAGCCCAGCTCCTGCAGCCATGCGCTGAGTTGCTGCCGGGCATCTTTGTCTGCATCGGACAGGGCAAGCCGGGTGACGCCGCCGCCCGCAGTTGCCCCGAATGCAGATATTGCTTCCATGCGGTTTTGCAGCCGCGCTTTGTCTACACGCACAGAGTTCATGCCTTCTCCCTTGGTTCAGGCTCTATTCATTCGGCGGGGGCACGGGCCGTCATGCCGTGGCCTCAAGATACCCCCGCCAGCGGCGGATACCTATGACATGCCGAATTTGTCGCGGAACAGTTTACCGGTGCGCTCCATGTCCGACTCGGCCCAGGTGCGGCGCATGCGGTTGAGGGTGGGCATGCCCAGATTAAATTCGTTCAGCCAGTTGCGGGCAAAGATGCCTTTTTCCGTTTCTTCAAAAATCTGCTGGATGGCGTCTTCGTTGATGACGCGCGGGCCGGATGTGCGCACGGCAAATTCGCAGGTGCGGCTGGCCCGGCGCGTGAGGTATTCTTCCACGCCCACCTCATCGATATCGTCAATGATGGAACGGATGGAGCGCACAGCCTTGGCATAAGCGAAGGAAGCCGGATAGCCGTTATCGGTCATGACCTTGTAGATGGAGCGCATGAGCTGGATGGCACCGCCGTAAAGCACCTGTTCTTCAAAATTGTCGCCCTCGGTTTCGTGCTGGAACGAGAGCTTGATCGTGCCCACGCGGGTGCTGCCCACGCCCTTGGCAATGGCAAGGGCCGTGGCGGCGGCATGACCGCTGGCGTCCTGATCAACGGCCACAGCGCCGTAGATGCCCGAGCCTTCCTTGAACTTGCGGCGCACCACCGGGCCGGGGCCGTTGGGTACAAACAGGATGACATCCACATCCTTGGGCGGTTTGATGGTGCCGTAGAGTATGGCAAAGCCGTGCGCAAAGCTGAGGGTCTGACCGGGGCGCAGGTGGGCGTGGATGGAAGAATAGTACACGGCGGGCTGGGCCGGGTCTTGCAGCAGGATATGGACGATATCCGCCTTTTTTACGGCCTCCTGGATGTCGTACACGGCAAAGCCGTCGGCCTCGGCGTCCTTCCAGCTGTTGTGCACGGTTCTGTCGCCTACGCCCACAATCACATTGATGCCGCTGTCGCGCAGGCTTTTGCCTTGTGCCTTGCCCTGGCTGCCGTAACCGATGATGGCAATGGTCTTGCCGTGCAGCACAGAAATATCAACGTCTTCGTCCCTGTAAATTTCGCCAAACTGTGACATGGTATATCCTTGTTGAAAAAGCGGGAGGCTAGAGGGCCACATCGCGGTTGCAGTCTTTGGAGTAGATGTACGTGAGCCGTCCCCTGCCAGTGGCGTATACGGCCTGTGGGGTATAGGGGCCAAAGAAAATGAAATCTTCCTTCTGCACCTGAATCCACTCGGCCCCCAGCAGATAGATGCCCTCGCCCTCCAGCAGATAGGCCCCGTGCTCCTGCACGTGGGTTTCCACAAAGGGATGGCAGCCTGCTGGGTCAAAACTGAGGGTGTGCATGTTCATGTCAAAACCAAGATGGGTGGGCAGCAGATCGCGGATAAACACATTGGCCATGTCTTCGTAGATGCGCTCTTCCATTGTTGCGGTATTGCCGAATACTACTTCGGCCTCGTGGCCCGGCAGGGCGATGTAACGCTGCTTGTAGAGCAGAAAGCGCACCGGGGCATTGGTGGTGTTGGTAAATTCAAGGCTTTTGCCAGCGGGTGCAAACACGTAGCCGCCGGGGGCCAAGGTGTGCTTTTGCCCGCAGGTGGCTGCGGTCAGCGCGCCTTCGCCGTCCATGACATACAAAAAGGCCTCCACGCCCGGCTCTTGCGCAAAGGGGGCAACGGTACCCCCGCCGGGCAGGGCGGTTCCTACATACTGCACAAAACTCGCGCCCAGTTTGGGGGAGGCAATGATGGACATGTAGCATCCTTCAATGCCGGGTATGACGTTGCGCACCCGACCTTCCGGCGGAATGACCGCATATTCGCCGGGCCGGATGACCGCCCGTGTTTTCAGCAAGCCCTCTGGATAAGCCATGTTTCCTCCTTGAGCAGATTTAGTTTTGTTTGCCCAGACCGGGCACAGCGCGCCGGTCTCCGCAACGGGCGTTCGCATGGGCGGACGCCGGAGCAATTTTTGATAAATTGCCCATAATGCTTAGTTCACCGTCTGGATGAACGAAGCCAGTTCTGGAGTGCCGGGCTTGGCAAAAAGCGCCTTGGGGGCCCCGGCCTCATGAACCTTACCCTGGTGCATGAATACCAGTTTATTGCCTACTTCACGGGCAAAGCGCATTTCGTGAGTGACCATGATCAGGGTCATGCCTTCTGCCGCAAGCTTGCGCACAACCTCAAGCACTTCGCCCACCAGCTCGGGATCAAGGGCTGAGGTTATTTCATCGCACAGCAACATCTTGGGGCGCATGGCAAGCGCCCGGGCAATGGCCACCCGCTGCTGCTGCCCGCCAGACAGCTGATCGGGAAAGGCGTTGAATTTGTCGGCAAGGCCCACCCGCGCAAGCATTTCTGCGGCAAGCTTCCGCACTTCGGCTTCGGGCTCTTTTTTGACAATGCGCGGGGCCAGCATGACGTTTTCCCCCGCTGTAAGGTGAGGAAAGAGGTTGAACTGCTGAAAGACCATGCCCACCTTGAGCCGCAGGGGGCGCAAGTCGTTTTCAAGCCCATGGACACGATCGCCGTCAATTTTCACAAAACCCGCATCAAAGGTTTCCAGCCCGTTGAGAATACGTAGAAACGTGCTCTTGCCAGATCCGCTACGGCCAATGACGGCCACAACGTCGCCTTCTTCCACCGTGAGGTTGACCCCACGCAGCACCTTGGTTTCACCGAACTGCTTGTGCAGTTCATCAACGACGACCAGCGACATGGAGCCTCCTTTCGATGCAGCGGGCAAAGGCCGAAAGCGGGTAGCACATGAGAAAATACCCCGCAGCCACAAGGCCGTAGACCAGCAGCGGCCTGAATGTTGCGTTGGCGATCATGGTTCCGGTTTTGGTTATTTCCACAAGGCCGATGATCGAGGCCACGGCAGTTCCTTTGACGACCTGTACTGAAAAGCCCACAGTCGGGGGGATGGCTATGCGCAAGGCCTGGGGCAGAATGACGTGACGCAGCTGCTCGTAACGGTTCATGGCAAGGCACGCCGATGCCTCCCACTGACCCTTGGGCAGCGCCTCAACGCATCCGCGCCAGATTTCAGCAAGGTACGCGCTGGTAAAGAACGTAAGGCCCAGCGTTGCGGCGGCCAGGGGCGAAATATCCACCCCAAACAGTGCCAGCCCGAAAAAGATGAGAAAAAACTGCATAAGCAGCGGCGTATCCTGAAAAAACTCAATATACGTCATGGCCAGGGCGCGCAGCTGGGCCTTGGGCGAAATGCGCACAAAAAGCACAATAAGGCCCATGACTCCGCCAAGAGCGAAAGCGATGGCAGACAGAGCAATTGTCCAGCCCGCGCCCGTAAGCAGATGGCGCAGCATGTCCCAGATAGAGAAGCTGATCATGCGCGCCCCCTGCGGATGCAGTGTTTGCCAAAGGAATGCAGGCTCTTGCGCACGGCGATGGCCAGAGCAAGATACATGAGCGTGCTGGCGAGGTAGACCTCAAAGGCGCGGAACGTGCGGCTCTGGATGAGGTTGGCCTCAAAGGTCAGCTCCTCGGCGGCTATCTGCGAACATACCGAAGACCCCAGCATGACAATGACAATCTGGCTGCACAGGGCGGGCCACACAGTTTTGAGCGCCGGGCGCAGAATCACGTGGAGCAGGCATTGCCAGCGGCTCATTGCCAGGGAGTCTGCGGCTTCAATCAGGCCCTTGGGCACAGCCGCCACGCCAGCCCGGATGATTTCGGTCGAATATGCGCCAAGGTTGACGACCATTGCCAGCACGGAGGCTTCCCATCCGTTCAGCCGTACCCCAAGGGCGGGCAGGCCGAAGTATATGAAGTACAATTGCACAATAAAGGGCGTGTTGCGGACGCATTCCACATAGGCGGTAAAAAACGGGTGCAAAAAGGGCAACCGCCACTCGCGTGAAACCGCTCCCAAAATGCCCACGGCAAGGCCCACCGTGGCGCTGACCGCCGTGAGGGCCAGCGTCAGGGCTGCCCCCTGAACCAGCAATGGCCAGTTTGCCGCAATGGGCTCAAAGGTAAACTGATAGGCCATGGCTGTTCCCCTAACGGGAGGTCGCTCTATGGGCGCCTCCTCCATACGTCCTGGCTGCTGCGGCAAAGTCGCTGTTTTGCAGCTTTGCGAGGTTGCCGCCGCCAAATCATGCCGTTATAACCTTGCGGTCTTACCGGTAAAGATTTGGCAACAATGTGTTCCTCGCGGTCCTTTTTTGCAAGTCGCAGGAATTTTTAAAAATCCTGCGGCAGGGAGGTGTGCAGCCATGTTTGCGCAATGGCTTCAAGCTGCCCGTCCTTCTTTGCCTGGGTGATGATGTCGTCCACAGCCTTTTGCAGTTCCGGCTCGTTTTTGTTCAGCCCGATGTAGCAGGGCGAATTTTTGATGAGGAATTTGACTTCCAGATGCTTGGATGGATTTTGTCCGTTGATGGAGGCAGCCACAACGTTGCCCGTGGCAACCATCTGCACCTGACCGGAAAGGTAGGCGGCTATGGTTGAACTGTTGTCCTCAAAACGGCGAATTTCTGTGGATGCGGGCGCAATCTTGGTCAGTTCCATGTCCTCAACCGCACCACGGGTCACCGCGATTGTCTTGCCTGTCAGGTCTTCAGCTGTGGCGACCTTGAGATCGGCGGGGCCAAATACGCCGTTAAAAAAAGGCGCGTAGGCCACTGAAAAGTCGATGGCTTTTTCGCGCTCGGCATTTTTGCCCAGTGAAGAAATGACCAGATCAACCTTGCCTGTGGTAAGGTAGGGGATGCGGTTTGTGCTGGTTACCGGCACAAGCTTCACCTTGACGCCAAGGCTTTTTGCAATAAGCCGGGCAGTATCGATATCGTAACCCACAGGCTGCATGTCTGCGCCCACAGAACCAAAGGGGGGGAAGTCCTGCGGAACAGCAATGGAGATAACGCCTGACTTTTTTATTGATTCAAGCGTGTTGTCCGTTTGTTGGGCGTAAATGGATTGCGGCAGGGCTGCGGTCAGCAGCATGACGGTCAGGATGAAACCAAGACGGCTGAGAAAAAATTGCATGACGTCCCCCGAAGAAAATGTTTGAGTGAGTCCGGAATTATCCACGTTTTGGTCAATTTCTGGTAAGACCGGTAAAAAATGATTGCGCGTATTCTACAAATTTGTCAACATGGGTAAACGAAAAATATTACTTCTACAATTTGGTGGAAACTATGTGCGCTAAATTACAGGAAAAGTTTGAAGAAGCTACAAAAATGTGGAAGTCTAGCTCGGAAGAAGCCGCTGAAAGCATTTTGTCAATGATTTTAGATAATAACTGGCAAGAAGGGCATAAACTGCCCCCACAGCGCGCACTTGCGGAAACTCTGGGAGTCAGCCGTCCCACGGTACGCGAAGCTCTGGTTATTTTGGAGACCATGGGCAAGGTGAGCATTCAGCCCGGCAAGGGCGTGTTTCTGGTGACGCGTGCGCAGGAGAGCCTGCCTGGGGCGCCTGTCACGTGGTTTGACCGGTCATTTATTGCGGGTAAAGAAACGCAGATTTTTCAGTTCAGGCATGCCATAGAACCGGCCATTGCCGCCCTTGTGGCCCTGAACGCCACGCAGGCCCAAATTGACGACATGGCAGCCATGCTGGACGACATGAAGCAGGCCAGTGTGCGCGGTGACGTGCAGCTTTTTGCCCAACTGGATTTCGCCTTTCACACCCAGATGATTGAAGCGGCCAACAACCCTTTTTTCATTGAGGCCATGCGCCCGTTTTTTGATCTGTTTTCTGAAAGCCAGCGTTTGCCTTTTTCTAATCAGGAAGGGCTGGTGGAGACCATGCGCGAACATGCGGCACTGCTGGAGCATCTGCGGACACGGAACTCGCACGGAGCGCGTTTGGCCATGGAAGAGCACGTTGTCGCCACAGCCGCCAGAGCTGGGGTGCGTATTTCCTCTTGGTGAGGGAGGGGCGAGCCTGGGCGGCGTAAACGGGGGTTGGGAAAATAGCGGGGTGCGCCAAGGCCAAAAAAAGGCGGCCCTGCGTCTGCAAGGCCGCCCCGAGACTGCGTACAGCCAGAGTTAGGAATTCTTGAGCTGTGTTATGATGCGGGACAGGTTCTGGGCCTGCGCCGCCAGCTCGGAAACAGCCTTGCTGGCCTCGCCCATCGCCTGTGATGTTTCAGACGCAATGGTATTGACGTGCTCCACCGAGCGGGCGATCTCTTCAGAAGAAGCGGACTGCTCCTCGCTGGCGGTGGCGATGCTGCGCACCTGATCAGCGGTCTGCTCCGCAAGGCTGAGAATTTCCGCAAGCGCGGCACCGCATTTTTCCGCAAGATCGGCAGCAAGGTTTACCTTGCCCACGGCCTGATCCATGCGCCGCACGCCTTCTTTGGAGCTTTCCTGAATGGCCTGAATGGCCTTGCCCACATCCTGGGTGGAGGACATGGTCTTTTCCGCCAGTTTGCGCACTTCGTCTGCCACAACGGCAAATCCACGGCCTGCCTCGCCAGCGCGCGCTGCTTCAATGGCTGCGTTGAGCGCCAGCAGGTTTGTCTGGTCGGCGATGTCCGAGATAACAGTCATAATTTCGTTAATGGCCTGTGCGTGGACAGAAAGAGTGTCCATGTTGGTTTTAAGGCCTATTGTTTCGGCCTGAACCTCGTCCATGGCTCGCCGACACTTTGTGGTTACATCATCGCCTTCCTTGGCCTTGCTTTGTGTGGAAGCGGACAGGTTTGCTCCGGCTCCGGCGTTCTTGGCAACTTCAATGACCGTGGCGTTCATTTCTTCCACTGCCGTGGCAGTGTCCGCAATGCGGTGGGCCTGTTGTTCTGCGCCGTGTGAAGACTGCTCGATCTGGGCGGAAAGTTCTTCAGAGGCTGATGCGATGACGTTGACCACGCCTTCAAGCTGGGTGGCGGCGTCAAGCAGGCCTTCCTTGCGGGCTGTTTCTGCGCGCGCAGTGGCTTCTTCGGCTACAATCTGGGCCTTGCGGGCCTGTTCCGCTGCTTCCTGAGCCTTGCGGGATTCTTCCTTGGCGTGGTCAATATGGTTCTTGAGTGCCGCAACCATGGCTACAATGGATTCGTATACGCCAGCCTTTGGGCTGCCATCGTCAATGTTGTAGTCGCCATCCACAACCCGCTGGGCGATAGTGTTCAGTTCGCCGGGGTCTTTACCGAGCTGTTTGTGGGTGCCGCGCAGGATGACAACCGCAGTGGCGGTTCCCGCCAGAACAGAGGCCACCAGCAGGCAGATGACCAAAAGTTTGGACGAGGAATACAAGTCATCACAGCCTTTGCTGGCGGCCAGGCTGCCTTCCGTGTTTATGCGGACAAGATCTTCCAGGTATGCAGTGGTTTTTTCAAAAATGGCCCGCGTTTTGCCACGTGTGAGGTCACGCGCTTCTTCCAGTTGCCCCTTGTTGGCAAGCATTACCACATCTTTGGAAATATCCATGTAGCTCTGCCACTCGTGCAGGAAGCCCTCGTATGCCTTCTTCTCTTGGGCTGAAGCAATGAGCGGGGCGTACTGCGACTTATTCTTCTCAATGTCTTTGAGTGTAGCTTCCATTCTGGCCTGATAGCGAGCCCTGTCTTGTGCTTCTGGACTGTTGGCAAGCTGCACCTGGGCAAGACGAAAATCTGATGTATTTACGTTGAGATTCAAGACATATCTGGTGGAGGGGAGCCAGTTCTGATTAATGTCTGCTGTGCCGTCATTGATCTTTGACATTTGCACAAGGCTGAAAAGCCCAAGGGCAATTGTCAGAGCCATTAAAAAACCTGCCATCAAGGATAACTTGACACTCAACTTCATGATGCTTCTCCACTGTGATAAGATCTGTTTAGGCGTTTCGCTCAATCTTTTGTTAAAATTTTAATTAAATGGAACGCAGAGTTGATTTTGTATAAATTTCCCTGCTACCATTTTAGCTTATCGACTTAGTATCATTTTTACATAGGTATAGATTACTTGAGTGTAAAAATGTATAAATACATAAAAATAAAAAAATAACATTGAATTAAATTATAAAATTAAATTACAAAATATTATAATAATAAAAAGAACGTAAGTTCTATTTTGTGTAAAATAATAAAGTAATAATTTTTTTTTGGTCAACATTATCTACAAAATAAAACAGCTACTATGAGAAGTAGTTAGGCTGTCTGTAAAGTAATTGCTTCCGTAGATAATAATTCAAGCCCCTCTTTTTGGGGGTTATGAAACTAAAATTGAATTGCAGTAAAGAAATAATGTAGAGGGATTATGTGACCAAAAAGCACGAAACCGCACGGGTACTTGCCCCTGATATAGATGGTAATATACTCCCATGTCTAGTCAAGAAAATTCCGTTATAGTAATAGGATGGAAAAATATCCTTATTTAAATGAAGCAGTTGCAAATATTCTGAAGGGCAGACGTGAAGCTCTTGGCATGAGCAAGCGTAAGTTGTCTGAGCTTGCGATGATAGAAAGGGCATACATTACCGGATTGGAAAATGGTAAGTGGAATGTGTCATTGAATGTTTTGTTCTTTTTAAGTGAGGCGCTTGAAATAAAACCTGATGCGTTTATCCGGTTAGTTATAGATGAAGCTGAAAGCATTAAAAAAAGTAAGGATTTATGATGGTGATCTTCCCCTTTTCAGGACAGTACAACAAGAAAAAGCCGGAGCTTTGCTCCGGCTTTTTCTTTCTGGAATGTTCGCCTTGCTGGTCTAGTAGCGGTAATGGCTGGGCTTGTAGGGCCCTTCAACCTTCACGCCGATGTACTCGGCCTGCTCGGGGGTAAGCGTGGTAAGCTTGACGCCAAGGCGGGCAAGGTGCAGACGGGCCACTTCTTCGTCCAGTTCCTTGGGAAGAGTGTAAACCTTGTTTTCCAGCGGTTCGGAGGCGAGCTTGAGCTGGGCAAGGGTCTGGTTGGTGAAGCTGTTGGACATGACAAAGCTGGCGTGCCCGGTGGCGCAGCCAAGGTTAACCAGACGGCCCTCGGCAAGCACAATGATGCTGCGGCCGGACTTGAGCGTCCACTTGTCCACCTGCGGCTTGATGTTCAGGCAGGTAATGCCGGGGGTGTTTTCCAGGTAGGACATTTCAATTTCGCTGTCGAAGTGGCCGATGTTGCACACGATGGCCTCGTCCTTCATGGCTTCCATGTGGGCGCCGGTGATGACGTGGTAGTTGCCGGTGCAGGTCACATAGATATCGCCCTGGGGAAGGGCGTTTTCAACCGTGGTGACTTCAAAGCCTTCCATGGCAGCCTGAAGGGCGCAGATGGGGTCGATTTCCGTCACCAGAACGCGAGCGCCAAAACCGCGCATGGATTGGGCGCAGCCCTTGCCCACATCGCCGTAGCCCACGACCACAACAACCTTGCCTGCCACCATGATGTCGGTGGCGCGCTTGATGCCGTCAGCCAGGGATTCGCGGCAGCCGTACAGGTTGTCGAACTTGGACTTGGTGACCGAGTCGTTGACGTTGATGGCCGGGAACAGCAGGGTTCCGGCGGCTTCCAGCTGGTAGAGGCGGTGAACGCCGGTGGTGGTTTCTTCCGAAACGCCCTTAACCTTGGCGGCAACCTTGTGCCAGTGCTGGGGGGCTTCCTTGAGTCGCAGCTTGAGTCGGTCAAGAATGCACTGAAATTCCTTGTTGTCGGTCTTCTGGTCAAGGATGGAGGGGTCGTTTTCCGCTTCATATCCCTTGTGGATCAGCAGGGTGGCGTCGCCGCCGTCGTCCACGATAAGGTCGGGGCCGCTGCCGTCAGGCCAGGTGAGGGCCATTTCCGTGCACCACCAGTAGTCTTCAAGGGTTTCGCCCTTCCATGCAAAGACCTTGGCCATGCCGCTTTCCGCAATGGCGGCGGCGGCGTGATCCTGGGTGGAAAAAATGTTGCACGAAGCCCAGCGGATGTCTGCGCCAAGGGCGTGCAGGGTCTTGATGAGCATGGCAGTCTGAATGGTCATGTGCAGGGAGCCGGTGACCTTGAGGCCCTTGAGGGGCTGGGTGGGGCCGTACTTCTTGATGCATTCCATGAGGCCGGGCGTTTCGCGCTCGGAAAGCTGCATTTCCTTTTTGCCAAAGTCTGCCAGGGAAATGTCGGCCACTTTGTAGTCAAGGGTAAGGTCAAGGGGCTTAATCATTGTTTTCTCCTATCCGCAATTTTGTTGTTGTCGGTAAAATCATGGGAAATATGAGCGCGCTGCGCCAGGTTATCAGCGGGCTTCGGCGCTGAGCAGAAGCATGGTCATGTTTCTGTTCACCTGCATGTGCTTGCAGTGCAAAACCGCAAAGCCAGCCGCAGCCAGATCAAGGCCAAGCTGCTGTTCGTCAAAGCCAAGCCAGCGGTCACCGTAGCGGGAGCGCATGGTTTCATCGGCATGGCGTTGAAAATCGGCCACAAAGAACCTGCCGCCCACCGCCATGATGCGCCGGATCTCGCGCAGGCCTTCAGCCGGGTCTGAAAGATGGTGCAGTACAAGGTTGATGCAGGCAAAGTCCGCCTCGTGGTCGCGCAGCGGCAGGTGGCTCAGTTCGCCGATGCGCAGTGAAACTCGGCCCTCGGCCAGATCCTCCGGTGTAAAGCGGCGGCGGCAGATTTCAAGCATGCGGGCGGAGCCATCCACACCGATGACCCCTTGGGCCTTGGGCAGCATGCGCGCAAGCACCGCGCCCGTGCCGCAGCCGAGGTCTACAGCGGTGCCGCAGCCGTCAGGCATGGCATCGCAAACGGCCTCGGCCAGATCAAAGCTGCCAAGAACCTCGCGGTTCAGCTCGTCCCAGTCTTCCGCAATGGCGTTAAAGAACTGGCGGGTTTTAAGCGCGCGTTCTTCAAGAATCTGGGCGGCCATATTAAGGTCTGCCCGCATGGCTGCGTCCGGGTGGACAAAGGGTGTGATGGCGCGCAAAAAATCAAGTTCTTCGCCCGCGCGCGGCGTGGCATAAAAAACCCACAGGCCATCGCGGCGCGAGGTGAGCAGCCCTGCCTCGGTAAGAATCTTGAGGTGACGCGAAACACGCGATTGCCCCATATCAAGGATACTGACCAGCTCGTTGACCGAGAGTTCGTAATGCAGCAGAATATGAACCAGCCGCAGGCGGGTTTCATCCGACAGCGCTTTGAAAAATAAAAGTGCCATTATCTGTCCAGTTTCAGTAAATCAAATTTGATTGATGTAAGTATCAATATATCAGCATATAGTCAATGTGTTCACAGCAGGCATAGGCAGTAGCCCGCGTCCAGCAACAACAAAATCCCGGCTAGGATCAGGGGCGCTGTCTGTTTTTAAGGAACGATAATGGCCGTATTCCGCAAACGACAGAAAGATTCGCAACCCGTACACGCCATGGAGGTCATGGCCTCTGTAATGGCGGGGCTTGGCGCTGCCCCCGGCCAGGGGGAAACGCGGGCGCGTTTGCAGCAGCTCTGGCTCAACTGGGGCATGGTCATGGGGCCTGATCTTGCGCCTCTGGCGCGGCCTATGGGGCATCATCGGGATGTTCTGCTTATAGGGGCAGAGGATGCCATGCTGGCGCAGGAGCTGCACCTTATGGCGGCCGAAATGCTGGAGAGGGTCAATGCCTTTATGGAACAGCCCTTTTTCAGCGGCATAAAGGTCAGCCTGCTCATGGGCAAGGCTGGGCTGGACAAGGCCGCAACGCGGAAAACGGCAAGTGCGCATAAGCCAGCCCCCCGGGCACGAGCACCAGAACCCCTGTGCGCTGATGGCGTGTATCTGGAGGCAATGGATCCTGCATCTCCGGTGGCGAGAGCCTATGCGCGCTTTATCCGGCGGCGCGCCCGCTAAGCTCAGGCGGTCAGGCCCGGCGAGGAGCCGCAACCGCAATGCGTGTTGAGAACAACGAGCGCTCCAGACAGAAAAAACAGCCTGTGAGCACCCTTGCCTTCCCCCTCCGGTTTTATTCATGTCAGGTACGGCTTTCCATTTTCTTTAGGGTAAACCGCAAAAGAAAACATATCTTTTTTAGATATATATATCGATATGTTATAAATTTTAAGTGCACTTTGCGCATGCGATTTTGTTGTTCGCTTGCTGCGCTTTATTGACAACGCTTCTGGTGCGGTGCTAGTTTTCCCCAACGTTAACTGGGGATTTTTGTGGCCATTGTTTGATGGTCTGAGCCTGCGGAGGGAATGAATGGACGTGCAGAAAACCATGGAAGACATTTGCCTGAAACAGGACAACGGCTGCGACTTTGCTTTTTGCGGTCGTCTTTTTTCGGAATGTTCCTGGTATGACGAATCGCTTGGCACACTTACCCGCCAAAAGCTGTATGTGACTGAAAGCAATGAACAGATCTATTACATTGTTCGTTCCAGCGGGCAGGAGCGCAGCCGTCATGCCTACAAGCTGTTCATGCGCGGCGATGTGTGCGTGATCCACAACGGCGTGACCGAAATGGCCCTCCAGTTTGACATGCTCATGTTGGCAGTGCGCGGCTTGTGCGGCCTTGATTCTGGCGCGACGCCTTCGCTCTCCATGGTTGAAGAGATGCTCAAGGCAGCCAATGCCTGATTTTTCCATATAGCCGCAGTCACCGCGTACGCGTTGGCGGCAGCAACCTCCACATGAAACAGCCCTCTTTGCGAGGGCTTTTTCATTTTCTGCTTTCCAGATGTCTTGGCCCACTCCCTAACCGTATGTTGCGGGAGGCTTGGCAATGACTTGCCCGGTCTTTGGGGGGGCTGAAGCCTGGCTCCGCATTGGTGCCCGACCCCAAATCACGGATGGGCCGGGCACCGTGTTTCATCAATACAGGCCCAGCAGCTTGGGCATAAAGGTTGAGAGTTCCGGGAATGCGGTTATGACAGCCAGGGCAAGCAGGGCAGCGCCAATGAGCGGCAGGGCAGCCTTGCTGATCTGCTCCATGGTCAGGCCGCTGATCTTGGCCCCTACGTACAGATTAACCGCAACAGGCGGCGTAACCTGCCCCACGGCAAGGTTGGTTGTCATCATGATGCCAAACCATACAGGGTCCCATTGAAAATGCGTCATAATGGGCAGCATGAAGGGCAGAAAAACATAGTAGATGGAAATGGCGTCCAGCAGCATGCCCGCAAGCAGCAGGATGATGTTGATCATGAACAGGACAACCCAGGGATTTTCTGAAACGCCCAGCAGAACGCCAGAACATTTTTCTACAAGCCCCACGGTTGATCCCACCCAGGAGTACAGACCCGCGCATGTAACCACAATCATGACAACAGCTGTTGCCTTGACGGTTTCGGTGAGTATTTCGACCAGCATCGCAAGGCTGTTGATGGTGCGGTAAATGAAGACGCCCACAAAGAGGCCGTAGAAGATGGCAACCGCAGCGGCTTCGGTGGGGGTAAACACGCCGCCGTAAATGCCGCCCAGAATAACCACCGGGGTCATGATGCCCCAAAAAGCCTCGCGCAAGGCCTTGCTGACAGGCTGTTGCCGCTCCTTGCCCTTGTATCCGTGCTTGCGGGATATGAGCAGCACAGCGCCCATAATGAATATGGCAACCACAACGCCTGGGATAAAGCCCGCCGCAAAGAGTGCAGGCACAGAAACATCCGCAACACCGCCATAAACGATAAAGGCAATACTTGGCGGAATGACAATGGCAAGCCCGGATGTAACGGAAACCGTTGCGGTGGCAAAGGCTTTGTCATAGCCGGCTTTGGCCATGCCGGGAATAAGAATAAGGCCCAGCGCAGCAACCGTAGCAGGGCCGGAGCCGCTCACCGCGCCCCAGAAGGTGGCAACCGCAACCGTGGCGACTGCCAGCCCGCCTGTCATGGAGCCGACCAGCGCTTCCATGAGCGCCACAATGCGGGCGGCAATGCCCGCGCGCTCCATTATGTAGCCCGCCAGAATAAAGAAGGGGATGGCCAGCAGGGGAAACTTGGCTATTCCTGCAAAAAAATTGTAGGAAAGCATGTTGAGCCCCATATCCCACTTCCACACCACAGCGAGGGCGGAAAAGCCCAGCGCAAGTGCAATGGGCACCCGCAGCAACAGGGGGATGATGAAAAGCGCCAGCAGCCAGAATGCGGGATCGTGTAACAGGGAGTCCATAGTCCCGCCTCCTAAAAGTTGTTGGCGCGCTGGTCCTCAACGGCCCTTTGCGCAATGCGGAAAATGATCAGCAGGGAAAACGCGGGCGTGGCGATGGTGTACCACCACACCGGAATCCCCAATGCTTCGGAAGTAGCCTCAAGGTCGATTTCGTCCAGAACTTCGGTGAGTCCTGTCCAGAACAGAGCGCCAAAAAAGCATACCGCCAGCAGCACGGATCCCCAGTAGCAAACGCGGCGAAAACGCCGGGGCAGGGCATCGTACAGGGCGGTCATGCCGAGGTGTCCGCCTTCGCGGAATGCCCGGGCTGTTCCCAGCATGGTTATCCAGACAAAAAAATTGATGGTCAGTTCTTCTGTCCAGGCAAAAGAAAAAGAGGTGCAGTAACGCACTACCACGTTGATAAAAGCAATGGCCGCCATTGCAGCCAGCATGAACGATCCCAGGTAGTCCTCAAACCGTCTGTCCAGCAAACTCCACATGTTCTTGCCCATCCCTGAAAAAGCCCCCTCCTAAGCCTTAGGCTGCAAAAGGGGGCTGTTTAATGCTATTTCGCAGCAGCCATGTCCTGCTCTGCCGCTTTGACAAGATCGGGGCCGATCTTGGCTGTCCAGTCATCGCGCACGGCCTGTGTGGCCTTGAAAAACTGCGCGGTCTGCTCCGGGCTAAGACGTGTTACCGTCATGCCATGCTGCTCAAGGCAGGCATAAGGATCGGTAATTTCCGGGAGCTTGCCGATTTTTTCAAGGTAGGCCTTGGACTGCCCGTCATCCATGCCCAGGCGGGAGAGTGCCTTGCCGTACAGCTCCATTTCCTTGGCGCAAGCCAGCAGAATCTGCTGATCTTCAGGCGAAAAGCTCTTCCACACGCCGGGATTCGCGCCCAGCATCAGGGGGTCAATGACGTAGTGCCAATCGCAGAGGAATTTGTGATAGTCCCATATTTTCAGGGGAATGTTGATGCCGTTGGTGGGATTTTCCTGCCCGTCCACAACGCCCTGCTGAAAACCCGTGGTGGCTTCGGCCCAGTTCATGTTGACCGGGTTTGCGCCCATGGCACGAAACGTATCGATAAAGATCGGGCTGCCCACCACGCGAATTTTCAGGCCCTGCATATCTTCAGGTTGGGTGATGGGGCCTTTGCTGGTGGTCATTTCGCGGTAGCCGTTTTCGCCCCATCCGAGGATTTTGACGCCCTTGCTTTCAACGGCGGCGATCAGCATTGCACCAGACTTGCCGGAGGTAACGGCGTCTATGGCTTTGTAGCGGTCGGGCTGTACAGCCATGAGAAAGGGCAGGGCTGTGAGGTTCAGTTCCTTGATCTGCGGCGACCAGTTGATCGGGGACGCCAGAGCAAAGTCAATGGCGCCATTGCGCAGCATGAGAAATTCGGAAGTCTGCTTGCCTGCCAGCAACTGGCTGGAGGGGTAGACCTTGATATTGATGCGCCCGTTGGTGCGCTCGTGCACCAGTTCCGCAAAGCGGGCTGCCGTGAGACCCCACCCGGATGTTGCGCCGGGTACCACGCTGAGTTTGTATTCCGCCTTGTAGGCCGCCGCAGCTGCCTGTTGCGGCAATGCGGTCAACACGCCGCCCGCCAGCAGGCAGACGAACACAACGCCCCATGTCCAACGCAAAAAGCCCTTCATAAAACGGACTCCTCAAAAAAAAGGTGAACGAAAAGGCCTTGCTCGCAAAGAGTTACGCGCAAAGAACAAGAAAGCCGCGCCGGTTGGAGCGCGGCAGCTTTGTCCTGAAAACGAGATCCTTAAGGCAGCCTTGTGGGCCGATGGACGCCGGCAGGTGTTGCAGTGGGGCTTGTGGCCGGGCGTTGCCGCTGCAATGTACCCTCGGTAAAAAAAGATCACGTGCAAGGTTTTGGTAATGATGCCAGAGTTATGCTTGGGGGTCGAGATTTTTTTAAGCGGCAGCATCATGCTCAATGGGCATATTCAGGGCGCGGGGCAATCGTGTTGAAAGAGGGCAGCAAGTCATCTATCATCCAATAAGAATAAAATACGCATGGTAGTTGCCGTGAGCGCAACCCATGCGCAATGTTAAAAGCCAGCGAGGCAGGCATGAGCAATACTATTACGCCCGGCATGAACGGTACGGCAGAAACCACGGTTACCGAGGCCATGCTGGCAAGTACTGTGGGCAGCGGCAAAGTAAGTGTTTTTTCCACCGCCATGATGGTGGCCTGGATGGAAGGCACAGCCGTGGATGTGGTGCAGCCGCACCTCGAAGAAGGGCAAACGACCGTAGGAACCGGCATCAACGTCAGCCATGTGGCAGCGACGCCGCAGGGTATGAAGGTGCGTTTTACTGCGGAAGTAACCGCAGTTTCCTCCAACGGCAAAGGCCTGGGTTTCAAGGTTGCTGCCTATGACGAGACAGGGCTGATCGGCGAGGGTACGCACGAGCGCGTGGTTGTGAACAAAGATAAATTTGAGAGCAGAACCAGGGACAAGGCAAAAGCCTGATGAAGAATCTTCCGTGCGGAATTTCGGCGGCAAGGCATATGGGCTTTTGCGTAAAAACACAGTAAACTACTCGTGTCTATGCAACCCTTAAGGAGTAGTTATGGGCAACCTTACCTTTGTTGGCATATCGGGCAGTCTGCGCAAGGCTTCGCGCAATACCGGGCTTCTGCGGTGCTGCGCAGCGCATCTTCCTCAGAACGTACGCCTTGAAATTGCAGATATTTCCGCTTTGCCGTTCTACAACGCGGATATTGAAAAACCCGCAGTGGCGCAACGCCTCATTGATCAGGTGAGCGTAGCGGACGGGCTGGTTCTGGCCTGCCCCGAATACAATTATTCTCTTGCTCCCGCGCTGAAAAATGCGCTGGACTGGCTCTCGCGCGAAACCGACCTCGCCCCCCTTACAGGCAAAACCGCCTGCATCGTGGGTGCTGGCGGCGGCATGGGCACATCGCGGGCGCAGTACCATCTGCGTCAGGTATGCGTGTACCTGAACCTGCACGTACTGAACAAGCCAGAGCTTTTTTCCAACGCTTTCACTCCTGCCTTTGCCGATAACGGCGATGTGCAGGATGAAGCCCTTGCGAGTCAGGCAACGGCCCTCATGCAGGCCATGACCGATTGGACGTTGCGGCTGAAGTAGCCCCCCTATCTGCCAGCCCCGTGGACAGACCGCTGCTTCGGCAGTGGTTTTCTGCGGGGCTGCACGTTGTCAAGGAGTGGGAAATGGCTGCCAGTCCGGGAAAAGACGCTCAGCGCTTCAGGTACAACAACCGCAGGTTTGAGCGCATGCCGGGCATGAGTCTGCTGCTGGACGCGTATGCCCTGGTGGATTGCGACGTAGCGGAATCCATCGCGCTCCAGAAGGAGCCGCCAGCCTGCGGGCCGGGGTGCTGCCAATGCTGTATCCAGCCCATCCCTGCAACCCCACTGGAAATTCTGGCCTTGCGCCTTTTTGCGGAGCTGGAGCTTCTCCCCTCCAGGCGGAACGCTCTCAAAGCAGCCTTTGTGCTGTTCCACGGGGCGCGGACAACTCTTGGGGGTGCCTGCCCTTTCCTGTTGGAGAGGAGCTGCGGCGCTTATCCTGTGCGTCCGATTGCGTGTAGGCGCTATGTAGTTTTCGGCCAGCCATGTAAAGCGGGCGAGGATGCCACTCAGACCCGCCCTGTTGATGTGCTGCATCCTCGTCAGGCTGCCATGCAGGCAGCCTTGCGGCTCACATTGCCCTGGTACAGGGAGCGCTACTGCCTGCCGGAACAGATTACAGCGGAGGAAACACTGGCTTTCTTTCGCGGCGTCACCACGGTCTTGCAGGCCGTGCCTTGGGCAAACTACGCCTGATCAAGCTGACCGCCAAACCACGCCAGCCTACCCCGGCCAACAGCTCAGGCCAGTTAGACCAGCCTTGATCGGCTCCTGAGCCTGCGAGCGTTTGCACCGTCCGGCTGGTCAGGGTTTTGACAAGTCAAGCCGGAGCATGGGGCCATTGTTCAGGCTCACAAAAAGGCCCAGCGGCACATTGACAGCCGGACTCACGGGCACTGCCAGATATTCGCCGACTTTCCAGCCTTCAGCCATGAAGTGGATTTGTTCACCTGCCAGCGCGTCCAGTATTTGCTGATAAGCGGAGCCTCCGGCGGCGCTGTCTGCAAGCATCTGCCGCTCCAGGAGATGTGATGCAGCAAGTCGTTGCAGGAATACGGGCATAAGCCTGCGCCAATCCGTTTTGTTGAGCCGCAAAACCGCAATGCGTTCAATCTTTGAAATATCCTGTCCGTGAAGCACCAGCCACAGATCGCTGAACGTGGTGGTAGCCGCTGTGAGGTGCGCATTTGACGGCGCGCCATTGGCGCGCACCAGCCATGCTGCGTCAATTCCCGCATCATGCAGGCCTTGCGGCAAGCCCAGCGTTACTGGCTTTTGCGCGGCCATGTCCGCAGGTGCCTCCAGCGCCGCCACGGCTGCGGCGGCCACGGGCGGTGCGCTGTATACGCCGCCGAGGCCCAACATCCAGGCTGCCCAGAGGTTGGGCCATGTTTCAGGCTGCGCGGGCAAGGCCTCATCCATTTGCACAGGAAAGACTGTCGCCGGAATACTGCGCTGCACCACAGGCAGGGGCAAATTCTTATCTATGGCTCGCTTGCGTGCGCCGGGTCGGTAGATTTCGCCAAGCAGGCCGAAGCGCGGCGGCGCATCTTTTGGCTGGGCGGCATTGCCCACGGCCTGCAACGTGTCGTAGCGTCCCTGCAATTGCAGCCCAAGGTGGAGCATGCTGCCGTTGGCGGCATTGGTCATGGTGTTGCGCCAGTTGGAGCTGCTGGCAAGCAGAGCCAGCAGGGGAATAAGCAGCGCAGCCATGAGCGCCCGATGGGGCAGCCGCGCCAAGGCGCGTTCCACAGAAGGGGACGCGTTCAGCAAACCCCACAGGGCAAAGCCGCCGGCATAGGCTGAAAAAATGGTCAGACCTGCGGGCAGCTTGCCAGTGGAGCTGATGGTCACATCACTGAAGGCATGCACCACGGTGAGCAGCGCTGAAAACCCCAGATACGCGGCTATAGCCAAAACGGCCATAAGCAGGCCGAAACGCGCAGTCCCCTTGCCCAAGGCGGGGCATTGCCCGCGCATGCCGCGCAGCACAAGCACCAGCAGCAGAACAGCCCACGGCCATAGCCCGTCAAAAAACCAAAAGGCCACCTGCCGCCATTCGTCAACAGCTGCGGCAAGCTGGCGTAGCTGTACGTCTGTGCCGATATGGCGGGCAGCCCTGCGTACCTGATTGCCCGGAGCAAGAAAGGAAAACAGCAAAGCCCCGAAAACCCATAACCACAGAACGCTTAAATGGCGCAGCCGGGTGCGGGCGTTTTGCGTGGCATCTGGTTCCGTTTCCCGTCTTGCAAAACGATCCGCAAGGGCAAGCAGAACTGCAACCGTACATGCCGCCAAAGACGCCAGCGCCGAATGCTCAAACACACCAACCGTCAGTAGGCCCACAATGATGGCCTGACGCCGCGCCTTGCGGGCCTCGGCTGCCGGGGCGGCCCACAGGCGGCAGAGCATCCACAGAAAGACAAGAGTCATGGCCTGCAAAAGGCCCATGGTGAGGGCATCTGTCAGCAGGTAGAAGTTGGGCAGGCTCTGGTGACCGGCAAACACCACAAGCACGCCCAGCAATCCACAAAAAGCAGCAGGGCCACGCCGTATGTGTACCACCCGCGCGAGGCCGAACAGGCCAAGGCCGAACAGCGACGCCACGCCCGCGCACACAAGCCCGTAAAGGGGGCGGATTTCCCCTGCCTTGCCCAGAAAAACCGCCAGGAAGTGGTAGGTGTAGCGCCCGCTCCAGGTCAGCCATTCGCGGGCAACTTCATACAGCCCGCCGGGCAGATCAAAGGGGAACATGGCCCTGGTGACTTCATCAAAGTCATCCCCGCGCGGAAACAGAAAGCCAAAGGCATAGGCAAAGGGAAGCAGCAAAGCCACAACCGCCACCCACCAGCCCCAACCGGGGGCAGGCAACGTAAAAGTATCCGCCTTAAATTCGGGGGCCGGGGATTTACCGCTGTGCGCGGGGCAGGAATCGGCAGGGTGCGCCATATGCTGACAGACCTTGTGTTTGCGCGGGAGGCCCCGGAACCGGAACCCCCCGCGCTGTATTTTGGGAATAATGCTGGCCTTGCCAGAGAAACAGGAGGTCGAGCCTGCATGCGCAGGCCGCCTGATAATAAGGCTGTTATTTTACGTCAATAACGCGCACTTCGCCGCGCATTTCGTTGACCTTTTTGCGGAAGGTCTGGCGGCGGTCCTCACCATCCACCTGACCTGCCAGCCATTCAACCACGTGCATGACAGGGCGTTTGTCGCGCATGTTGATGAGGCAGCGGCCAATACCAATCTTGCACGAGGGGCAGCCCACAATCACGGGGCCGTCGTTGCCCTGCTCAAATGCCTCGCCAAGGCGGATCTGCTTGCGTGAACGCAGCAGGTTGTAGATGTCGGGCGAGGTCATGGCGCCCATGCCCGATTCGCCGCAGCAGCCGGGGTTGAGCGTGATTTTGGCGCCGCTGAAGTCGCCCAGCGCCTTGATGATCTGCTTTTGTCCCTTGATCTTGTGTACATCGGCCCATTCGCAGTGGCACGCTCCGTGGTACAGAACCTTTGAGCCTTCCGGCAGGGGAGCCTTGAGCTTGTCCTTGTCCAGCAGGGGCAGGGTAAGCTGCCCCACATCGCGCAGGGTCAACTGCGGGAACTGCGTTTCCATGTGCAGGCGTTCAAGACCGTCACGGCACGAGCCGCAGGCTGTGACCATATGCTTGCAGTCAAAGCCCAGCTTGGCAAGATTGCGCAGCATGGAGGCCAGATATTGCCGATTTTGGGCCATGTTGTCTTCAAAGGCCGTATCCATGCCCGCTGCCAGCAAGGGGAAGCCGCAGCACATGTGCCGGGGCGGCACGGCTACGGCAAAGCCGGCCTTGAGCAGAAGCATGACGGACGAAACGCCGATGCGGTCATAGAACAGCGCGCCGCCGCAACCGGGGAAGTACAAGACGCAGGGCATGCCCGGCGTTGGCTCGGCAGGCGCAAAAATGGAACCCCTGTGCAGCTTGAGGGCCTCATACAGATTTGTGTAGCCCATCTTGGGGCCGCGACCAGAAAAGAGCGGGCTTTTAAGGCGGCGTTTCCACATGTCTGGCACGAAACCGAGAAACTTGTTCTGCATTTTTTGTCCAAGGGAGGCCATTTTGGCCGCCTTGGGCACACGGTGCTGGATGTCGCGCGAGAGCCACTCAAGGGCGTGTCCCTTGAGGGGGTGGCCGCCAGCGCCTTCGTGTTCCAGCAGGGCGCGCAGGGTAAGGGCCACCTCGCCCGAGGGAATCTTGACCGGACAGTTGGCCATGCAGCGCCCACAGGCGGTGCAGTGTTCCACAATATCGCGCAGGGCCTTGTGCAGGCTTTCCTCGATGCGGCCCTTGTTGACCTGACTGTAATACACGGCCTCCAGCAGCATGCCCAGCACCATGTTCTTGTTGCGGGGGTGGTACTGCATGGAGCGCTCGGGATAGCACATGGAGCAGACCTGCTTGCACTTGCCGCAGCGTGTGCAAACCTGAATGGAGGTGAGCAGGCTGATGAGTTTTTCCTTGTCGGGCAGGCCGCTTTCGCGAATATCACGGATCAGGCGGTTGAACGAGAAGGTAAAGGGGCGCACCGGCAGTTCGCGGAAAACGAGCTTGGCCGGGTTCATCACATCGCGGGGATCCACGCGCTCCTTGAAAGCGCGCAGGGCGTCCATCTTGTCTTTGCCGAAAAAGGCGATCTTGGTGATGCCGATGCCGTGCTCGCCCGAAACCTCGCCGCCCATTTCCTGGCATTCAGCCATGATGCGGGCTGCGGTTTCTTCCGCTTCTTCAAGCATGTGGGCATCGTTGGAGTTCACAGGGATGTTCACATGGCAGTTGCCGTCACCCGCGTGCATGTGGCTGGCAACCACAATGCGGCTGGCATCCATGTATTCCCTGATCTTGTCGATCTTTTTGGCAAGATGGGGGTATTTTTCCTTGAGCTTGGCAAGAAAGTCTTCTGCGCGGGCGGCCAGTTCCATATCCGAAATTTCGGTGGCGGCAACATCGCCCGAGGCAGCTTTGGAGGCCTGCGAAAACTCGCGGTTAAAGTCCTTGTCTTCCATGGGGAAGCCCGGCAGACGCCCCACTTCCTGCAAGGCGTAACGGTAGGAGGCCGCCGTGCATTCCAGATTGATCTGCTCGAGGAACAGCGCGAAGTCGGGGATGCGGTCCATGGGGATGACCACGTCCTCGTTCATTTTAAAGCCAGAGGTGCGTTTGGCGATGGCCGAGAGCCTGTGGCGATCTTCCCAGAAGCGTTCGCCTTCCTTGTCATCAGCGGCAACGATGATGTCCACGTTGTCCTGCTGTTCCACAACGCTCACGATGTCGCCCACGCACTTGTCGAGCAGGTAGGGGTCGTCGCCATCCACCTGAAGGATAATGACCGAAATGGGCGAGCCTTCGTATTTCTCGGACTTGCGCTTGTATTCGATGGCCTGCACGTACTTGGCGTTGAATTCCTCCATGGCCGACAGGTGGGCGTAGTCGCCTTCCTGCCGGATGCGGTTGCGCAGGGCCACCAGCTCGCGCACGACGATGGCGGCGGGGTGCATGGAGCGGCCAAAGAATTCAAGCACCATGACGCGGCTGTGCTTGGGCTTGGGGTGAACGATAAAGCAGGCTTCGGTAATGATACCGTCCACGCCTTCTTTCTGCATGCCCGGCAGGCCGCCCAAAACCTTGTTGGTCACGTCCTTGCCAAGGCCCGGCAGGCGGATTTCATCGCCGCGCAGGTGTACCACGTTGCGTACGCCGCCGCTCACGTCCTTGACCACAAAGACGGCGGTTTCGTCAGGCAGAATCTTGTGGCGGGGGTGGTTTTCACGCTCAACGGTAATGATTTCACCCGTGGGCGTGACCATGCGCCACCACAGCAGGTTATCCAGCGTAGTGCCGTATTCAAAGGCGCTGGGTCCGCCTGCATTTTCAGAGATGTTGCCGCCGATGGTCGAGGCCTGCTTGGAAGCAGGGTCAACGGAAAACAGCGCGCCCTCGGTGTCCACCGCGTTGATGACGGCCTGGGTGATGGCCCCGGCCTGACAGGTGACTGTCATGGCTTCAAGGTCAACGGGCCCGATGCGCGTCAGCCGGGTGAGGCTGACAATAACCGTTCGCTTGCGCGCGGGGACTGCACCGCCGGTCATGCCGGAGCCGCCGCCGCGCGGAATGAGCGCAAACTTCATGTCGTTGGCAAGTTTCACAAGCTCGGCCACCTGCTCGGTATTGTCCGGCTCAACCACCAACAAGGGCAGTTCCATACGCAAGTCGGTGGCGTCTGTTGCCGATTCCACCATGGCTGCGGGATTGGTCAGAATGCATTCATCGGGCAAAACGCCGTGCAGGGCGTCCACCAGTTTGGCGCGGAAGGCGGTTTCGGCCTCATGGGCCGACCAGAACATGGTGAGGCCTTCGCTGATGGCCGTGGCGTAATAGTGCGCCAGGGAGACCGATTCTTTGTCATAGCTTTCACGCACGCTGGTGCGCACGGTTTCCGCATTGATAAAGGGGTTGTAGGCCACCAGAAAAAGTTCTTCGGCTATGGCGATGGCCAGGTTGCGCACAGATTCGGGCCATTCTGCAAAGTCATCAATGTTGATGCGCAGAATTCTGTTCACCACATAGTCGGGAGAAATGGAGATATGCGGACCCTTGTGGGGCATGACGTTCTACCTCGTAAAGCTCGATGAAGCTCTTGCGGCGTTGCCGCCGGTCAAATCCGTGAAGACAGGCGGGGCATGCTCAATCCACCCCCTGTTTTCCCGCGCATCTGCGAGCAGCCCAATAGCCGACCATGCCGAACCGATGCCCGTAGTGATGCGGGGTCGGGCGGCATGGCAGTTTGGAAAAAACTCGCGCTCTCGGCAGGCCGCAGGCCGCCGACACTGTTCAAACCCATCGGACAAGCCGAAGGTCTGCAACGCGGGGGAAGCCTTTTCTCTACGTTCTATATTGATGGATGGCAAGTGCGCAGGGCATTGGCCCAAGCCCGGCATACACCATCCCGCCTGTCATAACAGGATTAGTAGTCTTTGACATTTGGCAAGCTGTAGATATTCTTCTGCCAGACGGAGCTTTTTGGGGCCTCCGGGTATTCATCTATGGAGCTATTTGCATGCTTATCTTAAGTTTACAGCCAATTACGGATGTTTTTGACTGGCTTCACTCAGCCTGGGAGCGCGCCGCTACCCAGCGCCGCGTGGCCCTGTGCATCCTCTGGGTATATCTGGTCTCCCTGCTTGGGGTGGAACTCAAGCGCATGGGCATCCTGCCCCCATGGCTGGCCGCGATTACGCCGCACAGCCATTTTTACGCCATCCATCTGGCCTTTACCCTGATTCTGGGGCTTGAGGTCATGAGCCTGATTCTGGCGATCCCAAGTTCCCTTTCGCAATCCATGGGCAAGCAGTTTGAGATACTTACCCTCATTTTGCTGCGTAACGCCTTTAAAGAGCTGGCGCATTTGCCGGAGCCAGTCAGCGTGGTTGACGACCTGCTGCCGGTTATCAGCATCGCGGTTTCCGGCGCTGGTGCTCTTGCCGTGTATCTGTGCCTTGGTCTGTACAAGCGCATAGCACGGCAGCATCTGCATTTTATCGCCACGGCCGATCTGCGCATGCGCTACGTCATGAGCAAAAAAATGCTGGCTTTGGCGTTGTTTATCATTTTTTTGTTCATAGGCTCCCGCGACTTCATGCATTTTGTGAAAACAGGCGAAGACCTCAAGTTCTTTGAAACCCTCTACACGGTGCTGATTTTTGCAGATATCGCCATGGTGCTCATTGCACAGCGGTATATGCCCGCCTTTCACGCGGTGTTCCGCAATTCGGGTTTTGTCATAGGCACATTGCTCATGCGGCTGGCCCTTTCCGCAAGCCCCTTGTGGAGCCCCGCCATCGGTCTTTTCGCCGCGCTCTTTGTGCTGGCCGTGACCTGGGGCACCAACTACTTCACGCCGTTGCGGCATCAAGGCTACTGTGTGCGCGAGGTGGAATCCACCGATTAGAGCCTGTTTACAGGGAAAGCCTGCACGGCGAATCAGCTTCGTAGCGTAGCCCTTTTTTATGGCGCAGAGGTTTTCCCGCAGACGTGCCAGCAGGACATTGTCGGCAATCATTGTTGGCAACGTCCGTACGTTGGTTGGTCAAATTAACGCCAACGCTGCACCATGTAGGTAAATAGGACCCCCCGGTCGTCGAAAGATGATCGGGGGGGCGTGATCGGCTCTACACCAAAGGCGGGGCATAGCGTCTCCGGCCTGAACAACCATTCCTATATTTCCCGTCTTTCAGCCCAACAAAGTATGTAAAGATCAGGATAACGATGATAGGCCAGTGAGCCCGCACCAAGCCAAAAAAAATTTGGTTTAGTTTCCTCGCTTGTTGGGAATACCATGTAAAACTCTAACCCCTTAAACTATAAAACATGAGGCCCAAAAATCCCGGTGACGCTCAAAAGGAGCCAGAGAAAAAAGAATGCGGGGATCAGCGCTGCAAGCAAAAAAAACACGCAAATGGGTACTTTGAACAATAGGGAGGCGCGGCCCTGCAACCTGAAAATGAACACATGCACCAGCAGCAAGCAGACAAACGAGACCGCAGCCCCCTGAACAGAAATAATTGCCGTACTGGCCGTCCAGGCAGTTATTTTCTCAAAACCCGTGAAAGTAGTGATCCACTGGGTACCTTCCGGCCATATTTTGCCTGCACCGCTCAGAAAGAAAACGGTGACATAAAGCCAAATGTTTTTTTGCAGTTTAAACAATGGCAAAAAAAGCATGACTCCAACGGCTCCAATTAACTGAAAAAAATAACCATCGTCCTTGCAAAGCGAAAGCCATCCCAGATAGGTAAAGAGCAACGTGATGAAAACAGGCCAGTATTCTTTCCAGCCAGCCCGCATACCTGTTTTTATTTCCGCGCATGTTGGGAACGTCATGTAAACCCTCAATTGCTGTTCATGTGCTTTGCTCGGTCGGACTCAAACTTTGGCAGAAAAAAATAAGTTTTCATGATTTGCAAAAAAATTCAGCTTTTCTGCCCTGCCATAGCCTCTGCACGAAATCATAACAGTCTGAAAATTTTATTTTTTTACATTTTCAAATACACTTATTTACCAAACTAAAAAGGACAAATAACTACTGAAACATTTCAATCTTACAAAAACGCCCGCCTCTGCTATATCTCCTCCAAACCCTTTAAGGAGGAAACATGGCAGGGAACAATTTCAACGCCAGGAGCATGGGCCACGACGTTTCAGACCAGCCGCGTTTGGGCAACGGCCAATTCACTTTTAAAGGTTCGCCAACAGCAGCTACCATCCCCTTACACAGGCAACAGGCAGCGCTTGAGGCCCCCATGCCTGTTTCGCAAAACGCTCCGCTGGAGGAGCGCATGTATCCGGCCAGAGTTGCTGACGTAGTAAAAAAGCACGCTCAGGGCGACCACTCAACCTTGCAACCGTATTCGCCAGAACCTAATGCGGCTGTTCTCTACTACCGCATGGGGGTGAGTGAGCTTGCCATTCCCAATGGCACAGAGCGGTATGGACAAAGAATTCCATCAACAGATTTACATTATGACCACATGCACTTTGTGGGCAGCGAAGGCAGTAACTTTGGCCTGTCCTTAGGTGGTGTTTTCTCTGAATCACTGCCAGACCTAAACAACTATCAAGTAGAAGCCCCAAAGTACCGCAAGGAATATATTGACCGGGCAAAAACAGATATTGATAACGCGTGGAAGGAACGGAAAATATTGGAGCGATTCAGCCAGGAATATAACCCCTTTATCTACAAGATAACGACCTACAACTGCCAGCACTACTTTGCTGAAGTTCTCCAGCAGGCGCAAAAATACGAAACAAGGGAAAAACCGCTTGTGTTGCCCTAAAAGGCAAAGATCACTGCCAGTGGAAACAGGCTAAATCCCTTGGATAATGGTACGTTACGGGCTTGGGTGCGGCAATAAGAATATTTGTTTCTACATAATCAGCAAACCATAGCAAAGTCCCCGGTCATCTCATGATGCTGGGGGCTTTATGCCTGCCCTTGCGCACGCACCTTAACCAATGCCAACCCTTATTCCCTTTTTGGGGGAGGTTGAACGAGAACTGTGTCCAATCATCATGCTGATTTTTATATGTTGTGCTGTGCGGCGGTTGGCCTCATTTGGGCTCCACTTCGCTTGGAAAATCAATGCAGGGCAAAGCCGAAACCAGCACTCTGATTGAAGAGTACACGCGTTTCTACAGCATTGAACGATCCCGGAAAAGGTTCGGCCAGCTTTCCCCGGTAGAATACCGGGGAAAGCTGGCCGCTTAATCATCGCCACTGGGGCGTTTTAACTGTCTATTGGAAGGGGAGAACAGCCTGGGTTTAGTAGGCGTGTTCGTCCTTGAGATCCTCGTGCGTCACAGGGGAGGAGAAGGTCTTGTACAGCCAGAACTGGTACGCAAGCACGATAGGCACCATGACCAGGGCCACGCCCAGCATGATCTTGAGCGTCAGCTGGCTGGAAGCGCCGTTAAAGGCCGTGACCGTAGCTGCAGGATCAATGGAAGATATGATCATGCCGGGGAACATGCCCGCCACGCCAAAGAAGGTAACGCCAAGAATGAACACGGCGCTGCACGCCCAGGCCAGCCACAGCTTGCCCGCACCCAGCATGACGCGCGCGCCCACAAGGCCCGCCAGCGCCAGCAAGGGCAGAACAAACAGAACAGGCATGGCCAGAAAGTTTGCATACAGCTTGGTGTACATGGCGGTGAGAACCAGAAAGACCACCAGCAGCAACAGCATGACAGGCCACAGGAAGGTGGCCGATGCCACAGCGCGGGTTTGCAGGCTGCCTGTGCTCTTGATGGCCAGCCACAGGGAGCCGTGCAACAGGAACATGCACAAAAAGAACACGCCGCCCGCAAGGCCGTAAATGTTCAGCAGACCAAGCAGGTTGCCGTGGTAAACGCCCTTGACGTCAATGGGAATGCCCATGAACAGGTTGGCGAAAGCCACGCCAAGCAGCACGCAGGGGATCAGGTTGGCAAGAAAGTGCACACCGTCCCACAGGGCGCGCCAGCTGTCGTGTTCCACCTTGTTGCGGAACTCGAAGGAAACAGCCCTGAAAATAAGGGCGAAGAGCAGCAGAAGCAGCGGGGCGTACAACGCGCTGAACATGACCGCATAGGCCTTGGGAAAAGCCGCAAAGGTCACGCCGCCAGCGGAAATAAGCCACACTTCGTTGCCGTCCCAGAAGGGCCCGGCAGCGTTGTACATGATGCGGCGCTCAGATTCGTTTTTGCCCAAAAAGGGCAGCAACGCGCCAAGGCCCAGATCAAAACCGTCCAGAATAAAGTACACGGCCCACAACAATGCCCACAGCACAAACCAGATGGTTTCCAACATGGCTATACCTCCTGGGCGTCAGGGCCCTTGATGGCGTATTTACGCAGCAAGTAAATGTCCAGAAGGCCAAGCAGGGAATACACCACTATGAACGCACCCAGCGAAATGGCGACATTCTCGGCTGGAACTGGCGAAACCGCGTCGGAAGTGCGCATGAGACCATAAACGATCCAGGGCTGGCGGCCAATTTCGGCCACTGCCCAACCCAGCATGATGGCAACGTAGGGCAGGGGGATGTTCCATACCAGCGCCTTGAGCAGCAGGGGGCAGGGTTCGTCCTTCTTGCGTTGCAAAAAAGCGCCCACGGCCAGCAGCACAAACAGGCCAGCCATGGCGATCATGCCACGGAAGCTCAGGAAGGTAGGCATGACCGGGGGGCGGTCTTCCTTGGCAAAGTCTTTGAGCCCCTTCACTTCGGCGTTGGCGTCGCCGTAGGCAATCCAGCTCAGCAGGCCGGGAATGCCAATGGCCTGAACCTTGTTGCCTTCATTGGCTTCGTCAGGCCATGCCAGCAGGTAGAAGGGCACGTTGCGCCCGGTTTCCCAGTGGGATTCCAGCGCGGCCAGCTTGGCAGGCTGCACCTGGGCCACCGTCTTGCCCTGTTGATCGCCAGAAAGGCCCAGCAGCAAAACAAGAATCAGGGTGAAAGGCGCGGCCATCTTGAAGGAGGCCCTGAAAAAGTCCACCTGGCTCTTGCGCAGCAAATGCCAGGCCGAAACGCCCAGCACAAAAAAGCCGCCCAGCGCCCACGATGCCAGCACCGTATGCGCGTACATGCCCCAGGCGTAGCCATTGGTCACTACCTGCCAGAAGTTGGCAAGCTCAGCGCGCCCGATGGTCTCATTGATGGTGTAGCCCACCGGGTGCTGCATAAAACCGTTGGCAAGAATGATCCACAGGGCGGAAAGGTTGCCCGCAAATGCCACAATGTAAATTGAGGCAAGATGCATTTTTTTGCCAACGCGGTTCCAGCCGAAGTGCCACACTGCAAGGAACGTGGATTCCAGAAAAAAGGCCACCGTGGCTTCAATAGCCAGCAGGGAGCCGAAAATATCGCCCACGTATTCCGAGTAGCGGGACCAGTTGGTGCCGAACTGGAACTCAAGCGTGATGCCCGTCACCACGCCCAGGGTAAAGTTGATGAGAAAAAGTTTTCCCCAAAATTTGGCTTGTTTTTTCCAGAATTCGTCTCCGGTGCGCACATAGCGGGTTTCCATCCAGGCGAGAATGACGGAAAGACCGAGCGTAAGCGGTACGAATATGAAATGGAAAAAAACGGCCACAGCGAATTGCAAACGCGAAAGCATTACAACGTCCATGTAGGCCCTCCTTGAATATCCTTCAGGCGAGATAGCTTTTTTCCCATCAAATGGCAAGTAGTTACGAATATCATTTTGCCCGTATGAGTATGAATCCTGCGGGCTTGATGTTTTATCCCCCTTTTATATGAAATATGGGATTGGAATGCCCGTGCGTGCCTGTCGGCCTGTTTTACAGGATGCCGGACGCGCGGCTTTCCCTGCGTTGCCACCAGCCGCGCCGAAAAATGCCGTAAAATTTGGCAAATCCCCCTTGAAAATTCAGTGGGGGATATTATTTTCAACTATATCTTTTTTCAGGAGGTTTGTCATGGCAGAGGCTGGTAAGAATTCCCGCCAATTCCGCGCTGAGGTGCGCAAAGTCCTGCATATCCTCACCAATTCGCTCTATACAAATCGCGAAATTTTTTTGAGGGAACTTGTTTCCAACGCCTCGGACGCGTTGGATAAATTGCGCTATCGCATGAACAGGGGCGAAAGCCCGCGTCTTGCGGATATTCCCCTTGAAATCCGCATCAGTCTGGACAAGGACGCCAAGGTTCTGACCATTGCAGATACCGGCGTGGGCATGACCGCAGATGAACTGGCTGAAAACCTTGGCACCATTGCCAGGTCAGGCTCCGAGCAGTTTTTGGCCGATATTGCGGCTGAAAATGCAGCCAGCGGCAGCGATGCGGCAAAGCCCGAAGCCGGGGAGGAGGGCGAAACCTCCGGTCCTGCGGATGCCGCCAATATTATCGGCCGTTTTGGCGTGGGCTTTTATTCCGTCTTTATGGTGGCCAGCAAGGTGGAAGTTACCTCGCGTCCGGCTTTTGGCGATGATGCCGAAGCCAGCGTTTGGGTAAGCGATGGGCTTGGCACCTTTACCATTGAACCCGCAACCGGGGATGAACCTGCGCGCGGCACGGTCATCAAGGCATGGCTCAAGGACGATGCCGCCGAATTTGCGGAGAAGTTCCGCGTTGAGTCGGTTATCCGCAAGCATTCGGCCTTTGTTCCCTTCCCTGTCCTGGTGGACGGCGAGCGGGTCAACACCCAGCCCGCGCTGTGGCGCGAGCCCAAGTTCTCGGTCACCAAGGAACAGTACGACTCCTTTTACAAAGCCTTGACCTATGACGCCAAGGAGCCGCTGGACACCCTGCATCTTTCTGTGGATGCGCCCGTACAGTTTAATGCCCTCTTGTTCACGCCCGATTCGGCGCAGGATTTTTTTGGTGCCGACCGCGAATTCTGGGGGCTCGATCTCTATGCCCGCCGCGTGCTCATCCAGCACCGCAACAAAGAACTGGTGCCTGAATATCTGGCCTTCCTCAAAGGCGTGGTCGACACGGAAGACCTGCCCCTGAACATCTCGCGCGAGACGCTTCAGGAAAACGTGGTGCTGCGCAAGATCAATCAGGTGCTGGTCAAACAGACCCTGGGGCATCTTGAAAAGCTGGCAAAGGACGATGCGGAAAAATACAGCCGCTTCTGGAAGCTGCACGGCAAGGTTTTCAAGCTGGGTTACCACGACTACGCCAACCGCGAACGCATTAGCGCCTTGCTGCGCTTCAATTCTTCGTCCCTCGCTGATGCGGATGCGCTCACCAGCCTTGATGAGTACATGGCCCGCGCTCCAGAGGGGCAAAAGACCATCTGGTATGTGGCTGCGCCCAACCGGGAGGCTGCCCGGCTTAATCCGCACATGGAGCGCTTCCGCCGCAAGGGTATTGAAGTGCTGTGGCTGTATGAGCCTGTGGACGAATTTGTCATGGACGGCCTTGCCAAGTACAAGGACTGGGAATTCAAGTCGGTGGAAACAGCGGCGGACGATGCCCTGAAAGACTTTGCCGACAAGGAGCAACCAGAACACGAAGCTGCCGCGCCGCTCTCTGACGATGATTCGGCAAGCTTTGACGCCCTGCTTGCCAAGATGAAAGAAATCCTGGGCGACAAAGTAACGGACGTACGCGTTTCTCACCGTCTGGCAGACAGCCCGGCAGTGCTGGTTTCGCCTGATGGCGGCCTGTCATCCTCCATGGAAAAGCTGCTCAAGGTCATGCAGAAGGATGACTCAATCCCTGTGAAGGTGCTGGAGGTCAACCGCGATCATCCCCTGCTGCGCAGCATGTTGCGTATGTTCAAGGCAGACGCGGACGACAGGATTCTGGCCGACATGACGGGCTGCCTGTTTGACTCCAGCCTGCTGCTTGACGGCTACCTCAAGGATCCTCAGGCATTGGCGGCCCGCACGGGCAAGCTGCTTGAAGAGGCTGCCGCCTGGTACACGGAAGTCCGTAAGATATAGCTCTGGCCGGGATGCCGAAAGGCCTCTGCGTCAGCGAAATAAAGAAACGGCCCTTGTGGATTGTCACAGGGGCCGTTTCTGTTGCAACTCACTGGCAGAAAGGCGGGCTAGTACACCACGCTGTACGACATAACTTCTGGCCGATGGAAGAAAAATTCCACCCGTCGGTTCATGGCGCGGCTCTGTTCGTCAATGCCCGGCTTGAGGGGGCGCGTATCGCCGTAGCTCACAGCGCGCATGCGTGTGGGTTTGATGCCCTTTTCAGCAAGAAAATGCACCATGGCCGAGGCGCGCGCGCCTGAAAGCTCCCACGCGGAGGCAAACGGCGGCCTGGCTTCGGTGGAGTCAGCGTGCCCGCGTACCACAAGGTAAAGATTGTATTCGTTCATGAGTTTCAGCACCGCTTCCAGCACCTTGGTGCCTTCGGGCAGCAGGTCAATGCTGCCGGGGCGGAACATGACGTCCGAATTGACGCGCAACTGCACGCCCACATCATCAGCGCTGATGCCCGAGGAATTTTGCGGCACGGCATCTGCCATGAGCATCTGCTTGATTTTTTGCGCGATGGCGTAGTGCGACTTTTCAACCTCGTTGATTTTGAGGTCGCGCGCGTCAATTTTATCCGTGTTCTGGATGAACGGATTGTTTGATATAGGAGACGTGGAGCTGGAGTCAAAATTGCGCTCGCCGCTGAAGTACGCGGCAAGGCCCGCCTTGGTGTCGGGCGGCACCATGCTGAGGATCCACAGCAGAAGGAAGAAGGCCATCATGGCCGTAACAAAGTCGGCATACGCCACTTTCCATGCGCCGCCGCCCATAGGCTTTCTCCTTCGTAGTATTCTGCGCCGGGCCTCGCGCTTTTGCTGACGGCATAAAAATCAGCCGCCCGCGCCCTTGATGCACAAACCATAGCAGGTTTTTACAGAAGGGCAAAATATCTGCGCCCGCACTCCCTGATCAGGGAGGCAGCCAGCCCGTTTGCCCAAGCTTAGCCGCTCTTGAGCCGTTCTTCCATTTCGGCAAACGAGGGACGGAAGGGGTAGGGTATGGCCCTGCGCCCATATTCCACAGCGATCAGCGGCGTTGATCCGCGAATGGCGGCAGCCACGGCTTCCTTGATGGCATTAAAATAAAAATGTTCTTCGGCCACGTAGTTTTCAAGCTTTGCGCCCATGGGGCCAAAGAGACCATAGCAGGCAAGAATACCAAAAAACGTGCCGACAAGTGCTGCCGCGATGTAGTGGCCAAGAACTTCCGGCGGTTCGTTGATCTTGCCCATGGCCAAAACCACGCCCAGAACGCAGGCCACAATACCCATGCCCGGCAGTGATTCGGCCATGTGCGCCACTGCGTGGGCAGGCAAAATACCTTCTTCGCGCATGGTTTCGATATCCACGTCCATGAGGCTGTCAATATCTGCGGGGTCGCCGGTGGTCAGGTACACGCGCAACGTGTCGCCCACAAAGTTCACCAGCACGGTATCTTTGGAAATATTGGGATATTTGCTGAAAATCGGGCTGGATTCTGGTTTTTCAACATCACTTTCAATACTGATCACGCCCTCGCGGTGCATTTTGGAAAAGAGCGCGTACAGCAGGGCAAGGGTCTCAAGATAGTGGTTTTTGCTGGAACCTGGGTCGGCAAACAGGTGTTTGAGGCTTTTGACAACCAGACCAAAGGTGTACTTGGTCTGCGAACCAAAAAACGCTCCAAGGCCGCAACCCAAAATAATGATGAACTCGGCGGGCTGAAAAAGAACGCCCCATTCGCCATGGGCCATGGTGTAGCCCGTGCCGACTGAAGCCGCAACAATGACCAGTCCTATAAGTAAGTACATACTGCCGCCTGTTCGCTCTATGCCTTACCGGGCAAAGAAACCCCGTAAAGCTCGTGTGTTGCCTGGCTGGCGGAATTTTGACCGCTCCGCTCACCACTCGCGCCTTTAAAGCGCGTTCAGGCCTTCTTTAATGCTTAACGCCCGTGATGCTAATAGCTTTAGCCCATGACGCCGAAAAGGCAAGCCCCAGGCAAAATACCTTTACCCGTGAACCGGAGCTGTTTGCCTTGCCCTTTGCCCCTGGCAAGTATCTTTGTCCGGGCCATCGCCATGCCTGTTAGCGGCCCAGGATGCCGCGAACCAGCCCTTCAGCGCCCTTTGCCGCATCCTTGGTGGTGCTCCCGGCTTCCTTGCCCGTTTTCAGCAATGCGCCCGGCAAATTTTTTGCCATATCAAGGGCAAAACGCGGGTCAACACCATACGAAATGTCACTCAAAGGCCCCTTGGCCGTCACAGGAATTGTCAGCCCCATGGTTTTGATGTCCAGAGCCGCATCCATGTACTGTTTGGGCAGGCTGATGCGCGCCTTTCCCGTAGCGTTGAGGGTGGCGGAGGTGACAGTGATGGGGCTTGCGTTGATTTCGCCATCGCGGGCAGTAAAGGGCGCACGGGCCAGATCAAAGCGGTCGGGCAGCGGCCCCCCCTTGCCGGTGAGCGAGGGGATGCTCTTAGAAAGCTCTGCCATGGCCGGAACATGCAGGCGGCGTATTTCCAGCAGCCCGCGCCCGCCAAGGCTTTGGCGAATATCATTGGCGTCCGCGCACTTCATGGTCACGTCCGCATCCAGCGAGGCCTGCCCGTCGGCCAGCTGTCCCTTTCCAAGGGCAACCAGCAGCGAACCAACCTCCACATCTGCGGCTTGCACCTTGAGAGCGCAAGTTTCAGTCGTCATATCCATGGTGCCGGTGGACTTGATAAGCCCGCCGCTGCCAAGGCTGGCGGTTAAGGATGTCAGGGCGTAGCGTCCTTTTTCTCCCTTGATGGCCAGCGCAATGTCTTTTACCTGCAACCCGTCCTTGGTAATGCCAGCCACTTTGGCGCGGATGTCCAGCCCCGGCATGCGCCGTGCGGCTTCCGCATCCGGCTTGGCGCGTTTGCCGCTGATTGCTGCGCCGTCGCGGCCCGCAGGCTTGGTTTCCGCCACATTTTTGCCGGATTCTGCCTGGGGCAGATAGGGATCAAGATTGAGCATGCCGGTCTGCACGTCAGCAGTCACAAGCATGGGAGCGTTTTCGGGCAGGTCAAGGCGCAGACCGCCGCGCATGGAAAGATCGTCGAGTTGCAGAAGCATCTGGCTGAGATTCAGGGCATTGGCGGTATAGCGCACCATTGTTCTGAAGCGCAGATCGTCCTTGGCAGAGGGAGTCGCCAGTTTATGGCCTGCCAGCGCGGCAAGTTTGTGGGGCGAGCCTTCCATCTCAAGAGCGCCGTTGAACGCCAGGGGGGACAGCCCACCTTCGCCGGATGCGCTCACCCGCGCCTGGGGCGTATTGAGCAAGGCCTTGCTCAACTGGAGGTGCAGATCGCTCAGCCGTAACGACCCTTCACAGGTAAACTGCAACGGCCCAGCTTCCTTGGGCAGCGCTCCGGTGAGCGGGGTGACTGTCAGCGCGGTCTGCCGGAAAAGCAACTGAGGGGGCGCGTAGCGCAGGCGGGAAGAAAATGCCAGCGTCCCCGAGATGCTGCTTGCCCCAGGCTTGGCGGCGGGGGCAGATGGTTCGGCGGTGCTGTCACCAAAAACAAAGGCAAAATCGCACTGCACCACGGCTTCCTGTCCGGTGCGCAGATTCTCTACAGACAAGTTTACATCATCAACGCGCAGTGTTTTACCATTTGCGCTTGCGTAGGTCACAACACCCTGACGCAGTACAAGGCGTTTTAGCTCAATGGGAAGGGCTGGCGGAGTCGAAGCGGCGGGCTTGGCTTCATCTGCGGGTTTTTCCGCGTCCGGCTTGGCAGCGGCAACGGCTTTGCCTTCGCGGACTTCAATCATGGGGCTGTTCAGCCGTACTTCACGCACGATAACATTGCCCGTAAGCAGGGGGCTCAACTCCAGTTGGGCCATACCACTTTTGACGGAGATGACCACTCCCTGCCCATCGCTGGCGCTGCCCCAGTGCGCCTGTCCAAAATTGACGCCGGGGGGGAAAAAGGAAATTCCGGGCGGGCTGTCAAACGTTAATGGCTGCCCAGTGGCTTTGGCCGTGGCATCGGCGATCTGCCGCACCACAAAGCCAGCGTCGACCCTGCTGAGCAGAACAGCCGCCGCCACTGCCAGAACCGTGGCGCCACCCAGAATCCATAAAAATACACGCTTCATTGAAACTCCGCAGGTATTTGCGGCCCTGGCGGCCGCGTAAACCGCCGTGCCCTTCAGGGCTGCGGCGGGTATTTGTATGACCACCATTTCTTTTATACGAAAAGCTGGCAAGCAGTGCAAGGCGAAGAACTCGCAGCGCAGCAGGTCAGCTTTGCACTTTGGCGGACTGCACAGGCGCATCGGTTGCGGTAGCTTCCCTCAATCCATATATTGCCGGAAAGATATCATAAAAGACACAGCACTGAACGGGCATTGCCGCAAGTGCAGGGAGGACTACCGCGATGGCGGCCAGACCGGTTCACACGGCACAATCAGGGTCGAGGCGTTTTTTTCCCCCGGCTCTCATGATTCAGGGAACATGCTCAAACGCGGGCAAAAGCCTGATTACGGCGGCTGTGTGCCGCTTGCTGGCGCGCAGGGGGCTGCGGGTTGCGCCCTTCAAGGCGCAGAACATGGCGCTTAATTCCTTTGTAACCAGCGACGGCAAGGAAATGGGCCGCGCTCAGGTCTTGCAGGCCGCCGCCTGCGGCCTTGCGCCAGACGTGCGCATGAACCCGGTGCTGCTTAAGCCCACGTCCAACGTGGGTTCCCAGATCATTGTGCTGGGCGAAGCCGTGGGGCACATGCGCGTGGGCGAGTATCTCGCCTATAAGCCAGAAGCCTGGAAGGCCGTGCGCCGTGCCTACCGCAGTCTGGCCGCAGATATGGATGTTATGGTGCTTGAAGGGGCGGGCAGCCCGGCTGAGATCAACCTCAAGGCACATGATATTGTAAACATGCGCATGGCCCGCTATGCCGGGGCGCACGTGGCTCTGGTGGCGGATATTGACCGTGGCGGGGCCTTTGCGGCCCTGGCGGGCACCATGGCCCTGCTCACCCGCGCGGAAAGAGGGCGGGTGGGGGGCTTTATTCTCAATAAGTTTCGGGGCGACGCCAGCCTGCTGGATCCCGCCCTGTCCATGATCCAGAAACGCACGGGCAAACCCTTTTGGGGTGTGGTGCCCATGCTGGAAAACCTGCGCCTGCCCGAAGAGGACTCCGTAAGCTTCAAGGAAGGTCTGACCCCTGGCCTGTGCCTGGGGCAAACCTCTGGTGCCCCCGGCTTGCTGGATATCGTGGTGCCCGATCTGCCGCATTTGAGTAATGCCACGGATCTTGACGCCCTGCGGGACGAACCGGGGGTGCAGTTGCGTATTGTGCGCCAGGCGGATCAGTGGGGTGCGCCGCATGTTGTCATTCTGCCAGGCAGCCGCAATACCGTGGGGGATCTACGCTTTTTGCGGCGCACCGGACTGGCCGGGCGGGTTCAGGAATTTGCCCGTCAGTGCCTGACACGCGGTACTGGGGCTCTGGTAGGCATCTGCGGGGGATTGCAGATGCTTGGAGTTGAAATAGTCGACCCTCTGCAGATTGAAGAAGGCGGATGCGAGCCGGGGCTTGGCCTGCTGCCACTCAGTACAAGGCTGCTGGCAGCCAAGCGCCTGTGCCGCGCCGCCGGATGGGCGGATGCCTGTGTGACCGGGGCAGAACGCCAGGCCGTGACAGGCTATGAGATCCATCACGGCGAGACCTCCTCCTTGCACGGAAAATTGTCGGATATAGCTGGTGAACCCGCTGCGGGCGATGCCGCGTCTGCCGTCATGCGGGTTGTGATGACCGACTCCGGGGGCCGCCCCGTGGGCTGGGGACGGTGCGATGCTCGCGGCTGTGCCCGTGTGTGGGGCAGTTATCTGCACGGTCTTTTTGACGAAGACGCCTTTCGCCATGCATTTTTGCGTCGTCTGCGGCATGAGGCGGGTTTGCCGTCAGCGCCGGAAACAGCCTACAGCCTCGGTCCTGAGCTGGACAGGCTGGCCGATGCTGTAGAAGCCGCGTTGGATATGCCGGCCATACTCAACGTGCTGCAACTGCCTTGAGCAGAAAAATCATACTGTCGGTTTTTGGGCCAGGGCGTTGCGGCTTATTCCCCGCCATTGGCTCAGCAGTACGCCAAGCACTATAAGCAAGGCTCCTCCATATTGGGCGGGCGGGAGCTTCTCGCCCAACAGGGCGACGCCGAAGAGCAGGGCAAAAACAGGTATGAGATTGGTGTAGGCGGCGGCGCGACCAGCAGAAAGGCGCTTTACGCCAAAATTATACAGACCGTATCCTGCAAAGGTCACAATGCCGCCCAGATAGAAAACGCAGGCCCAAGGAACCCATGTGGGAAAATTCCTGCCAAGGCTGATGAGCGTGTCTGATTCCGGCACCACAAGCGCCAGCAGACAAAAAAATATCATGCCCACAAAGGCCTGAACAGCCGTGATGCACAGGGCGCTGTATACGGTTGAAAGGTGGCGGGCCAGCACGGTATATCCGGCGGCGCAGCACATGGCGATACCCTCAAGAATATTGCCCAGCAGGGGATTGGCGGCTTTTTCGTCCGGCACAGCGGCAAGAGTGAGCCACGTGACGCCGCAAACAGCCAACAAAAAGCCCAGCCACATGCGCAGGCCCGCGTGTTCGCGCAGGGCGACAAAGGCTACTGCCGCCACCAACAGGGGCAGCAGGGATGTTATCATGCCCGCCTGCGAGGCCGTGGTCAGGCGCAGCGCGTGGGTTTCAAAGAGAAAAAAGAGGCAGGGCTCGCACAGTGCCATGAGCGTCAGCGTCCCCAGATTGCCGTGTTCCTTGAGTTCGCGCCAGAGGCGCGGCCACAGGGGCAAAAAAACAATACAGGCCACCAGCATGCGCCCGGCCATGGTTTGCAGGGGGGTCAGGGCGGTCAGGGCGATGCGCAGCACAACAAAGGTGGAACCCCAAAAGGCCATGGCTGTCAGTAAGGCCGCGTGGGGCAATAAATTCCGGGCGGTGGGGGACATGGGGATTTTCAGTTTCTCCAGAATGGTCGCGGGTGATTTTTGCGGCAGCCTATGGTAAGAATGCCAATACTTCAAGGTATGAGGCCATCCGTCAGTCGTGCGGGGGTGTCTGCCTGTCCGGTTCAAGCTTGACGAAGGGCACTGTCCGCTGCCTGCGGGAGCAAGAAGCATGAGCATCAGAACCATTATCA
The DNA here is from genome assembly GCF_022508225.1 of Desulfovibrio sp. UIB00. Taxonomy (NCBI): domain Bacteria; kingdom Pseudomonadati; phylum Thermodesulfobacteriota; class Desulfovibrionia; order Desulfovibrionales; family Desulfovibrionaceae; genus Desulfovibrio; species Desulfovibrio sp. UIB00. The sequence continues at coordinate 40,427 of NZ_JAETXJ010000001.1, read as the reverse complement.
AAACTTCCAACCTCGCGCAGTTGCTGCTTCTTCTGCTGCTTGGGCTTTGCCTGGTATCTCTGGGGCGCGGCCTGAATGAGGGCCGCAGGGTACTCGAAAACTACTACAGGCTTGATTCCCTCCTGGTGGATGTGGAAACCAATACCCGCCAGAGTTACGAAGAAGCCCACGCCTTTATTTTTACGGGCAATCCAGAGCGTTATGCCAAGTGGCAGATGCTGAATCAGGATCGCGTCCACGAGATGCAGGACGCCGCCGGTCACGAGGGAACCTTTGAACATATTGCCCGCACTCTCAATGTGACGGGAGGTCTGCAAGGGCAGGTTCAGGCGCTTCTTGCCCAGCGCAGGCACCTCGACAATCTGCTTGATACCGCCGTGAACATGGCTGTGGGCAATAGCGGGCCGCCCCTGTGGGACAGGGACGGGCTTGACCTGAAAGGCGCGCAGATCTGGGTAGACAGGGTCAATCTGGACAGTGAGGCGCAGCAGGTTCTTTTCAGCGCGCAGGCCCTGCGAGAAGTGCAGTACCGCAGCTTTCTGGAACAGGTGAGCAAACAGGAGTCGCCGCTTGTCCAGATGGTCTGGGCCATGTTTTTTGCCTTGTTGGCCCTGGGAGCAAGCGCGGTTGCCAATATTTATATCTTTCAGAAGAGGGTCGCCAAACCGCTGGGCGAGGTCAGTCAATACGCGGAAGGCGTGGCGGCGGGCGAGGACCCCGAACCATTGAAGCTCAAATACCGGGATGAGCTGGCTGTCATGTTCGCTTCCCTGCAACGCATGAAGGGAACGCTGTTTTCCCGTATCCGCGAATTGAAAGAGGCCGAAAGGCGTGCCCGCAAAAGCAAGCAGCAGGCCGTGCTTGCCCGTGCGCAGGCCTTGTCGTCACTGGAACTCGCCCAAAGGGCCTCACACGTGCAGGAAGATTTTTTGCGCCGTATGAGCCATGAAATCCGCACGCCCCTCAATGCCATCATCGGCATGAGCTATCTGAGCCTGCAAGCTGGCCTCAGCGGCGTGCAGCGCGACTATCTTTCCCAGATCAACAAATCCGGCAGCCTGCTGTTGGACATGGTCAACAGGATTCTTGATTTTTCAAGCATCAACGAGGGTTTGCTGCGCCGCGAAAACCGGGCATTTCAGGTGCCCCGCCTGCTGGAGCTGTTGCGGCAGAGCGTGGCGGGCAGCGCCCTTGAAAAACAGTTGGAGCTGATTTTTACACTGGATCCGGCTGTGCCAGCAGTTGTGGAAGGTGATGAACGGCATCTGGAAGAAGTGTTGCGCATCCTGCTGGACAATGCGGTCAAGTACACCCGCACTGGCTCAGTGGAATGCAGTGTGCAGCTTGCCCACGGCGACCTGGAAGATGGCGGATGCCGTCTGCTTTTTGTGGTGGCCGACAGCGGCCCCGGCATGGATGCTGTTCTTAAGGACAAGCTTTTTGAACCCTTTGCCCTGGGCGATGAGTCGTTGACGCGATCAAACAGCGGCCTCGGCCTTGGGCTTGCGCTGGCGCGGCAACTGGTCAACCTTATGGGCGGGGAGCTTTCTGTGGCAAGCGCACCCGGCAAGGGAAGCCGTTTTTTCTTTGAACTGTCCTTCGGTTGGGTGCAACAGGGCGAAGCCATTACGGAGGCTACCTCCGCTCAGGAAGAAGCCGCCGCTGTTGTGGACAGTGCCCTTGGCGTTGCGACCACGGTGCACCGCACTGTACTTGTGGTGGAAGATAACGATATCAACGCCCAGATCGCCAGCGAGTTGTTGACCCAGGCCGGGCTTGACGTGCGTGTGGCCTCCAACGGTCTTGCGGCGGTTGAAGAGGTTCGCGGCGGCGGCGTTGACCTTGTGCTCATGGATGTGCAGATGCCTGTAATGGATGGCCTTCAGGCCACCATGCGCATCCGCGCGCTGGGTTTTTCACCTGCGGATCTGCCCATTCTTGCCATGACTGCTCATGCCGATGCCGCTTCCCGTCTGGAAGGCAAGAACGTGGGCATGAACGACTATCTCACCAAACCGGTTGATCCTGCCGCCCTGTATGCCGCCCTTGAAACGTGGCTTCCGGGCGGATTGCAGTCCAATCCGCTGACCGCAGATGTTGGCCCGGATGTTTTTTCTGCCGCCGCAGACGCCGAAATCCGTGTTCAGGAGGGCGAGGAACGGCATTCGCTGGACGTTATGCGCGACCCGGCCACAGCCTCTTCAGTCCCGGAGGGGCAGGCGGTCAATGTGGAGGCTGGCCTTGCAACCGTAGGCGGCAACCGCGAATTGTACAGGGAACTGCTGCTGCGTTTTGTGGATCACTACGGCGAGAGCGCCAGAGAGCTGCGCGGCCTGCTTGCCTGCGGTGATCTGCGTGGTGCGGCCCGTTTGGCGCATACGGTAAAGGGCGTTGCCGCCAACCTTGGCGTGGAGCGGGTATGCCGCCTCACGCGGCACATGGAAAACTCTTTGCCCCTTATTCCGCCGAGCGAAGAACTGATGGACGAGTTTGAAGTGTGCATGAACGAGGTGCTGCTGCGCGTACGCTGTCTTGAAGGCGATGGAAGCATGGTCACGGCAGGCACCATGCATCTGGAAGGCGAGCACAGGGACAACCTGCTGGCTCTGCTTGCCGAACTGCCCGAATTGATGGAAACGGACTGGGGAAATGCGGAAAGCGCCCTTGAGCGGTTTATGCCTCTTGTGAACGGCACCCCCTATGCAGAAGACCTGACCGCCATTCTTGCCTCGGTGAAGGACTTTGACAATGCGGCCCTACAGGGGCAGGCGGCAGCCCTGCAACGACGTCTGCGCGGAGAAAGCCTGTGAAGACCGTTTTTTGCCTTGACGACAAGATCAAGTACCTGACCCTGCTCAAGGTGGCGGTGCGGTCATTGCGTGCAGTGCAGGGCAAGGATGCCCCCTGCCTCTGCATCTATGCCGGAAGCGATGCGGCCTTGCTGGCAGAACTCGCTGCGGAAAATATTCCTGTTGCGCGCTATACGCCGCGCCTTGACCCAAGCGGTTTCACGCCTCTGGGGCAGTCCTGCGCCGGATGCTTTCTCAAACTTGAGCTGGCTCTTGTGCCCGAGCTTGCCCAGGACGACCGTGTGCTTTACTGCGATACGGATGTGCTTTTTTATCGCCCGCTGGACGAACTTTTTGCACAACATCCGGCTTACGTGGGTATGGCAAGGGAATACACAGCCCCATTTTATCATCAGCATCAGCAGCTTTTTTATGAATACAGGGGCGAACAGTACACCGTTCCCATGCCTTTTCCCATCTGGACATATTCCAGCGGAGTGGCGCTGTTTAATCTTGAGCGGCTGCGCAAGCGCGATCTGATAGGGCATTTCATGGCTTTTTGCCAGGAAAATGAATCGCGCATCGGCAATCTTGATCAGTCGCTGGTGAATTATTTTTTTGGCAAGCGCATAACGCGGCTGGATGACTGCTGGAACAGCCCCCCCTATAGAGAGGAATGCAGGGATGAAGCACGGATAGTGCATTTTCACGGTCCCAAGCCCTGGGCATATAAACAAACCGACCTGCCTGAACTGTGCATCAATCACTATGACTACATGCGGGGAATCTGGATGGAATACCTAAATCCCCAGGAACGCGCGCTTGTGGAAAGCTGGGCGTAACCCGGCCCGAAAGGATTGTTTTTGTCACCCACTCTGAAGTATTCTCCGCTCTGTCCGATAAGGTTGAAACCGGGGCCTGAACGCTCCAGTTAGCGGGATCGATCCCGGCGCAGATTGCAGCGGATTGCATATGACGAATTGCCGAAAAAGCGGCGATTCATGGGCGGAAAACGCCCGCTTATACCATGGAGGCCATCCCATGACGGATACAATGGACGCGGCGCAAGCGACTAGGCAGGACATGCTGCAAGGTTCCGGACAGGAACATGAAGGCGATCTGCTCCAGCTGGTGACATTCCGCATTGGCGAAGAAGAGTTCGGGGTGGACATCCTTTCCGTTCAGGAAATCATCCGTCTCATGCAGATTACTATGGTGCCCCATGCCGCAGCATTTATTGAAGGCGTAATCAATCTGCGCGGCAAGGTTATTCCGGTCGTCAACATGCGTACGCGCTTCAGCATGCCCGCCCTAGAGCACGATGGCAACACGCGTATTGTCGTGATGGAATTTAACCAGAAAATAGTGGGTTTTCTGGTGGACGGAGTGTCCGAAGTGCTGCGCATTCCCGCCTCCACAGTGGAGCCCGCGCCACCGGTGGTTTGCGGCATTGGCTCCGAGTATATCCGGGGCGTGGGCAAGCTTGAAGACCGCCTGCTCATTCTGCTTGACCTCGACACGTTATTGAGCGACATGAACGCCGATGCGGGTTAGCATGGCGGCCAGGCGCGCACTACTGATTCCGTGCGGACGGCGGACTTTTTAAAGCCCGGCGTCCTGCGGTGTTTTGAGTGAACGACGCGCAGCCTGAAGCCTTCGCCAGCCGTAGCGGCACAGCCGCTAGGGTTATGCCGCCGCAGCAGGAGGCCTTATGTCCATGCGTCTTTCCCGCTCCATTGTGGGTGAAGCTGAAGCCCGCGCCGTAAGCCGTGTAATTACTGAAGACGGCTACCTCGGCATGGGCAACGAAGTGCGTCTTTTTGAAGAAGAAGTCGCCCGCTACCTCGGCGTCAAACCTAGTCAGGTTATTTCTGTAAATACAGGTACTGCGGCCCTGCATCTGGCTGTGGATGCCGTTGCCGCCCAGTGCCGCGTAGACGGAAAGCCGGAAGTTCTGGTACCTTCCCTTACTTTTGTGGCGTCTTTTCAGGCCATTACCGCCGCAGGCTGCCAGCCTGTGGCCTGCGATGTGCTGCCTGAAACCGGCACCATTGACCTTGCCGATGCCGAACGCCGTCTGACCCCCCGCACCATTGCCATCATGCCCGTGCACTATGCCAGTAATCCCTGGCATATTGACGCCATATATGATTTTGCCCGTGCAAAGGGCTTGCGCGTGGTGGAAGACGCCGCCCACGCCTTTGGCTGCAAAAGCAAGGGACGCATGATCGGCAGCTTTGGCGACATGGTCTGCTTCAGCTTTGACGGAATCAAAAATATTACCTGCGGTGAAGGCGGCTGCCTGGTGGCTTTTGATGAGGCCGCCGGAAATCTGGCTTCTGACGCCCGGCTGCTTTCTGTAGCCAACGATGCAAAGCAGCGTTTTGCCGGGGCGCGCTCGTGGGATCCCGATGTGACCCGTCAGGGCTGGCGCTATCACATGAGCAATATCATGGCCGCCATCGGGCGGGTGCAGCTTGGGCGGCTTGAATCGGAATTTATTCCCGCACGCCGCATGCTTACAGCCATTTATGAACAGCGCCTCGCCAATGTGGAGGGCCTTGCCCTGCTGGCCACTGACCCGCAGGACTTTGTGGTGCGCCATATCATGCCCGTGCGTGTTCTGGGTGGCCGCAAAGATGCCGTTAAGGAATTTATGGCGGCACGTGATATCCCCACCGGAGTGCATTACAAACCCAACCACCTGCTTAGCTGCTTTGGCGGGGGCGCGGAGTCGCTGCCCGTGACGGAACAGCTCTATGGTGAGCTTGTGACCCTGCCCCTGCACCCCGGCCTCAGCGCCGAAGATGTGGAGAGCGTGTGCGACGCGCTTGTTGCCGCACTCAAGTAGCGCTCGCCGGTGCGCAGGAGATTTGCCGTGGTTAGCGGCTGGCAGGCTGTGCCGGGTTTCAGATGGCTGGCGGATCTGGTGCGCGGGCTTTTGGCCCGGCGCTGGGTGCGCTTTGGCATTGTGGGCGGCGCGGCTTCCGTAAGCTATTTTCTGCTGGGGCTGTTGTTCGTCAATATGGCAGGTTTGCCCACGCTTGTGGGCAACGCCCTTGCCTATGCGCTCAGTTTTATTGTTTCCTATCTTGGGCAATGCCTGTGGACGTTCCGCGCTGCGGATTCCGCCGCAGGCATTGCCAGCCACCGAACCATGTTGCCGCGCTTTGCGGCTACCCAAGCAGTGGGCCTGTGCTGCAATTCGGCCATTGTCTGGCTGCTGGTGCGGCTTGGGGTTCCTTATGCCTGGGCCATGCCTGTTGCTGTCCTGACCGTGCCTGTCATGGTTTATGCGCTGTGCAAGGTCTGGGTATTCAGAACGCAGGCTTCATTCGCTCCCGCTGGCGCAGGGCAAAGCCCGGCCCAACAGACATCCACACCACCCACCGCGCGCAATGAGGATAAAGCATGAACGCCCCCGCAGTTTCGGTCATCATGAATTGCCTGAACAGTTCCCGCGATCTGCGCGAAGCCATGGACAGCCTCATGGCCCAGACATTCACGGATTTTGAGGTTGTTTTCTGGGACAACTGCTCAACTGACGAAAGCCCGGCCATTGCCAAAAGCTATGGCGAAAAGGTGCGCTACTTCCGGGGGGAGGGCATTGTTCCTCTGGGCGAGGGGCGCAATCTGGCCCTGGCTCAGGCCCGTGGGCGGTATCTGGCCTTTCTTGACTGCGATGACGTGTGGCGTCCTACCAAGCTGGAACGCCAGGTGGCCCTGTTTGAAGGCAATCCGCGTGTGGGCCTGGTTTGCACGGATACGGAAATTTTTGACGGCAAGCGTGTGTTCAAGAGGCTTTTTGCCGAAACGTCCCCTGCGCGGGGCATGGCCTTTGCCGCATTGATGGAACGCCAGTGGATTTCCATGTCGTCCGCCATGGTCAGCCGCGAGGCTCTGGCAAGCCTTTCGCCCGATAAAACACCATCGGGTGAAGGTCGCAACGGGGAGTGGTTTGACCAGAGCCTCAACGTGTGCGAGGAGGCCGATGTTTTTTACCGCATTGCCCACGATTGGGAGCTGGACTATGTGGATGAGCCTCTGACCCTTTGGCGGGTGCATGGGGGCAACACAACCTTTCGCAAATTTGGTCAATTTGCTGATGAAACATTGCGTATCCTTGAGAAGCACCGGGTGTTGTACCCTGGCTATGATCAGGAATATTCAGGTCTTGTCACGATGATGACCCGCAGGGCGGGTTTTCAGAAAGCTGTTGCCCTGTGGCGCGAAGGGCACAACGCCGCCGCCCGGCAGGCCATAAAACCCTGGCGAAATAGCGGCCGCAAATTCAGAATTTTCTGGTGGGCAAGCTATCTGCCAGGAATTTTTTTTGACGTTGCCGCCCGCCTGTATTTCGCGCTGCCAGCCAATTTGCGACAGTAGTAGTAAGTTTTGTCTCGACTTGGATAGGGAAACATATTGTATTTTTTGCTGAAAGATTATATTCGCACTCAAAGGTCTTAGTGGGGGGAAAGAGGTAGCATTTCTGGGTCGCACGGAAGGGACTCGCTCTGCTCAAGCCCCCTAGCAACACATAACAGTTGAGGGTCTGTTATATGGCTTGGACACAAGTGTATGATCCGGTTGGCGGAGCAGTAGTTTCCGCCCTGCTGGCAGGTATTCCCCTGATCAGCCTTTTTTACATGCTGGCCGTGCGTCGTGCTAAGGGGCATTACGCCGCGGCTCTCGCTGTGGCTCTTTCTTTCATTCTGGCGGTTGCCGTGTGGGGCATGCCGTTCGGAACAGCGCTGGGCGCATTGAGCTACGGCGCGGCCTTTGGTCTCTTCCCCATCATCTGGATCGTTATCACGGCGGTCTGGGTGTACAACATGACTGTGGAATCGGGCGAATTTGAATACATCAAAGAATCGCTCGCGCGTCTGACAGACGACCGTCGTTTGCAGGCCATCTTTATCGCCTTTGCCTTTGGTTCCTTCATTGAAGGTACCGCAGGCTTCGGCACCCCTGTGGCGATCACCGCCGCCATGCTGGTGGGCTTGGGCTTCCGCCCCCTGTACGCCGCTGGTATCTGTCTGATTGCCAACACCGCGCCCGTGGCCTTTGGCGCCATTGGTATCCCGATCATCGTCGGCGCCCAGGTCTCCGGCATTCCTGAAATGCACGTGAGCCAGATCGTTGGTCGTCAGCTGCCCTTCCTGTCCGTGCTTGTGCCCCTGTGGCTCTGCGTGGTCATGTGCGGCTTCAAGCGCGCCATGGAAGTGCTGCCCGCCATCATCGTGGCTGGCGTGAGCTTCGCCGGTTCGCAGTACCTGTTCTCCAACCACCACGGCGCAACCCTGCCCGATATCATGTCGGCTCTTATCACCATCGTTGCGATGGTGCTGTTGCTGCGCGTGTGGAAGCCCAAGACCGTGTGGCGTTTTGAGGGCGAAAAGGAAACCGTGCTGAGCGGCGCGGCCCCTTCCACGGGCATCGTGCTTCGCGCGTGGCTGCCTTACATCGTTCTGGCCGTCATGGTGTTCTTGTGGGGCCTGCCCCAGTTCAAGAACATGCTGAACGCCGTGCCCGGTTCGGTGCTCAAGTTCTCCTGGCCCGCTCTTGACGGCATGGTGCACAAGGCTGCTCCCATTCTGGCCGCCGGCAAGGATCCCAACTACCCCGCAGTGTTTACGTTCAACTGGCTCTCCGCTGGTGGTACGGCCATTCTGCTGGCTGGTTTCTTCTCCGTGCCTTTCATGCCTGGTTATTCGTTTGGCAAGGCCGTCAGCTGCCTGTTCCGTACCATTCATCAGCTGCGCTTCCCCATCCTGACCATCGCCATGATTCTGGGCCTGGCTTACCTCATGAACTTCTCCGGCATGAGCTCCACCCTGGGTATTGCCTTTACCCTGACTGGCCCGCTGTTCCCGCTCTTCTCGCCCCTTTTGGGCTGGTTGGGCGTGTTCCTGACCGGTTCGGACACCTCTTCAAACGCCCTGTTCTGCGGTATGCAGCGCTCCACGGCTGAAGTGGTGGGCATGGATCCGGCCTTGGCCGTTTCCGCCAACTCTTCCGGTGGTGTTACCGGTAAGATGATTTCGCCCCAGTCCATCAGTGTGGCAACCGCTGCCACCAATCTGGTTGGTCATGAAGGCGACCTCTTCCGGTTTACGCTTGGGCACAGCTTGGCCATGACGGCCTTTATCTGCGTGCTCACCTACCTGCAGTCCAACGTGCTGCATTGGATGCTGCCGTAAACTTGGTTTTCCTTCCGTAATGTGGCGCCGCCCCGCAAGGGGCGGCGTTTTTGCGTTTATGGGGAGGGACGAGCTGTTGCAAAGACAGAGCGCAGCCGCACCCCCACAAGAGAACCAGCAAACCCTTATGAGCCGCGCTTTCCAAGCTGTCTTGCCAGCCGCCCTTGTCTGCTTTATGGTGCGCTGCAATGCTTGGAGGACTACATGGATTCGCAGCAGATAACGTTTTCTTCAATCGTCAAATCACTGGGCCTTGTGTTTGGCGATATCGGCACAAGCCCCATATATACGCTGGCAGTTATATTCATGCTGACCGAGCGCACAGAAGACCATTTTATTGGCATTCTTTCGCTGATTATCTGGACTTTGCTGCTGCTTGTAACCGTGGGATATGCGTGGCTGGCCATGAGCCTGAGCAAGGGCGGCGAGGGCGGCACCATTGTGCTGCTTTCCATCCTGCGGCCCTTGCTGCGTTCCGGCAGAAAAATCGGCTTTGCTTCGGTTATGGCCTTTGTGGGCGTTTCGCTGCTCATTGGTGACGGGGTCATTACCCCGGCCATTTCCATCCTTTCAGCGGTGGAAGGCCTGACCCTTGTGCCGGGCCTTGAGGAAACCCCCAAGGTAGCGATAATTGGCGTTGCACTGGTATTTACAACCCTGCTTTTCGCCGTACAGAAAAAAGGCAGTGGCGCAGTGTCTGGCGTGTTTGGCCCGATTATGGCGCTGTGGTTCGGCGTGCTGGCAGTTTCAGGCATAGCCTCCATTACGCAGGCACCTCAGGTGGTCAAGGCGCTGAACCCCATATATGCCATCGACTTTATGGTACACAATGGAATTGCGAGCTTTTTTGTACTTTCTGAGGTTATTTTGTGCGCTACAGGCGGCGAGGCTCTCTATGCGGATATGGGGCACATGGGGCGTAAACCCATCATTGCAGCATGGGGCATTGTTTTTGTGGCTCTGGTAGCCAGCTATATGGGGCAGACCTCGTTTCTTATCCGCAACCCTGATGCCGGGAACGTGCTCTTTGAATTGATCAACAGCCAGGCCAGACATCTGTATATTCCGTTCTTGATACTCAGCCTCATGGCCACGGTCATTGCTTCACAGGCCCTCATAAGCGGCTTGTTTTCCATCATGTATCAGTGCATGGCAACGCACATCATGCCCTTGTTCAAGGTAGACTTTACCTCAAAAGAGCTGCACTCGCAGATATATATCAATTCAGTAAATTGGGCTTTGTATGTGGCAGTGGTGCTTGCCATCTGCGGTTTTGGCGAATCCCACAAGCTTGCTGCGGCATACGGCCTTGCCGTTACCGGCACCATGTCCATAACCGGCGTATTTATGGTCTGGATTTTCCATTTGCAGGGGCGGCACTTCAATTCCGTCATTGCGGCCATAGTCTGTGTGCTTGATTTCATCTATCTCTTTGCGAATTTTTATAAATTTCCGCACGGCGGGTACTGGTCAATTCTTATTTCCCTTATTCCTCTTACTGTTATTCTTATCTATACCCGTGGGCAGAGGGCTGCGTATCAACGCATGCGCCCCATGGGCAAGGAGCAGTTCCTGGAAAAATTTGCCGAAGAAAAGGCCAGGGGTTGCGCCATACGCGGTACAGCCATATTTTTTCTGCGCAGTCTGGACAAGGTTTCGCCCTACATAGTCAAGACCATGTTCAGCAATGGCATCATTTATGAACAGAACATCATGCTTTGCATTGGCCGTACCAATGAACCCATTGGCGTGACATGGCATTTTGATGAAGATCCCGCTGAGGGTATTCGTGTATTTGAAGTTGCTGCAGGCTATATGGAGGTAGTTGATATCTACCAGATATTGTCCGAAGCGGGCATCAAACCACGCGTAATATTTTATGGTGTGGAAGACATCCTCACCAGTTCGCCCGTGTGGCGCATTTACGCCATCATCAAAAAACTGGCGCCATCGTTCGTGCAATTTTACAAAATGCCTGTGCATGCCGTGCACGGGGTTATCAGCCGCATAGACATGTAGCTTGGGCGCTTTGACCAAGCATGCTTACAAGGAAGACTCGCCATGCAGAAAGATCCATTGGTTGGCAGCGGCTTGCTTATCTTGTGCCTGCTGGCAGGTTGCCTGGCATGCGGTTGCACCCCTAGGGAGCGGCCTCCCCTGACATTTGATGATCAGCAGGCCTTGGCAGCCAATCAGCAGTGCCGGGCAGAAGCCACACAGATGAACAATGAGTGGCGCGGCGATACCAGCTACTTCCCTTGGCGTGCCTATTACGACATGTGTATGAAGCGCTTTGAGATCAGTGATGCGGAAATGCGCAAGCTGCTTCTGCCGTAATCATGCCTGTTGCAAGCCAGCCATGACCACACAAGAAAGCCTGCGTTGCTGTATTGACCGTTTTGGTAAGAGACAAAAAGTGCGGCTCTGGTTCGCCCTGTGAGCCGGTTTTTTTAATTTTTGATAGATGGGTGTGTGCTGGCGTTGTCACGCTTGGAAGGGCCGTTTATGGCCCAATTGGGCCGTAGTGGCTGCGGGACATGCTGCGATGCAAAAAAGAAGGGTGGCTCGCATGAGCCACCCTTCTTTTTTGCATTTCCAAGTCTATTCATCGCCCACTTTGAGGGCAGCGAGAAACGCTTCCTGAGGCAACTCGACGTTACCCATGCGCTTCATACGTTTTTTTCCTTCCTTCTGCTTCTCAAGCAACTTGCGCTTACGCGTGATGTCGCCGCCATAGCACTTGGCCGTCACGTCCTTGCGGAAGGCTGACACGGTTTCGCGGGCAATGATCTTTTGCCCGATGGCTGCCTGAATGGCTACCTGGAAAAGCTGGCGGGGAATGCTGCGCTTGAGCTTGAGCGCCAACCCGCGTCCGTAGGTATATGCGCGGTCGCGGTGAACGATGACGGCAAGAGCGTCAACGGTTTCACCATTGAGCATGATGTCGAGGCGCACGAGGTCAGATTCTCGGTAGTCCAGCGGGTGGTAATCCATGGAGGCGTAGCCGCGCGTGGCAGACTTGAGCCGATCGAAAAAGTCGTAAACAATTTCTGCGAACGGCAACTCATAGGTGACTACCACGCGGTTGGTGGCCAGATAGTGCAGATTTTTCTGCATGCCGCGCTTTTCTTCGCACAGCTTCATGACGTTGCCCACGTAATCGTTGGGCACGTGGATATCCATGTTCACATACGGTTCGTAAAGTGCGCGTATCTTGGTGGGGTCTGGCAGGTGGCTTGGGTTGTCAATCTGCAAGGTCTTGCCATCGTTTGTGTCCACCTTGTAGACCACAGAAGGCGCGGTGGCGATGAGGCTGACCTCAAATTCGCGCTCCAATCGCTCCTGAATGATCTCCATGTGCAGCAGGCCAAGAAAGCCGCAGCGGAAGCCAAAACCCAGAGCCTGAGATGTTTCCGGCTCAAAGGAGAAGGCCGCGTCATTGAGTTGCAGCTTTTCAAGGGCGGTTTTCAGGTTTTCGTATTCGTCAGACTCTGTGGGATACAGACCGCAGAAAACCATGGGCTTCACTTCTGTAAAGCCGGGAACAGGTGTTGTGGCAGGGTTTTCCGCCAGTGTGATGGTGTCGCCAACGCGCGCATCGCCCAGATCCTTGATGGAGCCGCACATGAAACCCACTTCGCCAGCGTGAAGCTCGTTCACGTCCGTGGCTTCGGGGGAGAACACGCCAAGGCGCAGCACTTCGTATTCCTTGCCGGTGCTCATCAGGCGTACCATGTCGTTACGCTTGATAGCGCCGTCCATAATGCGGAACAGAATAACTACGCCCTGATAGCTGTCGTACCACGAGTCGAAGATGAGCGCTTTGAGCGGAGCCGCCACATCGCCCTTTGGGGGGGGGAGCCGGTGCACAATGGCTTCAAGAACCGCGTCAACGCCCATGCCTGTTTTGGCGGAAACTGGCATGGCCTCGGAGCAGTCAAGGCCGATACTCTCTTCGATTTCGGCCTTCACGCGTTCAACTTCGGCGCTGGGAAGGTCGATCTTATTGAGCACAGGCACGATTTCGTGGTCGTGATCCAGTGCAAGATAGACGTTGGCAAGCGTTTGCGCTTCAACGCCCTGAGTGGCATCAACAACCAGCAGCGCACCCTCGCAGGCAGCAAGGGAGCGCGAAACTTCATAGTTGAAGTCCACGTGCCCAGGGGTATCAATGAGGTTCAGTTCGTACATTTGCCCGTTCTGGGCTTTGTACGGAATACGTACGGACTGGGCCTTGATGGTGATGCCACGCTCCCGTTCCAGGTCCATTTTGTCCAGATACTGCTGGCGCGCCTCCCGCTTGCTGACAACCTGGGTCAGTTCAAGAATGCGGTCGGCCAGGGTGGATTTGCCGTGGTCGATGTGGGCGATAATGCAAAAATTGCGGATATTTTCCTGATTGGGCATGGTCATGTCCTGGGAAACTGGATGGGTTGGCGGCGAATTTTCCACGTTTGAACCTCTTTCAATATCCAAGATTCGTGCGGAAGTCTATTTTTTGTAGGGTGCGAATTCTTGGCAGAATGTCGATTTTAGCCTGAACACTGCATACGTTTAGGATGCCAGGTTGGGCAGATGGAAATGCCGAAGAGGGGGGAGGTGTAACAGGCCGGTCGCATGAAATTCAAGAAAAAAGCAAAGCCGCAACAGCGCGGAATTTTCCACGCCGTTGCGGCACCACAAATCTGAAAATTGGTCGCTCAGCGGAGCTGGGCCAGTTGCAAGCGCACAACTGCGCGTTGCAGAGCGGCTTCAGCGCGGACAATGTCCACCTTTTCGTCATGGCTGGCAATGCGCTTTTCAGCGCGTTCCTTGGCTGCCATGGCGCGCGCGGTGTCAATGCTGTCCGCCAGCTCTGCCGATTCGGCCAGCACTGTGAGCACGTCGTTGTTCACATCGGCGAAACCGCCAGAGATGAAAACGTGCCCATCCTTGCCGTCAGCGCGGTAGCGCAGGCCGCCGATCTTCAGGGCAGAAAGCAGGGAAACGTGCTTGGGCAGCACGCCGAATTCGCCCTCAATTCCAGGGCAGACGGCCATTTCCACTTCGCCGCTGACCACGGTTTTGTCCGGCGTAACCACTTCAAGTTGCAGCGTGCCCATAGGTACTCCTTCGCTCCTGATATACGCAGATGGCCGGGTTCGGGTCGCGCCTCATGCAAGGCGCGACCCAGAACCTCAAAGCGTTGCGATTAACGCCTTACTTCTCTTCCTGCAGCTTGCGCTGTTCGTACTTGGCAACGGCCTGTTCAATACCGCCCAGCATGTAGAAGTCGCCTTCCGCCATGTGGTCGTATGCGCCGTCCAGAATGCCCTTGAAGCCCTTGATGGTGTCTTCAAGCTTCACATACTGGCCAGGGGTGCCGGTGAAGGTTTCGGCCACGTGGAAGGGCTGCGAGAGGAAGCGCTGAATGCGGCGCGCACGCGCAACGGTCAGCTTGTCTTCGTCAGACAGTTCGTCCATGCCGAGGATGGCGATGATGTCCTGAAGTTCTTTGTACTTCTGGAGCACCATCTGCACACGACGGGCCACCATGTAGTGATCTTCGCCCACAACGTTGGGGTCGAGGATGCGCGAGGTGGAGTCGAGCGGGTCCACGGCGGGGTAGATGCCAAGTTCTGCGATCTGGCGGGAAAGCACGAGCGTTCCGTCCAAGTGCGAGAACGTGGTGGCCGGGGCCGGGTCGGTCAAGTCGTCAGCAGGGACGTAAACGGCCTGCACCGACGTGATCGAACCGTTGTTGGTCGAGGTGATGCGTTCCTGCAAGGCACCAAGGTCAGTACCCAGGGTGGGCTGATAACCCACGGCCGAAGGCATGCGGCCAAGCAGAGCGGACACTTCGGAACCAGCCTGCGTGAAACGGAAGATGTTGTCGATGAAGAGCAACACGTCCTGATGTTCTTCGTCACGGAAGTATTCCGCGCAAGCAAGGGCCGTAAGGGCCACGCGGGCACGGGCTCCCGGAGGTTCGTTCATCTGACCGTACACAAGCGTGGCGCGTTCCAGAACGCCTGCGTCCTTGAGTTCGTGGTACAAGTCGTTGCCTTCACGGGTGCGTTCACCGACGCCCGCGAAAACCGACGAACCGCCGTGCTGCTTGGCGATGTTGTTGATCATCTCCATCAGAATAACGGTCTTGCCCACGCCGGCACCGCCGAAGAGGCCCATCTTGCCGCCCTTGGGGAAGGGAACAAGCAGGTCAACGACCTTGATGCCGGTTTCAAGCAATTCCACCTTGGTGTTCAGATCCGTAAATTGCGGAGCCGGACGGTGGATGGGATAGTGTTTTTCAGCATTGACCGGACCCAGTTCGTCAACGGGGCGACCGATGACGTTCAGGATGCGGCCAACGGCGGCCTTGCCTACGGGAACCATGATGGGGTTCCCGGTGTCGACCGCATCCATGCCGCGGACAAGGCCTTCAGTGGCGTCCATGGCGATGGTACGAACGACGTTGTCGCCCAGGTGCTGCGCAACCTCACAGATGAGGCTGGGAGCATCGCTATTGTTCGGGTTGGTTATCTCCAGGGCGGTGAAGATACTCGGCAGGTTGCCGTCGCTGAACTCTACGTCCACCACGGCGCCGATAACCTGAACGACTTTACCGATGTTTTTGCTCATGTTTGGCTCCTTAACCCTTCAGCGCTTCAGCGCCGCCGACGATGTCGATGAGGTCGCTGGTGATGGAAGCCTGCCGCGTCTTGTTGTAGAGCCGCGTCAGCATGTTGATCATCTCGTTGCAGTTACGGGTGGCGTTGTCCATGGCAGCCATGCGGGCGGCGTGCTCGCTGGCCGAGGTGTCCAACATGCCACGGTAAACCTGCACCTTGACGTAGCGGGGCAGAAGCTCCGCCAACAGCTTTTCTTCCTGCGGCTCGTACACGTATTCGCAGCGGGGCGTTCCGGCCACTTCTGCCACTTCTTCAGCTTCCGGCGTTTGCAACGGCAGAAGGCGAAGGGTGCGGGGCGGCTGGCTGCCCATGGATACGAACTCACCGTAGATCAGCCACACTTCGTCGAATGCGAAGGTTTCGTAGCCGTGAATGACTTCCTGCGCCACAGAGCTGGCAAGAGCGAAGTCTATGCTCCCCATGCGGTCGCCATAGGCTGTGAAGATCTTGTGTCCGGCAGAACGAACGGCATCGCGGCCTTTACGTCCCACACAGGCAAAGCTGATCTCCATTCCAGCCCCGGCTTTTTCGTTCGCCAGGCGCAGAGCGGTGGCGATGATGTTGCCGTTAAAGCTGCCGCACAGGCCACGGTCGGATGTAACCAGCACAATGGCGCAGTGTTTCTTTTCCTCATGCTCTGCAAGCAGGGGGTGGGCATTGCCCTCCACCTTGCTCGACAGTTCGGCGAGCACGTCGCGGTATTTGGCCGCGTACGGCCTGAAGCGCTCGATGCGGGTCTGGGCGCCGCGCAGTTTCGCCGAAGCCACCATGTTCATGGCCTTGGTGATCTGCTTGGTCTTACCGACCCCCACGATCTTCATTTTTACGTCTTTGAGTGAAGGCATGCTTATCTCCCGTATGGAGGGGGCCCCTAGGCCTTCCAGCCCTGCTTGAAGGCGGTAATGGCCTCGGTGAGCGCTTTTTCCACAGCCTCGTCAATGACTTTCTTATCTTTAATGGCGTCAAGCACGTCCTTACGCGTATCACGCATAAAGGTGAGCATGTCGTCTTCAAACTTGCGGATCTGTTCCACCGGCACGTCATCCATGTGACCACGGGTAGCGGCGTAGATGGAGGCGACCTGCTCATGCGAGGGCATGGGCTTGTACTGGGGCTGCTTGAGCAGTTCCACCAGACGTGCACCACGATCAAGCTTGGCCTTGGTGCCTTTGTCCAGATCAGAGCCGAACTGGGCAAAAGCCGCGAGTTCGCGATACTGGGCAAGGTCAAGACGCATGGTACCAGCGACCTGCTTCATGGCCTTGATCTGCGCTGCGCCACCCACGCGGGAAACCGAAAGGCCCACGTTAATGGCCGGACGCACACCGGCGTTGAAGAGGTTGGGTTCCAGGTACACCTGACCGTCGGTGATGGAGATCACGTTGGTGGGGATGTACGCGGAAACGTCGCCCGCCTGGGTTTCAATGATGGGCAGAGCCGTCAAAGAACCGGCGCCAAGGCTGTCGTTCACCTTCGCGGCGCGTTCAAGCAAACGCGAGTGGAGGTAGAACACGTCGCCGGGGAAAGCTTCACGTCCCGGGGGGCGACGGAGCAGCAGCGACATCTGGCGATAAGCCACGGCCTGCTTGGAAAGGTCATCGTAAATGATGAGGGCGTGCTTGCCGTTGTTGCGGTAGAACTCGGCCATTGCGCAGCCGGTGTATGCCGCAATGTACTGCAAGGGCGCGGGATCGGACGCCGTGGCTGAAATGATGGTGGTGTATTCCATCGCGCCGTGACGGCGCAGGGTGTCGGCCACCAGAGCCACGGACGACTTCTTCTGGCCGATGGCCACGTAGAAGCAGTGAATGTCCGTTTCTTTCTGCGCCAGAATGGCATCAACGCAAACGGCGGTCTTACCGGTCTGGCGGTCGCCAATGATAAGTTCGCGCTGTCCGCGACCAATGGGAGTCATGGCGTCAATGGCCTTAAGGCCAGTAGGCATGGGCTCATGCACGCTCTTACGCGCGATGATGCCGGGGGCCTTGATTTCCACCGGGCGCACTTCCGTGGCTTCGATGGGGCCAAGGCCGTCGATGGGCTCACCCAGGGGGTTGAGCACACGACCCATAACGCCGTCGCCCACAGGCACGGAGAAGATCTTGCCGGTACGCTTGACCGGGTCGCCTTCCTTGATGCCCACGTCCGAACCGAGCAGAGCCACCCCGACGTTGTCTTCTTCGAGGTTGAGCACCATACCCATGATGCCGCCGGGGAATTCCAGCAGTTCCATGGACATCGCGTTCTTGACCCCGTAGACACGGGCGATACCGTCACCGACATAGAGTACGGTGCCAGTTTCGCTCATTTCGACGCGCTGCTCGTAGTTTTGGATTTGATCCTCAATGATCTTGCTTATCTCTTCCGCTTTGATCTGCATGTGCTATTCACCCCTCTTGAATGTCTCCCGAAGGATTCCCAACTGCGCGCGCAGACTTGCGTCCAGCACCCGGTCACCCATTTTGAGCACCATACCCCCTAGTATGTCTTTGTCCACGGCAAAGGTCAGCTCAATATCGGTGCCCGCTTTCTGTTGCAAGGTATCCTTGAGCTTAGACTTTTTGTCTGCGGAAAGTTGTACTGCGGTTATGCATTGGCCACGGATGATACCCTTGGCCTCGTCCAGCAGTTTGCCGTACCACGCTGCAATCTCGCTCAGAAAGGCAAGCCTTTCCTTATCTGCAAGCAGAAAGCAGAAGTTGCGCATGGTTTCGTCAGCCTTGAGCTTGGTCAGCAGTTTGTCGAGAACTGCCTTCTTTTCGCTTACGCCGATAACAGGGCTTTTCAGGGTAAGGTCAAGCCCAGGCGCGGCGGCAAGCATTTCACCAAGAGACGCCAGGCAATCGCCACGCGAGCTCAGGGCTGCATCCCCATCCTTTTTGCCAAGCGCAAAAATTGCGTTGGCATACCTGCGTGCAACCACGGTGTTAATCAATGGAGCACCACCTTGTTAAGGGAGTTGGCGATAAGCTTGTCGTGTTCGGCCGCATTGAGCTTTGAGCTCAGAGCTTTCTCGGCGGCGTTCACGATCTCATCGGCAATGGAGGCGCGCACTTCAGCAAAGATCGCGCGGCCTTCATTTTCCGCCGTAAGGCGCGCCTGCTCCACAATCTGAGCGGCCTGGCGGTGAGCCTCTTCCACAATGCCCTGCTTGAGGGCTTCGGCCTGCTGGCGGCTCTCGGCCAAGATGGCCTCGCGTTCAGCATTAAGGTTGGCAATGCGGGTCTCTACCGAGGCCAGCTGCTCCTTGGCCGTCTTGCGACGTTCGTCAAGATCGTCCAGCGCATTCTTGATGCCTTCGCGGCGGTTCTTAAAGAAACGCTTGGCCAGCCCGCCAACGAAGTACCAGAGGATGCCGGCAAAAATTACGAAGTTGAGCACGCGCCAGCCGAAGTCGCCCCAACGCGGCGCTGCATGCCCTTCAGAAGCCATGGCTCCCGCAGGAATGACCACCAGCGCGGCAAAGGCAATAACGAGCGGCAGGATAAACCCCGCGTGTTTCCATCTGCTCAAAGCCCACCCCCTCTGTTCGATAATACCGATTCGAAAACAGTTCCCAATGAAGCCGCAACGAGAGCGTTGCGGAACGGCCCGCAAAGGCCTGAGTCAGCGCCGCTTGCTAGCCCTTGATGAGGCGGTCAGCCAGACGGGTGGAAAATTCACCCACCTGCTTGCGCAACGCAGCAAGGGTTTCCGCAGCCTGTGCCTGCAGCGAGGCGCGGGTTTCAGCCAGAATATCGCGGGCGCTTTGCTGAGCTTCGCCCACCAGCTTCTGCTGTTCGGCCACGCCTGCGGCGCGGCCAGCCTCACGGTTGCTGCCTGCGTCCTGACGGGCGCGGGCCAGTTCGGCCTCATAGTTGGTGAGCCGTTCGCCAGCCTGGTACTCGAAAGAACCGGCTTCCTCGGCCATGTCATCCATGACGCCGTTGCGCTTTTTGATGATTTCGCGGATGGGGCGAATCAGGAGGATGTTAAGCACATAAATGGCGATAAAGAAATTCGCCAGCTGAAAAAGAAGAGTGACGTTTAGGTCCAGCATGCCGCATCCTCCATGTGAATTGCGGATTGAAGGAGTTGAAAATACATAAAGCCCTTGCAAGATATCTGCTCAGCCCTGTTATGTCAAAGGGTATTGGTGACAAATTTCGCAAACTCCGCAATTTTTTTTTCACAAGCCTTGTGCTCAAGGCTGCGGGAAGTGTAAAACAGTCTTTATAACGTTTGTTTTGCACTACTGCATCAACTCCGTGTTGTCTGTGCGTCAATATTGGCTGTTTAAACAAACAAATAAAGTGCTCGACTGGTTGTGGCAGCGCGTGAAGCAGAGTCTTGTGTAATAAAGTGTGCCGTAGTTGCAGTATTGCAGTGGGCGGCGCGCGCTACTGAGTGAAAAGAGCTTGCGCAGAAAGACACAAATGAATGTTAAACCAGATTTAACAGGTCTGCATTATTAAAAAAGGATACATCAAACCAGGAGCCACTCCTGCTGCTCATGCCCTGTTTGCGAAAGCCACAGGCCAGCCTCTTCAGCTGCGCCGTGGGCCGTAAGAGCATTGAGAATTAGGCAATGCCCGGGCTTGGGCAGCGCACTGCGTCCCAGAACAGGAACGCCGTTTACGCAGTTGCCGATCTTTCTGGGATCTATATCAATGTAAGCAGCTGGTCTTGGGCCCAACATCCACAAGGGGGCCAGGCGTTGCCGGGCTACACGCCCGCCGCCGATTACCCAGACATGAGGATGAAAGGGGTTGTGTTCCTCAAGCCAACGGGCCAGCCACCGTGCCCGCAGCCAGTCGCAGGCGGTGCGCGCGTATCTGCTGTCTGCCCGGGTGGCGCGGGTGGGGGCGTCATTCCACACCAGCATTTCGTGCGGCAGCTTTTCCATCACCGCGCCGTGGTGGAGCCAGCGCAGCCATAGCTCCCAGTCTTCGGCGAAGTCGCCGTCACGGTATGCGCCCCATTTGTCCACGCATTTCCTGCGAAACATGACCGAAGGATGGCACAAGGGCGTATCCCGAAAACGCGCGCGGCTGATCTGGTCATGTGTGAGCAGGCTGTTCTGCCAGTCCACAAAGTGGGCAAAGCCGTGTGCTGTTGCGCGGTCTCCGCCAAAAGCTACGCAGGTTGCCGAGACGTTGAGTTGCGGATTGTTGAAAAGATGCGCCGCCTGCGTGGCAATGCGCAAGGGCTGCGCCGTGTCATCCGCATCCATGCGCGCTATAAACGAACCGCGCGCCACGGCAAGGCCTGCATTAAGCGCTGCCACAATGCCGCCGTGTGGCAGGTGCAATACCCGTAATCTGTGACCGCAACGAGCGGAGTTGACCCAGTATTTCAGAACCTCACGGGTGTCGTCGGTTGAGCCATCATCAGCAACAATAATTTCGAATTCGGGCAAGGGTGCGTCAGGGGCGGGGTGCTGTTCGAGCAGGCTTTGCAGGGTTGCGCCCAGCGTGTGGGCCGCATTCCAAGCTGGCAGGACCACAGATACAAGCGGGGCGGTCAAAGGGGATGAAATGCGATCAGTAGCAGTCATTGAAGGCAATCATTGAAGACAGGGGGGAATGTGCGGTCATGCCTTCGCGTAATCCTGCGGTTTCCGCTCCTGCCAGAGCTGCTCTATGTGTCGGCAGACAGCGGGCATGGGCTGAGATGCGTCAACTATGTGGTGGGCGGCCTGTTCATAAAGATGCCGCCGCTCGTCCAGAATCTGGCCGATTTCCTCAATGAGTCCCTTGCCGGTCAGCGAAGGGCGCTGACTGTTGACAGGGTTGCGGCACAGCCTTTCGGCAAGGATTTGCACCGGGGCATCGAGAAAAATGACCATGCCGCGCTGCCGCATGAGGAGGCGATTTTCTTCCGCCAGCACCATGCCGCCCCCGGTGGAGACAACACAGCCAGCGGGGTGCGCGTCCGACACTTCCTGTAAGGCCAGACTTTCCCGGCTGCGGAAGCCGGGCCAGCCCTCTGCAGCCACAATCTGCTCCACAGTAAGGCCCGCCCGGTGCAGCAAATGCTGATCGGTGTCGGCAAATGGCAGGCCGAGGCTTCTGGAAAGCGCCTTGCCTATGGTGGTTTTGCCCGAAGCTCGCGCACCCACCAGAAAGAGAATGCTCATGCCGCCTCCTTAGAGGATCCTGACGCCGTCTTCTTCGACCAGTACGGTGTATTCCCAGCGAATGCCGCCCCATTTGGGGTAGTAGAGGCCAGGTTCAACGGTCACAACCATGCCAGGTTCCAGAATGCCCTCAGCGCGTGGCGAAAGGCTGGGGGCTTCGTGGGTTTCAAGGCCCACACCGTGCCCAAGGCCATGAGTAAAGGCATTGGCGACGCCAGCTTTGGCAAAAACATCATGTGCCAGCGCATAGGCTGCGCGCAAAGGCATACCGGGGCGCATGCCCTCTATGGCCGATGTCTGTGCCTGCCGGGTGAGGTCGAGCGCACGGCGGAACTCGTCAGTGGGTGCAGTGCCCACCCAGAAAGTGCGGGTCTGGTCAGAGCAGTAGTTCTCAACGCGGCAACCCACATCGACCAGAACCGGGCAGTTGTCTGTGACAGCATCCTGACCTGGGATGGCATGGGGCAGGGCGGCGTTTTTACCCACGGCCACAATGTTGGCAAAGGCAAGCTCCGAAGCGCCATTTTCACGAAAAAAGCGCTCGATGAGCCAGCTTATGTGGGCCTCTGTGCGTCCCGGCTCCAGCTGGCTCTCAACCCATTGCATCAGCTTGTGGTTGAGCGCAAAGGATTTTTCCAGCGCTGCGATTTCGCAGGGTTCCTTGATGCGGCGCAGGCGCTCGACCATGCCGTCAGCCGCTTCGAAATACAGGCCGGAGGCAGCGCCATTCAGGTCGCGGGCAAAGGCCAGACTGACGCCGTTAGCCTCAATGCCTATGCGGCTGCCGCAGCGCCTGAGCAAACCGTGCAGTTCGCGCGCTGCGCTGCCGCCATATATGAAGATGCGTTCGCGATCCCAGATGCGCGAGGCGGCGTCCAGATAACGACCGTCTGTCGCCAGCCAGTCGTGCCCATCAGACGTGATGACAAGCCTGCCTGCGCTTTCGTTAAACTGTGGATCATGCAGTTCAAAACCGGAAAGATAAAACCTGTTGGCAGCCTGGCTGACGAGCATTGCGTCAAGCCCGCGCATGCGCATGGCGCGCCGGAGGTTTTCACGGCGGGAAGCGAAAATGTCACTCATAAAATTCTCCTGCGCGTACTATACTCAGCGTGGGGCTGGCTGAAAAGGTTAAATTTAACGGGGTTGAACCGGTCGGATCATGGTGGCCTGAGGAGCCAGGAGAATAGACAATTGATACATTTCTTGTATACATTAGCAAAGAGGCTTGGAGTAACGCGGTCAGTTGACCTAGAACCTAACTAGGACTATAATTATAGCCATGTCACAAACATCTTCTTGCGAGCTTGATGTTCTCGATCTTGTGCCTTTTGGGCAGACCGGCAACGAAAGCCGCTTTTTTGCGTTGCGCCTCTCCCGCCCCGAGTGGACTCGGTGGCGGCCAGGGCAGTTTGTCATGATCCGGCCCCGAAATTTCGGGCTGGATATCCCTTGGGCGCGTCCCCTTGGCATCTGCCATATGACCTCCCGGCATATGATCTGCTTTTTCCAGGTGCGCGGTAAAGGCACGCGGCGCATGTCCGAGCTGCGCTCCGGCGACAAGGTGCGCGTGTGGGGGCCGCTGGGCAACGGGTTTGCCGTTGAACCGGACACCCCGACCCTGCTGCTGGCAGGCGGCATGGGCATAGTGCCCTTTGTGGGCTACGTGAGCGAGCATCCCAAACCGTGGAATGTGTCCATGTTGTTTGGCCACCGCGAGCACATCAGCTGCTATCCTGTGGACAGCATCAACGAGCATGTGCCGCTGGACAGCCTGCGCGAAGCGGAATCCGGCGATCTGGACGACTTTATTTTTACCATTCAGGAGCGCATGAGCGAATACGCCGAGCAGAAGGGTCTTGTGCTTGCCTGCGGGCCTACGCCCTTTATGCGCACCGTGCAGAAATTTGCCGCCGAGCTTGGCGTTCGCTGCCAGGTTTCGCTTGAAAACCGCATGGCCTGCGGCGTGGGCGCGTGCCTTGGCTGCGTGACCAAAACCACAGAAGCCTGGCCGGTTGAAGCAAAGCGCGAAGGGCTGGTGCAGGTGTGCAACCACGGCCCGGTATTCTGGTCGGATCAGGTAGAACTGTAGGTTTTGCCTGCGCTTCCTTGATTCCTGAAACGACGTTAACACCCGCATGCGGCATCCCTTACGGCCATAGCGCGCCGCACCGGCGAACTGGCGGTCGCGTGGGGATGCGCGGGCCTGTCTTGCCGGGCGAAGCCACGCACAAAATGCCGGATGCCGGCAATCTGGAGAAAGCGGCATGGATCTTTCCGTCACACTCAAGGGGCAGACGCACGATCTGACCCTTAAGAACCCTGTGCTCACGGCTTCAGGCACCTTCGGCTACGGGCTGGAGTTTGCCTCTTACGGCGATCTTGCCTCGCTTGGCGGTCTGGTAGCCAAGGGTCTTTCCCTGTTGCCGCGCCAGGGCAACCCCACGCCGCGCATTGTGGAAACCACCGCAGGCATGCTCAATGCCGTTGGTCTGCAAAATGACGGAGTCGAGGTTTTCTGCCAAGACAAGCTGCCCCGCCTGCCCTGGCAGGAAACAGCCGTTATCGCCAATATTTACGCCGGTTCGGTGGATGAATTCGCCGAACTTGCCGCCCGTCTCAATGCTGAGGAAGGCGTTGCCGCCCTTGAGGTGAACGTCTCCTGCCCCAACGTCAAGGAAGGCGGCGTGCTGTTTGGACAGGATCCGGCGCTTGCCGCCCAGGTTACGGCTGCCGTGCGCCGCGCCGCGCCGGGCAAGCACGTTATGGTCAAGCTTTCGCCCAACGTGACGGATATCGCCCTTATGGCCCGCAGCGTCGAAGACGCGGGCGCGGACAGTATTTCGTGCATCAACACACTGCTCGGCATGTCTGTTGATCTGAACAGCCGCAAGCCCTCGCTGGCCAACGTGGTGGGCGGGCTTTCCGGCCCAGCCATCAAGCCCGTGGCCCTGCGCTGCGTGTGGCAGGTGGCCCGGGCCGTGAATATCCCCGTTATCGGTATTGGCGGTATTGTCACCGCCGAGGACGCACTGGAATTTTTACTGGTGGGCGCGCGCGCCGTGCAGGTTGGCACGGGCAACTTCATGCGGCCCGACTGTGCCTTTGCCCTGGCAGAGGAACTCCCCGCCCTGTGTGAAAAGCTGGGCATTGAAGACCTGGGCGCTTATTGCGGCAGCCTGGATTTGGACTAAATCATGTCGCTTACCGTTATCCCCGCCCGCTCCAAGCAGGAATTTGACCAGTTCATGGATTTGCCGTGGAGCTTGTACGAGCGTGGCTCCCTGTGGACACCTGGCCTCAAGAGTCAGGATCGTGAACTGCTCACGCCCGGCGAGCATCCCTTTTGGGAAAGCGCCCGCCGCGAGCTCTTTCTTGTGTTGCGTGATGGCCGCGCCATTGGCCGCATAGCCGCCATTGTGGACGAAAAGTACAATGCCTATGCCAATGAAAAGTGCGGAGCCTTCGGCTTTTTTGAGTGCGCCAATGATCCAGAGGCCGCCCACGCTCTGCTGGATGCGGCGCACGGCTGGCTGGCCAAGCAGGGCATGCGCTTTATGCGCGGGCCGCTGAATCCCTCGGCCAACTATACCTGCGGCCTGCTGGTGCACGGCTTTGACCTTGCGCCCACCATCATGATGCCCTGGAATCCGCCGTATTACGCAGAACTGCTCGAAACGTGGCATCTGCGCAAGGAGCAGGACCTTTTCGCCTATCAGATTGAACGCTCGCGCCTTACGCCGCCGGAATGGCTCAGTGAGGAGGTGACGCGCCTCAAGGCCGAAGCGCGCTTTACCTGCCGCACCTCCAGCAAGGCCACACTGGCGGAGGATATCCGCGCCATGCTGGAGCTGTACAAGGTGTCCTGGGCCAAGAACTGGGGGTTTTCTCCTCTTTCTGACGGCGAGGCGGAGCAGCACGTCAAGGAACTCAAAAGCGTTCTTGATCCGGAATTTTTTGTGCTGTTCTTCCACAATAACCAGCCAGCCGCAGGCATGGTTGCCCTGCCGGACATGGCCCCGCTCTTGCGGCGGCTCAACGGCAAGCTGGGCATCTCGGCATTGTGGCACTGGTGGCAGTCCCGCGCGGAAATTCGCGGCGGCTACCGCATCATTCTTTTTGGTATTCGCGAAGAATTCCGTCTTATGGGTCTGCCCTTGCTGCTGCTCGACTTCATGCTGGAAAAGGCGCGTCAACACCCGCATTTTCAGTGGGTTGAGGGTTCCTGGGTGCTGGAAGACAACACGCCCGTCAATGATCTGCTCGAAGATTTTTCGGGCCAGCTTACCAAGCGTTACCGCATCTATCGCAGGGAGATTCAGTCGTGACCATGACTGAAAGCGCCGTATATACGCCGCATCTGGCGGGTAAAAAAGTGCTGCTTACGGGCGGCACTGGTTTTGTGGGGCGGCATCTGCTGCCGCAACTGCTGGAAGCCGGAGCGCAGGTCACCTGCCTCACTCGGGCTGCCTCGCGCACCGGGCATCTGCCTGCGGGCGTGGAAACAGTCCAGGCCGATCTGAGCACGGGTCAGGGGCTTGCAGAAGCCCTGCACAGCAAGGATGTGGTCATTCACATGGCAGCCCTGCTTTTTGGCCTTGGCTGGCAGGATTATCTGCGGGCCAACGCCCTTGCCGCCCGCAGCATGGCCAACGCCATTACAAGCCTTTCCCGAGAGGGAAAGCTGGGTGCGGACTTTCGTTTTGTGCTGGTTTCAAGCCTCGCGGCAACCGGCCCTTCCGGCACGGCCCCCGGTGTGGACGATGCCACGCCGCCTGCGCCGGTTTCCGCCTACGGCTGGTCAAAAATGCTGACAGAGCAGGTACTTGGGCGCGCTCTTGGGCAAAGCCTCGTAACACTGCGCCCCCCCATCATCTATGGCTCGGGCGACAAGGGGCTGCTGCCAGTATTTCAGGGGGTTATGCGTGCCCATGTGGCCGTGAGTCCTGGCTCCGGGCGTGAATTTCCGGTCAGCGCCCTACATGCAGACGACATGGCTCAGGCCGTGCTGTGCGCTTGCAGGCCCGAAGCCAGCGGCGTGTATCATCTGAGTGACGGCGAGGCCTATACCATGTCCGGCTTTTGCCGGGTCATGGGCGCAGCGGTGGACAAGGCCCTTGGCCGCGCACCCCGCAGCGTGCGCATAGTTCGCATGCCTTTGCCTGTCATGGCTTGTACTGCCGGGCTGTCCACGGCCTTTGCCGTGGCTGCCGATGCCGTGTCCCGCCGCCTTTTGGGGCGTGGGCTGCGGCGCGCCCCGGCCTGGAATCTGGACAAATACCGTGAAGCCCGTCAGGCCGGGTGGCTGTGCGACAACAGCCGCATCTGCCGCGAACTGGGCTTTGCGCCGCGCGTGAGCCTTGAGGCAGGCATGACCGAAGCCATCGACGGCTACCGCCGCGAGGGCTGGTTGTGAAGATCACCATACAGGAACTTTCCAAGGCATTTGGCGGACGGGACATTCTCAGCAACTTCTCGCTGGAAGTGGATTCCGGCGTGCGGCTGTGCGTTTGCGGGCCCAACGGTACAGGCAAATCCACCTTGCTGCGCCTTTTGGCCGGGGTGGAAAGCCCTGACGGCGGGCGGGTAATTCTGCCACGTGGCTGCCGCCTGGGTTTTGTGGAGCAGGAGCTTTCAGAGGCATCCCTCGAAACGCCGCTGCTGACCTACGTGCTGGACGTGCTGCACGACTGGAGCGATTTTTGGGCCGAATGGGAAGAAGCCGCCGCCAGCAAGGACGAGTCTCGTCTGACCTCCCTGATGCACCGTCAGGGCGAGCTTGAGGCTCTTTACGGTTACAATCCCGAGCACCGGGCCAAGGCCGTGCTTTCCGGGCTGGGCTTTGCCGAAAACAAGTGGAACCGCACCTTGCGCGAACTCTCCGGCGGCTGGCGCGAGCGCGCCAAGCTGGCCCGCGTGCTTACCGCCGGCGCCGATGTGCTGCTGCTGGACGAACCCACCAACCATCTCGACGTGGAAGCCGTGGAATGGCTGGAGTCCTTCCTTATGGACTTCAGCGGCGCGCTGGTATTTGTGGCCCACGACCGTGTGTTCATGGACAATGTCGGCACGCACGTTCTCTACCTCGGGCTGTCCAAGCCCGTGTTCCGCAAGGCCACCTACACGCAGTTTCTGACACTTCAGGACGAATACAACGCCCAGCGTGAGCGTGAAGCCCGCGCCCTCAAGGAAGACCTTGACCGCAAGATGGCCTTTGTAGAGCGTTTTCGCGCCAAGGCCACCAAGGCCCGTCAGGCGGGTTCCCGGATGAAGATGGCCAAAAAGCTCGAAAAAGAGCTGGAAGACTACAGACCGGAACCCAAGCGCAAAGAGCTGAATTTCAGCTGGCCCGAAGCTCCGCATTCAGAAAAGATTGTTCTGTCTGCTGCGGACCTGGAATTTCATTTTGGCGACGGCAAAACCATGTGGCCGCCCCTGACCCTGACCCTGTTCCGTGGGCAGCGGGTGGCGCTGGTGGGGCACAACGGCTGCGGCAAGTCCACCTTGCTCAAGCTGCTGGCCGGTACGCTGGAGCGGTGCGGCGGCAATGTGGTTACAGCATCGCAAATGCGCATGGGCTACTATACCCAGCATCAGATGGACACCTTGCGGGGCGATACCACAGTGCTTGGCGAGATCCGCCGTCTTTCAGATCCGCGCACCACTGAAGAAGAACTGATGAGCGTTCTCGGGCTCTTCATGCTGGGGCAGGATTATTTTGAACGGCAGGTGAGCGCCCTTTCAGGCGGCGAAAAAAGCCGCCTTGTGCTGGCAACGCTGTTTTTGAAGCGCTGCAATTTTCTGCTGCTGGACGAACCCACCAACCATCTTGACCTCGAAAGCCGCGAAGCCCTGGTGAGCGCGCTACAGAAGTTTAACGGCACCCTGCTCATGGTGGCGCATGACCGCTGGCTGCTTTCGCAGGTCGGGGCCGAAGCGTGGGAACTCAACGAAAACGGGCTGACCATATTCCCCGATTTTGCCTCGTACGACGAGAACCGCCGTGCCCGTCAGAACGGTTTGGGCGAAAGCCCCCAGAGTGCCGCCAATGCATCGGGCAACAACGCCCGGCAGGCGGACGCGCCCGCCGCGCAGCCTTTGTCGCGCGATGAACAGAAGCGCATCAAACGCGAGCAGGCCGACAGGCGCAATGCTCTGCACAAGGAGCTGAAGCCCCTGCAAAGCCGTTACGAAGCACTGGAAACAGAGCTTGCCTCGGTGCTTGACCAGCAAGCCCTTGTGGAAGGCCAGCTGGCCGACCCGGATGTGTACGCCGACCACGCCCGTTCCAGCGATCTGCTCAAGACCTTTGAATCGTGCAAACAGCGTAGCGAAGCCATTCTGGAAGAAATGACCACACTTGAAGAAGGCATGACGGCTGTGCGGGAGAAGTGGAACGTGGAGCAGGATTGACCGACAGGTTTTGCTGGCACCCCCACAAAGGCGTTGCGTGACGTAACAGCTTGGTGCAATAGTATAAATACGTTTTCACCCAAAACTGCTCCAGGGCCGCGCGCCCGGTGTGGAGAGTGGCATGCAACATATAGAAGTAGCTGCGGGCATCATCTGGCGGGGCAAGAGGTTTCTGGCCAGCCAGCGCCTCAGCGACAAGCCTCTTGAAGGGTACTGGGAGTTTCCCGGCGGCAAGCTCGAAGCCGGGGAAAGTCCCGAAGACGCCCTCAAACGCGAACTGGCTGAAGAGCTTGGCGTGGGCGTGCGTCAGGCCGTGTTCTGGAAAAGCCTTGACCATGAGTATGTGGAGCGCGGCTTCAGTGTTCGGCTGTATTTTTTTCATGTCACCGAATTTGTGGGCGAACCCTGTGGCGAAGAAGGGCAAAATCTACGGTGGGTCGAGCCGCAGGAAGCCTTTGCCCTCGGCTTTTTGCCTGCCGATGCCGTGGTGCTTGAAGAACTCATAGCGAGGCAACCGAGCATTCTTTGATAATTTTGTGATGTGCATCCACTGCGCAGTAAATATTTTTTGTTTCGGCCCGCCTATGGCGGGCTTTTTTTATGGGCAGGGAAATTAGGGTGCAACGGGCGGTGGAAAAGTTCTCCGCAAAAAGGTAGCCTGAGATCAGTATTTATCGAAACCGCCACTGCTCACTGCTTTTTCCAAAAAATTCGGGAGAGGCTATGCGAATGCTGACAGCGGAACGGCGGGCTACGCCCTGCAAGCCCGGCCGCATCATTTTATCCCTTCCCACACGCTGTTGGCGTGCAGCCCCGCATGTCGCTCAGGAGGCTTGCCTTGGCAGGCCCGCACACCGGGCAGGTGATCTATGCGTATAAAGCAGCTTTCCTTTATTGTGTGCGCCGCCATAGTCGGGCTGTTCGTGCTTATTTCCTATGTCACGTCCGAATTGGTGGTGGTGCGCGGCGTGGATGCCATTGAGAGCAACAGTTCCGCCGAAAAAATGAAACAACTGCGCAACCACATCCATGCGCAGGAAACACAGCTAAGCCATATCGCGGTGGACTGGGCATGTTGGGATGATGCCTACAGGTTCATACAAGACAATAATGATGAATTTGCCCGAACCAACCTGCGGCAGCAGATGCTGGCAAAGTTGAATCTGTCGTCCATTGCCTATGTCAGCAGAGATGCCGCAAACGTTCACATGGTTGAAGACGATGCGGACTGGCGCAAGCCTGATCTTGCAGACGAGGCACAACGTCTTTACGCGCAACTGGTCAACAGGCTTGAGGGCAGTTCAGAAGAAGGCCTTGCAGGGATCATTATGCTTGGTTCTGTGCCACACATTATTGCGGCCCAGAAAATACGCGATACGGCCATGCTCCTGCCCGCCAACGGTGTGGTTTTCATGACCCGCGCAATTGATGCGGATTTTATAAAGGATGTGGAACACGATACCCTGCTTCGTTTTACCGTGCTGCCGGTGGAAGCGTTCAACAGCCTGCCCGTGGCTGCGGATGATATGAACGCCTTCAAAATAGTGCGCGAAGACGGCAGCATCAATTCATATTCAGTGGTGCGCGATGTTTTTGACTGTGCGGCCTTTTGTCTGCGGCTTGTGACAGGCCGGGAAATTGCCCAGCTTGGCAAGCGCATGTTTTTGCAGAATTTTATTCTGATTGTCGTCACAGGCATGGGCATGTTGATTGCATTTTTGGTGTTTACAGAAAAGCAGATACTCAGGCGCATTCTCTCCATGCAGCGGCAGGCGCAGCATATTGAGAAGAGCAGCGAACCGCTGAAAAAGATTGATATTCAGGGTGATGACGAAATATTTGACCTTTCCCTGAAGATCAACAGCATGATCGACGCCCTGCAATCCAACGAAAAGTTTTTGCAACAGACGCTCGATACTCTTCAGGCTGGCGTAATCACCATTGAACCGGGCAGCCTGAAAGTTCGCAGCATCAATGCTTTTGCGCAACAGTTCATCGGCTTGCCCGCTGATGAAATTGTGGGCAGGCCCTGCCATGAATTTATCTGCCCCGGCGGGGTGGACCTCTGCCCCATGAGCAAGGGCAATCCCAAGGGCGAGCTGCTCGCAGGCCAGCTGACGTCTGTGGACGGCACCATGAAGACCATCGTCAAATCCGTGCGCGCCATTGAGATGAAGGGCGAAGAGATTTTTCTGGAATCGTTTGTGGACATAACGGATCTGGAAACGACACGTAAGGAACTGCAACGTTCAGAAGAGCGGTACAAGACCCTGTTCATGAATACCGGCACGGCAACGGCTGTTATCAGCAGCACAGGGCTGATATTTTTGACAAATACGGAATTTTCCAACCTTGTGGGCATGCCACAGGACGAGATTGAAGGAAAGCTCTTCATAAGCAGATTTCTGGGAAAGGGCGAAGGGCATTCGCCGTTGTCGTTCGGCTCTTCTGCAACACGGGGCAGTGAAAAATATGAAGCAGAAATCCGGAGCGGCATGGGAAAAACCATCAATGTGCTGGTAACCCGGGCAAAAGTTCCAGAGAGCGGCCTGTCTGTCATTTCCCTGCTGGATATTTCGGAACGCTCGGCAATGGAGAGGGAACTGGCCTACAGGGCCAACCATGACCTGCTCACAGGGCTTGCCAACAAGGCTCTGGTGGCAACGCGGCTCATAACCGCCATGCAGGAAGTGCATGAATCCGGGGGCATGGTAGGCGTGCTGCTCATCGACCTTGACCGCTTCAAGCAGGTGAACGACAGCTTCGGGCATTCGCTGGGCGACAAGCTCCTGCGGCAGGCTGCGGAGCGTCTGACGTATCTGGCCCGGCAGGATGACTGCGTGGCCCGTACTGGCGGCGATGAATTTGTCATTGTTGTGGGCAAGGCGCAGGGAAAGGTCCAGCTTGAGGCCCTGGCAAACAATGTGCTGCATTCGTTGAACCGCTGCTTTTACGTGGACGAATATTCCATCTATCTTAGCGCGAGCATTGGCATTGCCTGCTACCCCGGCGACGGCACCACCGTGGAGGCTCTGATGCAAAGCGCCGACCTTGCCATGTACAGAGCCAAGGCCAAGGGCAAGAACACGCATACGTTTTTTACAGAAGACCTCACGGTGGCGGCCAACGACCGCATGGCGCTGGAAACTGAGCTTTTCCGCGCCATGGACAGTGCCGCCTTTGAGGTGCACTACCAGCCCAAGATTGATATCGCCAACGGCGCAGTTGCAGGCTGTGAAGCTCTGGTGCGCTGGAAGCGCGCTGACGGCACGTGGATTCCTCCCTCTGTGTTTATCCCCCTGGCTGAAGAAACCGGGCTTGTGCGGCGGCTCGACATGTACGTACTGCGCAAGGCGTGTCGGCAGCAGAGGGAATGGAGGGAGCAGGGCCTAGGGAATGTCCATATGTCTGTGAACATGTCCGGGCGCAGCATCATTGCTGAAACATTTGTGGATGATGTGCTGGATGTGCTGGGCCGGGAAGACATGCGCCCCGAGCATCTGGGCATGGAAATCACCGAAACGGCCTTTATGTCCAATATGGCTGAAGCGTCGCGGGCCATAGCGGCGTTGAGCGAGCAGGGAATACAGATATATCTGGATGACTTTGGAACCGGGTATTCATCGTTGTACTACCTGCACACCATGCCCATCGCCAGCCTGAAAATCGACAAGTCATTCATTGACGGCATTAACGCACCGCTCAATGCCTCCAACGAACTTGTCAAAACCGTGCTGACTCTCGCCTCCGGTCTTGGCATGGCAACAGTAGCCGAAGGGGTTGAAACGAGGGAACAGATTGATTTCTTGGCAGAAAATGGTTGCAGTATCATTCAGGGGTATATCTTTTCGCAGGCGCTCAGCGGCAGCGATTTTGCAACCTATCTGAGAAGTTCCGCTGAAAGTATCGCGGAAGTAATGGCTTAGTTCCCCTTTTTTCAAGGTCGTAAAAAGCCCCGCAGGATTATCCAGCGGGGCTTTTGTCATTTTAGTTGCTATGCGCTTTCAGTCTCGGACTATCGTGCTCCCTTAGGGAAGAGCACAACGCCGACCGTCTTGAACACGATATTTATATCCAGGAGAATGGACATGTTCTTGATGTAATACAGGTCGTATTCCAGTTTGCGGCGGGCATCGTCTTCTGACGCGCCGTAGGGATAGCACACCTGCGCCCAGCCGGTGAGACCGGGTTTAACCGTATGCCGCAGGCTGTAGTAGGGGATGGTTTCCTTGAGCTTGGTCACAAAGGCCATACGCTCGGGGCGCGGGCCGATGAAGCTCATGTCGCCCTTCAGAATGTTCCATATCTGGGGCAGTTCGTCTATGCGCACCTTGCGGATGAACTTGCCGAACCTTGTCACGCGCGCATCATGGGCGCTGGCCCATACGGCTCCGTTCTTTTCAGCATCGGCGCGCATGGAGCGGAACTTGTAGACCGTAAATTCCTTTTCAAAAAGGCCCACGCGATCCTGTTTGTAAATGACCGGGCCGGGCGATTCCAGCCGTACCACAATGGCGGTCAGCAGCATGATGGGTGCTGCGGGAATGAGCAGGAGCAATGAAATCAGCACATCGAGGGCGCGCTTGAGCCTGCGCAACGAGCCGCGCGTGTTCAGCGAAAAGCCTTCGGTCTGCAACAGCCACTCATCGTTGATCTGCGAGAGTGGCAGGCGCTGCACCACGTGCTCGTAAAAACTGCGGATATCCACCACCATGCTGCCGCGCAACTTTGCTTCCAGCAGATCATGGGCGATGTCGTCGTCAATGGGCGCGTCAGGCAGCAACAGGATCATGGTCGCCTGTTTTTCTTTGGCAATGTCCAGTGCCATGAAGGGGGCACCAAGGCAGGGCCCGGCATCCGGCCCCTGATCGCGCTCGCCGACATAGCCAAGAATCTCGGCCTTGGGCAGGCCCTCTGCCAGCAACTGGCGCACCTTGCCCGCGCGGTCCACCCCTACCAGCAAAATGCGCAGCGGATGGGTGAGCCTTTCGGCATTGAGGTGGTAAATCCAGCGCCAGCCCAGTGAAAAGGCCAGTGAAAGGGCAAAAAGCATGGCCACGGTTTCGCGGTCAAAACGCCAGTGCTGAAAGGCATAGGATGCGGTAGCCGAAGAGACAATGCCTAGCAGGCAGGCTACCAGCACACGCCCCACGGTTTCCTTGAAGTCCTCGTTGCCAACGCTGTACGCATCAAGGATGTAAAAAAAGAGCATGTAAAAGAAGATGGTAAAGAGCGTAGCGCCCGTATAGTCGTGAAAAATGCTCAGATCGGATTCGACCGTCAGAAAGCCGGAAATGCTGAGAGCCAGCAAAATGCATATCAGATCCAGAACCTGCATCATGGCCATGCGGTATGTGCTTATCATAGGGTATCCTCAATGGCGGGCGCACGCATGTCTACAAGAATGCGCGCTGCCACTTTTTCTGCGTCAAATTCACTCAGGGCCAGTTCGCGCCCGGCCTGTCCCATGCGGGCAATGCTTTCAGGGTTGGTGATAAAGGATTCCATGGCGCCTGCCAGCGCCTGCGGGTTGCGTATCGGCACAAGATAGCCGTTGACGCCGTTGCGCACAACCTCGCGGCAGCCGGGGGCGTCAGTGACCACTGCGGGGCGGCCCATGCTCATTCCCTCCATAATAGAGGTCGGTGTTCCCTCACGCCAAGAGGGCAGCACAAGCACATGGGCGGCAGCCACATAGGGGCGTACATCGCGTGTTTCACCAAGGTATTCTATGCAGCCCTGATTCTGCCATGCATCCATCTGTTCCATGCTCACGCTGCCAAGGCCTTTTTCCGGCGGGCCGAGCACCTGAAAGCGGGCATCAGGGTACCGGGCCTTGAGCAACCGTGCGGCTTCAGCATATTCCGGCAAACCCTTGGCTTCAAGCAGCCGCGCCACCAGCAGAAAAACGGGCGAACCGCTCAGACGGCCATCGGCGGAATAGTTGGGGAAAGGGCTGGGGGCAAAGCGCTTGGTATCCACTCCGGTGCCGCGCGCCGTAAGCACGCGCGCATTGCGCCCGAGGATGCCCGATTGGCGGAAAACCTGTATGTCGTCCTGATTCTGAAAAAAAACGCCTTCCGCGCCCGAAAGCGCCACGCGGTAGAGCAGGCGGCCCAGAAGGTTGACGCATTTCTTGAAGAAGGAATCAGCCTCAAAGGCATAACCAAGGCCGGTGATGGTGGCATAAACGTGGGGAACCCCAGCCGCTCTCGCCGCCATGCAGCCGTAGATCACAGGCTTGATGGTGGAGGCGAAAAGCAGGTCCGGCTTTTCGTCCCTGAAAAGGCGGAACAGCTCACGCGTGGTGCGCAGGTCGCTCAGGGGGTTCAACCCCTTTCTGTCCAGCGAATAGTGTCGCAGGCGCGCGCCCTGAGCGGCCAGTGCTGCTTCAGCATCGGCATCGCCTGGCGGGGCGCAGCAAACTACCTCGTGCCCGGCCTTGCGCATGTGCCGGATCAATACACTCCAGAAGTTGCTCATGGCTTTGGTCTGGTTGCCCAGAACAATGATCTTCATGCTCGGCGCTCTCCCTTGTTCGGCGCTTGCCCTGCGGGCTTGTGTCGCATGCGCAAGCCTATAGCACTACAACCGTGTTATGAAAAGGGGAGAAGCTTTTGCATATATAGGCGGCGCAGGCCGCTGCGGCTTTACAGTCGCGCTGCTACAGGGTAAAAGAGGGATGGTTCTGCTGCCCGGGAGTATGCCTTGGCGCAGGCCGGAAATCTGAAAACAGGACGCAAAAATGAGCGCGTATTCCGATCTTACCAAATCCATGACTGCCCAGCCTTCGCGTTGGCTTATCACCGGCGTTGCGGGCTTTATTGGCTCCAACCTGCTGGAACATCTGCTGAAACTTGGGCAGACCGTGGTTGGTCTGGACAACTTTCTTACCGGCTACCAGAAAAATCTGGACATGGTGCGCGACATCGTTGGCCCAGAAGCGTGGAGTCGGTTTAGCTTCATCGAAGGCGACATTCGCGATATCGACACCTGCCACGCCGCCTGCAAGGGTGTGCAGCATGTTCTGCACGAAGCGGCCCTTGGTTCTGTGCCGCGTTCCATTGACGACCCGTTGTTGTCCAACAGCTGCAATATCACCGGTTATCTGCACATGCTTGTGGCAGCGCGCGATGCGGGCGTGAAGAGCTTTGTGTACGCCGCGTCTTCCTCCACCTACGGTGATTCGCCCGAACTGCCCAAGGTGGAAGACAAGATCGGCAGCCCGCTTTCCCCTTATGCTGTCACCAAGTACGTGGACGAACTGTATGCAGACGTGTTCAACCGCTGCTATGGCTTTTCCAGTGTTGGCCTGCGGTATTTCAACGTGTTCGGCCAGCGTCAGGATCCTTACGGCGCGTATGCCGCTGTTATTCCTCAGTGGTTCGCCAGCCTTATCAAGAAGGAAACCGTTTTTGTGAACGGCGACGGCGAAACCAGCCGCGACTTCTGCTATATCGACAACGTTGTGCAGGCCAATCTGCTTGCCAGCTTTGCACAGGGCGAAGCCACCAACAAGATTTACAACGTGGCCTTTGGCCAGCGCACCACCCTGAATGAGCTTTTTGACCTCATCAAGGAAGAAGTGGCCCGCCACAAGCCCGAAGTCATGAGCGCCGAATGCGTGCATCGCGACTTCCGTGCTGGCGATGTGCGGCACTCCCTTGCCGATATCAGCCGCGCGGAAAAGCTGCTGGGCTACGGCCCCCAGTTTGACGTGCGCCAGGGCCTGCGCCTTGCTGGCGACTGGTACGCAGCCAACCTGTAGCAGTCAGCCACATTCCAGAAATATGAAACCCCGCGCAAGCGGGGTTTCTTGTTGTCCAAGACTAGAGTTAATTTGAAAGCTGCGCAGGAGCGGTTGTCGCAAAAATTGTTTAGGGACAATGTATAATTGATTTTTTTGTTCTCTGGCAAGGAAGATAAGCCTTTTTTACGAAGGAGTGTACATGAGAGTACTCGACCGGAGTAAAAAAGGCTTTCTGACGCAGCCAGAGGGCAAAAGAACAATTATACACTGTCCCTAATTGTCGCCCACTACAAAAGCGCCGGGATACATGGCGCGGAAAATATCAAGCTCTTGCTGCGCTCCGAAAGAATCGGGCCACGGCCCCACCTGCACATTCCACATGTTGTTGCTGCCGTATATGAGGCGTCCGCGTTTGCCGGTCTGGGAAAGGATATTGATGAGGTTGTCGGCGTTCACTCTGTCGGCAAATGCCCCAACCTGCACATAAAAAGCCCCGGTGAGGTCGCCGTCTTCTTTCATGCGTTCAACGCCGCCCATACTTTGAATGCGCACCCGCGCCGTTCCGGGGCCAAGGATATTCAGGCGGCTGGCCGCAGCGCGGGAGAGGTCAATGACTCGGTCGTCCACAAAAGGCCCACGGTCGTTGACGCGCACAATGATGGAGCGCCCGCTGCCCATATGGGTGACGCGTACCTTGGTGCCCAGCGGCAGCAGCTTGTGGGCCGCCGTCATGGCGTACTGATTGTAGGTCTCGCCATTGGCCGTAGTTTTGCCGTGGAACCCGGGCCCGTACCATGAGGCCGTGCCTTCTTCCACAAAACCGTTGGCTGACTTGAGGGGATAGTAAGTCTTGCCGCGCACTGTATAAGGGCGGCTGCCGGGAACCCCGCCCTTACGCCAGGAGCGTGAACCGCAGCCACTCAAAAGCGCGGCGCAAAGCAGGGCAACAAGAAAAACAAGGAGCGGTCTGACCGTCATGCACATCCGCGCCCCTGACCGCTCAGATAGGGCAGGCAGGGGAGTGTGTTCTTTTTGCCGCAGGCGGCGCACAGGCCGGAACAGTCGGCCTCAGACGCGGCGGCGCATTCCAGTTCATGCAGCAGGGCAAGGCCTTCCTGCCCCAGACTGCCACGATCGCGTGCTCGGGCGAGCAGGGCCAGCGCAGGGTTGCGGCGGCCAGCATTGAGAAAATCCCTGGCAGCCAGAAGGTAGAGGCGCTCCCTGTCATTGCCGAAGAGCGAAGCCAGAAGGTGCTCGTAACCTGCGCCAAAGACCTGGCGGGCAAAGTCTTCCTCGGTGGCAAGCCAGCGCGCCAGATGGGCGTTGTGCCGTTCGACCGCCAGATAGCTCGTGAGAAGCCGCAGCCCGTGGGCCAGAACGTGCATGATGCGCGACAGTTCGCGTGAGGAGCTTTCAGAAGTTTGGCCGCCAAGGCCGCGCAAGGGGTTGTACATGTCTGCCGTGACCCCGGGCCTGCGCGAAATTTGTATAAGACGATTGGCGTAGTGCTGGCCCTGAAAGGCGTCTTCCTTCAGTTTGGCGCATTCGTGAAAGGCATAGCCGATGCACCAGTCAATGAGAGTTTCAAAAGCCTTCTGGGCATGAGCGCCACCGGGCAGCACATTGTCCGCATGGCGGCGCAGGGCAGTGATCTGCGCCATCTCTGCAGTATTGCCGTTGTCATCGGCGGGTTCTTCCGGCAAAAGCAGCTCCAGCGGCGGCATGCCGCCGGGGGCCATGGCCTCTATGCCGGGGCTGTTGCGGAAAAGGTGATGGGCCGTATCCTTGAGCCGCCAGAAAACGCCCTTGCGCATGGCCTCGCCCAAAAGGTCGCGCAAGGCCGTGTAAGAAACGGCTCCGTCCACGTCAAAGCGGCGGCGTTGGTCGGCCAGCAGGCTGTAAACAGTGCAATAGTCGCGCACCAGATCGCGCACGAGAAAATCGCGGTTGGCCAGCAGCCAGCGTCCGTTCACGCTTCGTCCTCCTGGAGAAGGGCACGGGCCACGGCGATGTCGTACAGCAGCAGGGGGTCAGAGTCGGCATTGCGTTCTTGCTGATACATGCGCGCGGCACTGCGCACCACAGCCATGCTCAGCCATGGGTGACGTTCCCACACTTCGGGATGGTCGGCGCGCCAGAGGCGAAATTCAACCTCGCCGTCAGGCCCGCGGCGCACGTAGACGCGCGAAAGGGCATTGCCCGCCTGCGGGTGATAGTACAGTCCAAGTTCGTCTTTCATTATAATGCTAACCCTTGCGGATATGGCCATGCGAGGCCTTTGTTGGTGCGGCGCATCCGCACATTCCATTTTGATCATACGCGCAAGAAAGCACTTTGCCAAGGCTGTGCGGCATTGTTGTGAAAAATAGTACAATATTTAAGAAAAAAGTTGCTTTTTTACGTAAAAAAATGCCTCCGCGCCTCGCCTAAAGTAATGATTTTGGCATGCTGTGCTCACGTGCATTGTGTCGCAAAGCCTTGATCGCCGGGTATTCTTGCGCCTTTTGCGTATATCATGCCGCCCCGGTTGTCATTAAGTGGAAAATGGGCTAATCAGTGTTTTGACCGCGTTGCGGCCTGACGGTCGGTGGCCCTTGCACGTCCGTTATCCGCGATCCCTTGGGGCGTCCCGATTTTACGGGGCGGGCGCATGCAGGTTTTACCTTCATGCGTGTGCTGGGGGGAGTATCCCGCCATGCACGGGCAGCGATTTCGCGCCTGTACCCCGGATTGCCGCACCGGATCGCCGCAGTTGACCGGCACGTCACGCAAGCGCGTGATACAAACAAACCATGTGGAGGTATGGCAATGGCGAAACATGCAACCCCCTTGTTGGACCAGCTTGAAAGCGGCCCTTGGCCGAGCTTTGTGTCCGACATCAAACAGGAGGCGGCCTCTCGGGCCCAGAATCCCAAGGGTCTTGATTATCAGATCCCTGTGGACTGCCCTGAAGACCTTCTGGGTGTGCTTGAGCTTTCCTACAACGAAATGGAAACACACTGGAAGCACGGCGGCATCGTGGGTGTGTTTGGTTACGGCGGCGGCGTTATCGGCCGTTACTGCGACCAGCCCGAAATGTTCCCCGGCGTGGCGCACTTCCACACCATGCGTGTGGCGCAGCCTTCCGGCAAGTACTACCACAGCAAGTTCCTGCGCGACCTGTGCGATATTTGGGATCTGCGTGGTTCCGGTCTGACCAACATGCACGGCTCCACCGGTGACATCGTGCTGCTCGGTACCCAGACCCCCCAGCTGGAAGAAATCTTCCACGAACTGACCCACAAGATGAACGTCGACCTGGGTGGTTCCGGCTCCAACCTGCGTACGCCTGAAGCCTGCCTTGGTCAGTCGCGCTGTGAATATGCCTGCTACAACACGCAGGACATGTGCTACACGCTGACCATGGACTATCAGGACGAACTGCACCGTCCCGCCTTCCCCTACAAGTTCAAGTTCAAGTTCGACGGTTGCCCCAACGGCTGCGTG